>JBHJHI010000027.1:0-15550 GCA_050330995.1 Paracoccaceae bacterium
CCGCCGCGGCGGGCGACGCGGCCGCGCGCGTGCCGGCCGTGACCATGCTGTCGGCGGCGGCGCGGGGTGCGGACTGCGGCGAGAGCGCGCCCGTCGCCGCGGGGGCGCTGCCCGAGGACTGGCGCGGCTTCGCCTGGACCGGCTGCGCCGGGGGCGGGAGCCTCGCGCTCGCGCTGCATCCCGAGGCCGGGCTGACGACGGCCGCGCAGCTCGCCCTGCTGCTCGATTGGTTCGAGGCGATCGAGACGGGCGACGCCGGTTTCACGATGGCCTCGACCGCCCCGGAGTAGCACGCGACGCCGGCCGTGCCGGCGCACCGTCCGTGTCGTCTCGGGACCACTTGTCAGTCTGTCGCGTCTATGGCGGTTGATGGCTCGCGAGTGGCGTTCGTGCCGGCGTATGTTGCTGGCGTGAGCACGACGAGGGACCGCCGTTCGGGCAGGCGCGCGCCATCGCGCCGCTGGCGGCGAAGGCGGCGCAAGAGGCACGGAACCCCGATGATCGACAGGCGATCCCCGCCGCACGGACGCGACGACCTGATCGCCGATCTGCGCGCGATCGGCGTGGCGCCGGGCGACGCGCTCCTCGTGCACGCCGACCTCGACGCGATGGGGCCGCTCCTCGGCGGCGCCCGCAGCGTGATCGAGGCGCTGCTCGCCGCGGTGGGATCGGGCGGGCTCGTGCTGATGCCCGCCTTCACGAGCGACGCGCTGATGCCCACGACGAAGACGGCCGCCACCCGGCCGGTGCTGGAGGCGGCGGTGCCGGGCTTCGACGCCGCGCGCTCGGCCGCCGACCGCTCCGGCGCTCTGGCCGAGGCGTTCCGCACCTGGCCAGAGACCCGGCGCTCGAGCCACCCGGTCTACTCGCTCGCCGCCCTCGGCGCGGGCGCGGCGGAGTTCCTGTCGCCCCACCCCCGCGACTGGGCGCTCGGGCCCGAGGGGCCGATGGGCCGCCTTCTGGAGCACGAGGCGGGCAAGGTGCTCACCGTCGCCCGCGCCTGGAGCGACCACCCGGCGCTGACCATGGCCGAGACCATGGCGCTGCGCCGCCGGCTCCGGGTGGTGCGCTACAAGGACATCGCGCGCCGTCCGGCACGCTGGCTGCACGCCCGCGACGTCGCCGCCGACCGGGGCGGCGCGCACCCGATCGTGGGCGCGGCCTTCGAGGCGGCCGCGCACGAGGGGCGGGCCGGGCCGCTCGCCCTCGCTCGGCTCGGCGACGCGCCGGCGAGCCTGTGTCGTCTCGACGACCTCGTCGCCTTCGCCGCCCCCTGCCTCGCCCGCCTGAACGCCCGGACGCAGGACGACCCCTGCCGTCGGACCGCGCCCCTCAGGGCGCCGGCGGATACAGCCCGTCACCCCCCGGCGTCATGGCCCTGCGCGCCAGGCGAACGCGGAGAAAGTCGATGAAGGTGCGCGCCCTGAGCGAGAGGTGGCGCGGCTGCGGATAGACCGCGTAGAGGCTGAGCCGCGGCCACTGGTGGTCGTCCAGAAGGCGCACGAGCAGCCCCTCGTCCAGATGTCCCTCGACGATGAACTGGGGCTGGAGCGCCACGCCGAGGCCACGCGCGGCGGCGTCGGCGAGCACCGCGCCGTTGTTGGCGCGCATGCGCAGCCCGAGCTGGACCGAGCCCTCCTCGCCGTCCGGCCGGCGAAAACGCCAGATGTCGGCGCGCTCGGAACCCGCGTAGCCGAGCGCGGGCCAGCCGGCGAGCGCCTCCGGCCGGCCCGGCCGGCCGAGCCGCTCGACGAGACCGGGCGAGGCCACCACCGTCAGCCCGGTGTCGCCGAGCTTGCGCGCGATCAGTGAGCTGTCGCGCAGGTCCCCGATCCTGAGCGCGAGATCGAAGCCCTCGCCGACGAGATCGGCCATGCGATCGGAGAGATCGAGATCGAGCGTGACGCCCGGATGCTCGGCGGCGAAGTCGCAGATCAGCGGCGCGAGATGGGTGGTGCCGAAATCGAGGGGCGCCGCGACGCGCAACTGGCCCGACAGCGTGCGCGCGCTGTCGGACACCTCGCCCTCGGCCTCCTCGACGTCCGACAGGATGCGCACCGAGCGGTCGTAGAAGGTGCGCCCCGCGTCCGTCAGCTTCATGCGCCGCGTCGTGCGCGCGAGCAGCTGCACGCCGAGGCGCGCCTCCAGCTCCTTGATGCGCCGGCTGACCGCCGAGGGCGCGATCGCCATGGTCTCGGCCGCGCGCGTCACGCTGCCGTAGTCGACCACCTGCACGAAGCAGCGCATGTCCTCGAAGCGATCCAACCGAGCCGTCCCGTGCCTAGAGCCGCGCGCTCGCCGCGCGTAGCGCCGTCACCTGCATTACGCACGAGGCGTGGGGCAAGGTTGCGCAGACCCGACTCGTGAATACCCGAAACGGTCGTTAACGGGATGTGACGCCAGGGTCAGCCCATCCGGCTCGCCGGGTTGCCGATCAGGTCGAGAAACTCCTTGCGCGTGCGCGGATCGCGCCGGAACGCGCCGAGCATGGTCGAGGTAACCATCGACACGCCGGGCTTGTGCACGCCGCGCGTCGACATGCAGTGGTGCTCGGCCTCGATCACGACGCCGACGCCGCGGGGCGCCAGCACCTCCGAGAGCGAGGACGCGATCTGAGCGGTCATCTTCTCCTGCACCTGAAGCCGCTTGGCGTAGGCGTCGACCACGCGGGCGAGCTTGGAGATGCCGACCACGCGACCGGCGGGCAGGTAGGCGACGTGCGCGCGCCCGACGATCGGCGCCAGATGGTGCTCGCAGTGGCTCTCGAAGCGGATGTCCTTCAGGAGCACCATCTCGTCGTAGCCCTCGACCTCCTCGAAGGTGCGCGCGAGCAGCGCGACCGGGTCCTCGTCGTAGCCGCGGAACCACTCGCGGTAGGCGCGCACGACGCGTCCGGGCGTGTCGCGCAGGCCCTCGCGGTCGGGATCGTCGCCGGCCCAGCGGAGCAGCGTGCGCACCGCCTCCTCCGCCTCGGCCTCGCTCGGGCGCGCCTCGGCCGCGGGAGGGGCCAGGGGATCGACCTTGTTCATCGCGCTTTCCTTGCCGCCGCGTATCGGGTGATCCGGACCTAGCCCACTCCGCCCGCTCCCCCAAGGGCAAGCCCCCGCGCCGGCCCCGAGGGCCGATCCGGGGGCCGCGTTCAGACCGCCGCGAGGGCGCGGTCGAGATCGGCCGCGAGATCGGCCTCGTCCTCCAGCCCGACCGAGAGGCGCACGAGCCCCGGCGTGATGCCGAGCGCGGCGCGCGCCTCCTCGCTCAGGCGCTGGTGCGTCGTGGTGGTGGGGTGGGTGACGAGCGACTTCGCGTCGCCGAGGTTGTTGGAGATCGACACGATCCCGAGCGCGTCGAGGAAGCGGAAGGCGCCCGCCTGCCCGCCCGCGATCTCGAGCGCCATCACCGTGCCGGGCCGCGTCATCTGCCGGAGCGCGAGGTTGTGCTGGGGGTGGCTCGCGAGGCCCGGATAGAGCACCCGCCCGAGCGGGCCGCCCTCCCGGGCGCGCGCGTCGAGCCGGCGGGCCAGCGCCTCGGCCGTGTCGGTCTGCGCGTCGACGCGCAGCGCCAGCGTCTCCAGCGACTTCGCCATCACCCAGGCGTTGAACGGCGAGAGCGCGGGGCCGGTGTGCTTGGCGTAGGGCTCCAGCTCCTCGCGCACGAAGGCGCGGGAGGCGAGCACGATGCCCGCGAGGCAGCGCCCCTGCCCGTCCACGTGCTTGGTCGCCGAGTAGACCACCACGTCGGCGCCGTGCTCCAGCGGGTGCTGGTAGAGGGGTGTCGCGAACACGTTGTCGACCACGAGCCGCGCGCCGGCCTCGCGCGCGACCCCGGCCACCGCGTCGAGATCGATGATCTCGAGCGTCGGGTTCGAGGGCGTCTCCAGAAACAGCACGCGGGTCTCGGGGCGCACCGCGGCGCGCCACGCGTCGAGATCGCGCCCGTCGACGAGGGTCACGTCGATGCCGAAGCGCGGGCAGAGCTGCTCGACGATGTAGAGACACGAGCCGAACAGCGCGCGCGAGGCGATCAGGTGGTCGCCCGCGCGCAGCTGGCACATCAGGCTCGCGTGCACCGCGGCCATGCCCGAGGCGAAGGCGAAGGCGTCCTCGGCGCCTTCGAGGGCGGCCATGCGCTCCTCGAACACCTTGACGGTCGGGTTGCCGTAGCGCGCGTAGATGAAGCCTTCCTCGCCCTCGGCCGCCTCGCCCTTGAAGCGCGCCTCCGCCGCGGCGGCGGAGGGGTAGACGAAGCCCTGCGTCAGGAACAGCGCCTCGGACGTCTCGCCGTACTGGCTGCGCCGCGTGCCGGCGTGGACGAGGCGGGTGCGCGCGCCGTGGCCGCGGCGCGCCGGGGTGGCAGGGGTGTCGTCCATGGGCTCTCGCCTCCCGAGGGCCGGCGACGCCGGCGGTTGGCGGACCGCGGCGGCGAGGGCGAGCGCCGAACCGCCCGACCCCGACCTCTTTAGCGGCATGTTTAACGTGGCCCGCAAGCCGGTCCGACAAACCGCCACGCCGTCCGCGCTACGCGCAAGCGCGGATGGCGTCAAGCGCGCTCCCTGCGTCACGGGCGAACCCCGCTCCGGGAGCCCCCTCAGACCGGCACGCGCCCGTCCGTGTCCGCGCGGATCATCGCCGCCGCCTTCTCGGCGATCATGATCGTCGGCGAGTTGGTGTTGCCGGAGGTGATCGTCGGCATGACCGAGGCGTCGACGACGCGCAGCCCTTCGACCCCGTTCACGCGCAACCGCCCGTCCACGACCGCGCCCGGGTCGACGCCCATGCGGCAGGTGCCGACGGGGTGGAAGATGGTGGTCGCGATATCGCCCGCCGCCTTCGCGAGGTCCTCGTCCGAGCGAAGCTCGGCGCCGGGGCGGATCTCCTGCGGGCGAAAGCGCGCCATCGGCGGCTCCGCGGCGATCGCGCGGGCGAGGCGGATCGCGCGCACCGCCGTCAGGCGATCGGCCTCGGCCGCGAGGTAGTTCGGCCGGATCGCGGGATGCGCCGACGGGTCGGGCGAGGCGATGTGCACCGAGCCGCGGCTCTCGGGCCGGAGCGGCACCACGCTCGCGGTGAAGGCGGGATAGGGGTCGAGCGGCTCGCCGAAGGCGGTCAGGCTGAGCGGCTGGACGTGGAACTCCAGATCCGCGGTCTCCTTCGAGGGATCGGACTTCGCGAAGATGCCGAGCTGGCTCGGCGCCATCGACATCGGCCCGCCGCGCGTCAGGGCGTATTCGAGCGCGATCATCGCCTTGCCCAGCAGGCTCCCCGCGCGCTGGTTCAGCGTGCGCGTGCCGCTCACGCGGAAGGCGACGCGGAGCTGCAGGTGGTCCTGCAGATTCTCGCCGACGCCCGGCGCCTCGTGTACGACCTCGATGCCCTGCCCCGCGAGCACGTCGCCGCGCCCGACCCCCGACAGCTCCAGGATCTGCGGCGAGCCGATCGAGCCGGCCGAGAGGATCACCTCGCCGTCCGCGCGGAAGACGCGGGTCTCGCCTCCGACCGTGGCCTCGACGCCGACGGCACGTTTGCCCTCGAACATCACGCGCCGGACCTGCGCGCCGGTGACGACGGTCAGGTTGGCGCGCGTCTCGGCCGGGCGCAGGAAGCCCCGGACGGTGTTCCAGCGCCAGCCGCCCTTCTGGTTGACGCGGAAGTAGTCCGAGCCCTCGTTGTCGCCGGTGTTGAAGTCCTCGACCTTCGGAATGCCGTGGGCCTCGGCGGCATCGCGATAGGCGTCGAGGATCTCCCACGACAGCCGCTGGCGCTCGACGCGCCACTCGCCGCCGGCGCCGTGCATCGCGCTCTCGCCGTCCGCGTCGTCCTCGGACTTCAGGAAGAACGGCAGCACGTCGTCCCAGCCCCAGCCGTCGAGGCCCCTCTGGCGCCAGCCGTCGTAGTCGCGCCTCTGGCCGCGCATGTAGATCATGCCGTTGATCGAGGAGCAGCCACCGAGCACGCGCCCGCGCGGATAGGCGATCGAGCGGCCGTTCAGCCCCGCCTCCTCGCCGGTGCGAAAGCCCCAGTCGGTGCGGGGGTTGCCCATGCAGTAGAGGTAGCCGACCGGGATCTTGATCCAGACGTAGTCGTCGCGCCCGCCAGCCTCCAGAAGCAGCACGCGGTTCTCCGGGCGCTCGGAGAGACGGTTGGCGAGCACGCAGCCCGCCGAGCCGCCGCCGACGACGACGTAGTCGAACCGATCGCCTCCGCTCGGCAGATCCTTCGCCATGGCGTTCCTCCCCCGCGCTCTCGCGGCGCGTCGTGTCCGTCCCGTTACGGCTCGGAACGTCCGAGGCCGGGCGAGGGCTCCCGACGGGGACGCCGCTCCCTCGCCGAGGCCCGTCGCCCTTCGGCCTGGCCTCGCGACCGCTTTCGCGGGTATCCCGAACCTCCTCCACCCCTTCAGCGCCACGGACGGCTCGCCCCGGCACGACGGGCCGGCGCCGCGTTCCCGTCCCGGTCGCGCACCACGGCGACCGGAACCGAGGGCACGGCGCATGGCCCGCACGACGATCGTCGTCCGGGTCGTCTCGCGGCCGGCGATCGACGTGCGAGCGCCGATGGCCTCGCGCGTGCCCGTCGAGCGCCGTGCGGGTCAGTATCCGCCCGCGCCGCCGGCGTGTCCGCCCGCGCGCATCGCCGTCATCACCCCCTGCGCCCCGGCGGCCATCAGCCGCGCGTCCGAGCCGATCGTGACGAAGCGGAACCCCTTCTCGACGCGCGCGAGCGCCGCCTCGGGCGAGCCGTTGTGGATGGCGGGCACCCGCCCGGCCTCGACGGCCTTGGCGAGCACCATGTCCACCGCCTCGGCCACCGGCGCGTCGAGATCGTCGAAGCTCGGCCGGCAGCCGAGCGCGAGCGAGAGGTCCGAGGGGCCGATGTAGACCCCGTCGATCCCCTCCACCGCCAGGATCTCGTCGAGGTGGTCGAGCGCCTCGCGCGTCTCGATCATGGCGAAGACCACCACCGTGTCGTTGGCGTGGGCGGGATAGTCCGCGCCGGCGTAGAGCAGCGCGCGGATCGGGCCGAAGGAGCGGCCCCCCAGGGGCGGATAGCGCGTCGCCGCGACCAGCCGCTCGGCGTCCTCGCGGGTGTTCACCATCGGGCAGATCACCGCGTAGGCGCCGGCGTCGAGCGTCTTCATCAGGATGCCGGGCTCGTTCCAGGGCACGCGCGCCATCGGCACGGTCTCGGTGGTGGCGATCGCGGTCAGCATGGTGACGGCGGTCTGGTAGTCGATGACGCCGTGCTGGAGATCGACCGTCAGGCTGTCCCAGCCCTGGTGCGCCATGGTCTCGGCCGAGAAGGCCGAGGGGACGGAGAGCCAGCCGTTCACGGCCGCGCCGCCCCGGGCCCAGATCTCGCGCAAGCGGTTGGGACGCATGGGAAGTCTCCTGATCAGGCCGCACCGCCGTGGGCGGCGGGCGGGAAGGCGAACAGCTCGGCCGGATTGTCGACGAGCGCGCGGCGCCGCGCCGCCTCGTCCGCCAGCCAGCCGAGCACGGTGTCGAGAAGGGCGGCGTCGTCGGGATAGTCGGCCTCGGTCCTCGCGAGATTGTGCGGCCAGTTCGTGCCCCAGACGATCCGCTCGGGCACGTGCGCCGCGATCGCGCGCGAGACGGCGGCGACGTCCTCGTAGCCGGGCGGACCGGCACGCGAGGACTCGTAGACGCCGGCGAACTTGAACCAGACGTTGCCGCGGTCGATCAGGCGCCTGATCGCGGCGACCTCCGGCCCGTCCGGCGTCGCGCCGGCGAAGATCTTGGCGTGGTGGTCGAGCACCCAACGGCTCCGCAGCCGCGCGAGCCGGCTCTCGTGCTCGGGCAGGCGGCCGCCGTCGAGCTGCACCGCCATCATCCAGCCGAAGGCGGCCGCACGCGCGTCGATCTCCCCGATCCGGTCGAGCCCGACGGCGCCGCCGGGCAGGTCCATCACCCGCGCGCCGACGACGCCGGCGCCGGCGAGGCGCGCCATCTCGGCGTCGTCGGTCTCGCCGGTGATCACGGCGACGCCGCGCGCGACGTCGCCGAACTCCGCGAGGCAGGCGAGCAGGTTGGCGTTGTCGAACTGCTGCGCGTTGCCTTGCGTGACCACCACCCGGTCGATGCCGAGCCAGGTCATGACCTCGCGATACATCGCCGGCGTCGGCAGCGGCTCGGGCGGGTTCGGCGGGCCGCCGGGCCTCGCCGGGAAGCCCGGCAGGTAGGCGTGCATCTGCGTGTCGACCGCGCCGGCCGGCAGCCGGGTCCGCGGCGGCGCGCCGCTCAGCCTGCGCCTCACGCCGCCTCCGCGGGCGCGAACTCGGCGAGCGCGGCGCGGTCGACCTCGATGCCGAGGCCGGGGCCGTCGGGGATCGCCACGACGCCGTCCGCCGCCTCGATAGGCGTCGTCAGTACCGCTTGGCGGAAGGGGTTGTGGGTGCGATCGAACTCCAGGATCGGCTCGATCGGCGTGGGACGCGGCGGGTTCGGCGCGAGCGCGGCGATCGCCTGGAGCGAGGCGGCGATCTGCACGCCCGTGCCCCAGACGTGCGGCACGAGGCGCACGCCGTGGAGCGCGGCCATGTCGGCGATGCGGCGGAACTCGGTGAAGCCGCCGCAACCGCAGACGTCGGGCTGCACGATGTCGACCGCGCGGGTTTCGATCGGCTCGCGCATCGCCCAGCGGGTGTGCCAGGTCTCGCCGCCCGCGACCGGGATCGGCTGGCCCGCGCGCACGGCGCGGTAGGCGTCGAGCTGCTCGGGGATCACCGGCTCCTCGAACCAGTCGATGCCGTGCCCGGCCGCGGCGCGGCCGACGCGCACGGCCTCGACCGCGTCGTAGCCGTGGTTGGCGTCGATCATCAGCCGCATGTCGGAACCGGCCGCTTCGCGCGCGGCCCGGATCGCGGCCAGGTCCTCGGCCTCGCCGAAGCCGATCTTGATCTTGGCGGCGTGGAAACCGGCGGCGCGGTGGGCGGCGACGTCCTCGGCCACGTCCGACACGCGGTCGACGCCGTCGCGCTTGAAGGCGCCGGTGGCGTAGGCGCGCACGCGCTCGCGGAAGCGCCCGCCCAGGAGCGTCGCCACCGACACGCCGAGGCGCTTGCCCTTCAGGTCCCAGAGCGCGACGTCGATCCCCGAGAGCGCCGTGACCGTCAGCCCGCGCTGTCCCTGGTCGCGCATCAGGTTGTAGAGCCGCGACCAGATCACCTCGGTGTCGAGCGGATCGGCCCCGATCAGGGCCGGCGCGTAGGCCGCGACCACCGCCGCGTTCGGCCGCGCGGGACCGAGGCACTCGCCCCAGCCCACGGCGCCGTCGTCGCAGACCACCTCGACGAGCACGTGGGCGCGGCGGTCGAAGCGCGTCGAGGCGCTCTCGAACGCGGTGTCGAGGCGGTGCTCCAGCAGGTGGGTTCGGACCTCGGCGATCCTCATGGCGTCCCGACGCGGTGCTGGGGCATGGCGCTGGTTCTCCCGCTCGAAGGGTCGGGCGCGAGCCTCGTCAGTCAGCAGACGAATGTCAATTACCTGTCCGACGACATGGCCGACTTGCGGATCAGCTCGCGGTAGCGCTGCTGGCTGCCGCGCAGGTGACGGCGCATCGCCTCGCGCGCGGCCTCGGGGTCGGCGCGGCCGATGGCGTCGGCGATGGCGTCGTGCTCGGCGGCGATGCGCGCGATGTAACCCTCCGCCCCGACCGCCGCGTCGGCACCGCGCAGCGTGGCGCGCGGGATCATCGCACCGCCCATCAGGTCGAGGCATTCGCGAAAGCGCGGGTTGTTGGTCGCCTCGGCGATGGTGGCGTGAAAGCGGATGTCGGCCTCGACGGTGGCGGCCCCTTCCGCGGCGAGGCGCAGGATCGCGGCCGCCGCGTCGAGGATGGCCTCCTCCTGCGCCGGCGAACGGCGCACGGCGGCGAGCGCGGCCGCCTCCATCTCCACGGCGACGCGCACCTCCAGCATCTCCAGGATCGACGAGAGGCGCTCGACGTCGTCGATCTCGAACGGCCGCGGCGGCGCCTTCACCGGCTCCAGCACGAACACCCCCGCGCCCTGGCGCGGCTCGACCAGCCCGTCGGCGCGGAGCCCCGCGATGGCCTCGCGGATCACCGTGCGGCTGACCGAGAAGGTCTCGGCGAGCTTGCTCTCGGGCGGCAGACGCTCGCCGGGGCGGACCTCGCCCGCCTCGATCCGCTCGCGCAGCGCGGCGACGACGCCGGCGACGCGGGTGCCGCGCCGGCCGCTCGCCGGGGCCTCGTCCCGCGTCATGCCGCCTCCCGAACGCCGCTCGCGGGCCAGGGATCGGCGCCGCCACGATTCATCATACATATCCGGGTTGCGAGCGCCATGGCGTATGATCTATTCCTCGGAGCGCCGCCCCGCGGCCCAAGGGAGGAAACAATGAGACAGACCATCGCCCCGGCTCGCCTCGCCCTCGCCGCCCTGGCGGCGGCCGCTCTCGCCGTACCGGCCGCGGCCGAGGAATGGCGCGGCTGGAACATCCACCCGGCCGACTACCCCAACGGCGTCGCGCTCGACGACTTCGCCCAGGACGTCGCCGAGCGCACCGGCGGCGAGATCGAGCCCGAGGTCTATCACAACGGGGTCCTCGGCAATCAGCTCGACGCGATCGAGCAGCTGAGAAACGGCGCGATCGACTTCGCCAACTTCAACATGGGGCCGATGGGCGAGATCGTGCCGCTGGCGAACGTGCTGTCGCTGCCCTTCCTGTTCACCGACGTCGAGCACATGCACCGCGCCATGGACGGCGAGATCGGCGAGCGCTTCGCCGAGGCGATGCGCGAGCAGGGCATCGTCGCGCTCGCCTGGTTCGATTCCGGCTCGCGCAGCTTCTACAACACCGAGCGCCCGATCCACACGCCCAAGGACATGCAGGGCCTCAAGTTCCGCGTCATGGGCAACCAGCTCTATGTCGACATGGTCGACCGGTTGGGCGGCAACGCGACGCCGATGGCCTTCAGCGAGGTCTACCAGTCGCTCCGGACCGGGGTGATCGACGGCGCCGAGAACAACTACCCGTCCTACGACAGCACCAACCACTTCGAGGTCGCGCGCTACTACTCGGTGACCAACCACTTGATCCTGCCCGAGTGCGTCTGCGTCGCGCTCTCGACCTGGGAGAATACCTCCGAGGAGAACCGCGAGATCGTGCGCGAGGCGGCCGAGGCCGCGGCCGAGCGCCAGCGCGCGCTCTGGGCCGAGCGCTCGACGGCGAGCCGCGAGAAGGTCACGAGCGCGGGCGCGGAGATCAACGAGGTCGAGGACCCGGCCGCCTTCCAGGAGGCGATGACGCCGATCTACGACGCCTTCGTCGCGGAGAACCCCGAGTTCGAGAGCCTGATCGCCGACATCCGCGAGATGGGCTGATCGGTCTCCGGGGCGGCCGCGCCCGCCCCGTCCTCCCGTCCGGGACGCCGCCATGCCCCCCGTCCTCCCCCGCTCCACGCCGACGCTCGACCGCGTCGAGCGCGCGCTCGACCGCCTCGCGGGCGTCTGCACGCTCGTCGCCGGTGTCCAGATCGTCGTGCTGATCGCGATCTTCGGCTGGCTGGTGTTTGGGCGATACGTGCTCGACGACACGCCGACCTGGGTCGAGGCGCTCGCGCTGGTGCTCGTGGTCTGGATCACCTTCCTCGGCGCCGCGGTCGGCGTGTGGCGCCGCTCGCACCTCTCGATTGACTTCGTGCGCGAGGCGATGCCGCCCGTGCTCCGCACGCCGCTCCGATGGCTCGCCGCGCTCGGCATGGTCGTCTTCGGCGGCTTCCTCGCCTGGCAGGGCTGGAGCCTGACCATGCTGACCTGGGGGCGCACCGTGCCCATGCTCGGCGTCTCGGAGGGCTGGCGCGCGCTCCCGATGGCGCTTTCGGGCGCGCTCACGGTCGTCTTCTCGCTGTTCCACCTGGCCGCCCTCGCGCGCGAGGGCCGCGACCCGACGGAGCCCTGACCCATGGGTCTCGCGATCCTCTTCGGCGTGTTCCTCCTCGGCCTCGTCAGCGGCATGCCGGTCGCCTTCGCGCTCGGGCTCGCAAGCGTAGCGGGGTTTCTCTACGAGGGGCTGCCGCTGTTCGTCGGCTTCCAGCGCATCCTCTCGGGGATCTCGGTGTTCTCGCTGCTCGCCATCCCGTTCTTCATCTTCGCGGGCGAGCTGATGCTGCATGGCGGCATCGCCCAACGTCTCGTGCGCCTCGCGGCGAGCGCGGTCGGCAGCGTGCGCGGCGGACTCGGCGTGGTGAACGTCGCCTCCTCGATGCTGTTCGGCGGCATCTCGGGCTCGGCGGTCGCCGACACCTCGGCGCTCGGCTCGATCCTGATGCCGGTGATGAAGGAGAAGGGCTACGACGCCGACTACGCGGTCAACGTCACCGTGACCTCCTCGGTCGCGGGCGTGGTAATCCCGCCGAGCCACAACATGATCCTCTACGCCGTGGCCGCGGGCGGGGTCTCGGTCTCCAGCCTGTTCATCGCCGGCATCCTGCCGGGGCTCCTGATGTGCCTCCTGCTCGCCCTCGTCGCCTACGCCGTGGCGGTCCGGCGCGGCTACCCGGCCGAGGCCTTCCCCGGCTGGGCGCGGCTCGGGCGCGACGCGCTCGCCGCGCTGCCGGGGCTGTTCACCGCCGTCATCATCGTCGGCGGCACGCTCTCGGGGGTGATGACGGTGACCGAGAGCGGCGCCTTCGGCGCGATCTGGGCGCTCGTGGTGACGCTCGCGGTCTACCGCGCGCTGTCGTGGCAGGGCTTCAGGCAGGCGGTCGTCTCGGCGGTGCGCACCACCGCGCTCGTGATGCTGCTCGTGGCCACCGCCTCGGCCTTCGCCTACCTCCTCGCGCTCTACCGCGTGCCCGACCAGCTCGCGGCCACGCTCGCCTCGGTCAGCGAGAGCCCCTTCGTGATCCTGCTGATGCTGAACCTCGCGCTGCTCGCGCTCGGCATGATCATGGATATGGCCGCCCTCATCCTGATCTGCACGCCGATCTTCCTGCCGGTGGTGGTCGAACTCGGCATGGACCCGGTGCAGTTCGGCGTGATCCTGATGATGAACCTCGGCCTCGGCCTCGCGACGCCGCCCGTGGGCGCCTGCCTGTTCGTCGGCTGCGTGGTGGGCGAGGTGCCGATCCAGGAAGCCGTGCGCCGGATCTGGCCGTTCTATCTCGCGCTCCTGACCGCGCTGCTGCTCGTCACCTACGTGCCCGCGATCTCGATGTTCCTGCCGAGCCTGTTCGACTGAGCCCCGGACCGAACCCGGACCGGGCCATCATCGGGAGAGGACGATGAAGCGACTGCTGATCACCGGCGCCGCCGGCGGGCTCGCCGGGCTCCTGCGCCCGCGCCTCGCCTCGCTCGCCGAGACGGTGCGCGTCTCCGACGTCGCCGACGTCGAGGCGGCGGGACGCGAGGAGGCGGTGCGCTGCGACCTCGCCGACGAGGCGGCCGTCTTCGACCTCGTCGCCGGCTGCGACGGCATCGTCCACCTGGGCGGCGTCTCGGTCGAGCGGCCGTTCGAGCCGATCCTGCGCGCCAACATCCTCGGGATGTACAACCTCTACGAAGCGGCGCGCGCGCACGGTCGGCCGCGCATCGTGTTCGCCTCCTCGAACCACGTCGTCGGCTTCCATCGCCAGGACCGCCGCCTGACGGCGGACGACCCGATGAGGCCCGACGGGCTCTACGGCGTCTCCAAGTGCTTCGGCGAGGCGATCGCCTCGATGTATCATTCGAAGTTCGGCCAGGAGACCGCGATCGTGCGGATCGGCTCGTGCTTCGAGCGCCCGAGGAACCACCGCATGCTCGCCACCTGGTTCAGCCCCGACGACTTCACGGGCCTGATCGAGCGGGTGTTCGCGGCACCGCTCCTCGGCTGCCCGATCGTCTGGGGGGTCTCGGACAACGACGAGGCGTGGTGGGACAACGCGGCCGCGCGCTATCTCGGCTGGCGGCCGAAGGACACCAGCGCGCGCTTTCGCGCCGAGCTCGACGCGGCCATGGCCCCGCCCGCACCGCACGAGCCCGACGCGCTCTGGCAGGGCGGCGCGTTCACGGCCGAGCCGGTCCACCGCGACTGAGCGGGCGGCCGCGCCCCCTCGCGGCGAGACCGGAGAACGAGCCCCCCGCGTGCCCGATCCGCGATCGCGCCCGTTCGCGAGGATCGTGCCCCGGCGTCGATCTCCGGAGCGTTCGTTCCGCCCGGGCGGAACGCTCGGGCGTCGCGAGAACGAGAGCCCGGAGCACCGTCGAGCAGGGCGCGCGGAAGGCACGCCCGGCAGTGACGCGAGGCGCGGTCAGGCAAGACGATATCCCGCCGGAGCGGCGAAAGGGCCGGGCACGCGCGGCGTCGTTGCCGCCTCCGTCGCGGGCGCCTACTCTCGCCCCCATGAGCCTGATCGAGGACGCGCCCGAGGGCGCCAACGCCCCCGAGTTCACCGTCTCCGAGCTGTCGCGCGGGGTGAAGCGCACGCTCGAGGACGCGTTCGGCCGCGTGCGGGTGCGCGGCGAGCTCGGTCGCGTCACCTTCCACCGCAACGGCCACGTCTACTGCGACCTGAAGGACGAGGGCGCGGTGCTCGCGGGCGTGGTCTGGAAGGGCTCGGTCAAGGGCCTCGCGATCCGCCCGCAGGAGGGCGACGAGGTGATCGCCGAGGGGCGGATCACCACCTTCGCCGGGCAGTCGAAGTACCAGCTCGTGATCGAGCGGATGGCCTACGCCGGCGAGGGGGCGCTGCTCGCGCGGCTCGAACGGCTGCGCAAGGCACTCGCGGCCGAGGGGCTGTTCGACGCCGAGCGCAAGAGGCCCCTGCCCTACCTGCCCCGCGTCGTCGGCGTCGTCACCTCGCCGACCGGCGCGGTGATCCGCGACATCCTGCACCGCCTCGCCGAGCGCTTCCCCGTGCGCGTGATTGTCTGGCCGGTCGCGGTGCAGGGGCCGGGCTCGGCCGATCAGGTCGCCGCCGCGATCCGCGGCTTCGACGCGCTGGCCCCGAACGGCGCCGTGCCGCGCCCGGACGTGCTGATCGTCGCGCGCGGCGGCGGCTCGATCGAGGATCTGTGGGGCTTCAACGAGGAGGTGGCGGTGCGCGCCGCCGCGGCCTGCACCATCCCGCTGATCTCGGCGGTCGGCCACGAGACCGACACCACGCTGATCGACCACGCCGCCGACCGCCGCGCGCCGACGCCGACGGCGGCGGCCGAGATCGCCGTGCCGGTGCGCGCTGATCTGGTGGCGACGCTCGCGCAGCTCGAAGCGCGGCGCGCGCGGGCGCTGCGCCGCGGGCTCGACGACCGCCGGGGCCGCCTCGCCATCACCGCGCGCGCCCTGCCGCGGCCGGCCGAGCTGATCGAACTGAGGCGCCAGCGGCTCGCGGGCCTGCGCCTGCCCGATCCGCGGCGGCTGATCGCCGAGCGGCGCCAGCGGTTGGCGACCCATCGCCTGCCAGACCCGCGCCGGCTGACCGCCGACGCGCGGGCGGCGCTGGAGCGGCCGGCCTCGCGCCTCGCGCCGGGGCTGCGCGCGGCAGCGGCGGCCAAGCGGCTCGGCCTCGCGCGGGTCGCCGGTCGGCTCTCGGCC
>JBHJHI010000028.1:0-27708 GCA_050330995.1 Paracoccaceae bacterium
CTCCACCGCCCTCAGCCCCGCGCCGGGGCCCACCTATTCCGCCCGCCCCCCCCCCGGCTACGCGGCCCCCTCCGCCTTTACCCACCCCCGCGCGTGCGTGCGCGGCGCGGGCGGCTGGCGGGAGGTGTAGGGAGCGGCGCGGCCCGTCAGCCCTCGCGCGCGCGGTCCTTGCCCGCCGACCAGCGCCGGAGCGCGACGCGCGAGGCGCAGGCGCGCACGGCCATCTCGAGGGCCTCCATGATCGGCCGGCCCTCGCGGTAGTCGGCGGGCGCGAGGGTGTCGACCTGCTGGCCCGGCGCCATCGCGTCCTCGTCGTCGAAGCGCTCGCCGTCCTCGATCGCGATGGTGAGCCCGCCCTCGCTCTCCAGGAAGCCGAACGCCTGGAGGTCGGACTCGCCGTCGCCGAGATAGACCATCTGGTCGTAGAGGATATGGAAGTCGCGCTCGGCCACCAGCGGCCCGGCGGTGCCCGGGGCGTTGGCGGCCGAGACGTCGAGCCCCTCGCCGTAGGCGCGCAGATAGAGCGCCTTCTCGGGGTGGGAGATGATCTGCTTGACGCAGACCGCCTCCCCCTCCGGTCCATCCCCCTCGAAGTGGAAGCCGCCGGCGAAGACGTGATCGACGCGGTCCGCCATCTCGGTCGCGCGGATCAGCTCGACGAAGCCCGAGGACAGGATCGAGATCTCGACGTCGATGGTGGGATCGACCGCGCGGGCGACCTCGCGCAGCCGCCCGGGCATCTCCAGGACGCCCGGATAGAGCGCGATGTGGCGCCCGGCCTCGGCGAAGCGCTCGCGCGTCAGCGGCCGACCGAGATCGCGCCCCGCCCGGATCAGGGCCTGGCCGCGGCGGATGATCGGGTGCCAGCCCTCGCCCAGCGGCTCCTGGTAGCGCGCCTCCCACTCGTCGCGCGCGAGCCCGAGCACCCCGAGCATCCCGTCGATGGTGTCAGAGGCCAGCGTCTTGTCGAAGTCGAACACCACGCCGACGCGCGGGATGTAGGGGCGGGTCGAGGCCATGGGTCTCTCCGTGGGCGGGGGTCCGTGGGCGGGGGGGAGCGGAGCACGCCCGCGCCAACGCCCGGAGCGCGGCGACGTTCGTTCGCGTCCGGCCGGACGCGCCGAGGCCGCCTCGGACGCCGTCCGCGCCCCCGGCCGAGGGTCGGCGAGGCGGAGGCCGGCCCCGTCGAGGCGCGGGGCATCCGGCGCCGGTCGCGCGGGATCCGGCCGGCGCGGCGGTCGACCGCCTGCCGGACGCCACGGGCGGGCATCCGGCGCGCCCACCCCTCCGCTATCCTGACGAAGACCAGAAACCTCGCCGGATCAACGCCTTGGCGCACGCGAGGGAAATGTCGCGGAACCGTCGCCTTTCCCGCTCCGACCCGCTTGCACGATCCGCTCTTTCGTGCCAGATACCGCCGCAACGGAGCGCGGGCGTAGCTCAGGGGTAGAGCACAACCTTGCCAAGGTTGGGGTCGTGAGTTCGAATCTCATCGCCCGCTCCAGTATTCAGCCAAATCGAGCTTCCCTCGGCGCACGGGAAACGCACGGCTTCATCTGCATCGCCGTCGTCTCCAATGGCTTGGAACCCTGCTGATCCAAGGGCGCGGGGAGGTATGCCAGCGGCGCTTGCCGATGGTTCCGGGCCTCGTATCGAAGAACGCGGCCTCGGTCTCCTAATCCTCGCCTAGCCGCCCGAAGGATCGCCGCTCGCTTCGGCGCGCGACGCGATGCGCCTCCGTCGAACCCGGTGCGTTGGCCGGCGCGGCTGGTCGTGGTCCCACCGGATGCGATCGGCATACCGCAGGGCATCACCCCGCGCCGCCCGGCCATGCCTTCGCCTTCCACCGGTGCGGATCGCCGGGAAGCCGATGCGCGACGCGCACGCTTCCTCGACGCCCGTCCTCCCCGCGGCACCGCGGCCGGCCGCTCGCCGGACCGACGCGAGGCCGGGCCGGCACCGAGCGACGTCGAGGGCCGGGTGTCAGGCGCCCTCCATGGCCCGTCCGGCCTGGGCGCGTTCCTCTCGCAGGCGGCCGCCGACCTGGATCAGGTGGTCGGAGACCGTGCGCAGCAGGCTCGTGGCCACCGCCACGTCGCTCTCGACCACGGCGCGCAGCTCCTCGGCGCCGATGCGCAGCGCGCGCGAGGGCTCGATGGCGATCAGGTCGAGGTTGCGCTCCCGTCCGAGCAGCACCGAGAGATCGCCGATCACCCGCCCCGGCGCGACCGCGCTCGCCGGCCGGTCGGTCTCGGCCGCGCCCGGCCAGCGCAGCTCGGCCGCGCCCTCGACCAGGAGATAGGCGCCGTCGGCGCGCTCGCCGGCGGAGAACAGCCGCTCCCCCGCCTCCGCCTCGACCCAGCGCGCCGAGAAGGCGAGCAGGCGCAGCTGGCGGCGGTCGAGCCCGGCGAAGGGCTCGGCGCGCTCCAGCACGCGGATCTTGCGGGTGAGATCGGCGTTCGCGCCCTCGTCCTCCTCCGCCTCGCCCGTCTCGCCGAGCAGGCGGCCGTCCTCGATCTCGACCACGAGATCGAAGCCCGCGCGATCGCGAAAGCCCTCCTCCAGGAAGATCAGCGTGGTCTGCGGCATGAGCCGGCGCAGGCGCGCGCGCATCGCGACGCGGTCGGCCTCGTCGTGGCTCGCGAGCGCGCGGTCGAGCACCAGGATGTCGGGGCGCTTGATCGCCGCGCGCACGAAGGCGATGCGCTCGTGCGCCACCTGCGGCAGGTTCTGCCCGCCCTGGCTCACCGGCACGTCGAAGATCAGCGCGGCGACGGCGGTCCTGAGGTCGTGCTCGACCAGCACCTCGGCGACGAGGTCGCGCAGCTTCGCGGCCTTGGCGTCGGCGGTGACCGAGAGGCGGGCGAACAGCGCGTTCTCGAGCACGCTGAGCCCGCTCAGATAGGCCTCCGGGTCGATCGGCTCGAACACGTCCGTCGCCCGCGCCCGAAGCTCCGCGCCGCGGGCATGGCGCAGCTCCAGGATCCGCGCCTTCAGCCGCTTCGGGAACGGAATGCCGATCTGCTCGGCGCTGAAGCGGAAGGGCACCGTCATCAACAGCGCACGCTTCGCCTCGGGCAGCGCGTCGGGCCCGTGCTCGCGGGCGTAGCGCTCGATGCCCACCAGCTTCTCGAACAGGCCCGCGTCGACCGAGAGGCGCAGGAACAGCGGGTGGTTCGTGCCCTCGGGGCCGAACACGCGGGCGAGCAGCGCCAGCATCTCGAGCCCGAGATCGGTCAGCTCGTCCTCCAGTCCCAGCTCGGCCACGAGCGCGCCGAAGCGCGGGTCGAGCGCCAAGGCCTCCTGGCCGATGTCGCGCGTGGGCGTGGCCCAGAGCAGGTTGCCCGCCACCGGCAGCGCCGGGTTGAACGCGTTCTCGCGGAAGGGGTGCAGCGCGCGGCCCAGGCCCGCCGCCTCGACGCGACGCGCGATCTCGGGGCGGAGCCGCACGAGCCGCGCGGCGAGGTCGGGGTGGTCCTCCGCGCGAAAGCGCGCCTCCAGGCCGCGGCGGAACAGATAGCGGTCGGTGCCCATCGCCTCGGCGAGCGCCAGCCACCACTCGGTGAGCGAGGCCTCGTCGGCGCAGTCGGCGAGGCGCGGATCGATCCAGTGCGCGTCGGCCGGGTCGGCGCCGTTGCCGGCGCGGTCGGCCTCGGTCAGGCGCGTGTCGCGGGTGCCGCCGGTCGGGCGCGTCGACAGCGCCATGGTCAGGTTGTCGCCGATCGTGCCCTCGAACAGTATCGGCGCCGGGCCGACGTGGCCGATGCGCGCGACGATCACCTCCTGGTGCAGCGCCGAGAGGTCGTAGCCCGCGACCCTGACGCGGCCCGCGCTCGGCAGCGCCTCGCGCGCGATCAGCTCGGCGACCGCGCGGCGCTCGTTGACGCTCTTCGAGGCGATCGCGACCGAAGCGCCGGGCGGGATCGAGAGGGTGAGCGCGGAGAGCACCGCCGAGCCGTCGGCGTCGCGCAGGGAGACGCCGTCGAGCTCGATGGGGCCGTCGAGGCGATGGGGGATCGTCTCGGGCATGCCTTCGAACAAGGCCTCGTCGATCAGCCCGCGCGGCGCGAAGCGCTCGGGCAGGACGTGCCAGCGCTGCGAGGTCTCCTGCACGCGGTTGACGTAGTTCAGAAGCTCGCGCCAGGGCGCGGCGAGGTCCTTGTAGGCCGCGAGCGCCGCGACCAGGGCGCCGACGCTCAGCTGTCCCTGGATCGCGAGGTAGCCGCCGATCGAGAAGAAGAAGAACGGCGTCAGCTGCGTGATGAAGTTATTGAGAAACTTCATGAAGAACTTCTTGCGATAGATATCGTAGCGGATGTCGAACAACCGGCCCAGACGATCCGCGATCCGCGCCATGCGCCGGCGCCGCCCGCCGTTCAGCCGCAGCTCGGCCGCGCCGCCGGCGGTCTCGCCGATCTCGCCCGAGAGCGCGCGCACCTCGATCACCCGCGCCTTGTTGAGCACGTTCACGCGCCGCTGGAGCATCGGGATCAGCCAGGCTTGGAGCGGCACGAGCGCGGTCGCGGCCACGCCGAGCCAGACGTTCTGGATGAACAGGAAGGCGGCGATGGTCAGCATCTGCCCGGCCTGGAACACCGGGTGGGCGAGCGCGTCGCCCATCACGCCGCCCATCGGCTCGGCCTCGGCAGTGATCATCGAGACCAGCTCGCCCTGGCTCGTGCGCCGCAGGTAAGGCTGAGGAAAGCGCAGGATCCGCTCGACCAGACGATAGCGCAGCCGGCGCAGCAGCCGCTCGGCCACGATCCCCTTCATGGTGTTGAGCCGCATCTTGATGAGGCCCTGCACCACCACCGCCGCGAGGAAGCCGGCGCAGAGCAGCTCGAGGAACTCGAGCCGGCTCATGGTCACGCCCGCGATCTCGATCGCGAGCGGCCCCTCGATCGCGTCGTTGACGATGCGCTTCGGCAGCTCGAGCGTCGCGTAGAGAAAGGGGAAGGACAGGAGCGTGACGGCGAGCAGCCCGATCTGCTGGCGCCAGGAATGCCGCCAGATGAAGGCGAAGAGCGAGCGTTCCATGCGGATGGCCTCTGACGACGGGAAAGACGCGCACATAGGGTGCGCCGCCGACCCTGCCGAGGGTCGGGGCACCGCGGGGTCACGCATTGCCACCGGACGCGGCCGCAGGCGGCGAGGCCGCCGCGGCGGCGTCGGGCGGCTCGCGGCCCCCGGCTAGCGGGCTAATTCCGGCGGCACGACAACGAAACCATAAGGGAGGTTCCCATGCTCGCCACGCTCGACTGGCTCGCGATCGCTCTCTACTTCGCCGCCGTGTTCGGCGTCGCCTGGTTCGTCACCCGGCGCGAGACCACGCGGGCCACCGCCGAGAACTACTTCCTCGGCGGGCGCGACAGCGGCTGGTTCGTGATCGGCGCCTCGCTGTTCGCCTCCAACATCGGCTCGGAGCACCTCGTGGGCCTCGCGGGCTCGGGCGCGGCCGGCGGCGTCGCGGTCGGCCAGTTCGAGATCATGGCCTCGCTGATCCTGCTGCTCCTCGGCTGGCTGTTCGTGCCGTTCTACCTCCGCTCGGGCGTGTTCACGATGCCCGAGTTCCTGGAGCGGCGCTACGACGCCTCGGCGCGCTGGTATCTCGCCGTCATCTCGATCGTCGGCTACGTGCTGACCAAGATCTCGGTCACGATCGCCGCGGGCGGCATCGTCTTCACTACGCTCATGGGGATCGGCTTCTGGACCGGCGCCGCGATCGTGGTGATCGCGACCGGCGTCTACACCATCTTCGGCGGCCTGCGCGCCGTGCTCTACACCGACCTCTTGCAGGCGATCGTGCTGATCGTGGGCTCGATCGCGGTCACGATCCTCGGGCTCCAGGCCGTCGGCGGCTGGTCGGGCATGATCGCGGCGGCGGAGCCGGGCACCTTCTCGGTCTGGAAGCCGATCGACGACCCGGACTTTCCCTGGACCGGCATCCTGCTCGGCGCGCCCATCCTCGGCGTCTGGTACTGGTGCACCGACCAGTTCATCGTCCAGCGCGTGCTCTCGGCCACCAACCGCGACGTCGCGCGGCGCGGCGCGATCTTCGGCGGCATCCTGAAGGTGCTGCCGCTGTTCATCTTCGTGATCCCGGGCGTGATCGCGGCGCAGCTCGCGAGCCAGGGCGCGATGACGCTCGACAACCCCGACGGCGCGCTGCCCGCGCTCATCGGCGAGCTCCTGCCCGTCGGCATCCGCGGGCTCGTCGTCGCCGGACTTCTGGCGGCGCTGATGTCGTCGCTCTCCTCGGTGTTCAACTCCTGCTCGACGCTCATCACCTGGGACATCTACCGCAAGATGCGCCCGAACGCGTCGGAGCGCAGCCTCGTGCGCGTCGGCCAGATCTCGACCGGCGTCCTTGTGATTCTCGGCCTCGCCTGGATCCCGATGATGGATCTGATCTCGGACCAGCTCTACAAGTACCTCCAGAGCGTGCAGGCCTACATCGCCCCCCCGATCGCCGCGGTGTTCCTGATCGGCGTGTTCTGGAGCCGGGTGAACTCGGCCGGCGCCATCGCCGCGCTCGTCGCCGGCTTCGTGCTTGGGATCGGGCGGCTGATCGCGGAACTCGCCAAGTCGTCGCTGTCGGGGCCGCTGTTCTGGTACGCCGACATCAACTTCCTCCACTTCGCGGTGCTCTTGTTCGTGATCTGCTCGGTGGTGCTGATCGTGGTCAGCTTCGCCACCCCCGAGCCCGAACGCGGGCGCATCGAGGGGCTGACCTTCGCCACCACCACGCCGGAGACCGCCCCCGAGACAGCGCCGTCGAGCGGGCGGCCCGCGGACGTCTCGTACAAGGGCTGGCGTCGGGTCGACCTCGGGCTGAGCCTCCTGCTCGGCGCCGCGGTCGCGGCGATCTGGCTCTACTTCACCTTCTGAGCCGGACCGCCCGGCGCCTTCGCGGGCGCCGGGCTCACCGGATCGCCACCCAGGCGGCGTTGCGCGCCGAGGAGCGCACGCAGGCCTCGACGAAGGCGACGCCTTCGAGGCCGTCCTCCACGCCCGGCAGGCCGGTCTCGACCCGCTCGCCGCGCCGGTGGGCGCGGATCGCCGGCGCGGCTTCGGCGTAGAGGGTGGCGAAGGCCTCGACGAAGCCTTCCGGGTGGCCGGCCGGCACGCGGGCGAGCCCGGCCGAGGCCGCCGTGTCCGGCCCGCCCCGCGTCAGCCGCTCGGCCGGACGGTCGAGCGGCAGATGCCAGAGCGCGTTCGGCGCCTCCTGGCGCCAGACGAGCCCGCCGCCCTCGCCGTGGACGCGCAGCTCGATCCCGTTCTCCTCGCCCGCGGCGATCTGGCTCGCCCAGATCATGCCGCGCGCGCCGCCCCCGAGGCGCAGCAGGACATGGGCGTTGTCGTCGAGCCGCCGCTCCGGCACGAAGGTCGAGAGATCGGCCGCGAGCGCGTCGAGTTCGAGACCGGTGACGAAGCGGGCGAGGTGGAAGGCGTGGGTGCCGATGTCGCCGAGCGTGCCGCCCGCGCCGCTCCTGGCCGGATCGTCGCGCCAGCTCGCCTGCTTGTTCCCGGGTGGCGGCGCGGCCGAGAGCCAGCCCTGCGCGTAGCGCGCCTGCACGACCCGCACGCGCCCGATCCCGCCCGCCGCGATCCGCGCGCGCATCTCGCGCACCATCGGATAGGCCGAGTAGACGTGGGTCAGCACGAAGGGCGCACCGCTGTCGCGCACGGCCTTCGACAGCCGCTCGGCGTCCTCGACCGTGGCCGCCATCGGCTTGTCGCAGATCACCGCGACGCCCCGCTCCAGGAAGGGCAGCGCGGCCGCGGCGTGCAGGTGGTTCGGCGTCACGATCGCGACCGCCTCGACGCCGTCCTCGCGCCCCGCCTCGGCCTCGGCCATCGCATGGAAGTCGGCGTAGGCCCGCTCGGGGTCGAGGCCGATCTCCCCGGCCGAGGCGCGCGCGGTCTCCGGGTCGGAGGACAGCGCGCCCGCGACCAGATCGTATCGCCCGTCGAGGCGCGCGGCCATGCGGTGGACCGCGCCGATCAGCGCGCCGCGCCCGCCGCCCACCATGCCGAGCCGGATCGGCCGCTCGCCCATGCTCGCCTCCCTTTCGTGTCCCGAGGAAGAAGCGCCGGGGCGCGCGGCGCGTTTCACGCGCCCCGCACGTCGAGCCCGAAGTGGTGGCGCAGCCGCAGACGCAGATCCTCGACCGTCTCGTAGGCGCCGAGGAGCAGCCGCTCGCGCGTCTCGCCGAGGCCGGCGAGGGGCATCCGGTCGCTCGGCGTCTCGCCGCGGCCGACCTGCTCGACGTGCCAGCCGAGGCGTAGATCGGTCAGGACGTCGGCCGCGACCGCCGTCTCGGCCGCGAGGCGCGCGAGCGGCGGGGCGCCGGCGGCCAGATGGTCGAGCCGCGCGCGCGTGGACGTCTCCTCGAACCAGCCGGCGTCGAGGCAGAACAGCCGCGCCGCGTCGGTGACGAGCTGCGTGCCCTGTCGCTTGACGTCGAGCACCGGCCCGGCCGTCGAGCGGGTGCCGCGCAGCCTTCGCAGCGGAAAGCGCCTGAGCGGCACCGAGAGCGCCAGCGCCTCGCGCGCGAGCACGCGCAGGAAGGAGCGATGCGCGGCCAGCGTCTCCGCGAGCACGCTCCCGAGCGCGGCGGCGAGGGCGCGGTCGCCCGCGACGGGGCGGCGATCGGCGAGGGCGGCGATCCAGAGCAGCCGCGCGTCGTCGGCGTTCGCCGTCCAGCGCTCGATCGCGCGTCGCCAGCCGTCGAGGTCGTGGCGCATCTCCGCCTCGCGCGCCATCACGCGCCCGTCGCAGAGCGCGATGCCCGCCTCGGCGAGGGTGGCGTTGGCCCGCTCGGCGAGCGCGGCGAGCCAGCCGTCCGCCCGCCCGTCCCCGCCCGCGTGGACGATCGCGTTGTCCTGGTCGGTCTTCAGCCCCATCTCGCCGCGCCCCTCCGAGCCGAGCGAGAGCCAGCACCATCGCAGCCCCGCCGGAGCCTCGGAGAGCGTCGCCGCCGACAGCTCGATCGCCCGCGCGGCCAGCGCGTCGTTGAAGCGGGTGTTGATGCGCAGGAGATCGCCCGCCCGCACGCCGCGGCGGTAGAGCGCGACGATGGCGCGGTCGGCGCGCCGGCGAAGCGCGGCCAGCGCGGCGCCGTCCTCGGCGTGGCGCACGCGCTCGCGCAGGAGGTGCGGGCTCGCGAGCGCGGCGTGGGCGAGGTCGACGTCGCCGATCACACCCGCGAGACCGCCCGCCTCGTCGAGCAGCAGGACGTGGCGCAGGCCGTGGCGCTCCATCTCCATCAGCCCCTCGGCGACCGAGGCGCGGGCGCGCAGCCGCGCGACGTCGCGGCGGGCGACCTCGCCGATCGGGCGGTCGAGGGGCGCGCCCTCGGCGCCGCGGTCGCGCAGGTCGTCGGTGGTGAGGACGCCGAGCACGCCGCCGTCCTCGCCGAGGACGACGACATGGTCGGTGCGCGCCTCGGCCATGCGCCGCGCCGCCTCGCGGACGGTGGCGGTGGCCGCGAGGCCCGGCGCGGGCGCGCGCGCCAGCTCGCCGAGGCGCTGGCCGAACAGGAAGCGGTGGCCGGCGACGTCGTCGAAGGCGCCGAGCTCGCGCTCGAAGCGGCGCACGTCGGCCTCGAACCAGGCGGCGAAGGCCGGGTGGCGCTCGAACAGCCGCGCCATCGCCGCGCCGGGGATCGTCACGATCTCGCAGTCGCCGACGCACTCCGCGCCGTAGGGCGAGGAGGGGCCGCGCAGCAGGGTGTAGTGGCCGAAGACTTCGCCCGCGTGGCGGTGGCGCAGCGTGGCGTGGCTCTCGGCCTCGACCAGGCGCACCGTGCCGCGCAGC
Organism: Paracoccaceae bacterium; assembly: GCA_050330995.1. Classification (GTDB taxonomy): domain Bacteria; phylum Pseudomonadota; class Alphaproteobacteria; order Rhodobacterales; family Rhodobacteraceae; genus Thermohalobaculum. The sequence goes on from JBHJHI010000028.1 coordinate 9,821, forward strand.
ACGACGTGCACCGCCCGCCCGGCCTCGCCTTCGGCCATCACCGCCGTGCCCGGCGCGAAGCGGTGCCGGACCGCCTCGGGGCCGAGCGCGTCGAGCGAGGCGCGCGCCAGCTCGTCGAAGGGCGCGATCCGGCCGAGCCGCTCGATGATCGTGTCGGGGCCTTCGGCCATGGCCGCTCCCGTCGCTCCGGTCCCGGCGGAGCCTCGCACTCCCCGGCCCGCGCGTCACGCGGGCCGGTGGCCTCGCGTCGCCGGACCTCGTTCAGAGCGTCGTGGAGCGGATCGTCGGGGGTTACGGCCCGGGCGAGGGTCCGAGCGGACAGCGCCTCGGCACGGGCCATCCGGGCGCCCGCGTCGTCCGCTTTCGCGCCGATGGCGGCGACCGAAGGGCCGTGGGTGACGAAACGGGCGTGCGCACCCGCCGGAGCGCGCGGCAGCGATGAAGCGAGCGATCGACGGGACCGAGGCGACGGCGACCCCGACGCCCCGGCTCTTCGAGAGCGTGGCGCGCTTGGCCGAGGGTCTCCTCGGTGTGCTTCGGCAGCCGGCTGACGCTCGGGGCCGAGACGGTCAGGATCACCGCGACGCCGTCCCGGGACCGACGCCGCCCGGGAGCCGGAAGGGCGGGCGGGGGCCGTCGACCGGACAAGTCCGATATGCCGCGGCAGCGTCCACGGAGGTGGCGGGATGTCCGCCCGGACCGGCGCCGCCCGGTGGGTCGGTGCGCCGCACGACGCCTCGGCGGCCCCGTAGGATCAGGGGCTGGCGACGGTGCGCTATCCGAACCGATCCACGGCCCGGCGCTGACGGTGAGCGGCGAAGCCCCGGGCGCGACCGGATGCCAGCGACCGCTTCATCCCGTACGGCCGAGGGAAATCGCCCCCGAAGCGCGCGGCACGGGAGGCATCCTGCCGGTCACGACGACGTGCTCCGGGCAAGCCGTGCCGTGCCACGCGGACCGGTGAAGCGTCGCACGGTCGGACCCGACTCGACGCTCTCGGCGACGAGCCGGGCCGTGGCGGCCGACAGCGTCCAGCCGAGATGGCCGTGGCCGGTGTTGTAGTAGACGCCCGGCTTCGCGCCGCGGCCGACGCGGGGCATCATCGACGGGGTCATCGGGCGCAGGCCCGCCCAGGGCGTGACGTGCTCGGTCGAGACGCCCGGGAAGAAGCGCTCGCACCAAGCGACGAGCGGGCGGATGCGATCGTCGCGGATGTCGCGGTTCTCGCCGGCGAACTCGGCGGTGCCGGCGATGCGCAGGCGGTCCTCGCCGAGGCGGCTCGTCACGATCTTCGCACGGTCGTCGAGGAGGCTGACGCGCGGCGCGGCGGCGCGGCTGGCCGCGTCGGGGAGATCGACGGTGATCGAATAGCCCTTCACCGGGTAGACCTCGACCCGGTCGCCGAGCTGGCGGGCGAGCCCGCGGCTCGCGACGCCGGCGCAGACGACGACGCCGTCGAAGCGCTCCTCGGCCCGGTCGGTCGCGATCCGGACGCCCGCGTCGTCGGCGTCGACGCGCTCGACCGCCGTCCCGAGGCGCACCGCCGCGCCGCGGCGGCGGCACGCCTCGGCGAGGCCGACGGCGAACTTGTGGATGTCGCCGGAGGCGTCCGAGGGCGTGTAGAAGCCCCCGAGCAGATCGCGCGGCAGCGCGGGCTCGATCGCCGGGATCGCCTCCGGCGCCACCTCGCGACGCTCGAGCCCGCCCTCCGCCAGCAGCGCGTTGACCGCGCGCGCGTGCGCCAGCTCGGCCGCGTCGGTGTAGACGTGCAGGATGCCGCGGCGCTCCAGGTCGAAGTCGATGCCCTCGCGCTCGGCCATGTCGAAGAGGACGTGCCGCGCGGCGATCGCGAGGCGGACGGTCTCGACGGTGTTGCGGCGGTAGTTCGGGATGTTCGAGAGGAACTCCAGCATCCAGCGCGCCTTGCGCCAGCTCGGCCACGGGTCGACCCGGAGCGGCGCGTCCGCGTGGAGCATCCACCTCAGCCCCTTCAGGACCGTCGCCCGGTGCGTCCAGACCTCGGCGGTGGAGGCGGAGAGCTGGCCGCCGTTGGCGTAGCTCGTCTCCATGGCGGCGTAGCGGTGGCGGTCGAGGACCGTGACGTCGTGGCCGCGGTCGAGAAGGGCGTAGGCGGTGGTGATCCCGGTGATCCCGGCGCCGATGACGGCGAAGTGGGGCATGGCGGCACTCCCGAGGGTCGCGCGGCCGAGGCCGCTCCGATCCCCCTCCGTCTGGAAACCTGAGAGCTTCGCCCGGCGCGTCCGGGCTTTCTCCTTCGGTGGACCCGCGAGGGCCGCTTTCCGGAGTGTCGGGGCCGCACCGGTCCGGGTGCCTGAGAGATTCCGGGGTGGTTGCTCCTTCGGCGGCGGATCGCTCCGCGCTCTCCCGGTGCGGCCTTGCTGATGGCTGATATGCGTGGGCGCGCGCCGAGTTCAAGCGCCATCCGAAGGCGCGAGCCCCACCCGTGAGGCGCCGCTTCCCGACGGCTCCGATCGGGTCGGGCGATCCCGGTGATCGCCGCCCTCGCACGAGGCCCGCCGGGACACCGTCCGGCGCCGGAAGCGGGATCGCGCCGGGCGGGGCCGGTGCACGGCCGCCGCGGGGATGCGCCACCAGCACGGCTCGGCGCCCGCGGCGCTGCGCGGCGACACCGTGCACGAGGCGCCAGCCGTCGCGCCAGACCCCGAGGACGAGGACGGCGGGGCCGCCCCCCTCAGGCGAACAGGAAGTCCTCCGCCGTCAACGCCTCGGCCCGCACGCCCTGGAAGGTGAGGGAGCCGCCGTCCCCGAAGGCGAGGATCGCGCCGCCGCCGCCGTCCGCGATCGAGAGGTCCCCGAACGCGGCGAGGCCGTCGACCTCCAGGCGGACCCGGTCGTTCGCGTCCGCGTGGCCGAGGAACGGGAAGCCCCGCGCCGCCGAGACCGTGAAGTCCGCGATCGTGTCGGCCCCGTCGCCCGAGGCGTACACGAACAGGTCGTCCCCGCCCCCGCCCGAGAGCGCGTCGTCGCCCGCGCCGCCGGCGATCTCGTTGTCGCGCCCGTTCCCGGCGATGGCGTCGTCGAAGGCGGAGCCGACCACGTTCTCGACGGAGCGGAGCCGATCGCCCTCGGCATCGCCCCCCTCGCCGACGCCGGGACGCGGCCCGTCGGCGAGGGCGATGACGACGCCCTCCGCCGAGCCCTCGTAGATCGCGGTGTCCGTGCCGGGCCCGCCGTCCAGGAGGTCGCCGCCGCCGTCGCCCCGGAGGACGTCGTCGCCGAAGCCGCCGAAGAGGCGGTCGTCGCCGAGCCCGCCGCTCAGGAGGTCGTCGCCGAAGCCGCCGCCCACGCGGTCGTCGCCGCTGCCGCCCCACAGCCGGTCGTCGCCGAAGCCGCCCGCGAGGGCGTCCCCGCCCCGGTCGCCGTAGAGGTCGTCGTCGCCGACGCCACCGAAGAGGCGGTCGTCGCCCGATCCGCCGGAGATCTCGTCCTCCCCGCCGAGGCCGACCAGGCGGTCGTCGCCGTCGAGGCCGAGGAGCAGGTCGTCGCCCGCGAGCGATCCGACGATCCGGTCGGCGCGCTCGTCGCCGCGCACGGCCTCCTCCTCGCGGCCGACGTCGAGGTCGAACCCGCCGTCGCCCCAGTTGGCGTCGACCTCGATCAGGACGCGACCGTCGTCGGGGACGCTCAGGAGACGGTCGCCGTCGAGGTCGAACCCGTAGGCGATGGCGCCCGCGCGGACGGCGTCGGAGAGCGTGGGCGCCGGCGCGGGGGCGTCGGACGGCTCCGGCAGCCCGAAGCTGCGGATCGCACCCGGGCCGTCGTACGCGCCGTCGGCGTCCGCGAAGCGCGTGCCGCCCTCGAAGACGTAGACGTCGAGCGCGCCGTCCGTGCCGCTGTCGGCCGCGTGGTCGCCGGCGCCGAGGACGTGCGTGTCGGCCCCCGACTGGCCGTCCAGGACGTCGGGAAAGACGTCGAGGCCGTCGACGAGGATCAGGCCGTCGTCGTCCGTGCCGTAGAGGAGGTCGTCGCCGGCCCCGCCCCGCATCAGGTCAGCGCCGCCGCCGCCGTACAGGCGATCGTCCCCGGCCCCGCCGTTCAGCGTGTCGTCGCCATCGAAGCCGAGGATGACGTCCGGCCCGCCCGTGCCGTCGAGCGTGGTACCGCCGACGGCGTCGCCGATCACGCGCACGCCGCCCGGCACGTCGATGTCGTAGCCCCCGAAGGCGTTCGAGCCGGTCTCGGCCGCCACCGCCCCGGCGGTGAGGACGTCCGTGAGCCAGTCGATCGCGGCGGGCGAGGTGGCCGGCAACACGGGCGCGACTAGGATCTCGGCCGCGGCGACCGGGTCGGTGGCCGCGAGCAGGAGGTCCCAGTAGGCGTCGCGCGCCGCCGCGGTCGGCAGGGCCTCCAGCGCGAAGTTCGGCGTCCAGGCGTCGGCGCTCACGCCGAAGCGGCCGAAGACGGTCTCGTGGTAGGCCTGGATCGCGTCGACGGGCAGATCGAGCCCGGCGCGCGAGCCCGCGAAGGCTTGCCGGGCGGCGAAGTCGGCGCGCATGAGCTGGTCGCTGATGCCGGCGACCTGATCCGGGGACAGGGCCACGCCTTCGTCGGCGGCGCCGTCGAGCAGGAACGCGTTCGCCGCCCGTCCGCCCGGCGTCGCGCCGGTCACCACGGGGGCCGCGAGGTCGCCGTAGCGATAGCCCCATTGCGCGAGTTGCGAGTAGTAGCCGACGCGGTCGCCCGCCGTGACGTAGGTGCCGAGAACGTCGAAATCTATCGGGACCGGCATGACGTCGTCCTTTCCGACTGCGTCCGAGCGGTCCCAGTCTCGGCCAGAACGGTGCCGGATGTGAACGAGCCAAGATCGAAAGGGGGCGTTCCGGAATTGGGGGTGGCCGGCGAAGCCGATCCGTGCGCCGGACCCGTCACGGCCGGGCCGTTCGCGCGCCGTGGGCGGGCGGCGCGAAGGCGGTTGGCGAGGCGATCGAGCCGCGGGGCATGGCGCCGTCGAACGCCGACGGATCGACGCCCGGGCATGACCGGCGGGGCGGGAGGGCTCGGCGGATCGTGCCCTTCGGCGCTCCGCCCGCGGCGTCGCCCGACGATCCCGCCGCGACAGATCCGGCGCACCGCCACAACCGATGGGGCCGCTTCAACTCTTTGAGAGCGAACGGCGTGGCGCGTTGACCGCAGGCCCCGTGGCCGGAAGGCTGCACGCTCAGGAGCGCTCGGCCGGGCGATCCAGAGCGGTTTCGCGGAACGCGCCATGGCTCGTGTCGACTGGGACGATCTTCGCTTCTTCCACGCGGTCGCCCGGACGGGCAGCCTCTCCGGCGCGGCGCGCGAGCTGGGGGTCTCGCAGCCGACGGTGGGGCGCAAGATCCGCGATCTGGAGACCGCGCTGCAGGCGAAGCTCTTCGACCGCCTCGCCTGCGGCTACAGCCTCACCGAAGCCGGCTGGCGGATCTTCGACAAGGCGACCGAGATGGCCGACGCCGCGCGCTGCATCGCCGACCGGGTGTCGGGCGAGACGAACGCGGCGGCGGGCGCGGTGCGGCTGACCTGTCCCGAAGGGCTCGGCGCGGCTTGGCTCACGCCGCATCTGCGAGCGCTGCGACAGCGCCATCCCCACCTCGCCGTCCAGGTCTCGCTCTGCTCGACGACGCTCGATCTCGCCAACGGCGAGGCGGACGTCGCCCTCAGGATGGGCGAGCCGCAGGACACGACGCTCGTCGGCCGGCGGATCGGCGAGATCGCCTTCCACCTCTACGCCTCGCGCGATTACCTCGCCGAGCGCGGCGTGCCGTCGTCCCTCGAGGATCTCGCGGCGCACCGCGTCATCGAGAGCGGCGGCAAGCTCGCCGGCGTGCCGCAGGCGCTGCTTCTCAGGGACCGCGCGCACGGCGCCAGCGTGTCGCTGTCGCTCGACAGCCTGCTCGCGCAGGCCGCGGCGGCGCGCGCGGGCTTCGGCGTCGCCGCCTTGCCGACGTATCTCGTCGCCGAGGCGGGCGATCTCGTCCGCGTGCTCGACGAGCGGTTCCGGGTCGTGATGCCGCTGTGGCTGCTGACGCGCGAGGACCTGCGGGGGGTCACGCGCGTGCGGGCCCTCCAGGACTTCGTGATCGCCACGGCACGCAGGTGCCCGCCCTGCGGCGAGCGAGCCCCCCTCGCGGCGCGGGACGAGGGCGCGCCGGACCCGACCCCTCGCGCCGGGACGCCCCGCGCCGTCCTCGCGGCCGTCTGAGGCGCGCCGACGCTTCCAGACAGGACGAAAGACGTCGGCCGTTCGCGACGGCGCCGGCACGGCCCGACGCCGTCCCCGCGCCCGCCGGAGGCGCGCCCCGAGCCGGGCCGGCATCCTCCTCCCTCCGCCGTCCCGCAGCGGCCGAGCCGGCATGGACGCGGCCGTGCCCGGAAGCCTCCGGGCCGGGGGACGCACAGTTCCGTATGGCCCCCCGAAGAACCCTGTCGATGTCCTTCGCCTCGCGTAGCGCCGATCGTCGGTGACGCGGCGGGCCTTGGCGGCTCGCCTCGAAGGAAGCGATTTCTCAGGCTCGGAGGGGGCTACGATGATCTTCCCGCAGAACACTCTCGAAACGCTGCTCGAAGGCGCCGACGTCGTCACGATCATTCCCGACGGCGACGACCAGGCGAGGACGAGCGCGGTCGACGGCGAGACCTTCGTGCTCGCGCCTGGCGACGAGACGACGGTCGCCGGCGCGCCGGTCGTCACCTTCGCCGACGACGGGGTCGCCTTTCTCGACCTCGGCATCGCCGAGGCGACCGGCGCGACACCAGCGGTCGACATCGACGGCGACCACGGCCTTCTGGCGGTGTTCGCGCCGGGCGTCCTCGCCGCCGAGGAGACCGGCGTCGACGTCGCCGGCGATGACGCGACCGTCGCGAACGACGGCCTGATCGCCGGCGGGCTGAACGGCGTGCGCTTCCTCGGCGAGGACGGCCGGCTGGAAAACCTCGGCCGCATCGAGAGCGACAGCCGCGCGGTCGAGATCATCGGCACCGACACCGAGGTCGTGAACCTCGGCGACATCCTCGGCACCGGCGATCAGCGCAACGGCACCGTCTACGCCAACGCGACGGCCGAGGGGATCGTCCTCGAGAACCGCGAAGGCGGGCGCATCGACGCGGGCTTTCGCAACGACGGCGCGGGCGTCTCGTTCGAGATCGGCGACGAGGCGGGCGACACCGTCTCGGCCGAGATCGTCAACCAGGGCGCCATCGCCGGGCGCGGCGACGCGCCTCTCGGCGAGAACACGCGCGGCGACGGCCTCCGGCTCTTCGCCGGTGCGCCGGACGCGGAGATCCGCGGCACGATCCTGAACGGCGGCGAGATCACCTCGGACGACGCGCGCGGCATCGAGATCCGCGACGGCCTCGGCTTCGACGGCCGCATCGTCAACGAGGCGGGCGGCGCGATCTTCGGCGAGACCGACGGCCTCTATTTCGGCGACGCCGGGCACGACGCCAGGGTGCGCAACAGCGGCACGATCGCGAGCGACAGCCGCGCGGTGAACATCGACGGCTCGGGCGTCGATCTGCGCAACGAGGGCCTGATCCTCGGCACCGGCGATCAGCGCAACGGCACCGTCTACAGCGACGCGACGGCCGAGGACTTCGGCATCGTGAACGCCGCCTCGGGCGTGATCGACGCCGGCGCGATGAACGACGGCTCGGGGATCGCGCTCCAGATCGGCGACGTCGCCGGCGACACCGTGGAGGCGCGCCTCGTCAACCTCGGCACGATCCTCGGGCGCGGCGACGAGACCGGCAACGCGCAGGAGGGCGACGCGATCCGCGTGTTCGGCGGCAGCGACGAGGTCACCACGCTGGAGACCCGCCTCGTCAACCGCGGCACGCTGGAGGGCACCGACGACGGCATCGAGATCGGCGCCGAGCTGAACGGCGGCGCGGGCCTCGGCTTCGTCGGCGACATCGTCAACACCGGCTCGATCCTCGCCGGCGACGACGGCATCGACCTCGACGCGAACACGGCCTTCACGGGCGACATCGTCAACCGCGGCACCATCGAGGGCGGGGGAGACGGCATCAGCATCGGCATCGGCGCGGACGGCTCGTTCGTCGGCGACGTCGTCAACGCCGCGCGCGGCGCGATCAGCGGCACGGTGAACGGCATCAACGTCACGAACGTCGCCGAGGGTCCGCGCATCGTGAACGCCGGCACGATCGAGAGCGCGAGCCGGGCCGTCAACATCGACGGCACCGACACCGATCTCGTCAACCGAGGCGACATCCTCGGCACGGGCGATCAGCGCAACGGCACCGTCTACGCCAACTCCTCGGCCGAGGACTACACGATCACCAACGCCGCGCGCGGCGTGATCGACGCGGGGCGGGGCAACGACGGCTCGGGCGTCTCGCTGCAGACGGGCGACACGGACGGCGACGTCGTCTCCGCCTCGCTCGTGAACCGCGGGCGCATCGAGGGCCGTGGCGACGCGAGCGAGGGCAACACCGTCGGCGACGGCGTGCGCCTGTTCAGCGACGTCGAGGACGCGGTGTTCGAGGGCGACGTCGTCAACACGGGGCTGATCCGCGCCTCGGCCGACAGCGACGCCGCCGTGGGCCTGCGCATCGAGGACGGCGTTGCCCTCGACGGCGAGATCGTCAACCGCGGCAGCCTCGTCGCGAGCGAGGTCGCGATCGACGCCACCGGGGCCGGCGGCGGGCTCGACGTGGTCAACCGCGGCTTCATCGCCGGCGACGTGCTGCTCTCGGAGGGCGACGACCGCTTCGAGGGCGCGTCTGGCCGGGTCGTGGGCGCGATCGACGGCGGCGGCGGCCACGACGAGATCGTCGGCGGGCGCTCACGCGACGAGATCTCGGGCGGCGCGGGCGACGACACGCTGACCGGCGGCGAAGGGCGGGACACCTTCGTCTTCGCCCCGAACGACGCGCCGAGCGCGGACACGATCACCGACTTCGCCGTCGGGACCGACCGGATCGACGTCACCGCCTTCGACTTCTTCGACTTCGGCGACATCGGGGTCGCGCAGGCGGGCGACGACACGCTGCTGACCTTCGCGTCCGACAACACGGCGACGCTGCTCGACGTCGACGCCGAGACGCTCGGCGCGGGCGACTTCCTCGTCTGACGCCCCGTCCCGCATCCGGAGAGAAGGACCGTCGACCATGCACGATGTTCTCATCGCGACGACGCTCGACCGGCACGGCGGTCCCGCTCCCCGCGATCCCGGCGTCGGTCTTCCGGCGCCGGGGCTCGTCTCCCTCCCACGGCACGGCGACGATCCGAGCGCATCGCCTTCGGGAGCGCTGGTCTTCTTCGGCGACAGCACGAGCGACGGCGGCCCGTACTTCGACGCCCTCGGCCAAGTGACCGACCTGGTGCCGACGCTCGACGCCCTCGGCTATGCGGGCCGGTTCTCGAACGGTCCCGTCTATGCCGACCTGCTGCCGGGTCTGCTCGGCATCGAGAGTAGCGAGGCGTTCAACCTCGCCTTCGGCAGCGCGACGGTGCTGGGCGAGATCACCTTCGGGGCCGCGCTCGCCGGCGACATCTCGGCGCCGATCCGCGGGGACACGCCGCGGGCCGTCCTCGACGAGCGCATCGACGTCGCCGCCCAGATCGAGCGCTTCCTCGCCGATCCCGACCGCCCGGCCGATCTCGGTCGCACGACGGCGTTTCTGCAGGGCGGCGGCGGCGATCTGGAGACCTTCGTGCCGCCCGCCGACCCGGCCGCCCTCGCGGACGCGGCGATCGCCTTCGGCGTCTCGCTCGGCGAGGCCCTGCGCGCGCGCGCGGCGACGCTGGTCGAGGCGGGCGTCGGCACGGTCGTGCTCCAGACCTCGCAGCCCGCGCCGGCGCCGCTCGGCGAGGCGCTCGGCCCCGGCTTCCTCCAGCTCGCCGATCTCGTCGTCGGCATGCAGAACACCGTGCTGGCCGAGGGCGTCGCCGCATTCCGCGCGGGCGGCGTGGACGCGAGGCTCGTCGATCTGAACGCGATCGTCGCCGAACTGGTCGCCGACGGCGCGAGCCACGGCTTCCGCGAGACCGAGGCGTCCTTCCTGTTCCCGGGCGATCTCGGCGCGGTGCCGCCGCGGCCCGAACTGGCCGACGTGCCTCTCGACCAGATCCTCTACTTCGACGTCGTGCACTACACCACGGCCGCGCACGGCATCATCGCCGCCTTCGAGGCGGCGAGCCTGACTTCGGAGACGGTCGTCGCGGGCGAGGCCGACGACAGGATCGAGGGCACGGGGCGGGCCGATCTGGTCCTCGGCGGCGCCGGCGACGACGTCGTCGCCCTCGGCCGCGGCGACGACACCGCCCTGGCCGGCCTCGGCGACGACGTCGTGCGGGGCGGCCGGGGCGACGACCTCCTCAACGGCGGCGGCGGCTCGGACAGGATCTTCGGCGGCGGGGGACGCGATCTCCTCGCGGACGGCGCGGGCGACGATCTCGTCGCGGGCGGTCGGGGGCACGATCTGCTGATCGACGGGGCGGGCTCGGACATCCTCCTCGGCGGCGCTGGCGACGACGTGATCGTCTTCACCGAGGCCGCCCTGTTCGGACGCGACGAGGCCGAGCGCGACATCGTCATCGGCGGTCGCGGCGCCGACACGCTGGTCTTGCGGGTGACGCCGGAGACCGCCGCCGACCTCGATGTCGCGGAGCCCGCTCCGATCCTGATCCTCGCCTCGATCGGTCTCGTGGCGATCGGGATCGAGACGGTGATCGTGCAGGAAGGCCTCGACCTGGCCGGTGCCGGAGCCGCCGGGCCGCTCGCCGGGGATGCCGAGCTCTGGAACCTCCTCTGATCACCCGCTCCTGTGCGAACGGCGCGGCGCCGGCATCGCGCGCGAGGCGGTGTCAGCCGTCTGCCGTCACCCTCGTCATGGTGCGCCCGGCGGTGTCGAAGCCGAGCGTGGCGCAGAACGGCGCGCCTTCGAGGGCCGCGGCCCCGGAGACCGCGCGCGGTCCGGGCGGCGGCCTCGTTCAGCCGCTCGACCCGCCTCCCGGCGTCGTGCAGCGCGAGGCGGTGGCGCTTGGCGCCGAAGCCGTTGCTCGGGATCGGGTCGGAGCCGGCGCCCACGAAGCCGTCCTACGGCCGGCGTCCCCGATCGGGATGCGCCTCGTTCCACGGCTCCGGCGCCTCGCCGGCCTCCGGCCCCGTGGCGGACGGGGTGGTGCCCGTCGCGCCATCGAGCAGGACCGCGTCGCGCCCGTCGAGAAGCGCGCTCGGCGCGTCGGCCGTGATCTGTCCCCCTCCCATCGGTCGGCGGAGGCTGCCCCGCCGCCCGGCCCGGTCGCGCCCGCCAGTGCGAGGTCCGGGGATGCGAAGGCGACGCGTTCAGCCCGCGCCGGCCAGGCCGTCGAGGCGGCGGATCATCGCCTTCAGCCCGTTCGAGCGCTGCGCCGAGAGGGCCTGTCCGAAGCCCAGGCGGTCGAGTTCGGCCTGCGCGTCGATCGCGCGGATCTCGGCGAGCGTGCGCCCCGAGTAGAGCGCCTTCAGGAGCGCGATCAGCCCGCGCACGATCATCGCGTCGCTGTCGCCGCGGAAGTGCAGCCGGCGCCCCTCGCCCTCGCCTTCGACCGCGGGCACGAGCCAGACCTGGCTCGCGCAGCCCTCGACCTTGTGGGCGTCGACGCGCTCGGCCTCCGGCAGCGGCTCCATCTGCCGCCCGAGGTCGATCACGTAGCGGTAGCGATCCTCCCAGTCGTCGAAGAGCGCGAAGTTCTCGGCGATCTCGTCGAAGCTCTCGGCGGTCGCGTCGGTCATGGGACCCTCCCTGTGCTCGGGCATCGGCTTAGCGGCCGGCCCCGCGTGCGTCCATCCGACGACGGGTCGCCCCGCCCCGACGACGGCGTCGGGGGAAAGCGCTCCCGCCGGCCGCGAGGCGGCGTCCCCGGCGCCCGTGCCGGAGAGGCGCACGCCCCTTCCCCCGCGGCGCGCGATATGGTGAGACCGCCCGGCTCGTTTCCCATCCGTGAGGTCCCGCCGTGCGCCGATCCGTCCTCGTGCTCGCCCTGATCGTACCCCTCGCGGGCTGCTCGCTGTTCGGGGACGGCGAGGAGGAAGCGGCGCCGGTCGAGACCGCCGGCGACACCGCGCGCGCGCGCACCGAGCCGGTCGCCTCGATCGCGCGCCGCGAGATCGGGCGCACCCGCGACGGCTTCGTGCTGACCGCCTTCGGCGAGGCGCCGGGCGCGGGCTACGGCGCGCCGGTGCTGGCGCCGCGCCGCGAGGGGCGCCCCGGCGCGGACGGCTTCGTCGAGTACGACTTCCTCGCGCGCCCGCCCGATCCGGGCTTCGCGCTCGGCCGGGGCTCGCAGACGGTGCGGCGGCTGCGCGCCGACCGGCTGATCGACGCCGAGGCCCTGCGCGGCACGCGCGGCCTGCGCGTGTTCTCGGCCGGGAACGCGAGCCAGATCGCGTTCTGAGGGAGGACGCGCCGCCCGTGCAGTGGATCCTCCAGGACTTCGAGGACACCCGCGCGCTCGCCAGGGCGCTCGACCGCCTCGGCCTCGCCTATTCGCTGCACAAGGTGGTGCCCTTCGTCGGCGCGCTGGTCCCCGAGCCGGTCGTCGCCGACGGTGACGCGGTGGTGCTGTTCGGCTCGTACTCGCTCTGGCGCTACGCCGAGGCGAAGGGGCTCCGGCCCGGCGTGTTCCGCCTCGCGCCCTTCGTCGACGAGCCGGCGTGGCGGCCGTATCTCCTGAATGGCCCCGACGCGCTGTTCCTCGCGCTTCGCGACCTGCCGGCCCGTCTCGCCGACGACGGCCGGCGCTGGTTCGTGCGCCCGCGCGAGGACGGCAAGGAGATGGCCGGGCGGGTGATGACGTCGGGCGAGATCGCCGCCATGGCCGGGAAAGTGCTCGCCCTCGACGACGCCGAGATCCCGGACGGGGCGCTGCGCCACGACACGGCGATGATGCTGGCCGAGCCGGTCCGCATCCTGCGCGAATGGCGGCTCTGGGCGGTGGACGGGCGGATCGTGACCTGGTCGCTCTACCGCGAGGGCGCCCGCGTGGTCTATCGCCCCGAGATCGACGACGACGCGCTCGCCTTCGCGAGCCGGATGGTCGATCTCGCCCCCGGCCACGCGCGGGCCTACGTGCTCGACGTCTGCCGCACCGAGGACGGGCTCAGGCTGCTGGAGACCAACTGCCTCAACGCCGCCGGCTTCTACGCCGCCGACCTCGTCCGGCTGGCGATGGCGATCGAGGGCCTGGGACGCGGCTGACGACGCGGGCCCGTGCGCCGGCTCACGCCGCGCCCTCGTCCCCGCCGGTCTCGATCACCTCGACCCCCTTGGGCCCCGCGCGCAGCGCGAGCCGCCCGTCGCGCAGACGCTCCGCGTCGCGGCCGAAGGCGTCGTAGCGCCAGCCGTGCAGCGCGGGCACGTCCGGGTCGTCCTCGCCGGCGAGGGCTTCGAGATCGGCCGAGGAGGCGAGCAGCTTCGGCGCGATGCCGAGCGTGTCCGAGCGCGCCTTCAGGAACACGCGCAGGAGATCGGCGACCGCGCCCGAGCCTTCCCGCCGGCGCGGGGGCACGTCCGGGCGGGGGCGCTCGGAGGCCGGCACGGCGAGGCCGCGGGCGACGGCGGCCAGGATCTCCTCGGCCGTCTCGGGCTTGCGCCCCTCGCGCTGGAGCATCCGCAGCTTCGAGAGCGCCTCCGCGTCGCGCGGCTTGGCCGCGGCGATCTCGGCCAGCGCGTCGTCCTTCAGCAGGCGCGAGCGCGGCACGTCGCGCGCCTGCGCGGTCTCCTCGCGCCAGCGCGCCAGCTCGCGCACCACGCTCAGCGCCTCGGCGTTGGCGGTGCGCGCCTTGACGCGCCGCCACGCCTCGGCCGGGTCGTTGCGGTAGGTGGCCGGGTCGTTCAGCGTCGCCAGCTCCTCGGCGAGCCAGCCCGCCCGGCCCGAGCGCTCCAGCCGCGCCGACAGCGTCTCGTAGATCCGCCGCAGGTGGGTGACGTCGCCGATCGCGTAGTCGAGCTGGCGCTCCGACAGCGGGCGGCGCGCCCAGTCGGTCACCCGCGAGGACTTGTCGAGCTCGACCCGCGCCACCTTGCGCACCAGCGTCTCGTAGCCGACCTGGTCGCCGAAGCCGAGCACCATGGCCGCGACCTGGGTGTCGAACAGCGGCGCGGGGATCACGTCGCCTTCGTGATGGAAGATCTCCACGTCCTGTCGCGCGGCGTGGAACACCTTGGTCACGCCCGGCTCGGCGAGCAGCGCGTAGAGCGGCGCGAGGTCGATCCCCGGCGCCAGCGGGTCGACGATCGCCGCCTCGCCGGCGTCGGGGCCGTCGTCGCCGCCCACGGCGAGCTGCACGAGGCAGAGCTGGGCGTAGTAGGTCCGCTCGCGCATGAACTCGGTGTCCACGCAGACATAGGGGCGGCGGGCGAAGGCGGCGCAGAGCGCGGCGAGCGTCTCGGTGTCGGTGATTAGTTTCATCTGGTCCGGAATAAGTCAGCTTGACGTCGCTGTCGCGGGTTTGTTTGAGGGTCGCGGTGATCGCACGCGAGACGCGAAAAAGGGGGCGGGCGCGGCGATCTTGCCGCCTTCGCCGCCCGCACGCCATGGCCGCTCCGGGGGAGACAGGATGCGCACCGTTCTCGTGGCCAACCGCAAGGGCGGCGTTGGCAAGACCATGGTCTCGGTGACGCTCGCGGCGATGCTGGCCGGGGACGGCGCGCGCGTCGCCCTCGCGGACGCCGACGCGCAGCAGAGCGCGCTCGGCTGGCTCGCGCTGCGTCCCGCGTCCGCGAGCGCGATCCGTGGCCTCGCCTGGGACAAGGCCGGCCGGATCGGCGATCACCCGAAGAAGCTCGACTGGCTGGTGATCGACGCGCCGGGCGCGCTCAGGGGCTCGCGCGCCGAGGACCTGGTCGCCGAGGCGCAGGCGGTGCTGACCCCGTTCCAGCCGGGACTGTTCGACCGCGCCTCGACCGCGCGCTTCATCGAGGACGTGGAGGACATCAAGCGCGTGCGCAAGGGCAAGGTCTCGCTGCACCTGATCGCCAACCGCGTGCGCGCGGGCGCGAAGGCGAGCCGCGCGGTCGACACGCTCGCCGCCGAGCTCGACCGCCCCGTCGCCGCGCGCCTGCCCGAGCGCACGGCCTATGCCGACCTCGCCGCCGAGGGCCTCACGATCTTCGACAGCGAGCGCGCCGCGCATCGCCGCCTGCGCGAGGACTGGGAGCCGCTGCGCGCGCGCGTCGGGGCCGGCTGAAGACGGCGCGCCGGAACCCGGCGGCGGCGCGTTCGTTGAAACGCACGATCCGATCAGGGACCCCCATGACAAAACGCCTCACCGCCCTCGTCGCCATCCTCGCCCTCGCCGCCTGCGCCACCGTGCAGGACAACCGCCGCACCGCCATCGGCGCGGGCACCGGCGCGGCGGCGGGCGCGGCGCTCGGCACGCTCGTCGGCGGCAACGACCGGCGCAACGCGCTCGTGGGCGCGGGCATCGGCCTGCTCGCCGGCGGCGCGGTCGGGCAGTATCTCGACCGCCAGGAGCGGATGCTGCGCGAGGACCTCGCCGGCACCGGCGCCATCGTCGAGCGCGAGGGCGACGCGATCCAGGTCACGCTGCCCGAGGCGATCACCTTCGCCACCGACAGCGCCTCGATCGACCCCGCCTTCCGCGGCGTGCTCGCCGACATGGGCCGCAGCCTCAACCGCGACCCGCGCTCCTACGTCGACGTGATCGGCCATACCGATTCGACCGGCTCGGCCGCTTACAACAGGGAACTTTCGGAGCGGCGCGCGCGTAGTGTGGCCGGTGCTTTGATGCGACAGGGCGTGAGCGAGGGTCGGATCGCCACCTACGGCGCCGGCCAGGACGATCCGGTCGCCACCAACGCCACCCCGGAGGGACGCGCAGAGAACCGCCGGGTCGAGATCCAGCTCGTGCCCGCGACCGGCTGAGACGCCGCGGCGCGGCACCCAGAGACGCCGGTTCCCCCCGCCGGCGCGCCCCCGGCCTCTCTCCCCCCGGGAGGTCGGGGGCTACCCTTTCCGGAAGGCGCGCGCATCCTGCGGGTCGTGCCGCGACCACCCTCCGCGACCGATCCCGACGAGCGCCCCATGACCGACGCCGCCCTGCCCGCCCGCCCCGAGCGCCTGCGCCTCTGGGCCGAATGCGTCGTGCTGTTCGCCGGCGCGCCGCTCGTGATGATCCTGGCCTTCGAGCCGACCGACCTGTTCCCGGTGCTGCTGACGCTGACGGCGGTGGCGGCGGTGCTCTTGCACCTGACGCCGGGCTTTCGCTGGCGCTCGCTCCTGGAGGGCGGGTTCCTCGCGCACTGGCGCTGGCTCGCGGGCTTCGGCCTCTTCGCCGCCGCGGGCTGCCTCGCCCTCGTGCTGATGCTGCGCCCCGAGGGGCTGCTCTCGCTGCCGCTGCGGCTGCCGCTCCTCTGGCTCGGGATCATGGCGCTCTACCCGATCTTCTCGGCCCTGCCGCAGGAGCTGATCTATCGCGGGCTGTTCTTCCGCCGCTACGGGCCGCTGTTCGGCGACGGGCGGCGGCTGGTCGTGGCCAACGCCCTGGCCTTCGGCTGGGGGCATCTGTTCTACGAGAACTGGATCGCGGTGACGCTCAGCTTCGTCGCCGGCACGGTGATCGGCTGGGCCTACTGGCGCACCCGCTCGTTCCCGCTCGCCTGGGCGCTGCACGCGATGGGCGGCATGGCGGTGTTCACCTCCGGGCTCGGGATCTACTTCTACTCGGGCGCGGTGAACTGACGCCCTGGCCGGGCGGGTTGACACGACGGGCGGGCCATGCCCGATGCGCGGCGCGGCGCGCCCGGGTGCGCCGCCTACACTGGTAGCCGCCGGAGCGAGCCCCATGCACCCCTACCGCAGCCACACCTGCGCCGCCCTGCGCATGGACGACGTCGGCCGGGACGTGCGGCTCTCGGGCTGGGTGCATCGCGTCCGCGACCACGGCGGGCTGCTGTTCATCGACCTGCGCGACCACTACGGCATCACGCAGGTGGTGGCCGACCCCGACAGCCCCGCCTTCGGCGAGGCCGAGCGGCTGCGCTCGGAATGGGTGGTGCGCCTCGACGGCGCGGTGAAGGCGCGCGACGAGAGCCTGCGCAACCCGCGGCTCGAGACCGGCGACGTCGAGGTCTACGCCAAGGCGGTCGAGGTGCTGTCCGAAGCGGCCGAGCTGCCGCTGCCGGTGTTCGGCGAGATCGACTACCCCGAGGACACCCGTCTCAAGTACCGCTTCCTCGACCTCCGCCGCGAGCGGCTGCACCGCAACATCGTGCTGCGCTCGGAGGTCATCGCCACGCTGCGCCGGCGCATGACCGAGGCGGGCTTCATGGAATTCCAGACGCCGATCCTGACCGCCTCCTCGCCCGAGGGCGCACGCGACTTCCTGGTGCCCTCGCGGCTGCACAAGGGCAAGTTCTACGCGCTGCCGCAGGCGCCGCAGCAGTTCAAGCAGCTCTGCATGGTCGCTGGCTTCGATCGCTACTTCCAGATCGCGCCCTGCTTTCGCGACGAGGACCCGCGCGCGGACCGTAGCCCCGGTGAGTTCTACCAGCTCGACGTCGAGATGAGCTTCGTCACCCAGGACGACGTGTTCGACGCGATCGAGCCGGTGCTGGCCGAGACCTTCGCCGCCTTCGCCGGCTACGGGCGCGAGCGGCCCTGGCCGATCGCCGCGAAGGGCGTCGGGATCGACACGTCGGCGCCGCTCGCCGAGCGCTCCCGCTTCGTGCGCATCCCCTACCGCGAGGCGATGCTGAAGTACGGCTCGGACAAGCCCGATCTGCGCAACCCGATCGAGATGCAGGTGGTCTCCGAGCACTTCCGCGGCTCGGGCTTCAAGATCTTCGCCAAGATGCTGGAGGACCCGGCCAACGAGGTCCGCGCCATCCCCGCGCCG
>JBHJHI010000029.1:0-27721 GCA_050330995.1 Paracoccaceae bacterium
CCGACGTGCTGGCGCGGGCGCTCTGCGAGGGCCTCGCGGCCGAGGGGGCGGGGTATGGCTTGCGCCTGCCTGGCGCCGGCCCCGGGGGCCGGCACGGGCGCGCGGGGGGCCGCCCGGCCCGCGGCGGCGAGGCGGCGGGCCTCGGTCTCGATCCGCTCCAGCGCCCCCCGGTCGGCGCCCTCGCGCGCGGCGCGCTTGCGGTCGGCCAGCGCGTCGAGCGCGCGGGCGACGTCCGTGTGCCCGCTCGGGTCGCGCCCCTCGGCGAGCGCGGCGAGGCGGGCGGCGAGGCGTCCCCGGCCCTCCGCGGCGGCGCTCAGCACCATCTGCGCGAGGCGCGGGTGCGCGGGAAAGCGCGCCAAGGCTCTGCCGTGCGCGGTCGCGCCGCCCGCCGCGTCCAGCGCGCCGAGCCGGGCGAGCAGCGCGCGCGCCTCGGCGAGCGCGGGTCCGGGCGGCGGATCGAGGAAGGGCAGGGCGCTCGCGTCCTCGACGCCCCAGACCGCGAGTTCGAGCGCGAGCCCCGCGAGGTCGGCGGTCAGGATCTCGGCCGGGGCCTCCGCCGGCAGCGCGCCCTCCTCGCCCTTGGTCCAGAGCCGGACGCAGACCCCCGGTCCGAGCCGCCCGGCGCGGCCGCGGCGCTGGTCGGCCTCGGCGCGGCTGACGGGGCGGGTCACGAGCCGGCCGAGGCCGGTGGCGGGGTCGACCTCCGAGCGCCGCGCGCGCCCGGCGTCGACTACGAGGCGCACGCCCTCGACGGTGAGCGAGGTCTCGGCGATGGACGTGGCGAGCACGACGCGCCGCCGCTCGCCGGGATCGGCCGCGAGCGCGGCGCGCTGGGCGGGGAAGGACAGTGTGCCGTGGAGGGGAACCACCGCGACCCCCGGCACTAGCGCGGCGAGCGCCTGGGCGGTGCGGTGGATCTCGCCCACGCCCGGTAGGAACACGAGCGCGTCGCCCGCATGGGCGGCGAGCGCCGCCGCCACCCGCTCCGCGACCGCCGCCTCGAAGCGCGTCCGCGAGCGCGGCGGGATCAGGGGGCGGTCGAGATGCACCGTCTCGACCGGGTGCAGCCGCCCCGCGCTCTCGATCACCGGCGCCTCGCCCATCAGGCGCGAGAAGCGCGCGGTGTCGAGCGTCGCCGACATGGCGACGAGCCGCAGGTCGGGACGCAACGCCCCTTGCGCCTCCAGCGCGAGCGCGAGGCCGAGATCGCCTTGGAGCGAGCGCTCGTGGACCTCGTCGAACACCACTGCCGCGACGCCTTCCAGCGCGGGGTCGGCCTGGAGCATCCGCGTCAGCACGCCCTCGGTCACCACCTCGATGCGCGTCGTCCGCGAGACCCGCGTCTCGCCGCGCATGCGGTAGCCGACCGCGCCGCCGACCCGCTCGCCCGCCTCCTCGGCGATGCGCTCGGCCGCCGCCCGCGCGGCGACGCGGCGGGGCTCCAGCATGACGATCCGCCCGTGTGCCGCCCAGGGCGCCGCAGCGAGCGCGGGCGGCACGCGCGTCGTCTTGCCCGCCCCCGGCGGCGCGGCGAGCACGGCCGAGGGACCGGCGTCGAGGGCGGCGAGCAGCGCGGGCAGGGCCTCGTCGACGGGGAGCGGCGGCAGGGTCATGCCCCGCGAGGTCGCGCGAACCGGGCGCGGGCGCAAGCCGCCCCGCCACTGCCGGGGAGGCGCTCCGGTCGGGCGAACGATCCGGGTCGCGGCGGTCGCCCGGCCCGATCGGATCGGGTCCGGCGCCCCGGCCTGCCGTCTCCGCGCGGTTTCGCGACGGCCGAGCGGTCCGGGTGGGCAGGACGAACGGCCCGGTGGCGGGTCCGCGCTTCGAGGGTTCGCCGGGGGGCGGTCTCTTCCTGGGGCGACCCGGTCGATCCGCTACCCTCCGGCGGCGAAGTCCGCGATCAGGCGCGCGGTCGTGTCCGGCGCGTCGATGCAGGGCAGGTGCCCCGCGCCGTCGAGGCGCTCGAAGCGCGCGCCCTCGACCAGCGCGGCCGTGGCCTCGACCAGATCGGGCGGCGTCGCGCCGTCCTCCGAGCCCGCCATCGCCAGCACCGGCAGCCGCAGCCCGCGCGTGCTCTCGGTCAGGTCGGCGTCGCGGATCGCGGCCGAGAGCCGGGCGTAGCCGGCCGCCGGGGTACGCGTGAGCATCGCGCGCCAGAGCCCGAGCTCCGCCGCCTCGGCGCGGTAGCGCGGGCCGAACCAGCGCTCGATCACGCCGTCGGCGATCGCCTCGATGCCCTTGCTCTCGACCGTCTCGATGCGCGTGTTCCAGAGATCGTCCGTGCCGATCCGGGCGGCGGTGTCCATCAGCACGAGGCGCGAGGCGAGATCGGGCCGGCGCGCGGCGAGCGCCTGCGCGATCAGCCCGCCGACCGAGAGCCCGACCACCGTGGCCCCCTCGATGCCGAGCGCGTCGAGGATGCCGGCCAGGTCGTCGGCGCAGTCCTCGATCCGCCACGGTCCCGGCGGCAGGGCGCTCAGCCCGTGCCCGCGGGTGTCGTAGCGCACGACGCGGAAGTCGCGCGGCAGGCGGGCCACCACCGCGTCCCAGGTGGTGAGATCGGTGCCGAGCGAGTTGGAGAACACCACCGCCGGACTCCCGTCCGCCTCGTCGAGGCGCACCCGGTGGAGCACCCCGTTCGCCTCGATCGCTCTGGTCTCGCTCATGGTCTCGCTTCCTCGATGGCGTGCGCGGGCGTCGGCGGCGACGCTAACCCCTCCGCGCGTCCGCGTCATGGAGGACCTGTCGCCCCGGCGGTCCCGCGGGCGGGAGGGTGCGGCCGCGCGCCCGCCGCACGCGACGTCGCGCTCGCTTGACGCCGCCCGCGGCCGACCCCACAACCCGAGCCATGAGCAGGCAGTCGCATATCCGCAACTTTTCCATCGTCGCGCACATCGACCATGGCAAGTCGACGCTCGCGGATCGTCTGATCCAGTCGACCAACACCGTGACCGAGCGCGAGATGAAGGCGCAGCTCCTCGATACCATGGACATCGAGCGCGAGCGCGGCATCACCATCAAGGCGCAGACGGTGCGGCTGGTGTACAAGGCGCGCGACGGGCGCGAATACCTGCTCAACCTGATCGACACGCCGGGCCACGTCGACTTCGCCTACGAGGTCAGCCGCTCGATGCAGGCGGTCGAGGGCTCGCTTCTGGTGGTCGACGCCTCCCAGGGGGTCGAGGCCCAGACCCTCGCCAACGTCTACCAGGCGATCGACGCCGAGCACGAGATCGTCCCCGTCCTCAACAAGATCGACCTGCCCGCGGCCGAGCCCGAGCGCATCGTCGAGCAGATCGAGGACGTGATCGGCATCGACGCGCAGGACGCGGTGATGATCTCGGCCAAGACCGGCGTCGGCATCGACGAGGTGCTGGAGGCCATCGTCCAGCGCCTGCCCGCGCCCGAGGGCGACCCGGACGCGCCGCTGAAGGCGATGCTGGTCGCCAGCTACTACGACCAGTACCTCGGCGTCGTGGTGCTGGTGCGGGTGATCGACGGCTATCTGAGGAAGGGCGACGACATCCTGATGATGCAGACCGGGGCGCGCTACGGCGTCGACCGCGTCGGCATCTTCACGCCCGCGATGGCGGCGTCCGACGTGCTCGGCCCCGGTGAGATCGGGTTCCTGATCGCCTCGATCAAGCAGGTGCGCGACACCCGCGTCGGCGACACCATCACGCATCAGAAGAAGCCCTGCGCGCAGGCGCTGCCGGGGTTCAAGCCCTCGATCCCGGTGGTGTTCTGCGGGCTGTTCCCGGTCGATGCCAACGACTTCGAGAGCTTGCGCGACGCCATCGAGAAGCTGGCGCTGAACGACGCCTCCTTCACCTACGAGATGGAGACCTCGGCCGCCCTCGGCTTCGGCTTCCGCTGCGGCTTCCTCGGGCTTCTGCACCTGGAGGTCGTGCGCGACCGGCTGGAGCGCGAGTGGCAGATCGAGCTGATCACCACCGCGCCCTCGGTGGTCTACTCGATCTACACCACCGACGGCGGCTACCACGAGCTGCACAACCCCGCCGACATGCCCGAGGTCATGAAGATCGAGCGCATCGAGGAGCCGTGGATCAAGGCCACCATCATGGTGCCCGACGAGTTCCTGGGCGATGTCCTGAAGCTCTGCCAGGAGCGGCGCGGCGTGCAGCAGGACATGCAGTACGCGGGTAGCCGCCCGCTGGTGGTCTACCGCCTGCCGCTGAACGAGGTGGTGTTCGACTTCTACGATCGCCTCAAGTCGGTGACCAAGGGTTACGCGAGCTTCGACTACCAGACGGACGGCTACGACGCCGGCAATCTGGTGAAGATGCAGATTTTGGTGAACGAGGAGCCGGTCGACGCGCTCGCCACCATCGTCCACCGCGAGAAGGCCGAGAGCCGCGGCCGCCAGATGTGCGAGAAGCTGAAGGAGCTGATCCCCCAGCACATGTTCAAGGTGCCGATCCAGGCGGCGCTCGGCGGGCGGGTGATCGCGCGCGAGACGATCTCGGCGCTACGCAAGGACGTGACGGCGAAGTGCTATGGCGGGGACGTGACGCGGAAGCGGAAGCTGCTGGAGAAGCAGAAGGCCGGGAAGAAGAAGATGCGGCAGTTCGGGCGGGTGGAGATTCCGCAAGAGGCGTTTATTAATGCGCTGAAGATGGATGGATAGTGACTTCTCTTAAGAATCAACATTTCGTACCACAGTTCTATCTAAGGAATTTTTCAGAAGACGAAAATAGGAAAGCTATTCGTCTTTATAATATTAGGGGTAGAAAGGTGATCCATAGAGCTCCTATAAAGAATCAGTGCAGCAAGGATTTTTTTTATGGTCAAGGAGGTGTGGAAGAGGCGCTCTCCTCTTTTGAGGGTGTGGTTTCGAAGATTATCAGAAGGATGGAGTCGCTAGGTCTAGGATGTCTGTCCGTAGAGGATCGGCTATTCCTTCTGGTATTCCTTGTGTTGCAAGAGCGGCGTACAGCATCTGCGCTTGAAGATCTGAGACGATTTGAACAAGGAATAAATGCTCATATTGAAAAATCTCCCCACAAGACTGAGGATCTATTTCCAACGGGTGGATTAAACGCTGTAGAAAATATTCTTATTGCCTTCCAAATATATCCATCTATATATGATTTAGATTGGCGGATGCTAAGATTCAAAGGAGGACATAGGCTCATAACTTCAGACAATCCTGTAGTTATATACAATAAAGCTGGTAGACAGGGCAAGCTACCTGATTCTATTGGACTGCAAAGTGCAGGAATTATTATCTATTTTCCGTTAAGTCCAGACAGTGCTTTACTATTGTTCGACTCAGGCATCTATAAACTACCCGGAAACAAAGGAGGCGATATTAGGGTAAACCGACAGGGAGACATAAGGAACTTGAATATGCTCTCAGCCTGTAACTCCCTTGTAAACTTCTATTTCTCTAAGGACATTCCCTTTAGCAGGAATGAATTGGATTTAATTTCAGAACTGCATTCAAGAGATCGTTGGCGGACTGATGAATTTGTTATGATTAGTGAGGCCAATGGCATTGAAAGATACAGAAGAATGAAGGATAATGAAATGCCAAAGGGAACCACTATTGTTCTTAGTGGGAAAAGATCTACAGAATTCAATATCACTCTCTCATTTATAAAATACAGAACAAATATGAAATACGATGATACAGGCACTGGAGCGGGTGTTCTTCGAGATCGAGCCATGCATGACCTTGTCGACCGATTTCAAAAAGAAGTAAAGAGTGGAAAGAGGAGAGCTCTATCTTTCCCGGAGTATGTGTGCGAAGTGTTGAGGCAGCGAACATAGAGCGGGGTTCATCCCATCATCCTCCTGAACCGACGGTGGGGTGAATCCCATCCCACTACCTCACCCCAACTCGCCCGCATCCAACACCCGCACCCCCGTCGGCCCAAAATGCCGCCCGTTCCCCGTGACCACTGTCAAATCCCGTTCCAGCGCCCTCGCGGCGATCTGCAAGTCCGCCCCGTCGTGGCCGATCTCGGCCGAGAGCCGCCCCCAGAGCTGCGCCGCCGCCGGCGTGAACGCCAGCAGCCGGTCGGCACCGTTAACTCATGCGTATGTGCAGCCATCGATAGCGCCATATCCATGCCGAGTTTTTCCATGATTTACCGATTGGTAACGAACGAGGCGCAGTCCAGCCTCTATCGTTACTATCCGCGGTTGTATCTTTGGAGAAACTTTCATGCTGAAGAAGATCGTCGTGCTCGTCGCACTTGCTGCCGTTGCTGCTTGCACGACGCATAAGACGCCAGTCGCCACTAGCGGAAGCAAGTCGGATGGGATGGTGCGGATGAGCTTCCAGACGGGTGGATTTGAGCGGCCGCAGGTGGATTGGACAACAGCGCAGCGCTCGGCCTCTCAACGCTGCCAGGCGTGGGGCTACAGCCACGCACAGGCGTTCGGCGGTCAGGTCCAAGAGTGCGTTGCCGCAAATGCCTATGGGTGCATCCGCGCCAACGTCCATACTGACTATCAGTGCCTCGATTGAGGGAATCTTCGTAGGGCGCTTTGCACGTAAGCTACGAACTTACCATGCGACGTCGCGCGGCCGGACTGTGGCGCGCGGCGTCTCTCCCCTTCCTTCCCCGGTCGTCGGCGGGATGGCGAGCAGATGCTCGACGAAGGCCCGCCGCTCGGTAGGCGTCGGCGCCTCCGTCCCGGGAGCGCGTCGCGGGTCCGCTTCCCGCGTCAATGCACCCGCGCCCGCACCAGAAACCCCAAAATCGTCTCCTCCCCGAGCGCCCGCGCCGCCTCCAGCCGGTGATAGCCCTCGATCAGGATGAACTCGCCCGGCGCCTTCGGGTCGACGCGGCAGCGGATCGGGGTCTTCTGCCCGTTCTCCATCCAGTCCTCGGCGATGGCGGCGACCTTGTCGGGCTCCAGCGTGCGGGCGCGCTTGGCGGGCACGCGGATGCGGGCGACGGGCAGGGCGTGGCGTTCCAGCATCATCGGGGGCACCTCCGGGCAGCGATCGCCCCAGCCTGCGCCCGGCCGGGGCGGGGGTAAAGCGCCGAGACGCCCTTAGGGCAGGAGCCGGTGGAGGCTGCACCCCGGCACCGCCTCGCCGGCCGCCTCCGCCGCGGCGAGCACCGCCAGCGCGTCGCCGAACCACGCCGCGAAGCGGTCGGCGTGGCGGCCCGTGCCGATCGGGTACTGGCGCAGCTTCCAGCGGTTCGCCGCCCCGTGCTGGGGATAGAGCCCGCCCGCGTTGTAGGCGCAGGCGACCAGCACCGGGTCGAAGCCGGTCAGGTCGCGCTGGCGGGCGATGTAGGCGGTGCCAGCGCGGATCGAGTTCTCCGCCACCGCCAGCCAGTCCGGGCCGAGGTCGCCGCGCCCCAGCGTCTCGCGCGCGGTCGAGCCCAGCGTCTGCATCAGCCCGACCGAGATCCGGTGCGGCGTCGCCCGCCACGACGTGAAGCCGGGTTCCTCGCGCCGCGCGTCGGCGCGCCCGCCGCTCTCGGTCGCGATCGTGGCCAGGATCAACTCGGCCGGCACCGCGAGCCGCTCGGCCCAGTCGGCGACGGCGGCGCCGTGCGCGCGCCAGATCCGGCCCACCGTCACGGGACGGCCGGGGGTCCGGAGCGGCGCCGGGTCGCCTTCGACCTCGACGCCCGCCCGCGTCACCCGCCAGCGGCAGCTCCCCGGCCGCGCGCGCCAGCCGTCGAGCCGGGCGACCAGCGGCCCGAGGTCCGGGTCCGGCGCGGGCGCGACGGCGAACAGCGCGTGCCAGGTCCGCTCGCCGACGAGGCCGTCGACGTGTAGTCCGCGGGCGGCCTGGAACGCGCGCACCGCGGCTTCGGTGCGCGGGCCGTAGACCCCGTCGGCCGCGAGCCCCGGCGCGCCACGCCCGGCGCGCCGCGCCTGCACGGCCGCCACGTCGCGCCCGACGACCAGCGGCAGGCGAAAGCGCAGGAGACGGCGATAGGCGCTCATCGGCTCCCCTCTCCGGCGCAGCCCGCGCGCGCGGCGGCGAGGGCGCGGCGCGTGGCGTCGATCCGCGCCGCCCCGCCGGCGACCTCGCCGAGACCGGCCGCCGCCGCAACGAGCCCCGCGCAGTCGCCCAGCTGCAAGGCCGCCAGCGCGCGGTAGAACGGCCCGCGCCAGTCCGCCGGGTAGCGTGCCGCGAAGCCGGCCGCCGCCCGGTCGAGCGCCGCAGCGTCGGGGGCGGCGGCCCCAGCGCTCGGCGCGAGGCCGATCCGCCGGTTCAGCGCGTCGAGCCGGCTCGCCTCGTAGACCGCGACCGCCCGGCCCCCGACGCTGGGCGGCAGCCCGGCCGCGAGCGCGGCGTCGAGCGCCTCCACCGCGCAGTCGAGCGACGCCCGCGCCGCCTCGCCCGGGGCGCGACGGGCCAGCGCGAGGCAGGCATGGCCGAGCACCGCCCGCGCCTGCGCGCATGGCGCGGGGTCGTCGGTACAGACCGCTTCCACCTCGTCCGCCCGCGCGACGATCGCCGCGTGATCGCCCGAGCGCTGGAGCGCGACGAGGTCGGGCAGCACCGGCGCGCAGCCGGTAAGACCCGCGAGGACCAGCACCGGCGCCCTCACGCCCCGCCCTCCGGCGCGAGCGCCCGGCGCGCGACGTCGACCAGCGTCGCGACCGCCCCGGCGTCGATCCCGCGCGCGGCGTCGAGCGCCAGGACCAGCTTCTGCAGCTGCCCGAGCGCCTCGGCCGCACCGGCGTCCTCGCCGGCCCGTGCGTGCAGCGCGTCCACCGCGCCCTGGATCGAGGCCGCGTCGACCCCGGTGATCGTCGCCGCGTCGCGACGCAGCCGGTCGGCGCGCACCAGCTTCCGGAAGCCCTCGGCTCCGTCGGCGAGCGCGGCCGGCGTCAGCGCCGTGCCCGGCGCCCCCTCGCGGACCGTGCCGTCCTCGCTTGCGAGGACGGCGGCCATGTCCCCCTCCGCCAGCATCGCGTCGCGTAGCCGGCTCGCGAAGGCGTTGTCGCCGCGTGCGCGCTCGGTACGGAACGCATGGGCGAGGACCGGCACCTGGCCGACGAATGCCCAGGTCTCCTGCGCCGAGAGGGCCTCGGGCGGGAACAGGGCGGGCGCGTGCGGCGCGCCGAGCATCGCGTGGCGCCAGCGTTCGTAGCCCGCCCCCGCGAGCCCTGCGCCGAGGCGCAGCACGCCGAGCGCGAGCCCGGCGGCCGGGAGCGCCGTGCCGATCGCCACGCCGGCCGCGCCGAGCCCTTCGACCGCACGCTCCACCAGACCGCCGAGCGCGGCGTCCGCCCGCGCCTCGCCCAGGCGCGCCTCGGCGAGCGCCGCGTCCGGGCGCCCTTCGCCCATCAGGCGGCGCGCCGCTCCGAGCGCCTCGCCCGCCACCGCCGTCGCCCGGCGCAGCCCCGCGCCGCGCTCGGGCGGCAGCGCCGCCCCGCCCGCCTCGGCGACCGCGAGCACGCGCGCGGTGCTTTCCACGACGCGCTCGACCGTCGAGATCGTACCGGGCGGCGCCGTCCGTCCGGACCGAGCGGGGATGCCGGTGGGCGCCGTCTCGGAGGTCCGCCCGGCGACGGGTGTCGGTGGCGCGTCGGCCGGCCGCCGAGGCCGCTCGCCCGAGGTGCGCGCGCCGAAGTAGAAGCCGAGCACGCTGCCGAGCAGCGTCGCGATCAGCTCCGGGGGCGCGACGTCGGGGCCGCCCGCGAGGTTGGCCGCCGCTACCCCGCCGACGACGGCGAGCGAGGCGACGACGACGAGCATCGCGAGGCCCGCGCGCACCGAGCCCTCGGGCAGGCCGAGCGGAGGCGCGTCGAGATCGGTGAGCGGGCGGCCGTGTTCGAGCGCGAGCGCGGCGAGGCGCGCCCAGTGGCGCTGCGCGCGCAGCGCCAGGAGGCCGGTGGCGACGAGCACGCCGAGCAGCACCGCGAGGAAGGCGAGCGCCCCGTACTCGACCATGGCCCCGATCCCGGCGATGTCGGGCATCGACCCGGCGCCCGCCGGACCGTCGTCCGGGATCGGTCGCGGCGCGGGGTCGAGCGCGAACGACGCGCCGGGCGTGGCGGAGGCGTCCGCCGCGGAGAAGCCCCTGCCGAAGCTCCCTTCGAGCGCGGGCGATGGCCCGTCCGGACCCCCCGTGATCCTGTTCTCTGTCACGATCGTCCCCGTATCGCGCCGCGCGACGCGTCGCGGCCGCGCGCCGGTTAGCGCCGGGGCGCGCCGCGTTGCGCCGCCTGCCCGACGGGGCGGTCGGTCCCGCGCCACGGGGCGCAGCGAGGGCGTAGCGGTCGGGCGGAAGGGAGGTGTCCCGCGCCGGGGCGCCGGCTCAGATCTTGGTCGCCGCGCGTCCCGGCCCGGCGATGGCGACGAAGACCGCCGTCGCGGCGATCGCGTAGACGCCGTTGACCGCCAGCACGAACGGCCAGGCCGCGCCGACGCCGAACACCAGCTTCGCGAGCACCGAGGGCACCACCGTGAGGAAGGCGAGCCCCGCGACCCAGGCCGCGATCCCGCCCACGCGGTGGAACAGGATCGGCAGCGCGCAGGCGACCGCGATGGCCACGAGGTTGCGCCCGGGCGAGATCGTTAGCGGTATTACCTCGATCCCGAGCGCGACCGCGACCACCACCGAATTGGCGATCGTGCCGGCCATACCGGCGAGAACAACGGCGAGCGCGACGCGCGGTGTGAGCATGGGGCTTCCTCGTCGGGGAACCGGCGAGGTGATCCGCCGCCCAGCACCGTCAAGGGCGCTCCCTCAGGGGCCGCGCACCCCCAGGGCAGCCGGAGGCGCTGACGCCGTGCTCGGTGAGGTAGGCGCCGAGGGCGGCCAGAAGACGCGCGGCGTGCGCGGCGTCGCCCCGTGCCCGCGCGAGGCGAAGATCCGCCCGTAGCCGCGCGCAGACGCGATCCGTCGTCGCGCCTTCCGCGGCATCGAGATAGGCGGCGAGCACGACCCGGTCGCTCTCTGTCGCCTCGCGCAGAGCAGCGAGGTCGTCGGTGTCGAGGCAGCGGCGGGCAAGGCAGGGGGCCAAGGGGGTCATCGGCGGTCCTCCGGAAGCTCGACCTGCCCGTACCCTGCCGACGCGGTAGGCGCCTTGACGTGGATCAGACCCCCGAAGGAAGCGTCAGGCCGCGGCGGGACGGATGCCGCGACGCACGAAGTCCATTAGCAGCTCGACGGTGCGCTCGGACAGATCGAGCCCGGCGTTCGAGAGCACCATCCGCCCGTCGCGCGTGCGCGCCCAGGCGGCGATCGACTCCACGCCCGTGCCGGATTCCTTCTGTTCCTTCACGGCGTCGTCGAGCGCCGCCAGCACGACCGCGGCGAACAGCTTGCGGCAACGCGCGCCCTGCTCGTTCGCCATGCCAATCTCGTCAAGGTCGCGAGGCATCCTCGTGGCTCCAGTCTAGTGTCTCATGTCGTTCGGCTGCTCGGGCGCGCGTTGCAACGCGGCGACACCGAACCTCCGAGGTAATGTCAGCGAACTGTTAAGGAAAGCCCCCCATGCTGCAAAACCGCCATGCAAATGCCGATCTTCGCGCCAACGCTGTGCGGGGCGGTGCGTCCCTCGCCGTAAGGCGGCGCGGCCGGCGGGGCGAGCGACCGCGGCAGGGCGCCCCCGTCGCTTGAGACGGGAGGGCGATTCGGGTTAGCAGAAAAAAGCCGGCTCTCGCGAGTTCGGCATGTCGGCCAGGTCTTCTGGCGGGTCAGTCGTGCGTGGCTCGCCGGGCGACGTCATTGGACGGCATCGAGCGCAGACAAGGCGATGCTGCCGCAGGCGAGGACGAATACCATGGCGACCGGAACCGTCAAGTGGTTCAATACCGAAAAGGGATACGGCTTCATTGCTCCCGACGAGGGCGGCAAGGACGTGTTCGTGCACATTACCGCCGTTCAGCGTGCAGGGTTGTCCGGGCTGCAGGACAACCAGAAGGTCAGCTACGAACTCCAATCCGGTCGCGACGGTCGCATGAGCGCGAGCGACCTGCAATTGCTCTGAATCGAGACAGGCTGCTCCGTTCCGCCACGACTATGCCGTAATTCGACCGCAACCGTCACATACCACTCTCGATCGTCATCCTATCCGTGCGATTGGAGAGGCAATGGAAGCGGCGTCCTATGGCAAGGGCGCCTGGATCGAAGCGTTCTTCGATCCGGGTCACCCGAACCTCTACTTGGTCACGATCCCCGTCCTTACGCTGTTCGCGCTCGGCGTGCGACGCGGCGCGATCGTCTACCTGCTCCTGTTGCTCGGTTTCATGGCCCTCTCCGGACGGATCTGAGCCGGTGACGAGACGTCGACCAGGACGCGCTTCGATGGCGGCACCCGCCCGACGCGCCACGAGGAGCAGGCCTATGACGCCCGATGCTATCGTCTGGATCATGCTGCCGCTCGCCACGGCGCTGCCGGCCGGGCTCGCGCTCGGCTGCGGCGCAGGTCGCGAGATGACGCTCGTGGCCGCGCTCTGCGGCTCGCTCGCCGCCGCGCTGTCGCTGTCCTGAGCCGGCGGCGGGGCGCGGCCGCCGCGACCCCGATGGCCGCCGGGCGCCGCTGACCCGAGACGCGTCGGACCGAAGGCGTCGCGCCGCGGGCGCCTCCCGCGTCGTCCGCCGCCGGCGGCGAGGCGGCGGCTCGCGCCGCCAACCGTGTTCCCGCAGCGCCCCGGGCGAAGGGGTCTCGCCGCGACGCGCGCGAGCGCGGCATGGCGCCCGCCCCGCCCCGCGCCGCATCGCTCGAAGGAGACGGGCGTGTCGTCCGGGACGCTCGGCGGGTCCGCGCGGAGCGCCCCCGTCCGCGCTACCCCTCGTCCCGGGTCGCCCCATCTCCCCCGGCGGAAAGGGGCGATCATGGCCGAGGCGCGCTTCACGACCGGCTCGACCATGCGCCACGTCGCGGTGATGACCGCGACCGGGGCGGTCGGGCTGATGGCGCTGTTCCTGGTGGACGCGGTCAACCTGTTCTACATCTCGCTGCTCGGCCAGGAGGCGCTCGCGGCCGCCGTGGGCTTCGCCGGCACGCTGCAGTTCTTCCTGATCTCGGTCTCGATCGGGCTCGCGATCGCGGCCGGGGCGGTGGTCAGCCGCCGCCTCGGCGCGGGCGACGAGCAGGGCGCGCGCGAGGCGGCGGGCAGCGCGCTGATCGTGCGCGTGGCCGTGCTCGCCGTGGTGGCCGCGCTCGCGCTCGTCTGGCGCGCCGAGCTGCTGGCCGCGCTCGGCGCCACGGGGCGGGTGCAGGATCTCGCGGCGCGCTATCTCACGATCGTTCTGCCGGCGGTGCCGCTCCTCGGCGTCGGCATGGTCGCCGGCGGGCTCCTGCGCGCGGTCGGCGACGGCGCGCGGGCGATGTGGGTGACGCTCGCCGGGGGCATCGTCGCGGCCGCCCTCGACCCGGTGTTCATCTTCGCGCTCGGACTCGGGCTCGACGGGGCGGCGATCGTCTCGGTGTTCTCGCGCCTGGTCCTGGCCGGGCTCGGGCTCTGGTTCGTGACCCGCCGTCACGGCCTGCTGGGATGGCCCGCGCCGGCGCGTTTCGTGCCGGACGCCCGCGCGCTCCTCGCCGTGGCGGGGCCGGCGGTCCTGACCCAGCTCTCGACGCCCTTCGGCAACGCTTACCTGACCCGCACCGTGGCGGAGCACGGGGCGGAGGCGGTGGCGGGCTGGGCGGTGGTCGGCCGTGTCGCGGCAGTCGCCTTCGGCGGGCTGTTCGCGCTCTCGGGCGCGATCGGACCGATCCTCGGGCAGAACCTCGGGGCGGGGCGGCCCGGACGCATCCGCGCGGCCTACCGCGATGCCCTCCTGTTTGTGGCAGCCTACGTCGCGGTGGTCTGGGCCGCGCTGTGGCTCGCCACGCCCTGGCTGGTCGCGGGCTTCGGCGTGCAGGGGGCAGGGGCCGAGGTTGTGTCGGCCTTCACCCTCTACGGCGCGGGCGCGTGGCTGTTCGCGGGCTGGTTGTTCGTCTCGAACGCGGCCTGCAACAACCTCGGCCGGCCGTTGTGGTCGACCGGCTTCAACTGGACGCGCGACGCGCTCGCGATCCCGCTCGCCGCCGCGGCCCTCGGCACCGGCGTCGTCGGGGGGCTCGGCGCCGAGGGGGCGGTCGCGGCGCAGGCGCTCGCCGGCGTCGCGGTCGGGCTTGTCGCGGTCGCGGCGACGCGACGCTTCCTGCTCGGCCGGCTCGAACACGTGGGCGAGGACGAGCCGCAGCCGCCCGCCCTCGCGCCCTTCGCGTCGGGGCGCGCCGCGCTCGCGGGCGGGCCGCCGGCGCTGCCTCGCGCGGACCCGCCCACGCGATCGTGACCGTGCCCGAAGAGCGCGCGCCTCTGGCATCGGGGGCCGACAGCGGCTAGGACGACGCGCGACGATCGACGCCGGCGCGCCCGAGGAGCCCCATGCCGACCATCACCTACATCGAGCACGACGGCACCGAGCACCAGGTCGAGGTGGCCGAGGGGCTGACCTTGATGGAGGGCGCGGTCAAGAACGACGTCCCCGGCATCGACGCCGACTGCGGCGGCGCCTGCGCCTGCTCGACCTGCCACGCCTACGTCGATCCCGCCTGGGTCGGCCGCCTGCCCGAGAAGCAGGACATGGAGATCGACATGCTCGATTTCGCGCACGAGCCGAAGGAGAACTCGCGCCTGACCTGCCAAGTCACGGTCACGCCCGATCTCGACGGGCTGGTGCTGCGTCTGCCGGAGAAGCAGGTCTGACCTGGACGCGTCGCGAGCGGCCCCTCGTCGGGGTCACCGCCAACGCCGTCTTCGTCGGCGATCTCTACCATGCCCAGGTCTGCGGCGACCGCACGCTGGAGGCACTGACCGCGACCACCGACTGCCAGCCGGTGATCCTGCCGGGCATGCCGGAAGCCGCCTCGACCGCGGAGCTCGCCGAGATGCTGGACGGGCTGGTGCTGACCGGCGGGCGGCCGAACGTGCATCCCGAGGAGTACGGCGAGGCCGACGACGGCCGTCACGGCCCGTTCGACCGCGGGCGCGACCGGGTTATGCTGCCGCTGATCCGCGCCATGATCGAGGCGGGCAAACCGGTGTTCGGCGTCTGCCGCGGCATTCAGGAGATCAACGTCGCCTACGGCGGCGCGCTGCACCCCGAGGTGCGCGACGAGCCGGGGCGGATGAACCACCGCATGCCCCAGGGCGAGAAGAACCCGGACGTGATCTTCCGCCCCCGGCATCGGGTCGACCTCGCCGAGGGCGGCGTGCTCGCGCGCCTGCTCGGATGCGGCGACGTCGTGGTCAACTCGCTGCACGGCCAGGCGGTCTGGCGTCCCGGCGCGGGCGTCGCGGTCGAGGGCGTGGCCGAGGACGGCACCATCGAGGCGATCTCGGTCGCGGGCGCGCGCCGCTTTTCGGTGGGCGTGCAGTGGCATGCCGAGTACGACGCCGCGCGCGACCCGGTGCATCGCCCGCTCTGGCAGGCCTTCGGCGCGGACGCGCACGCGGCGATGCTCGAGCGCGGCGCTCGCGCACCGGCCTGACGCGATCCGTCTCGACGCATGGCCCCGCGGTCGTGCCGCTACGGGAGGCTCGCGCCAGCGCCTCCTCATGTCCGCCGGAAGGCGCGTCAGGCGACGCCGAGCGCGCGGCGGATCGCGGCGTAGAGATCGTCCACCCGGATGGGCTTGGCGAGGTAGTCGTCCATGCCCGCGGCGAGGAAGCCGGCCCGGTCGGTCTCGCGGGCGTGGGCGGTGAGGGCCACGACCTTGACCGCCGGCGCGATCTCGCGGATCGCCCGCGTCGCCTGCAGCCCGTCTAGCTCGGGCAGCTGGATGTCCATGAACACGAGATCGGCCGCCCGCCCGCGCGTCGCCTCGATCGCGGCGCGGCCGTCGGCGGCGAGCGTCAGCGTCGCGCCGGTGGGGGCCAGCATCGCCTCCAGCAGCGCGCGGTTCATCGCCACGTCCTCGACCACGAGGATGTGACGCCCGATCAGGGCGGGCACCGCCTCCGGCGACGATCGCGCGGCGGTGGCGGCCGGGGGGCCGAGGGGTTGGCGCACCAGTTCGAAGATGGCGTCGAGCATCCACTCGCGACCCTCGCCCGCGACGAGCACGCGATCGGCGCCGGGCACCTCCGCGCCGGACGGTGCGCCGGTGACGATCACGCGCGGGAGCGGTTCCCCCTCGCGCGCGCGCAGTCTTCCGACCACCGTGTCGAGGCGCGGGCCGGCGGTGGCGGCGCTGAGGCCCACGAAGTCGAAGGGCCTGCCCTCGGCGAGGCGATCGTCGATCAGCCGCGCCGCCCGCTCGATGTCCGAGCAGAATTCGGTGTCGAGCGCGGAGAGCGCGAGCGAGCGCTGCAGTCGCTTCCGCGTCAGGACCGGCTCGCGCACCAGCAGCAGCCGGCGTCGGCTGAAGGCGCGTCCGAACGGCTGATCGGCCGCGGCGGCCGCGTCGAAGACGTCGGGAAAGAGGATCTCGATGCGCTCGGTCCCGTCCCGTGTCGTGATCGCGGGCGGCGCGAGCCCCGCGCGCGCGGCGGCCTCGCGCAGGGCGGCGAGGGTGGCGTCTCCGGCCGCCGCGGTCGGCGGCGCGTGTCCGGGGTGGCGGCGGCCGGCTTCGAGAACCATGCCGCCGGGCGGGTCGCCGAACTCGGCCACGCCACGCCAGAGGCCGAGCGAGGCTATGCCGCCGGCGCCGATCTCCCAGGCCCAGCGGCCCATCGCCTCGATCAGCGGCGCGGTGGTCGCGGCGTCGAGCGCGACCGTCGCGGGCAGGCTCGTGTCGGGGTGCCAGTGGAAGTCCGGCGCCGGTCGCGGCGCGGTGGCGAGCAGGCGATCTACGGCGCCGGAGAGCAGCGTACGGGGAGCAACGCGATCGACCATGACCGGACCGTTAGCGACTGAATGAACGCGACCCGAGTGCTATCCGGGAAGAACATGGCCAAAACGCAACCGGATCGTTCAGAGCCAGTCCATCAGGATCGGGACCAACGGCACGTCGGCCGGCGGCATCGTCACGGCGCGCAGATCCCGCTTCCCGACCCATCGCAGTTCCTGCCCTTCGCGTGGTCGCGGTATCCCCTCCCACTTACGGCAGACGTAGAGGGGCATAAGGAGGTGAAATTTTTCGTAAGCGTGCGAAGCGAAGGTAAGCGGGGCGAGGCAGCTTTGCCAAGTGTCGATGCCGATTTCCTCGCGGAGTTCACGAATGAGACAGTTTTCCGGGGTTTCGCCTTCTTCCAGTTTTCCGCCCGGGAACTCCCAGAGCCCGGCCATCGACTTGCCGGGCGGGCGACGCGCCAGCAGAACGCGCCCGTCGACGTCGACGAGCGCGACGGCGGCGACCAGCACCAGCCTCACGAACGATAATCCGCGTTGATGGCGATGTAGCGGTGCGTTAGGTCGCAGGTCCAGATCCGCGCCCGGCCGGCGCCGATGCCGAGGTCGACGCCGATCGCGATCTCGCTTCGCTTCATGTAGGCGGCCGCGCGCGCCTCGTCGTAGTCGGGCGCGCGCCAGCCCTCGCGCGCGAGCGTCATCTCGCCCAGCGTGACCGCCAGCCGGTCGCGGTCGGCGCGCTCGCCGGCCTTGCCGACGGCCATGACGATGCGCCCCCAGTTCGGGTCCTCGCCGGCGATCGCGGTCTTGACGAGCGGCGAGTTGGCGATGGCGAGCCCGACGCGGTGCGCCGCGCGGTCGTCCTCGGCGCCGGCGACCGTGATCTCGACGAGCTTGGTCGCGCCCTCGCCGTCGCGCACGATCTGGAGCGCGAGATCGAGACAGACGCGCTCCACCGCCGCGGCGAGGGGGTCGAGACGCGGGTCGCCTGCCGCGAGCGGCTCGCCGCCCGCGGCCCCGGTAGCGGCGAGCAGCAGCGTGTCCGAGGTCGAGGTGTCGCCGTCGACGGTGATCGCGTTGAAGCTCGCCCGCGTCGCCGAGGTCAGGATGGCGGCGAGCGCGTCCGGCGCGACGGCCGCGTCGGTGAAGACGAAGGCGAGCATGGTCGCCATGTCGGGCGCGATCATGCCCGAGCCCTTGGCGATGCCCGCTACCGAGACCGCCCGCCCGTCCAGCGCGACGCGCTCGCCCGCGCCCTTGGGGAAGGTGTCGGTGGTCGTGATCGCGCGGGCGGCCGCCTGCC
Organism: Paracoccaceae bacterium; assembly: GCA_050330995.1. Taxonomy (GTDB): domain Bacteria; phylum Pseudomonadota; class Alphaproteobacteria; order Rhodobacterales; family Rhodobacteraceae; genus Thermohalobaculum. Next base: position 18,046 of record JBHJHI010000029.1, read on the forward strand.
ACGACGCCTCGTCCGGCGCGTCGAGGCGGGCGGCGAGATCGGCCAGATGCGCCGCGATCGCGCCGTCGTCGAGCGGCTCGCCGATCACGCCGGTCGAGGCGACGAACACGTCGCCCGCCTCGACGCCCACGGCGCGCGCGGTGGCCTCGGCGATCCGGCGCGTCGCCGCCCGTCCGTTCTCGCCGGTGAAAGCGTTGGCGTTGCCGGCGTTGACGATCAGCGCCGCCGGCGCGCGCGAGGCGATCCCGCCGCGCGCGGCGAGGCGCTCCTCGCACCAGAGCACCGGGGCCGAGCGCGTCGCCGAGCGCGTGGTCACGCCCGCGAGCGCCGTGCCCTCGGCCAGACGCGCCACGAGCACGTCGTCGCGCCCGCGATAGCGCAGACCCGTCGCGGCCGTGGCGAGGCCGAGCCCGCCGATCGCCGGCAACGCCGGGAAGGCGCTCGGCGCGAGCGGCGAGACGATCGGCCCCGAGGATCGGCCGGGGCGCCCTTCGAGCCGGGCGATCTCGGCGTCGAGGGCCGCGCGCTCGCGCCAGAGCCGGGCGAGCCGCGTCCCGTCGTCCTCGCTCGCGCCCACGGCCTCAGTCGCCCTCGCCCGGGGTCGAGCCGGCCTCGTCGGCGTCCCCGCCCGCATCGTCGCCCTCGGACGAGGGCGCCTCGAACAGGGCGGGGTCGCTGAGCGCGCCCGGCGGCACCGCGCCCTCGGGCGTCTCGATCGTCGCCTCCGCGCGCAGCTCGTCGACGATGTCGCGCTGGATCTGCTGCTGCAGCGTCTGCGCGATCTCGGGGGCGACCTCCTCGAAGGGCGGCACCGGCCGCTCGCGGCTGTCGACCACCCGGATCAGGTGCCAGCCGAACGGGCTCTCGACCGGGCCGCCGGTCTCGCCCACGTCGAGCGCGAAGGCGGCCTCGGCGAACTCGGGGACCATGTCCTCGCGGGCGAAGAAGCCGAGGTCGCCGCCGCGCGAGGCGGTGCCGTCGGTGCCGAACTCCTGGGCGAGCGCGGCGAAGTCCTCGCCTTCGTCGAGCCGGCCGCGGATCTCCTGCGCCTGCTCCTCGCTCTCGACCAGGATGTGGCTCGCGCGGATCTCCCGGGCGGGCTCGGCGTCGGCGTACTGCGCCTCGTAGGCCTCGCGCAGCCGCTCCTCGGTCAGCCGCTCGCCGATCTCGCGGCGCATGTAGGCCTCGGCCAGCACGCCGCGCCGGCGCGCCTCGAGCGCGAAGGCGGTGGCGGGCTCCTCGTCGATCCCGGCCTCGCGCGCGGCCTCGGCCATCAGCGCCTGGTCGACGAGTTGCTGCGTCAGCCCCTGGGCCAGGATCTCGTCGGGGAGCTGCTGGTACTGCTGGGGCAGCTCGCGCTTCAGGATCGCGAGCGCGCCGAGGCGCAGCTCCTCGCCGTTCACGGTCGCCACCGTGTCGAAGGCGCTGGCCTCGGGGTCGGGCGCCGGCACGCTCTCGGCCTTGGCGTTCTCCTCGGCCTTGGCCTCCGGCGTCTCGGGCTGGCTGGCCGGCGGCGTCGCGGGCGGCGCCTCGCCCTGGCCGCCCTCGCCGTCGGTCTGCGCGAGCGCGGGCGCGGCGGTCAGCGCCAAGGCGAGCGCGACCGCGCCCAGGCCCTTGCGGGTCGGTGTGAGTTCCACGTCGGTCTCTCCTCTGGCGCGGTCGCGCACGGCGGGGGGTCTCGTTGACACCGTGCGGGGCGCCAAATACATGGCCCTTCGTTCAAGCGCCGTCACAACGGCTCCGCGCCGCCCGACCGTCGCGCCGTGAGGCCGGGGTGTAACGCCGTCGCGCGCGGCGGGGCAAGCATCCGCCGACGCGGGACGGCGGCGGACCCTGGGGGCGGTCGGCCCGGGACGACGAGGCAGCGGAGAACGGCATGATCGGATTTTCGGGGCTCGCGAAGCGCCTCTTCGGCACGGCGAACGACCGCAAGGTGAAAGCCTACGCCGACCGCGTCGCCGCCGTCGCCGCGCTCGAGGAGGAGGCGAAGGCCCGCCCGGACGAGGCGATCGCCGCCAAGACCGCGGAGCTGCGCGAGCGCCACGCGAACGGGGAGAGCCTCGACGACCTGCTGGCGGAGGCCTTCGCCAACGCGCGCGAGGCCGCGCGCCGCTCGCTCGGGCTGCGTCCTTTCGACGTACAGGTGCTCGGCGGCATCGTGCTGCACGAGGGCAAGATCGCCGAGATGAAGACCGGCGAGGGCAAGACGCTCGTCGCCACCATGCCGATCTACCTGAACGCGCTCGCCGGGCGCGGCTGCCACGTCGTCACCGTCAACGACTACCTCGCCCGCCGCGACGCCGAATGGATGGGCAAGGTCTACGCCATGCTCGGTCTGACCACCGGCGTGGTCGTGCCGGGCATGGACGACGCCGCGCGCCGCGCCGCCTACGCCTGCGACGTCACCTACGCCACCAACAACGAGCTCGGCTTCGACTACCTCCGCGACAACATGAAGTACCGCCTGTCGGACATGACGCAGCGCGGGCACGCCTTCGCGATCGTGGACGAGGTCGACAGCATCCTGATCGACGAGGCGCGCACGCCGCTGATCATCTCCGGCCCGGTGGAGGACAAGGCGAACCTCTACCACGCCGCCGACGCCGTGATCCCGCGCCTCGACGACGCCGACTTCGAGCTCGACGAGAAGGCGCGCTCCTGCACGCTGACCGAGGAGGGCAACGAGCACGCCGAGGCGATCCTGCGCGAGACCGGTCATCTGTCCGAGGACCAGACCCTCTACGACCCGCAGTCGATCACGCTCTTGCACCACCTCAACCAGGCGCTTCGCGCGCACAAGGTGTTCCAGCGCGACCGCGACTACATCGTCAAGAACAACAAGGTCGTCATCATCGACGAGTTCACCGGCCGCATGATGGAAGGCCGGCGCTGGGGCGACGGCCAGCACCAGGCGGTCGAGGCCAAGGAAGGCGTCACGATCCAGCCCGAGAACCAGACGCTCGCCTCGGTCACCTTCCAGAACTACTTCCGCCTCTACGACAAGCTCGCCGGCATGACCGGCACCGCGCTGACCGAGGCGGAGGAGTTCGGCTCGATCTACGGGCTCGACTGCGTCGAGGTGCCGACCAACCTGCCCGTCGAGCGCGAGGACGAGGACGATCAGGTCTTCCGCACTGAGGACGAGAAGACCGCCGCGATCGTCGAGGCGCTCGCCGACGGCCACCGCCGTGGCCAGCCGATCCTGGTCGGCACCACCTCGATCGAGAAGTCCGAACGGCTCTCGGCGGTGCTGAAGAACCCCAAGGCGCTGCGGCGGATCGCCGAGCAGCTCGACAAGTTCCGCGGCCAGATCAAGCCGGGCAAGGAAGCCGAGCGCGCCGAATACCTGGAGAGCACCGCCGCGCACCTGCGCGATCTGGCCGAGGCCAAGGGCCTCCCCCATCAGGTGCTGAACGCGCGCTACCACGAGCAGGAGGCCGGCATCGTCGCCCAGGCGGGCCGCCCCGGCGCGGTCACCATCGCCACCAACATGGCCGGGCGCGGCACCGACATCAAACTCGGCGGCAACGCCGAGATGATGCTGGCCGACGCGCTCGCCGCCGCGCCCGAGGGCGAGGACGAGGCGGTGCGGCGCCGCATCGAGGCCGAGGTCGAGGAGGGCAGGCGCCGCGCGCTCGACGCCGGCGGGCGCTGGGTGATCGGCACCGAGCGCCACGAGAGCCGGCGCATCGACAACCAGTTGCGCGGCCGCTCGGGCCGGCAGGGCGATCCGGGGCGCTCGACCTTCTTCCTCTCCCTCCAGGACGACTTGATGCGCATCTTCGGGTCGAACCGGCTCGACAGCATGCTTCAGCGCCTCGGGCTGGAGGAAGGCGAGGCGATCGTCCACCCTTGGGTCAACAAGGCGATCGAGAAGGCGCAGGGCAAGGTCGAGGCGCGCAACTTCGACATCCGCAAGAACCTGCTCAAGTTCGACGACGTCATGAACGACCAGCGCAAGACGATCTTCGAGCAGCGCCGCGAGATCATGGAGGAGGACGACCTCTCCGACACGGTGCGCGACATGCGCCACGCGATCGTCGAGGAGATGGTCGCGCGCCACATCCCGAAGCGCGCCTATGCCGATCAGTGGAACGTCGAGGGTCTGGCCGAGGAAACGCGCCAGGTCCTCGCCGCCGACTTCCCCGTCGCCGAGTGGGCGGCCGAGGAGGGCGTCGACGACGACGCGCTCGAAGAGCGGCTGATCGAGGCGGCCGATGCCGCCTACGCCGAGAAGGAAGCCGCGATCGGCGTCGAGACGCTACGCCAGGTCGAGAAGCAGGTGCTCCTGCAGATCCTCGACGCCTACTGGCGCGAGCATCTCGTGCGCCTCGACCAGCTGCGCTCGGTGATCGGGCTCAGGGGCTACGCCCAGCGCGATCCGCTGAACGAGTACAAGTCCGAGGCCTTCCAGCTGTTCGAGGGCCTGCTCTCGGGGCTGCGCAAGGACGTCACCCGCCAGCTCTCGGCGCTGCGCCTGATGACGCCGGAGGAGCAGGCCGAGCGCGAGCGGCTGATGCGCGAGACCGAGGCGCGGATGCGCCGGCAGGCCGATCTCGCCGCTCAGCGCGCGGCCGCGGGCGACCCCGGTTTCGGCCGCCAGCCCCCGCGCTCGGCCGACGACACGGAGCCCTTGGCCGACGGGGAACTCGCGACGCTCGACCGTCCCGAGGACGGCACGCGGCTGTTGTCGGAGGACGAGCAGGCCGAGGCCTTCGGCAAGGTCGGGCGCAACGCGCCGTGCCCCTGCGGCTCGGGCAAGAAGTACAAGCACTGCCACGGCCGGGTGGCCTGAGGCGGCTCGCCCCGCCTCGACCGGGGCGTCCTGCAGTCCGAGCGGAACGGCCCGGTCGTCGTGAAACGGCGCCGCCGAGGTGCGTTACCGGCGCGACCCGCGACGCCGGTCGTCCGCTCGATTGGCGGGCGCCTCAGGCGCGCGTCCTCGCCGATGCGCCCGTGCGCGCCACCGCGTCGGCGACCGTGACCATGCCCGCGCTCTGCATCAGCGGCACGAGCTTCAGGAACACCGCCGCGGTCGCGCGTGCGTCGCCGAGGGCGGTGTGGCGCGCGGCCTCGGGGATCGTGACGTCGAGCCGTGCGGCGAGCGCGTCCAGGGTGTGCTCGGCGCGCCGCCCGAAGATCGCCGCCGAGATCGTGCCGGTGTCGAGCACGGGATGGTCGAAGGCGAGGCCGATCGCGCGCTCGCGCCGCTTCAGGAAGGCCAGGTCGAACGGCGCGTTGTGAGCGACCAGCACGGCGCCGTGGGCGAAGCCGTGGAAGGCGCGCAGCGCCGTCTCGACGTCGGGCGCGCCCTCGACCATCGCCGCGTCGATGCCGTGGATCGCCGTCGAGGCGGCCGGGATCGACCGGCCGGGATCGACCAGCGTGTCGAACCGCTCGGGCGACAGGACCCGCCCGCCGGCGATGCGCACCGCGGCGATCTGTACGATCTCGTCACCGTGATCGGGGTCGAGCCCGGTCGTCTCGGTGTCGAACACCACCAGGGCCACGTCGTCGATCCGCCGCTCGGGGAGCGGACGCTCGTCGCGCGCGCCGAGCAGGCGCAACTCCCGCGCGCCGCGTTCGGGGGCGCGCTCGCCGGCGCAGGCCGGCGGATCGAAGGCGAGCATGATCCCGGCCGTGCCGGTGCGCCGCGTCTCGACCACGCGCCGCGCGCGAAGCCCGAGCCTCAGCGAGCCGTCGGCGGTCGCGACGTCGAGACGGACGTCCCGATCGCCCCGGACGTTGCTGCGGGCCTGCGCCTCGCCGCCGTTGGCGTCGAGCGCCGCGACGACGGCCGCGACGCTGCCCGGCGCCAGCGCCTCGTCGAGCGAGCGGTCGAGCCCGAGCCAGCCGCGCCCGAGCAGCGCGCTCGCCGCGGCCGCGTTGTAGGCGACGACACGCCCGTCCTCGGCCAGCAGCACCACGCCCGTGGGTACGGCGTCGACCAGGCTGCCGAGCGCGGCGCGGTCGGCGGCGAGGCGTTCGGTCTCGCGCTGGATCGCCTCGCGGCGCGCGCGCTTGGCCGCCGTCAGATCGGCGGCGATGGTGCGCGCGGCCGGGGCGAGGGCGCCCAGATAGCGGCACTGGCTGGTGTCGAGATCGCCCTCCACGTCCGAGAGGCTGCGCGCGAGCAGGTCGGAGGAGAGCGCCTGCACCGGGCGGGCGAAATGCTCGTCGAACAGCAGCCACACCCACATGTTGAAGCCGAGGACGATGAAGCCCGCGACCGCGGCGACGAGCGCCAGCGTCTCGGCATCGTCGGCGGTGTCGAGGCGTTCGAGCCCGATCACGACCCCGGCGGCGAGCCCGCCCATCGCGCCCAGGGTCATCAGCGCGAAGAACAGGAAGACGCGCAGCCGGAGCGACCAGCGCTGCGTGATCGCGCCCCGCTCGAAAGGCACGACACGGTCGGCCGCGGACACGCCGGGCTCGGTCATCGCGTTCCCTCCCGCACCGGCGGCTCCGTCGGCCGGCACCCTCGTCCGCTCTGTGGCGAATTGGCGTCAGCTTGGCCGTGACGGGGGGCGGAAGGCAAGGCGGAAAGGCGGCCGCGGGCGGTGCGCCGCGCCGCGCCGGTAGGGAGGAGATCGAGCCGTGGGGAGGCTTCACGGCGCGGGGGCGCGTCCTCGCGGGGCTGCGGTCGAGCGGCGTCGGCGGGGCCGCCCGGCATGAGCCTCACTGATGGTCCGGCAACGACGGACGCATCCGCCGCCCCGCCTTGGGCGCCGCCCTCACGGGAGGCGCCCAAGGCGCTCCTCCTGCCTGGAAGGCACGCCCGGGCGCGGCGAAAGGCGCGCGGGAGGCGACGGATCGGCGCGCCGGACCCCGACCGGGTCGAGCGGCGCTCCGGCCGCCGGCCGGGGCCTCAGCCCTGCGCCGCGGCCGTCACCTGGCGCTTCACCTCGAGCGCGCGGGGGCTCAGCTCCTCGTCGCGCGCCTTCATCAGGTAGGCGTCGAGCCCGCCGCGATGCTCGACCGAGCGCAGCGCCGAGGCCGCGACGCGGAAGCGGAAGCTGCGCCCGAGCCGATCGGACATCAGCGTGACGTGGTTGAGGTTCGGCAGATAGCGCCGCCGCGTCTTGATGTTCGAGTGGCTCACCTTGTTGCCGGTGAGCACGCCCTTGCCCGAAAGCTCGCACCGCCGTGCCATGTCGTCCTCCGAATGCGCGGCCCGCGCGCGTGAGGGCGGGCGCTGCCGGTCGTTGCCTGGGAAGGTCGTCCGCTTAAGGGCGCGCGCGTGCGGCGTCAAGGCGTCCGCGGCCGGGAAGGTGCCTCGCCCCGGTCCCGTGGCGCTCAACGGATCGCCGAGCCCACGTGCCCGGCCGCGCTCTGCATCCGGCGCACCACCGAGAAGGCGTCGTGCAGGTGCGCCTGCTCGAAGTCCGAGAGCGTAGAGAGCGGCAGGAAGTTGTCGGGCGCCTGGCCGGCGCGGATCTGGCTCGCCTGGTGGTCGAGCCGCGCGTCGGCGATCGCGTCGTAGGCGTCGATCAGGTCGCGCCCGCCCGTGGCCGAGATCAGCCCCTTCGCCTGCGCCGCGAGCAGCCGCGCTCGGGTGTTCGCCGCCGGCAGCGCGCCCTTCAGCGCGTAGAGCCGGCCGAGATCGACCACCGGCACCACCCCGTTCATCTTGAGGTCGATCACGTCGCGGTGGCGGCCGCGGCGCTGCTTCTGGAAGCGGCCGAACAGCCCGAGCGGCGGCTGGTGCGTGAGCGCGTTGGTGGTCATGTGCGCGACGAAGAACGACCGGCGCGACGCCTGCTCGAGCACCTCGTGCTGGAGGTCCTCGTAGAGCCGCGCCTCGCCGCCGATCGCGCGCAGGTCGAACATCACCGAGGCGAGCATCTGCGCCTCGGCGTCGGGCCTGCGGATCCAGCCCTCGAACAGCCGGCGCCAGTCGGCCACGCGCGCGCGCCAGCGCGGGTTGGTGGCCATCATCTCGCCGGGGCAGAGGTAGTAGCCCGCCCGGTCGAGCCCGTCGCAGACGAAGCCGGCGAGGCGCTCGAAATAGGCCATGTCCTCCTCGGTGGCGGCGTCGTCGAGCATCAGGCAGTTGTCCTGATCCGACACGCCGGTCTGCTCCCGGCGGCCCTGGCTGCCGCAGGCGAGCCAGACGTAGGCGACGGGGGCCGCGCCGAACTCGGCCGCGGCCAGCGCGATCAGCCGCCGCGTCGCCGCGTCGGCGACGGCGGTGACGAGGCGGGTGACGGCCTCGTGACGGTTGCCGGTGCCGACGAGCTGGGCGAGGAGGTCGGGCAGGCGGCGCACGGCGGCGGCGATCGCGTCGCGGTCGGCCGCGTGCCGGATCGCGCGCACGATCTGGCCCGAGGTGGTCGCCTGGAAGCGGGTGAGGTCGGTGCGGCTGACGATGCCGGCGAGGCGCGCGCCCGCCATCACCGGCAGATGGCCGAAGCCGCGCTCGAGCATCAGCATCAGGACGTCCGCGCCGAGCGCGTCGGGCGCGAGCGTGACGGGATCGCGGGTCATCACCTCGCCCACCGTCGTGGCGCCGGGGCGGTCCTCGGCGAGCGCGCGATGGACGAGGTCGGTCGAGGTGACGACGCCGACGAGGCGCTCCGCCTCGATCACCGGCAGACACGAGATCGCGCGCTCGCGCATCCGCCGCGCGGCCTCGGCGACGCTCTCGCCGGGCGCGCAGGTGACGGGGTCGGTGGTCATCAGCTCGGCGACCGCGAGCGCGGTCAGCGCGGCGGGCGGGCTCTCGGCGGTGCGCCGGCGCTCGTAGGTGCGGGCGAAGGCGGGCTCCTCGGCGCGCAGCCGTTCGAAATCCTCGCGCGGCAGCACCAGCAGCTCGCTCGGCTCCAGCGCGCGCGCGTCCGTCAGCGCGCGGCCCTCCGCGAGCAGGCCCCGCTCGCCGACGCTCTGGCCCGGCGTGAGCACGCCGATCACCCGTCCCTGCTCGTCGCGCACCTCGACGCGGCCGGACACCACGACGACGCGCCCGTCGAGGCGGTCGCCGCAGCGATGGATCGTCTCGTCGGCCGCGACCCGGCGCGGCCGCATGGCCGAGGCCACCTCGGCGCGCGCGGCCTCGTCGAGCGCGTCGTAGGGGGCGAGCGTGGCGAGGAAGGCGCCGACGGCCTGCGCGTCGTCGATCATCGGTAAGCTCCCGTACCGGACGTCGCGCGCCATGCTGCCCCGAGAGGCCGGGGCGAGGGAAGCGCGCCGCACGGGTTCGGGGCGAGGGAAGTGCGCCCGGAGGTCCGGGACGGGGGAAAGCGCGCCCCGACGGTGTCGGGGCGAGAGGGGCGCGCCGCGACGTGCGCGGCGCGCCGGTACTTCTCAGAGGAAGGCGCCGTCCCCGAGGCCGATCGGCTCCTCGTCGAAGACGAAGCCGTCGAGAGCGACGTCCGCGGCCATGTCGCCGGCCGGTTCGTCGACGACGATGTCGCTCGTGATGCCGAACTGCTCGATCGGCGAGGCCGCCGCTTCCGTGTCCGCCTCGTCGGTGTAGACGAAGCGGTCGTCCTCGTCCCCGATCGGGCCGGCCGCGCCCAGCCACTCGTGGCCGAGGGCGTCGTGCAGCTGGTCGAGGGTGTTGCCGGCGAGGGCGTCGTTGTACTGCGCCACCTTGGTGATCGTGCCGGCGAAGGCGAGGGCGGGGTCCTCGCCGGTGTTGCGCCCGTCGATCTTGGTGGCCTCGGCCACCGCGCCG
>JBHJHI010000030.1:0-7643 GCA_050330995.1 Paracoccaceae bacterium
GTCCGAGCCGGCCGCCGCCACACCGTCCGCCGCCACGGAGACTACGACCGCGCCGGGGGCGCGGACCGTGCCGGAGGCCCCGGCCGCTCCGGCGCCGCGGGCGGAGCCCGTGCCGGCCCCGCGCTCGTCCGAGCCGGCACCGGCGAGCCCGGCGCCGCTCGCGCCGGAGGCCGCGCGCAGCCCCGAGCCCGCGTCGGCTCCCTCGACATCCCCTGCCGGCGGGAGAGGCCCGATGGACGCCGACGCGATCCTCTCGACCATCGAGCGGCTGGCGAAGCTGCGCGAGGCCGGCGCGCTCACCGACGAGGAGTTCGCGGCCAAGAAGGCGGATCTGCTCGGCCGGCTCTGAGCCGGCCGCCGTCGCGACCGGTCCGTCAGGAGGCGGCGGCCATCGTCGCCGTCGCGCCGAGCGCCGCGGCGAGCGCGTCGGCGAGGGCGGCCACCTCCGCCCCCGCCCGACCCGGCCGCGCCAGCTCGCCGGGGCCGCGCCCGGTCATGAACGCCTCCGGGAAGGCCGAGCGGGCGCCGAGGCGGGCGGGCAGGATCGGCGCGCCCAGATCCTCGGCCTCGGCGATCGCCGCCTCGGCGACGCGTCCGCGCGCGGGCACGCGGTTGAGCACCATGGCGTGGGGCAGGCCGAGGTCGCGCAGGTGTTCCAGCGTGCCCTCGCTCGCCCAGACGTCGGCGGGCGAGGGCTGGCAGGGCACGAGCGCGAAGCCGGCCGCGCGCATCGCGCCCCGCCCGACCAGGTCGGCCGAGCCCGGCGCGTCGACGAACACCCAGTCGTGGCGCTCGGCCGCCTCGCGGATGTCGCCGCGCGCGCGCCACTCCGCGCTCTCGACCAGCGCCACCGGCGCGAGACGGCGCCGCGCGCGCCGCGCGCGCGCCCAGGCGCGCGCAGAGCCCTGCGGGTCGAGGTCGATCACCGCGACGTCCGCACCCTGGCCGGCGAGATGGGCGGCGAGGGCGGTCAGCACGGTGGTCTTGCCCGCGCCCCCCTTCTGCTGGGTCAACAGGATCGCGTGGCCCATGACCGGCTCCTCCCGACGATTGCCGCTATACGCTACCGGATGGGGATGGCGCCGCCAAGGCCGCGATATACGCGACGAGCGAGCCGGACGCCGGCGACGACACGGCCGCCGGCGGGACACCCGACCGCCCGCCCCCGCCGCACCCGCGCCGGGCGCGGCGGCCCGCGCGACCGATCGGCGATCGCGACGGTTTCCGTCGAGGATTGTGCGATTGCGTAAAGGAGGGCTAATTGCAAAAAGATCGCGTTCGAGCACACCGCCCCGACGGGGAGACAGCATGGGTTTGCCCGCCTTCGACGAAGGGCTCAGCGAGGCGGAACTCGACCGCATGATGGCCAAGGCGACCGAGGCGACCGAGTTCCTCAAGGCCATCGCGCACGAGGGCCGGCTGATGATCCTGTGTCACCTCGCCAACGGCGAGCGCTCGGTGACCGAGCTCGAACGCCTGCTCTCGCAGCGCCAGGCCGCCGTCAGCCAGCAGCTCGCGCGGCTGCGCCTCGAAGGTCTGGTGCGCTGCCGGCGCGAGGGCAAGACGGTGTACTACTCGCTCGCCGACGGGCGCACCCGCGAGATGCTCGAGGCGATCTACGCCCTGTTCTGCGCCGAGGCGGCGGACGCCGACCGCTGAAAGACACCGCGCCGGCGCGCGAGCAGAGCACCGCGCCGGCGCGAGAGCAAAGCGCCGCGCCGGCGCGCGAGGCACCTCCGGCGCCGCCCTTGCCGGCGCGGCCGCGCGCCCGCTAGTCTCGATCCGCGACGACAGCGGCGGGAGGACGGCCCGGATGGACGGTGCGCTGATCGCCTGCCTCGCGGGCCTCGGGGGCGGCGCCGTGCTCGGCCTCGCCGCCCGCGCCGGGCGTTTCTGCATGATGGGCGCGATCGAGGACGCGGTCTACGGCGCCGACACCGAGCGGCTGCGCATGCTGGCGATCGCGGCGGCGAGCGCGATCGCGGGAACGGCGCTCCTGATCGCGGCGGGCGGGCTCGACCCGGCCGCGACGCTCTATCTGCGCACCGGCTGGTCGCCCGCGGCCTCGGTGATCGGCGGGCTCGCCTTCGGCTACGGCATGGCGCAGGTCGGCACCTGCGGCTTCGGCGCGCTCGCCCGCGCGGGCGGCGGCGACCTCCGCTCGGTGGTGATCGCCGCCACCGTCGGCGTCGCCGGCTACGCCGCGCTCTCCGGCCCGCTCGCGGCCCTGCGCACCGCGCTCCTGCCGCCCGAGACCGCGCTCGCCGGCCAGCCCTCGATTGCGGCCCTCCTCGCCGAGCCGTTCGGACTGCCGCCCGCGCTGCCCGCGCTCCTCGTGGCCCTCGCCTTCGCGCTCGCCGCCCGCGCGGGACGCCGGCCGCGGCGCGCCTCGGTCGGCTGGGGCGTGGCGGCGGGGCTCGCGGTCCCCTTCGCCTGGGGCGCGACCTCGGCGGCCTCGGGCGGCTTCGCGGTGGTGCCGGTCGAGGCGTTCAGCTTCGTCGCGCCCCTGGGCGAGACGGTGATGGCCGCGATGACCGCGGAGCTTCGGCTGCCCGACTTCTCCATCTCGGCGGTGATCGGGGTGGTTGCGGGCGCGGCGATCGGCGCGCATTGGCGCGAGGGCATCCGCTGGGAGGCCTGCGACGACGCGCGCGAGCTTCGCCGCCAGCTGTTCGGCGCCGGCCTGATGGGGGTGGGCGGGGTGGTCGCGCTCGGCTGCTCGGTCGGCCAGGGGCTCTCGGCGCTCTCGGTGCTGGCGCTCGGCGCGCCGCTCACGGTGGTCTCGATTCTCCTCGGCGCCCGCCTCGGGCTCTACGTGCTGGTCGAGGCGCCGGGCTGAGGGCCCTCAGCGATCCGGTGCGCAGAACACGTCGTAGAGCGCGTCCATCAGCCGGCGCGTCTCCGGGTCGTCGAAGCGGTAGAACACCGCCTGCGCCTCGCGGCGCGTGGCGACGACGCCCGCCTCGCGCAGCCGCGCGAGGTGCCGGCCGAGCGCGGACTGGCCGAGCCCGACGTGCTCGGCGAGCGCGCCGGCCGAGGCCTCGCCCTCGGCGAGCCGGCACAGGATCATCAGCCGGCGCGGGTCGGCCATCAGCGACAACCGACCGGCCACGACGGCGGCCTTCGCGCGCAGCGCCTCGATCTGCGGGTCGTCCTCGGCCACGACGCCTCGGCCTTCGCTATGTCGGTCCCTCCTTAACCACGGTCGCGGGGCGGGAGGAGCCCCCTCGCGCCCGTGACCCGCTCCCCTGCCGCACGCGAAGCCTTGCCCGGACGCGCCATCGACGCTGGCCCCGCCGAGGATCGTCTGTCCGGGCTCGGGCCGGCCGTCTCGAACGTGACGAACCCTGTCAGGGCGCCGACCTTCCGCGATACCGCGGGCGCCGGGACCCGGGCCTCGCCGTCGTGACGGGCGGCGTGGCCTCGGCGATCGGCTTCCGCCCGGTCGCGCGGCGCTCCGCCCCGCCGCTCGGCGGCTCCGGTCTGCCCGCGACCTCGCGGCCGGGTCGGCTCCCGATCCTCGGCGCGGGCCTGCCTGGGATCGGCCGGGAGATCGGCGGCTAACGCCCCGCGCCCGCCGCGCTGACGCTCGGAGCGCTCGCGTTCCTGGCGGCGATGGTCGCGCGGCCGTTCCTCGGCGCAGCGCTCAGAACCTGAGTGCGGCGGTCCCTCACTCGCGTCCGAGCAGACGGTCGGCGATCGCCACGCCGAGGCGGCGCGGGCGGAAGCCCGCCTGGATCGCGGCCGGGTCGTAGGCCGTGGCGACCCAGTCGCGGAAGGCGAGGCCGCGCGCCTCGCCCTCGGCGGCGTAGGCCTCGAAGAAGGCGTCGAGCACCCCGGTCTTGGCGCCCTTGAAGTGGCCGTAGCGGATCGAGAGCTGGTCGAGCGCGTCGGCCGCGCGGCCGCCCTCCATGGCGATCAGCCAGAGCCCGGCCATGAAGCCGGCGCGGTCGGCGCCCGACTTGCAGTGGAACAGCACCGGCGTCGCGAGCCCGTCGAGCGCGTCGAGGATCGCCAGCAGTTCGTCGCGCTCGGGCAGCCCGCGCGAGCGCAGCACGATGGTGTGGAAGGCGAGGCCCTCGGCGGCGCAGGTCTCGATCTCCAAGGGCAGCGAGCCGAACATCTGCCCGCCGCGCAGCGACACCACCGCCACGCCGCCCGCGCGCGCGAAGCGGCGGATCTGGTGGGGCAGCGGCTGCGCCGCGCGCCAGGCTCGGGCGGTGATGCGGTGCATGTTGGGATAGACCGCGCGGAAGATCCCGTGGTCGACGAACAGCATGTTGATCCAGGCGCGCAGGCGGTCGCGCCGGCGGGTCAGCGGACGGCGCCAGCGGCGGATGCGTCTGAGCCGCGCCTCGTGGCGCGCGGCCTTGGCGGGGTCGGAGAACGCGCTCGACGGCAGTTCCGCGATCGGGTCGGGGGCGACGGGGTAGGACAGCCTGACCGGCTCGCGCGCGCCGCGCACGTCGAGACCGCCGATGCCCTCACCCTTCCCCATGCGTCGGGCAGATAGCGAGGCGGCCCGCCCCCCTCAAGCACACGTGACTGCGGCCTTTCGCGATGGCGTGATGAGTGTTGCCCGCGCGCCCGGCGCCTTGCGATGCCCCGGGCGCGACGTTAGCTGACCGCCCGGAGAGAGACGAGCTTCGGAGCGAAACCCATGGCCGACGACGCAGCCCCCGGCGAGAGCAAGACCGAGTTCCCGATCCCGGCCGGGGTGTTCGCCGAATCGGTCACCGAGGTGAAGCACTACACCGACCGGCTGTTCAAGTTCCGCATCACGCGGCCGGGCACGTTCCGCTTCCGCTCGGGCGAGTTCGTGATGATCGGGCTGCCGAACGCCGAGAAGCCGGTGTATCGCGCGTATTCCATCGCCTCGCCGTCATGGGACGAGGAGCTGGAGTTCTTCTCGATCAAGGTGCCGAACGGACCGCTGACCGAGCACCTCCAGAAGATCGCACCGGGCGACGTCGTGCTGATGAAGAAGAAGCCGGTCGGCACGCTGGTCAACGACGCGCTGGTGGCGGGCCGGCGGCTCTATCTGTTCTCGACCGGCACCGGGATCGCCCCGTTCGCCTCGGTGATCCGCGACCCGGAGACCTACGAGAAGTTCGAGCAGGTGGTGCTCTGCCACTGCTGCCGCGAGGTGGCCGAGCTGGAATACGGCCGCGAGCTGGTCGAGGCGCTGATGGACGACCCCCTGGTCGGCGAGGAGGCACGGGCCAAGCTCGTGCACTACGCCACCACCACGCGCGAGGAGAGCCCGCGCATGGGGCGGCTGACCGACCTGATCGAGTCGGGCAAGCTGTTCGAGGACCTGGGCGTGCCGCCCTTGGACCCGGCGGTGGACCGGGCGATGATCTGCGGGTCGATGGGGCTGCTGAAGGATCTGAAGGTTATTCTGGAGGCTCGGGGGCTGACCGAGGGGGCTAATTCCAAGCCGGCGGAGTTTGTTGTGGAGCGGGCGTTCGTGGACTGAGGAAATTCCTTGGCGGCAATTCGTATAAGTCTTCAGAGCTGCGCAATCCGCGGAACTACATAATACTATAAATCTTCACACAGGAAATCAATGCCAAGATGTGAATAGAGAATTCTAGTAATTTATTTTGCTCTGGCCTTGAGTGCGAGTGATACAAATAATGCCGGTGCACCTTTCCCTTGACCTTCGAGGACGAAGGGAGGCCGCTTGCCCTACTGTCTGTAGGCACTGACCTTCTCCCCTCGGTCCCGATGACGCTGGTGATGGGCACGCTGGTCGACGCGACGCCGACGGCCCGCGCGCACATCCTTGCGAGCGCCGGCGGCGGTCGGCTGACGACGGACCGGGCCTCGCACGCGATCGCCGAGTGGCGCGAAACGCTTGGACTGCGCGCCGGACTGCACCCATACGATGCGCCCGCCTCAGCGGCGACGCGGCTGTTCCGCGCTGGCGCCTCGCTTGGCGAGATCGAGATGACGGTGGGGTGGCCTTTGGAGACGGCGGCGCGGATGATCGCGATCTACGCGACCCTGGACCCGGCGGCGTTGGACGGGGTTCTGGTGAAACCGGAGGACTACAGGGCGCGCCAGGGTGTAGAACGACCCTGTGAAGCGGCGCCCCTGGAGGGAGCTAAGTGCTGGCTGGGGAACCTGGATTCGAACCAGGACCGACGGAGTCAGAGTCCGCTGTTCTACCGTTAAACTATTCCCCATCGGCGGACGGCACCGGGCCGACGCGATGGAGGGCGATTAAGGACGCGGCGGCGGGCTGTCAACCGCCTCGCGGGCCTCCCGGCCCCGGCCCTCAGCCGCTGTGCAGGAAGTGGAGCACGTCGCCGTCGGCGACGCGGTAGGTCTTGCCCTCGACGCGCATGCGGCCGGCATCCTTGGCGGCCTGCTCGCCGCCCAACCCCACGAAGTCGTCGTAGGCGATGGTCTCGGCGCGGATGAAGCCGCGCTCGAAGTCGCCGTGGATCACGCCCGCGGCCTGGGGCGCCGGGGTGCCGGCGGGGATGGTCCAGGCGCGCGCCTCCTTCGGCCCGACGGTGAAGAAGGTCGCGAGGCCGAGGAGCGCGTAGCCCTCGCGGATCAGGCGCGAGAGACCGGCCTCCTCCAGGCCCATCTCGGCCATGAACTCGGCCGCCTCGTCCTCGGCGAGCTGGGCGATCTCCTCCTCGATCCGCGCCGAGATCACCACCGCGCGGGCGCCCTCGGCCGCCGCGCGCTCGACCACGCGGGCCGAGAGGGCGTTGCCCGTCCCCGCCGCGGCCTCCTCGACGTTGCAGACGTAGAGCACGGGCTTGGCGGTCAGGAGCTGCAGGATGCGCCAGGCGCGCACCTCCTCGGGGGCGATCTCGACCGTGCGGGCGGGGCGGCCCTCGTCGAGCGCGGCCTTGGCCCGCTCCAGCAGGCGCTGCTGCTCGACCGCCTCCTTGTCGCCGCCGCGCACCTTGCGCGACAGGTTCTGCAGGCGCCGCTCGATGCTCTCCAGATCGGCGAGCATCAGCTCGGTCTCGATCGTGTCGGCGTCGGCCAGCGGATCGACCCGTCCGTCGACGTGGGTGACGTCCTCGTCCTCGAAGCAGCGCAGCACATGGGCGACCGCGTCGACCTCGCGGATGTTGGCGAGGAACTGGTTGCCGAGGCCCTCGCCCTTCGAGGCGCCCTTCACGAGCCCCGCGATGTCGACGAAGGTGAGCCGCGCCGGGATCACCTCGCGCGACTTCGCCAGCTCGGCGAGACGGTGCAGCCGCGGGTCGGGCACCGCCACCTCGCCGACGTTGGGCTCGATGGTGCAGAAGGGGTAGTTCTCCGCCTGCGCCGAGGCGGTGCGCGTCAGCGCGTTGAAGAGCGTCGACTTGCCGACGTTCGGCAAACCTACGATGCCGCAGCGAAAGCCCATGTGTGCGTCCCCGATCGGCTGGCGTCAGGCCAATGCCGCAAGGCGGGCGGCGCATCAAGGGCGAGGGCGTTCGGGGGCCGTGGCCGTCATCCGTCGTGGGCGAAGACCATCGTCCGCGTCTCGGGGATCACGAACAGCACCGCCTCCGGCGAGTAGGTGAAGAAGCCGCCTTCGCGGGCGGCCGCCTGCCGAAGCGCGCGCGTCAGATCGTCGTCCAGGTCGGCGCAGCCGAGACCGCCCAGCGATCGGGCCGCCCGATCGT
>JBHJHI010000031.1:0-20797 GCA_050330995.1 Paracoccaceae bacterium
GCCGGAGAGGCGCGCGCCGAGCCGTGCACGGGGGTCGACGCCGCGCATGCCGGGCCGTCCGCGGACGCAGGGGCAGGGCCGCGCCGGGACGGGCACGACGAGGCCGTCGCGGGGCATGACAAGGCGTCCGGCAGCGGCTAGAACCCCGCGACATTCTGTCGGCGCGCGATCGCCGAGACGGACGAAAACGGGGGGCGGCGCGGCATGGACCATGGCGACGACGGACGGGAGGACGAGGTGGACGTTCGCGATCACGAGAAGACCTTCAACAATTTCCTGCGCGTGGCCGCGGCGGTCGGCACCGTGTCGATCCTGATCCTGATCTTCCTCGCCATCGTCGGAACCTGACTTACCTCCCGCACGCGACATCCGGTCGCGAACGGACGAACGAGACGGCGGCCCCGAAGCCGCCGCGACGAACGGGGGAGCACGCCGGCGGCCATCAGGCGAATCCGAGGCGGCGGAACCGTGCCGGGCGAGGTCGATGCCCGGTCGACGGACGCGGCATGGCCGAATGACCCTCTCCCGACCCGATCCGGCGCCAAAGGAAGCGAAGGAAGACCTTGATGAAGATCGGTGTACCCAAGGAGGTCGAGTCGGGCGAGGCACGCGTCGCGCTGACACCGGACAGCGCGGGCCGGCTGCAGAAGCTCGGCTACGAGGTCCTCGTCGAGAGCGGCGCGGGCGAGGCCTCCGCCTATACCGACGCGGCCTATCGGGATGCCGGCGTCGAGGTGGCCGAGGACGCCTCGGCGCTCTGGACGCAGGCGGACATCGTCGCCAAGGTCCGCGTGCCGACCGAGGCCGAGGTCGAGGCCATGCCCGAGGGCAAGCTGCTGATCTCGCATCTCTGGCCGGCGCAGAACGAAGACCTTCTGAAGAAGCTGAACGAGAAGCGCGCCACCGCGCTCGCCATGGACATGGTGCCGCGCATCAGCCGCGCGCAGAAGATGGACGCGCTGTCGTCGATGGCGAACATCGCGGGCTACCGCGCGGTGATCGAGGCCTCGAACAATTTCGGCCGCTTCTTCACCGGCCAAGTCACGGCCGCGGGCAAGGTGCCGCCCGCGCGCGTGCTCGTCGTCGGCGCCGGCGTCGCGGGCCTCGCGGCGGTCGGCACCTCCGTCTCGCTCGGCGCGATCACCTACGCCTTCGACGTCCGCCCCGAAGTCGCCGAGCAGATCGAGTCGATGGGCGCCGAGTTCATCTTCCTCGACTTCGAGGACAGCGACAACGAGGACGGCGCGCTCACCGGCGGCTACGCCAAGCCCTCGAGCCCCGAGTTCCAGGAAAAGCAGCTCGAGAAGTTCCGCGAGCTGGCGCCGGACATCGACATCGTCATCACCACCGCCCTCATCCCGGGCCGGCCGGCGCCGAAGCTCTGGACCGAGGACATGGTGAAGTCGATGAAGCGCGGCAGCGTCATCGTCGACCTCGCGGCCGAGCGCGGCGGCAACTGCGAGCTGACGAAGAAAGACGAGCGCGTCGTCTCCGACAACGGCGTCGTCATCATCGGCTACACGGATTTCGCGAGCCGCATGGCGACGCAGGCGTCGAACCTCTACGCGACGAACATCCGTCACGTCATGGACGATCTCACGCCGGAGAAGGACGGCACGCCGGTCGTCAACATGGACGACGACGTGATCCGCGGCATGACCGTCTGCAAGGACGGCGAGATCACCTATCCGCCGCCGGCGCCGAAGGTGAACGCCATCGCCACGCAGGCGAAGAAGAAGGCGGAGCCCGAAGAGACGCCGGAGCAGAAGGCGGCGCGCCAGGAAGCCGAGCTCAAGGCCTCGCTCAACCGCACGTCCTGGCTGCTCGGCATCGGCGGCGCGGCGCTGCTGCTGGTCGGCACGGTCGCGCCCGAGAGCTTCATGCAGCACTTCATCGTCTTCGTGCTGGCCTGCTTCGTCGGCTACCACGTGATCTGGGGCGTCGCGCACTCGCTGCACACGCCGCTGATGGCGATCACCAACGCGATCTCGTCCATCATCATCGTCGGCGCGCTCCTGCAGATCGGCTCGGCGAGCGGGATCGTCACCGTCCTGTCGGCGGTCTCGATCCTGATGGCCTCGGTGAACATCTTCGGCGGGTTCCTCGTGACGCGCCGCATGCTCGCCATGTTCCAGAAGAGCTGAGCGAGGGCAGCGCATCATGAACATCGGACTCGTGACGGCCGCCTACGTGGTGGCGGCCATCCTCTTCATCCTCGCCCTCGGTGGCCTCTCGAACCAGGAGAAGGCCAAGCGCGCGATCTACTACGGCATCGTCGGCATGGCGCTCGCGGTCGTCGCGACGGTGGCGACGCCGGGGGTCGGCGCCTACGGCCTGATCCTCGCGATGGTGGTGATCGGCGGCGTCGCCGGCGCCTTCGTCGCGCGCAAGGTCGAGATGACGCAGATGCCCGAGCTGGTGGCGGGCTTTCACAGCCTCGTCGGCCTCGCGGCGGTCTTCATCGGCTTCAACGCCGACGTCGAGATGAACCGCGCGCTCGCCGCGCTCGAGGCCGGCACGGCCGACCAGCTCAGAGGTTTCGCCGCGACGATCGCCAAGAAGTCGGCCGTCGAGCTCAACATCCTGAAGGTCGAACTGGCCCTCGGCATCTTCATCGGCGCGGTGACCTTCACCGGCTCGGTCGTCGCCTACGGCAAGCTCTCGGGCAAGCTGTCCTCGGGCTCGCTGCTCCTGCCGATGCGCCATGTGCTCAACATCGCGGCGGTCGTCGCCTGCGTGGCCCTGATCGGGCTCTATCTCGGCGGCTCAGGCGTCTGGACGATGGTGGCGGTCGCGCTGATCGCGGGCGCGCTCGGCTTCCATCTCATCATGGCGATCGGCGGCGCCGACATGCCAGTGGTCGTCTCGATGCTGAACAGCTACTCGGGCTGGGCCGCAGCGGCGATCGGCTTCACGCTCGGCAACGACCTGCTGATCGTCACCGGCGCGCTCGTCGGCGCCTCGGGCGCGATCCTCTCCTACATCATGTGCCGCGGCATGAACCGCAGCTTCGTCTCCGTCATCCTCGGCGGCTGGGGCGGCGAGCAGGCGCAGGCGTCCGAGATCGAAGGCGAGATGGTCGCGATCGACGCCGACGGCGTGGCCTCGACCCTGAACGAGGCCGACAGCGTGATCATCGTGCCGGGCTACGGCATGGCGGTGGCGCAGGCGCAGACGGCGGTCGCCGAACTCACTCGCAAGCTGCGCGACAAGGGCAAGGAGGTGCGCTTCGCCATCCACCCCGTCGCGGGCCGTCTGCCCGGCCACATGAACGTGCTCCTGGCCGAGGCGAAGGTGCCCTACGACATCGTCCTCGAGATGGAGGAGATCAACGAGGACTTCCCCTAGACCGACGCTGTCATCGTCATCGGCGCGAACGACATCGTGAACCCCTCGGCGCAGGACGATCCGGGCAGTCCGATCGCCGGCATGCCGGTGCTCGAGGTCTGGAAGGCGCGCAACTGCTTCGTCTGCAAGCGCGGCAAGGGCGCGGGCTACTCCGGCATCGAGAACCCGCTGTTCTTCAAGGATAACACCCGGATGTTCTACGGGGACGCGAAGTCGTCGATCGAGTCGCTGCTGCCCCAGATCGCCTGAGCGCCGAGCCCCCGGCGATCTCGTCGCCGGGGGCTACACCCTCTCTCCGCGCCGCGCTCAGGCGGCGCGGCTGCCGTCGAGCGGCACACGGCCCTTCGGCGTGAGCTGCGCGAGCGTCCCGTCCTCGATCACCATCGCGCTGACGACGCCGCCCTTCCCGGCGCCGGTGTCGATGCCTATGCGGTTTTCCCTGACCTCGATGCGCGGCGAGGGCGTGTGGCCGTGCACCACCACCAGCTCGTGCGGGCCACGGTGGCGCAGGAACGCCTCGCGGATCCAGATCAGATCGTCCGCGTCCTGCGCCGCCCAGGGCACGCCCGGCCGGATGCCGGCGTGGACGAAGCCGAAGTCGCCGAAGCGCGCCTGGCACTCCAGCCCGTCGAGGAAACGGCGATGCGCGGCCGGGACGGCGGCCGACAACTGCGCGTGCAGTCGCGGCGCGCTCGTCTCCCCGATCGCGTCGACGCCGTAGTTCGCGCAGGTGATCGTGCCGCCGTTGGTCAGCCACTGCCAGAGCACCGACGGCGCCCCCTCCGCCAGGAAGTCGCGCATGAAGACATCGTGGTTGCCGAGCAGGCAGACCCGGCGCTCGGCGCCGGGTGCGTGGGCCAGCGTCTCGATCACGGCGGCGTTCTCCGGGCCGCGATCGACGTAGTCGCCGACGTAGATCTCGCGCCAGTCGGCGACGGGGCGGGCGTCGAGGTCGCGCGCGATCCGCTCGCGGATGTCGAGAAGCTGTTCCTGCTCGCCGTGTATGTCGCCGACGGCATAGAGCCGCATCCCCTCGGGCGGTCGGGCGTCGCCGAGCGTCACCATCGGTCGGGTCCCTCCGAGCGTCCTCATCACGTTCTCCCGCGGCTACGAAAGGAAAGGCCCTCCGCATCGACCGATGCGGAGGGCCCGGGTTCCGAGGGTCATGTCCCGGTCGCTATGCCGGGCGCTCCGTCTCTCAGAGAAGACCTTCGCGCTGCGCCTTCTTGCGCGCCAGCTTGCGCGCGCGGCGAATCGCCTCTGCCCGCTCACGCGCCTTCTTCTCCGACGGCTTTTCGTAATGCTGCCGGAGCTTCATCTCGCGGAACACGCCTTCACGCTGCATCTTCTTCTTGAGCGCACGAAGCGCCTGATCGACATTGTTGTCGCGAACCAGTACCTGCACCTAGGTCACCACCTTTCCATAGCTGCGATTTTCGAATGAGCGCGCTATATAACCGTGAAGCCCCGTGCTGTCCACCGGACGGTGCGCGGGCGGTCGTGGGTCGGTTCGAGCACCATGCCGCCGCAAGCCTCTGCTCTCGCAGGGGCAGCGAGGCGCCGGGAGGCCAAGCCGATCCTCAGACGGGCCGGCGGCAACGACGCGAGGCGAGGGCGACGTGAGCGAGACGCAGGAACACGACGGCGACCCGATCGCCGAGGCGCGCGAGCGGCTGATCGAGGCGGCGCTGCCGGACGTGCTGTTCGACGGCTGGTCGCGCGAGACGCTCGACCGCGCGGTCGAGACCACCGGCATCGACCCCCAGCTCGCGGTGATGGCCTTCCCGCGCGGCGGCGTGGACATGGCGCTGGGCTTTCACCACCTCGCCGACGCGCGTCTCGCCGCAGAGCTGGACGAGACCGATCTCGCGACCATGAAGATCCGCGAGCGCGTCACCCACTGCGTTCGTCGCCGGCTGGAGCTGATCGCGGGCGAGCGCGAGGCGGTGCGCCGCGCGGCGACGCTTCTGGCGTTGCCGCCCTATGCGGCCGAGAGCGCGGGCGCGGTCTGGTCCACGGCGGACCTGATCTGGAACGCCTGCGGCGACACCGCCGAGGACTACAACTGGTACACGAAGCGGCTGATCCTGTCGTCGGTCTACTCCGCGACCGTGCTCTACTGGCTCGGCGACGAGAGCGAGGACTTCGCCGAGACCTGGGCGTTCCTGGACCGGCGGATCGACAACGTGATGCGGTTCGAGAAGGCGAAGGCCGCGGCGCAGAAGAACCCGCTCCTGCGCGCGGCCCTAGGACCGCTGAGCCAGGCCCTCTCGGCGATCCGCGCGCCCCACGCGCACGTGCCCGACCACGGGCCGGCCGCCGGTCACTCCGTCGGCGCGACCGGGCGCGGCGCCGAGACCTCGTAGCGCGCGGTCGCATCGGCCGTGCTCTTGCGCCGGCGCGGCACAAAGTAGACGTTCTCGCCGCGCGTCACGAAGTCGAAGGACCACGTGGTCACGAAGGTCTCCAGGCCGTCGAGGCTGCCGCTGACGCCCGGACGGGTGTCGTGCGGCTCGATCACGAAGGGGGCGCCGGAGCGCTGCGCCTCCGTCGCGGCGTAGAGCGCGCGGTGCTCTGACCCTTCGATGTCGAGCTTCACGAGCAGCAGCTCCTCGGGGCCGCCGTGCTCGGCCAGCACCCCGTCCACCGTCACCGCCGGGATCTCGACGCCCCCGTCCGCCCCGTCCGGCCCGACACGGAAGCCGGCGGTGGCGCGCGGCCGGCCGCTGAGCGTGAGCGTGCCCTCCGCGTCGGACAGGCCCGCGTGGACCACCTCGAGCCCGTCGACCCCGGCCACGTTGGCCGCCGCGAGGCGGTGGTTGCCCGCCTCCGCCTCGATGCCGACGACGCGCCCCTCGGGGAACATCGACTTGAAGTAGAGCATCGACAGCCCGACGTTGGCGCCGCCGTCGATGATCAGCGGGCGCGCGCCGCGGGCGCGGATCGCGTCGCGCCGCGCGGCGACGACGTTCCAGAAGTGCATGGTCTCCAGCGCGTACTGCTCGCCGATCCAGACCTGATGGAAGGTCGAGAGGTCGTCGGTTCGGCTGCGCACCCGGATGCAGTGGCCGTTCGGCAGCACGATCGGGTAGGTCTCGTCCGGCTTGCCTCGGATCTGGCGCAGGTTCCACGAGAAGAAGTGGGCGATGCCCACGGGGCCGTAGAGCGCCAGATAGCGGCGAAGCTGTCGCAGCTTCAGCAGGACGTAGTTCATGGATCCCCCGGGTCTCTCCCTCGCGCGCGCGCACACTACCGGGTCGCCCGAACGGTGTCGAGAACGCCCTGGCGGCCGCGCTAGACCCTTGTTTCGGCACCGTTCCCCCTCCGGCGCGACACCTCGGGGGCGATCCCGGGCGCCCTACCGCGCGCCCGCCGGGCGCAGGCGCGTGACGTGGCCCATCTTGCGCCCCGGCCGCGCCTCCCCCTTGGCGTAGAGGTGCAGGCCCACGCCCGGCTCGGCGGCGAGGCGAGCCCAGTCGTGGACCTCGGCGCCGATCAGGTTCTCCATCACCGCGTCGGCGTGGCGGCGCGCGTCCGCGAGCGGCCAGCCGGCGACCGCGCGGACGTGCTGGCCGAACTGGTCGGTGGCGCAGGCCTCGATCGTCCAGTGGCCCGAGTTGTGCACCCTGGGCGCGATCTCGTTGACGAGGAGCCGCCCGCCGGGGCCGAGGAAGAACTCGACCCCCATGACGCCGACGTAGTCGAGCGCGCTCGCGATCCGACCGGCCGCCAGCACCGCGTCCTGGCGCACGCGGGCGGGCAGGCCCGAGGGCACGGTGGTCCGGCGCAGGATGCCGCCCTCGTGCTCGTTCAGCCCCGGATCGTAGGCCGCGACCGCGCCGTCGGCGCCGCGCGCGACGATCACCGACAACTCGGCCGCGAAGGCGACGCGCGCCTCCAGGACCGATGGCGCCGCCCCGACCGCGGCCCAGGCCGAGGCCGCGTCGCCGGGCGCGTCGAGGCGCGCCTGCCCCTTGCCGTCGTAGCCGAGCCGGCGGGTCTTGAGGATCGCGGGCGTCCCCGTCGCGGCGAGCGCGGCCGCGACGTCGGCCTCGGTGTCGACCGCGGCCCAGGGCGCGACCGCGAGGCCGAGGCCCTCGACGAAGCGCTTCTCCTCGACCCGGTCCTGCGCGACGGCGAAGGCGCGCGCGTTCGGGCGCAGGAGGGTGCGGGCGGCCAGCGCCTCAGCGGTCGCGGCCGGCACGTTCTCGAACTCGAAGGTGGCGACGTCGACGGCGTCCGCGAAGCGGGCCAGCGCCGCCTCGTCCTCGAAGGCGGCGCGGGTATGGAACCGCGCGACCTCGGTCGCAGGGGGCGCCTCGGCCGGGTCGTAGACGTGGGCGTGGAGCCCGAGACGCGCGCAGGCGATCGCGAGCATCCGCCCGAGCTGGCCGCCGCCGAGGATGCCGACGACGCCGCCCGGCGCGAGCGGTTCGGCGCTCATGCCTCCGGCGCGTCCACCGGCGCCTCGGCCACGGCCGCGCTCGCCGCCGCGCGCCAGTCCTCCAGCCGCCCGGCGAGGGCGGGGTCGGTCGTGGCCAGCATCGCGCAGGCGAACAGCGCCGCGTTCGCCGCGCCCGAGGGGCCGATGGCGAAGGTCGCGACCGGCACGCCGCGCGGCATCTGCACGATGGAATAGAGGCTGTCGACGCCGGCGAGCGCCTTCGAGGCCACCGGCACGCCGAGCACCGGCAGCCGCGTCTTGGCCGCCAGCATCCCCGGCAGGTGCGCCGCCCCCCCGGCGCCGGCGACGATGGCGCCGAGCCCGCGCCCGGCCGCCCCTTCGGCGTAGGCGAACAGCCGGTCCGGGGTGCGGTGGGCCGAGACGATGCGCGCCTCGTAGGGGACGCCGAGCGCGTCGAGGATCTCGCAGGCGGGCCGCATGGTCGGCCAGTCCGACTGGCTGCCCATGACGACGCCGACGCGCGGCGCGGGGTGGTCGGTCACGAACGGGCGCTCACGCGATGATGTCGGGGTAGAGCTGGTCCTCGATCCGCGCGATGCGGTCCTTGAGCGCGAGCTTGCGCTTCTTCAGCCGTCTCAGCGTGATCTGGTCGACGAGCGGGCTGTCGCCGAGGGTCTCGATCTCGTCGTCCAGCTCGCGATGCTCCTGCCGCAGCGCGGCCAGTTCCGAGCGCAGGATGTCTTCCTGGTTCATGACGTTCATGGCGTCGCACCCGAGATGACGTGGCGGCGGGGATGCCAGAAGACGGGAATGCAGCATACATGGCGACCTTGACCAGGGGAAGCGGCGCGAGGCGGAGGGCGATGCTGGGCAAGATCGTGCTGACGGGGCTGCTGATCGCGGCGGTGTTCATGCTCGGGCGACTGAGCGGGACGAAGCGGCCGCGCCTGCCCAAGGGCGGCGCCGCGCCGAAGCGCCGGATCGAGGCGGCCGACGAGCTGCTCGAATGCCCGCACTGCGGCCGTTTCCACGCGGCGGAAGAACTCTGCCCTTGTCGACGGGCCTAAAGCGGCGAGCGATGCCGCACGCCCCTCGCGATCGGCGGGCGCGCGGTCCATATGGCCTGCCAACGCGACGACGGACGGGGTTTCATGCTGCTCACCGATCTCCTGATGACGCTCGGCGGGCTCGCGCTGCTCGTGGGCACCGGCGACATGCTCGTACGCGGCGCGGTGGCGCTGTCCCTGCGCCTCGCAGTGCCCGCGATCGTTATCAGCGCGACGGTGGTGGCGTTCGGCACCTCGGCGCCGGAACTCCTGATCTCGGTCGAGGCCGCGCTCGCCGACCTGCCGGGGATCGCGCTCGGCAACGTGGTCGGCTCCAACATCGCCAACGTATGGATGGTGCTGGGCATCCCGGCGCTCATCGCGCCGCTCGGCGGCTGCGGGCAGGGGGCGCGCCGCTCGCTCGCCTACATGCTGCTCGCCACCGCCGCCTTCACCACGCTGATGACCACCGGCACGCTCGCCTGGTGGGGCGGGCTCGGGCTGATCGCGATCATCGCGGTGATGATGGCCGACAGCCTGCGCCAGGGCCTGCGCGCGCGCGGGCTGACGGCGACGGGCGGCGGCACGGCGGCGCTCGGCGGCGACGGGTTCGAGACGCCCGACGGGCTCGACGAGATCGAGGACGTCGACCCGAACATGGCGCCCTGGAAGATCGCCGGGCTGATCGCGGTCGGCGTGGTCGGCCTGCCCGTCGGCGCCGATCTCCTGATCGACGGCGCGCGCGGCGTCGCCATGGCCGCGGGCGTCTCGGAGGCGGCGATCGGGCTCACGCTGGTGGCGATCGGCACCTCGCTGCCCGAACTCGCCACCACCGTCATGGCCGCGATCCGGCGCCAGGCGGACGTGGCGATCGGCAACGTGGTCGGCTCGAACCTGTTCAACATCACCGCGATCATCGGCATCGCGAGCCTGTTCGCGCCCCTGGAGGTGCCGCCCGAGATGATCGCGCGAGACCTCTGGGTCATGGTCGCGGCGACGGCGATGCTGGTGCCCTACGTGCTGTTCTGCCGCCGGATCTGCCGCCTGACCGGGGCGGCCTTCATCGCGCTCTACGTCGCCTACGTCGTGGTGGCGCTCGGATGAGCGGGTCCGGTCGCGCGCTGATCACCGGGGGCGCGCGCCGGCTCGGCCGGGCGATGGCGCTGCACCTGGCGACGCGTGGCTGGGACGTCGCCGTTCACTACAACGCCTCGGCCGAGGCGGCCGAGGCGACCGTCGCCGAGGCACGCGAGGCCGGGGCGCGCGCCGCGGCGCTCGGGGCCGATCTGCTCGACGCGCGGGCGGTCGCGGGGCTGGTCGGACGCGCGGGCGAGGCGCTCGGCGGGCCGCTGACGCTGCTGGTCAACAACGCCTCGATCTTCGAGCCCGACCGCCTCGCCACCATGACGTCCGAGAGCTGGACGCGCGCGATCGGCTCGAACCTCGCCGCCCCCGTGACGCTCGCCCAGGGCTTCGCCGCCCAGGCGCCCGGGCCCGACGTCGACGCGCGGGGCGAGCCGGTGGCGCGGGCGGTGATCGTCAACATGATCGACCAGCGGGTCTGGAAGACGACGCCGTCCTTCCATTCCTACACGCTCGCCAAGAGCGCGCTTCTGACCTTCACGCGCACCGCGGCTCAGGGCCTGGCGCCGAAGGTCAGGGTCGGCGCGATCGGCCCCGGCCCGACGCTGCCCGCGACGCGCCAGTCCGAGGACCACTTCGCGCGGCAGCGCGCGGGCTGCGTGCTCGGGCGCGGTTCCGACGTGGAGGACATCCTCGCCGCGCTCGATTTCATCCTGGCCTGCAAGGCCTTCACCGGGCAGATGCTCGCGGTCGACGGCGGCCAGCATCTTGCCTGGCGCACCCCCGACATCGTCGGCGACTGAGGCCATCGGTGCGCGCGGTGTTGACTTTTCCACGCGGCTCCGCGAGGCGGTTCGCCTCAAAGGGGCGGAAAACGCCCTATTTTCGCCTTACGATGGAACCTGGAAAAGCGTTCCAGGGCAAAGCCTTGGAGGTCGATTTGCAGGGCGCGGGCGACGCGAATCCCACCGTTCGTCCACCGCGCCCGGCCACTTTGCCTCAGTTCATGCACATGGTTATCCACAGCTTCGCGCCCGGCCCCTGGACGAGATGAGCGACGCCCCGCAGACCGACGACCCCGCGGCGACCGCCGAACCCGCGACCGGCCCTAGCGTCATTCGCCGCTACCTGAAGCGCCTCGACGACAAGCCCGGCGTCTACCGCATGCTGAACCTCAAGTCCGAGGTGCTCTACGTCGGCAAGGCCCGCTCGCTGAAGAGCCGGGTGTCGAGCTACGCCAACAAGGGCGCGCACAACGGCCGGATCACGCGGATGATCTCGGAGACGGCGGCGATGGAGTTCATCACCACCGCGACCGAGACCGAGGCGCTGCTGCTCGAATCCAACCTCATCAAGCAGCTCAAGCCGCGCTACAACGTGCTGCTCCGCGACGACAAGTCGTTCCCGCAGATCCTGATCGCCGACCACGAGTACCCGCAGCTGAGGAAGCACCGCGGCGCCGAGCGGTCGCCGGGGCGCTATTTCGGCCCCTTCGCCTCGGCCGGCGCGGTCGGGCGCACCGTCAACCAGATGGAGCGGGCGTTCCTGCTCAGGACCTGCACCGACAGCGTGTTCGCGGGCCGCACGCGGCCGTGCCTCCTGTTCCAGATCAAGCGCTGCGCCGGCCCCTGCACCGGCGAGATCGACAAGCCGGGCTACGACGCCCTCGTCGCGGACGCGATCCGCTTCCTGGAGGGGCGCTCGACGCGGGTGCAGGACGAGCTGGCGCGCCGGATGAACGAGGCGGCCCAGGCCATGGACTTCGAGCGCGCCGCCATGTTCCGCGACCGGCTTCGCGCCATGGCGCAGATCCAGGGCCACCAGGCGGTCAACCTGCAGAAGACGCAGGAGGCCGACGTCTTCGCGCTGCACCGCGAGGGCGGGCAGGCCTGCGTGCAGGTGTTCTTCTACCGAAGCCGCCAGAACTGGGGCAACCACGCCTATTTCCCGCGGACCTCGGCCGAGATGGAGGATGACGAGCTGATCGCGGGCTTCGTCGCGCAGTTCTACGGCCCCGACCGCCCGCCGCCGCGCATGGTGCTGCTCTCGCACGCGCCAGAGACGCCCGACACCCTGGCCTCGGCGCTCTCGCAGCTCGCCGGGCGGCGGGTCGTGCTCGGCGTGGCCCGGCGCGGCGAGAAGCGCGAGATCACCGACAACGCGGTCAGGAACGCCCGCGAGGCGCTGGCGCGGCGCATGGCCGAGACCGCGAGCCAGGGCCGCAACCTCGCCGAACTCGCCGAGGCGCTGGGACTGCCCGAGGCGCCGAAGCGCGTCGAGGTCTACGACAACTCCCACATCCAGGGCGCGCACGCCGTCGGCGCCATGATCTGCGCCGGGCCCGAGGGGTTCCTGAAGAGCCAGTACCGCAAGTTCAACATCCGCGCCGAGGAGGCGGCGGGCGACGACTTCGCGATGATGCGCGAGGTGCTGGAGCGCCGCTTCAGGCGCCTCGTGAAGGAGGACCCCGACCGCGAGGGCGAGACCTGGCCCGATCTGGTGCTGATCGACGGCGGGCAGGGGCAGGTCTCGGCCGCTTCCGGCGTGTTGGCCGATCTCGGAGTGCAGGACGTAACGCTGCTCGGCGTGGCCAAGGGCACCGACCGCGACGCTGGCAAGGAGGTGTTCCATACCCCCGAGCGCCGGCAGTTCGCGCTGCCGTTCCGCTCGCCCGCGCTCTACTTCGTCCAGCGCCTGCGCGACGAGGCGCACCGCTTCGCCATCGGCGCGCACCGCCAGAAGCGCGCCAAGGCGCAGACCGCGACCGCGCTCGACGAGGTGCCGGGCATCGGCCCGACCCGCAAGCGCAAGCTGCTCGAGCGCTTCGGCTCGGCCAAGGCGGTCTCGCGCGCGGCGCTCGCCGATCTGAAGGCGGTGGACGGCATCTCGGACGCGATGGCCGACGCGATCTACGCCTTCTTCCACGGCGAGCGTTGACGCCGGGCCTTCCGAGGGGGCAACGCATCCTCCCTCTTCCGCGTCGACGCATCGTCCCTGCGGTGCGCTTGTCGCAGGCGCCCCGCAGTGATTAGAGACCCGGCCATGTGGACGCTGCCGAACTTCCTGACCATCGGCCGGATCGCGGCCGCCCCGGTCGTCGCGCTCGCGGCGCTGGCGCCGGCGGGGAGCGCCTGGGCCTGGCTCGCCTTCGCACTGTTCGCGCTCGCCGCCCTGACCGACTACGCCGACGGCTGGCTCGCGCGCCGGCTCGACCAGAAGAGCGCGCTTGGGGTGATGCTCGACCCGATCGCCGACAAGG
Source organism: Paracoccaceae bacterium (assembly GCA_050330995.1). GTDB lineage: Bacteria > Pseudomonadota > Alphaproteobacteria > Rhodobacterales > Rhodobacteraceae > Thermohalobaculum. Next base: position 13,142 of record JBHJHI010000031.1, read on the forward strand.
TGATGGTGATCGTCGTGCTCGCGAGCCTGATGGGCGCGGTCGGCGAGGGGGGCGGGCGGCTCCTGGTGATGCTGCCCGCGCTCGCGATCGTGCTGCGCGAGCTTCTGGTCTCGGGGCTGCGCGAGTACCTGGGCGACGTCAAGCTGCCGGTGACGAGCCTCGCCAAGTGGAAGACCGCCGCTCAGCTCACCGCCGTCGGCGCGCTGCTGTTCGCGCACGCGGTGCCCTCGCTCGCCCCGCTCGGCGGCGTCGCGCTCGCGGTGCTCTGGGTCGCCGCGGCGCTGACGGGCTGGACGGGGCTCGACTACTTCCGTCAGGCCGGCCCGCACCTGAGCGCACGGGAAGGGGGCTGAGATGCGCGTGCTCTATTTCGCCTGGCTGCGCGAGCGCGGGGGCCTGGCCCAGGAGGAGGTCGACCCCGGCGATGCGGCCACTGCGCGGGCACTGATCGAGCGGCTGCGCGAGCGCTCTGAGGGCCACGCCGCCGCCTTCGAGGATCTCCGCGCCGTGCGCTGCGCGGTCGACGAGGAGATGGGCGATCTGGACCAGCCGATCGCCGGCGCGCGCGAGGTCGCGTTCTTCCCGCCGGTGACGGGCGGCTGATGGACGCCGCCGCGCCCTCGCCCAAGGTCTCGGTGCAGGCCGGGGACTTCGATCCCGGCGCCGAGCAGGCGCGGCTGACCGCGGCCGACCGGCAGATCGGCGCGGTGGTCGCCTTCACCGGCCTCGTGCGCGCGATCGAGGGGGCGGGGGCGGATCAGTCGATGACGCTGGAGCACTGGCCGGGCGTGACCGAGCGGGCGCTGGAGGCGATCGTCGCCGAGGCCGAAGAACGCTGGCCGCTCTCGGGCGTGCGCGTGATCCACCGCCACGGCCCGCTGGCGCCGGGCGAGCGGATCGTGCTGGTGATCGCCGCCTCGCGCCACCGCCAGGCCGCCTTCGAGGCGGTCGCCTTCATGATGGACTACCTGAAGACCCGCGCCCCCTTCTGGAAGAAGGAGGCGGGGGCGGACGGCGCGCAGTGGGTCGACGCGCGCGAGAGCGACGACGCGGCCGCGGCGCGCTGGGGGCAAGACGAGGGCTGAGGCGCGTCGCGCGCCGTCGGCGGGATGGAACGAGGCCCGCGTGCGAGGCGGGCCGCCCCGACGAAGCCACGCTCCGCCGCGCGTCGCCGCATCGCTCGTCGCTCGGGGGGCTCCCGCCGCGCGTGCCCGGCGCCGCTCACGCCACCCGCCAGACCAGCGCCCCGTCCGCATCCGCCTCCGCCCGGATCAGCCCGCGCGCGGCGAGGTGGTTGACGTGCGCCACTGCCTCGACCAGCGCCAGCCCGTGTTCCGCGCGGCCGATCGAGCGGCCGAAGATCGGGTCGAACAGGTCCTCCGCCGTCGCCGGGCGTTCGGCGAGCGCCGCCATGATCCGCTCCAGCGCCGAGGCGTGGTTGTCGATCAACTGGCCGAGCCGGCGCGCGATGCCGCGGAAGGGCGTCTTGTGCCCGCCCAGCGCCAGGGGGTCGGCCTCGCCCGTGGCCGCCATCAGGCGGGCGCAGCTCTCCAGCCAGCCGCCCAGAGGGTCGGCCTCCGGCTCGGTCGGGTAGACGCCGATGTTGGGCGAGATGCCGGGCAGGATCTGGTCGCCGGCCAGCACCAGCGATCCGTCCTCGGCCCAGAGCGTCGCCTGCGCCGGCGCGTGTCCCTCGCCGAGGCGGACCCGCCAGCGTCGCCCGCCGGCCTCGATCGTATCGCCCTCGCCGATCGAGCGGAAACCGAGCGGGATCGGCGCGACCGCGTCGGCGAAGTTGAACGGCCGCTCGGCCGCGTAGGCGTCGAGCGCCGCGCCCGTGACCCCGGCGCGGCGGCGGAAGGCGATCTGCTGAGCGTCCGGACGATCGTTCACGTCGAGCGTCAGCATCCGCGCGGTCAGCCAGGCGACGCGGGTGGCGACGATCGCGGACCCCTCGCGCGCGAGGTCGCCCGCGAGCCCGACGTGGTCGGGGTGGTGGTGGGTCAGGATCACCCGGTGGATCGGCCGGCCGCCGAGCGGACCCGTGCGCAGCCGCTCGAACGCCGCGCGTCCCCTGGCCCAGGCGAGCCCGGTGTCGATCAGCGTCCAACCCGCGGCCCCGTCGTCGAGCGCGTAGAGGTTGACGTGGTCGAGCGCCATCGGCAGCGGCAGCCGCGCCCAGAGCACGCCGTCCGCGACCTCGACCGCCTCGCCGGGCGCGGGCGGTTCGCGGAAGGGGTGGCGGATCGGGGGGGCGCGGTCGGGTTCGGTGGTCATGGGCCGGGCGTGACCCATGCGGGCGGCCGCGGCAAGTGTCGAGGACGGGGCCGGGGAGGCGGGGCGGCCGACGGCAGGCTTGCGTCCGGCCGCCGTCGCGGGGCAGGACCGGGGTCGGCGAGCCGCGCGAAGGAGGCGAGCGGATGGAGACCCGGCGCCTCGACGCCGACCGGATGGGCATCGCGGAGGCCGCGGCGCTGCTGGCCGCCGGCCGCCTCGTCGCCTTCCCGACCGAGACCGTCTACGGCCTCGGCGCCGACGCGGGCGACGAGCACGCGATCGCCGCGCTCTACGCAGCCAAGGGGCGGCCAGCGCGCAATCCCCTGATCGTGCACCTCCCCGACGCCGAATGGGCGATGGCGTTCGGCGATCTCGGCGAGCTCGGCGAGCGGCTCGCGACGGCGTTCTGGCCGGGGCCGCTGACGCTGGTGGCGCCGCGGCGCGCGGACGACGGCCTCGCCGCGGCGGTGGTGGCCGGCGGCGCGAGCGTCGGCCTGCGGGTGCCGGCCCACCCGGTCGCCTACGCGCTGCTCTCGGCGGTCGGCCGCCCGGTCGCCGCGCCCTCGGCCAACCCCTCGGGGCGGGTCAGCCCGACCGAGGCCGCGCACGTCCTCGACCCCGCGGCCGGGCTCGGCGGCCGGATCGACGCGGTGCTCGACGCCGGCGCCTGCCCGGTCGGGGTCGAATCGAGCATCGTCGCGATCGAGGGAGACGACATGCGGCTCCTGCGCCCCGGCGGGATCGCGCCCGAGGCGCTGGAGGCGGTCGCGGGCCGCCCGCTCGCGCCGGCGCCGGCCTCGGAAGGGCAGGGGCCGCTCGCCGCGCCGGGCCTGATGGCGAGCCACTACGCTCCGGCCGCGCGGCTGCGCCTGAACGCCGACGCGCCGAGGCCGGGCGAGGGCTGGCTCGACTTCGGGGCCAGCCTGCCGGACGCCGCGGCCCCGGCCGAGGACCTCTCGCCCGAGGCCGACTTGGCCGAGGCGGCCATGCGCCTGTTCGGGGCGCTGCGCCGGCTGGACCGCGTCGTCGGGCCGGGAGGCGCGATCGCGGTCGCGCGCGTGCCCGACATCGGCCTGGGGTGCGCGATCAACGACCGCCTGCGCCGCGCCGCCGCGCCGCGGGGGTGAAGGCGCTCGCCTCCGCAGGACAGGCGATGCGACCAGGGCGGTGCGCGAGAGCCGCGATGCGATCGCGTTTGCGCTGCGCCGGCGGGCGTCCTACCTCTCGTCCATGCCAGAGGACCAGCCGAGGAGCGGCCTCCGCGCCGTGACCGACGACGACCTCGCCGCGCTCGCGGCGGTCTCGGAGACCGTCGCCGTCGGCGACGATCGCCTGGCCCCCTACCTGACCGAGCCGCGCGACCGTCACGCCGCCCGCGCCGCCGTGCTCGCGCGCCCGCGCGACACGCGGGAGGTCGCCGCCGTGCTGGCGCTCGCGCACGAGCGCCGGCTGGCGGTGATCCCCTGGGGCGGGGGCACCGGGCTCGTCGGCGGGCAGGTCTCGGGCGAGGACGCCGGCCTGCCCGCGCCGGTGCTGGTCTCGCTCGAACGCCTGGACCGCATCCGCGAGGTCTCTCCGGAGGACAACACCGTCACCGTCGAGGCGGGCGTGCCCCTCCAGCGCGTGCAGGAGGCCGCGGCCGAGGCGGGGCGACTGTTCCCGCTCGCGATGGCGAGCCAGGGGAGCTGCACCATCGGCGGCAACCTCGCGACCAACGCCGGCGGCGTGCAGGTGCTGCGCTACGGCAACGCGCGCGAGCTGACGCTCGGCGTCGAGGCGGTGATGGCCGACGGCACGATCCACCACGGGCTCAGGAAGCTGCGCAAGGACAACATGGGCTACGACCTGAGGGGCCTGCTGATCGGCTCGGAGGGCACGCTCGGGATCGTCACCGCCGCCTGCCTGAAGCTGTTCGCCCGCCCGGCCGAGCGCGAGACGGCGATGCTGGCGGTGCCCTCCCCCCGCGACGCGCTGGCGCTCCTGAACGCGATGCGCGAGCGGCTCGGCGACGGCATCACCGCCTTCGAGCTGATCGCGGCGCAAGGCCCCGCCTTCCTGGCCGAGACCCATGCCGACTGGCGCGACCCCCTGGAGGGCGCGCCGCCCTGGCGCGTGCTGGTCGAGGCGACCGGCCCGGACGAGGCCGGCCTCGCCGAGCGGATGCAGGCCGCGCTGGAGGCCGCCTTCGCGGACGATCTCGCCACCGACGGCATCGTCGCCGCCTCGGAGGCGCAGCGCGCCTCGCTCTGGTGGGTGCGCGAGACGATTCCGGACGCCAACCGCCGCATCGGCGCGGTGACGAGCAACGACGTCTCGGTGCCGCTCTCGGCGCTCTCGGCCTTCATCGACGCGGCCGCCGAGGCGGTGGCGGCGGTCGATCCCCGGCTCAGGATCAACTGCTTCGGCCACGTCGGCGACGGCAACCTGCACTACAACGCCTTCCCGCCAGCGGGCGCGGCCAAGGCCGACTGGCTCCACCTCTCGGACCGTGTCGCCGAGGCGGTCAACGGCGCGGCGCTGGCGCACGGCGGCTCGTTCGCGGCCGAGCACGGCATCGGGCGGCTGAAGCGCGACGCGCTCGCGCGTGCGGCCGATCCGGCGAAGCTGGCGGCGATGCGCGCGATCAAGGCGGCGCTCGATCCGCGGGGCATCCTGAACCCCGGCGCGGTGCTCTGAGCACGCCGGGGCCTTCCGCCTCAGCCGCCCGCCCCAGCCTGCGCGAAGGCGACCTCGGCCGAGATCGGCCCGAGCGCCACCGCCTCGCCCTCGTCCACGAGCTGGAGCAGCGTCGCGAGCGCGTTGCGCGTCGCCGCCCCCATCAGTGCGGGCGGCGTGTCGGTGTAGACCCGCGCCGCCACGCCCGCCGCGTCCAGCGGCCCGTCGTCGAGCGCCGCCAGCACCGCCCTCCGCCGCGCGTCGCGGTGCGCGATCTGGCGCGCGAGAAGGCCGGCCGCGTCCTCGACCGCCTCGCCATGGCCCGGCAGCAGGATGAGCCCTGGCAACCGCTCGGCCAAGTCGGCCATCCGCGCGAGCGTGCGCCGCTGCGCGGCCATGTCGCCCTCGGGCGGCGAGACGAGCGTGGTCGACCAGCCCATCACCGCATCGCCCGTGAAGGCCGCGCGCCGCGTCCTGTCGTCGAGCAGGAAGCTCAGGTGGTTCGACAGGTGTCCCGGCGTGTGCAGCGCGGTCAGCCGCCAGCCCCCGTCCGGCGCCGCGACCGTCTCGCCCTCGGCCAGCGTCCGGTCGGGCGCGAAGCCGCGGTCGGCGCCCTCGCCGCCGCCCAGGGCCGAGCCGGAGGCCGCGAGCGCGCGCATGGGCTCGGACATCCCCGCCCCGTGCGGGCCGAAGGCCAGGACCGGGGCGCCGAAGCGCTCGGCCGCCCATGGCGCCAGCGCGCTGTGGTCGAGATGGCTGTGGGTCACCAGGACCGCGCTCACCCGCTCGCCCGCTCGGAGCGCCGCGGCGAGGGCGTCGAGGTGGTCGGGGATCGCCGGGCCGGGATCGATCAGCGCGACCGCGCCCCCGCCGCCGGGTCGGCCGACGAGGTAGCTCTGCGTGCCGGTGTGCGTCATCGGCGAAGGGTTCGGCGCCGTCACCCGGCGCACGCCCGGCGCCACCTCGACCGTCACGCCCGGAGGCGGCGTCTCCGTCATCGTCGCGCCTCCCGCGAGGATCTTGCGCCCAACCCGCGCGCGGCCTAGCCAAGAGGCCATGCAGGCCAGGGTCAAGCCGATCAAGCGCTACCTGCCGCGCAGCCTGTTCGGCCGCGCGCTCATGATCCTCGTCGCCCCCGTGGTGGTGCTTCAGGTGATCGTCGCCTCGGTGCTGATCGACCGCTACTACGAGAACGTGACGGTGCAGATGGCCGGCGACGTGGCGCGCGCGCTCGACCTCGCGGTGCGCGAGGTCGAGGCGGTCGACACGCTGCGCGAGGCGCGGGCCTACCTCTGGCGCGCCGAGGCGCCGCTCGGGATCGAGTTCCGCCTCGTGCCCGACGGGCGGGTCGAGCCCGCGGCGCTGCTCGCCTTCTACGACGTCACCGGCAACGTGGTCGGCGAGACGCTGCGCGCGGGCGTGTCGCGGCCGATGACGGTAGACCTCGTCAGCGTGCCGAAGTCGGCGATCGCACGCATCCTGACCGGCAAGGGCGTGCTGGAGGCGGCGATCCCGCGGCGCCGGCTGTCGCCGGCCAACCCCCATCAGCTCATGGTGCTGACCAACGGCGCCGCGGTCGCGCTGGTGGTGATCGCGATCGTGTTCCTGCGCAACCAGGTGCGCCCGATCCGGGAGCTGGCCCAGGCGGCGCAGGCGTTCGGGCGGGGGCGGCACCTCGCCTTCCGTCCCTCCGGCGCCGAGGAGGTGCGCCGCGCGGGTCACGCCTTCCTCGACATGCGCGCGCGCATCGAGCGCCAGCTCCAGGCGCGCACCGCCATGCTCTCGGGCGTCAGCCACGACCTGAGGACGCCGCTCACCCGCATGAAGCTCGGCGTGGCGATGATGGAGCCCGGCGAGGACCGCGACGGGCTCGAGCACGACATCGCCGAGATGGAGGCGATGATCGAGAGCTTCCTCGACTTCGCCCGCGACGGCGCCGGCGAGGAGCCGGCCGAGACCGACCTGCTGACGCTGGCCGAGGACGTGGTGGTCGAGGCCTGCCGCGCCGGGCAGTCGGTCGACTTCGAGCCGGTGATCGACCGCGACGCCGAGGTGACGCTGGTGGTGCGCCGCCAGGCGCTGAAGCGCGCCCTCGCCAACCTCACGACCAACGCCGTCACCCACGGCGGCGAGGCGCTGCTAACGCTCAGGATCACGCGCCGCGCGGTCGAGTTCGTGGTCGAGGACGACGGCCCCGGCATCCCGCCCGAGCGGCGCGAGGAGATGACGCGGCCCTTCACCCGCCTCGACCCCTCGCGCGGGCGCCGCCGCCAGGGCGGTGTCGGGCTCGGCCTCTCGATCGCGCTCGACGTCGCGCGCGGCCATGGCGGCGCGCTCGATCTCGACGAGAGCCGCCGCTTCGGCGGCCTGCGCGCGACGCTCAGGCTGCCGCGCAGCTCCGCGATGGAGACGCCGCGGGCGGCGTGACGGCCCCCGGCCCGAGCGGGCCGGGGGCGCGCGGACGCGTCAGCCGACGTTCGACTGGCGCACGAGCCAGCCGCAGGCGGGCTCCTCGGGGTGGGTCCAGACCGCCGAGGTCTCGTCGCCGTCGCACCAGCGCTCGAACAGCGGCGACAGGATCAGCGGCGTCGCGACCGGCGCCACGAACAGCCAGGCGAGCGGCGGGCCCATCGCCGCGCAGGCGGCGAGCGCCAGACCGATCGCGATCTGCCCGCGCCGGCGCACCCAGGGGCTGTCGGCCGCCGCCGCCGCCGTCGCGCCGCC
>JBHJHI010000032.1:0-26084 GCA_050330995.1 Paracoccaceae bacterium
GCTGCCGCTCGCCCTCGGCGCGCTGGCCGTGCTCGACCTCGCCGCGTCGCGCCTGGCGGTGCCCGCCCTCGCCGTCGAGGCGCCGGCCGAGGCCTTCGTCGGCGAGGACGTGGCGCTCGGTCTCCTCGCCGCGCCGTGCCCCGCCGGGCTCGTCGTGCGCGGCGACTGGCCCGAGGGCCTCGCCGGGCCGGCGGAGGTCGGCTTCGCCGCCGGGCGGGCGAAGGCGACGCTCGCGGCCCGGCGGCGCGGGCGCTGGCCGCTCGGGCGGCTCCGCCTCGCCTGGCCTTCGCGGCTCGGGCTGTTCGAGATCCTGCCGCGCGTCGCGCTCGACCACGCGGTGACGGTGGTGCCCGACGTGCGCCCGGCCCTGACCGGGCGGATCGAGACGGAGGTGCGCTCGGCCCTGTTCGGCGCCAAGGCGACGCGGACGCGCGGCGAGGGCTCGGAGTTCCATCAGCTCCGCGAGTTCGTCCCCGGCGTCGACCCGCGCGCGATCGACTGGAAGGCCTCGGCGCGCCACCGCGCGCTGCTCGCGCGCGAGTGGCAGGCCGAGCGCAACCATCGCGTCATCCTCGCGATCGACGCGGGCCATCTGATGCGCGAGACCATCGACGCCCTGCCGCGGCTCGACCACGCGATCAACGCCGCCCTCGCGCTCGGCTGGGCGGGCGCGGTCGGCGGCGACCGGGTCGGGCTCTACGCCTACGACGAGCGCCCTCGGCTCTGGCTGCCGCCCGCGCCGGGGCGCGCCGCCTTCGCCCGGCTGCGCGCGGCGACGGCGTCGATCGACTACGCGGGCGTGGAGACCAACCACGCCCTCGGCCTCGTCACCCTGGCGAACCGGCTCGCGCGGCGCTCGCTGGTGGTGGTCTTCGCCGAGTTCGCCGACACGACCTCGGCCGAGCTGCTGGTCGAGCACGCGGGGCTCCTGGCGCGGCGCCACGTGGTCGTGTTCGTCTGCCTGCGCGACCCGACCCTCGCGCGCCTCGCCACGGCGCCGCCGCACGATCTCGACGCCGTCGCCGGGGCGGTCGTGGCCGGCGCCATGACGCAGGAGCGCCGCCTCGTGATGGAGCGGCTGTCGCGCGCGGGGCTCGTCGTGCTCGACGTGGAGGCGCGGCGGCTGACGCCCCGGCTGGTGTCCACCTACCTCGATCTGCGCGCGCGCGAGGCGGTATGACCGATCTCTCCCCCGATCCCGATCCCGATCCCGATCGAGAGCGCGAGACGGAGACGGCCGAGGCGCTGCGCCTGCGCTCGGCGCGCTTTCGCGCCGAGCGCGAGGCCGACTGGCAGCGCCTGGAAGCGCTCGTCACCCGCGTCGAGCGCCGCGGCCCGCCCGCTCTTTCCTTCGAGGAAGCACGCGATCTCGCCTCGCTCTATCGCCGCACGCTCGCGGCGACCTCGGTCGCGCGCGCGATCAGCCTCGACCGCGCCCTGCTCGCCTACCTCGAGACCCTCTCGGCACGTGCCTACTTCGCGGTCTACGCGCCGCAGGAGAGCCTGTCGGGCCTGGTCGGACGGTTCTTCGGCCGCGGCGCGCCCGCCGCGACGCGGCGCTCGGCGGGCGCGCTCGGCTGGGCCGCGCTGACCCTCGCGGCCGGGAGCGCGATCGGCGCCGCGCTCTTCTTCGACGACCCGGCCTGGTACGACCTCGTCGCCCGCGCGCCGGGCGATCCCCGCGGCCCCGAGGCCACGCGCGAGGCGCTGCGCGCGGTGATCTACGACGGCGAGGACGAGACGGTGGGCGATCTCGGCGCCTTCGCCTCGTTTCTGTTCTCCAACAACGCGCGGGTGGCGATCTTCGCCTTCGCGCTCGGCGCCTTCGCGCTGCTGCCGGCCATGCTTCTGGTGCTCTACAACGGCGTGACGTTCGGCGCCTTCGTGGCGCTGCACGTCGACCGCGGGCTCGGCCCGGACATCGCCGGCTGGCTCTCGATCCACGGCGTCACCGAACTCGGCGCGATCGTGGTGGCGACCGCGGGAGGCTACCGCCTCGGGCTCGCCTGGCTGTTTCCCGGCGCGCGCACCCGGCGCGCGGCGCTGCGAAGGGTGGCGGGCGACGCGACCAAGCTCGCGCTCGTGGCGATCCTGATGCTGCTCGCGGCCGCGGTGCTCGAAGGCTTCGGCCGCCAGATGGTGCAGTCGACCGAATGGCGCCTCGCGATCGGCTGGGGGGTCGGGCTCGGCTGGGTCCTTTGGCTCGCGCGCACGGGCCGGGGCGGGAGACGGGGCGCGTGAGCGCGCGGGCCGCTCCCGCGCTGGCCGCCCCGGCGCGCGCCGAAGGGCCGAGGCGCGGCGTCTTCACGCTCGTGCCGCCGGAGGGCGTGCCGATCGACCTCGCGCTCGCGCCGATCGGCCAGCGCTTCGCCGCGCAGTGCGTCGACCTCGCGCTGACGCTGACGATCGCGGCCGCGCTCGTGCTGGTGCTGGCCGTGGCGCTCGACGCCGGCGGGACGCTGGTCTCGAGCGTGCTGATGCTCGCCTTCCTGTTCGTGCGCGCGCCCTACTACGTGCTGGCCGAGCTGCTCTCGGGCGGGCGCACCGCCGGCAAGCGCTGGCTCGGGCTCAGGGTGGTCGCCGTCGACGGCCGCGCGCTGGCGCCGACGGCGGTGGTCGCGCGCAACCTGATGAAGGAGGCGGAGGTGTTCGTGCCGGCGACCGCCCTCCTGCTGCTCGGTAGCGTCGGGTTGGTCCAGGGCACCGTCACGCTCGGCTGGATCGCCGCCGTGCTGACGATCCCGTTCGCGAACCGCCGGCGCCAGCGGCTCGGCGACCTGATCGCCGGCACGGTGGTGGTGGCCGAGCCGCGCGCGCGGCTTCTGCCGGAACTTGCGGGCCACGCGGTCGCCGAGTTCGCCTTCGCGCCCCGCCAGCTCGACCACTACGGCGCCTACGAGCTGCAGACGCTGGAGACCGTGCTGCGCGCGCCCTCGGTCTCGGACGCGACGCTCGAGGCGGTGGTCGAGCGCATCCGCGCGCGGATCGACCACGTCGAGCCGGTCGCGCCCGACGCGCGCCGCCGCTTCCTGACCGCGTTCTACGCGGCCCAGCGCGCGCGGCTGGAGGAGCGCCAGCTGATGGGCGAGCGCCGCGCCGATAAGCACCACCGCCGCGTCCCCAGTGCGGCCGAGGACCACGAAGAGAGGGGGAGCCACCCATGACGGACACGATCGCGCCACCGCTGGACAGGCCGGCGCTCGGCGTCGGCACGCTGATCGGCGAGAGTTTCAGAACCTTCGGGGCGCGCTTCGTCGCGCTCACCCTGGTGACCTTCCTGCCGCTGGTCCTCGTGGCGCTCGGCACCTCGGCCGTCGCGCTCCTCGCGGTGACCACGTCGGCGGACCCGGGCTTGGCCGGCGCCGTCGGCGGGCTGTTCCTGCTGCTCGGCGGGGTCGCCATGCTGGTCGGTCAGGCGATGATCGTGCAGATCGCCTACGATGCCCGGCTGGGGCGGCGGAGCGACTACGCCGCGGTGCTGAAGCGCGGGATCGCCAAGACGCCCTACATCGTCGTCCTCGGCTTCGTCCTCGGCCTCGCGTCGGGCGCGGGCCTGCTGCTCCTGGTCGTGCCGGGGCTGTGGATCTTCGCGGCGCTCTCGCTGACGGTGCCGGCGATCGTGGTCGAGGACGCGAACTGGCGCGGGCTCGGGCGCAGCTACGCGCTGACGCGCGGGTATCGCTGGCCGCTGCTCGGACTGATCGTGGTCATGTACCTGCCCGCGATCGCGATCGAGATCGTCGCGGGCTTCGTCGGCGCGGCGATCGGCGAGGTGGTGAGCGGCCTCATGGCCGAGATGGCCATCAGCCTGTTCGGCGCGGTCGGCTCGGCGCTGTTCAACCTCGCGCTGGTGCTCGCCTACGCGCGGCTGCGCGAGATCAAGGAGGGCATCTCGGTCGATCGCATCGCCGACGTGTTCGCCTGACGACGCCGTCCGCGGGGGCCTTTCCCCGCGGGCAGCCCGTTTAACCGTTCGTTCACGCTTCTCCACCAACGCTCTGAAGCGGGGGAGTAAACGGGGTGGGGCGTTTGGCGATCGAGGAACTGGTCAAGGCTTGCCCGTCGCCCATGGCGGTGCTCGCCCCTGACCTCGCGGTCGAGGACTGCACCACGGCTTGGTCGGTGCTGTTCCTGCCCGCCGGGGAGCGCGCCGAGGGGCGCTCCGTCCTGGAGTTCGTCGCCATCCCGGCCCGTGACGCCGCCGGGGCGGCATTCCGGGTGGGCGCGTCTTGGCGGGGAGTTTGGCGCGACGCCGGGGGGCGCCTGCGTGCCTTCGACGCGACGCTCGCCCCCGCGGACGGCGGGAGGCGCTATCTGTTCCTGGCTTCGCGCGAGCCGCTGGAGGGGACGCGCGTCGGGGCCGCCGCCGAGCGGCTCCTGCGGAGCGATCGCTGCCATGCCGCCGTCGAGCGCAGCACGCCGCACGCCGCCCGGACCGGGCCGGGCATCGACGTCGCCGGGCTGGAGGACCGGACCCGCCGGCTCGAAGACATCATCGCTGCTTCCGACGCAGGCACCTGGGAGGCGGACCTGCGCACCGGCGCGCTCCGCGCGAACGAGCGCTGGGCCGGCATCTGCGGCTACACGCTCGGCGAGCTGGCCCCGCTCGGGCAGGACACCTGGCGCCGGCTATGCCACCCGGACGATCTCGCCGCCGCGCTCGCCGGTCGCGCCGCGCACCTGCGCGGCGAGACCACCGCCTTCGAGCACGAGCTCCGGATGCGCCACCGTGCGGGCGGCTGGGTCTGGGTGCTCGTCCGCGGGCGCGTCTCGGAGCGGGCGGCGGCGGGCGCGCCCGAGCGGATGTCGGGCATCCACCTCGACATCACCGCGCGCAAGAGGGTCGAGGCCGCGCTCGAGCGGGCGCGGGCGCGCGCCGAGGCGGCGAGCCTCGCCAAATCGCGCTTCCTCGCGGTCACGAGCCACGAGATCCGCACGCCGCTGAACGGAATGACGGGCCTCGCGGCGGTGCTGGCCGAGCGCCTGGGCGACCCGGAGGACCGTCGCCTCGCCGAGATCGTGGTCGAGTCGGGCGAGGCGCTCTCGATGATCCTGGACGACGTGCTCGACCTTTCCAAGATCGAGGCGGGCAAGCTGGATCTGGAGCGCGTGGCCTTCCGCCCGGACGCGCTGGCCGAGCGCCTCGGCGCCCGCCACGCGGTGCTGGCGCAGCGCAAGGGCCTCGCGCTCGCGGTCGAGGCGACGCCGGCCGCAGGCGCGCGTCGCCTCGGCGATCCGCTGCGGGTGACGCAGATCGTCGACAACCTCGTCTCGAACGCGGTCAAGTTCACCGAGACCGGCAGCGTCGGGCTCGCTGTCGACGCCGACACGGAAGGGCTCTCGATCGAGGTGAGCGACACCGGCGTCGGCATCGCCCCCGAGCGGCAGCGCCACCTGTTCGAGGACTATGCCCAGGGCGACAGCTCGACCGCGCGCCGCTTCGGCGGCACCGGGCTCGGCATGGGCATCGTCCATCGCCTCGTCGGGCTGATGGGGGGGCGGATCGGCCTCGACAGCGCGCCGGGGCAGGGCACGCGCGTGCGCGTGCGGCTGCCGCTGCCGCTCGCCGAGCCGTCGGCGGCCGGCGAGGCGGACGGGGCGCCGGCGCTCGCGACGGGGCTGCGCGTGCTCGTCGCCGACGACGCCTCGACCAACCGGCTCCTGATGGGCCTGATGCTCGAACGCCTCGGCGTCGAGGCGAGCGTGGTCGAGGGGGGCGCCGCGGCCGTCTCCCTCTATGCGCCCGGCGCCTTCGACGCGGTGCTGCTCGATCTGTCGATGCCCGACCTCGACGGTGGGCGCACCCTCGCCGCGATCCGCCGGGCCGACGCGGCGGCGGGCGCGGCGCCGGTGGTCGCGATCGCGATCACCGCCGACACGACGTCCGGGCGGGCGGCCGCCTGCGCCGAGGCGGGATTCGACCGCCATCTGCCCAAGCCCGTCGCGCTTGACCGGCTGCGCGCGACGCTCGCCGAGGCGCTCGACGCGCGTGGGTCGGCGGTCGCGCCCGCCTCGCGCCTCGCCGCCGGCCCGGCTCAGCCCATGAGCGCCTGAAGCCCGACGGCGGCGGCGTAGACGCCGAGCATCGACGCGCTCTCGAAGCCGATGCCCTTGGGCCCGCCCTCGTGGCGGAAGAGGAGGCCGAGCAGCAGGAGCGCCGTCATCACCAGCCCGACGGCGAGCCAGAACAGCGGCCCGCCGCTCACGTCCTGATAGAGCGAGTCGCCCGCGTAGCTCGCGTCGGCGAGCGTCAGGAACAGCACGTCGAAGATGTTGCCTCCCACGATGCCGCCGACGGCGAGCTGCAGCGCGCCGCGGCGGACCGCCGCGAGCGTGGTGATCAGCTCCGGCAGCGAGGTGGTGACGGCTGTCAGGAGCGCGCCGACCGCGCTCTCCGAGACGCCGAGCCGGTCCGACAGCGCGCCGCCCGCCTTGGCGATGGTGTAGCCCGCGAAGCCGAGCACAACGGCGAGGGCGGCGAAGCGCAGCGCCGTCGGCAGGATGGCCGCTCCGCTCGCCTCGGGCTCGTCGGGCGTGTCCTCGCGGTCGCCGCGCATGCGCACGCGCCGCCAGGCGGGCCGCTCCTCAAGCCGCTGCGTCGCGCGCACGCCGGCGACGTAGATCACCGGCAGCATCAGCGAGACCGGGTGCACGCCGAGGATCGACAGATCCGGCCCCATGGCGCCGGCCATCGGCAGCGACAGCATCAGCGTGAGCAGCGCCGCCTGGAAGACATGGCCCTGCTCGGCGGAGGCGCGCTCGAGGTTGGCGCGGCGGTAGCTGAGATCGGCCACCGCGAGGAACGCGGTCTGAGCCGCGATGCCGCCGACCGCGTTCGAGAAGGCGAGATCGGCGCGCCCCTCGGCCGCGGCGGTGATCGAGACCACCACGCCGCCGAGCGAGGTCGCCATGCCGAGCAGGACGCCGCCCGCGATCGCCTCGCCGAGCCCGGTCTGGTCGGCGAGGCGGTCGGCGTAGTCGGTCATCCGCACGCCCGCCGCGACGATGACGACCCCCGCGACGAGGGTGACGACGAGCAGCAGCGGCAGCGAGAACGAGGCGATCATGGGGGCTCCGTGCGGGGCCTTCGCACCGGTGGGGGACGATGCGCCGGGCACGAGGTGCCGGCCTTAGCGAGAGGGTGTGGCGACGGCTGCGTCAACGAGCCGTCGCCACGGACGTTACCCGGGGAGCCTCAGTAGAAGTGCTCGATCTGGACACCGAAGGTCGTGGCGTTGTTTCGGTCGTCCTCCAGCGTGGGCGCGATCCCCAACCGGCGCGCCGTGTCATCGAACTGCGCGTGCGTCACGAAGAAGCGAAGCTCCGGGCGGTCGAAGAACGCGTTGCCGTGACGGACCAGTAGCGCGAGCGTTCCCTTGCCGAGCACGCGCACGCCCTCGCCATCCCCGAAGTTGATGTCGAGACCGGGCTCCACCGCGATCGCCAGGTATTTGTTGAAGGAGTAGATCGGCCGGACCCCGAAGGAAAGCCACTCCGGTCCGTTCGTCTGCAGCTCGACGAGGCCCGCCGCCTGGGCGCTCCAGCGTCCGTCCTTGCTGTTGTAGAGCGCATGATTGGTGAAGCGCAGCGCGAGATCGTCGTTGTCGGCCTCGAGGTTGGCGAAGTTCTGCATGGAGGTGGCGGCGCCGGAGCCGAGCTGCAGCGTGCTCGCGAGCTGGGTGGCGTAGAAGTCCTCGTCCAGGAAGCGTGCGCCGAGTTGGACGCCGAAGCCCGGACTGTCGCGCGGGCCGTCACGACGAAAGCGCGCGTCGCCGCCGACGTCGAGCGTGGCGCCTTCGTAGAGGGGGATCTGCTCGTAGCGCGCGTCGATGCGCGTGTAGTCGTCGTTCAGCCCTGTCTCGAAGACGTCGTCGGTCGCGGTCGCGAACACCGCGAGCGAGGCTTGGCCGATGCCGATCGGAAGCTTCTCCACGCCGCCGCCGGTGCCGGTCGCCGACCAGTAATAGAAGTCGTTGATATGGATGTCGAAGCGTCGATAAAAGCGCGTGCCCGCCCAAGCGGCCGCGCCGCCCAACTCTCCCTCGCCCGGGAAAAAATAGCGGCCGTAAGCCTCCTGCAGCGCGACTGTCCGATCCTGGAATTCATTGGTGGAGGTCATGAGAAGGCTGCCGCGCGTGGTGAACTCGACCAGCGGCTCGCCTTCCGCGCGGTTGAAGCCGATCGTGCCGCTCAGCTCGGAAAATACCTCGGCCTCGTTGCCCAGGCGATACTTCGCCCGTGCCCCCGGGTTCTGAAAGGCGATCTGATCGTCACCGTCCCGCTCGTAGCCGATCCCGGCACGCAGGTATCCGATGCTCTTGAGCGTGAACCGTTTGTCTTCGTACAGCGTGGTCTCCGCGGTGGCGAGACCGGCGAAGGCGAGAACGCCGGTCGCGCCCGCGAGCGTCGTCAGGGCGTAAAATACCCGAGGCATCAGGTTGCTTCCTCCCGTGTTGTTATGTTGTCGCCACGTGTTGATCACGCAAACGTGAAGTGCAGGCTGCGGCGCAACCCCGATCCGCGCATGGCTTCCGTCGCGGCAGACGCGCGATGACGCGCCTGTTCGTTGTGTGTTCCAGCTTGACAACGCAGGCGGGAGTTCGACGTGTCGCCCTTCCGCCTGCGAGCGACCGGACACCGCATGGACCAGAGCCGCTTTCTCCTCCGCCTGATCCTCGTGACCGCCGCCATCGGCGCGCTCGGCGTGCTCTGGCAGTCGGTGCCGCTGATCCAGGCACGCCTGTTCGGCGCCGAGCCGAGGCCGGTGGCCGCGCGCGGCGAGCTCGCGCCGCGCGAGCAGGCGGTCATCGCGCTGTTCGAGGCGGCGCGAGGCGGCGTCGTGTTCATCTCGACCGCCGAGCGCGTGGTCGATCCGTTCACGCGCGACGTCTACGAGCAGCGCCGCGGCACCGGCGCGGGCTTCGTCTGGGACGAGATCGGCCACGTCGTCACCAACGCCCACGTGCTGGAGGGCGCGAGCCGCGCGATCGTGCGCCTCGCCGACGGGCGCAGCTTCGAGGCCTCGCTCGTGGGGCGCTCGCCCGCCAACGACCTCGCGGTGTTGCGCATCGGCGTCGGCGCCGACCGTCCCGAGCCTCTGCCGATCGGCACGAGCGAGGATCTTCGCGTCGGCCAGGACGTGTTCGCGATCGGCAACCCGTTCGGGCTCGACAACACGCTGACCACGGGCGTCGTCTCGGCGCTCGGGCGCACGCTGCCGACGGGACGGGGCGGGCGGATCGACGACCTGATCCAGACCGACGCGGCGATCAACCCCGGCAACTCGGGCGGCCCGCTCCTCGACAGCGCGGGACGGCTGATCGGGGTCAACACCGCGATCTACAGCCCCTCGGGCGCCTCGGCCGGCATCGGCTTCGCCGTGCCGGTCGACACCGTCAACCGCGTCGTGCCCCGCCTGATCGCGCGCGGCGACTACCGCCCGCCGGTGCTCGGCATCTCGATCGACGCGCAGGCGCAGGCGATCGCGCGCGCCCGCGGGATCGAGGGCATCGTGGTGGTGCGCGTGGCCGAGGGATCGCCGGCCGCTGCGGCGGGCCTGCGCCCCGCGCGGGTGGACCGCGATGGGCGGCTGCGCCTCGGCGACGTGATCGTGGGGCTCGGCGGGCGCGGGATCGCGACGATCGCGGACCTGCAGGACGCGCTGGAGGCGCACGATCCCGGCGAGCGGGTGAGCCTCGCCTTCCGCCGTGACGGCGAGCGGCTGACCCGCGAGGGGACGCTCGCCGCCGCCGGGTGAGGCGCAGCCCGGCCGGCCGAGCCGCGCGCGCAGCACCCGCGCGCGACCGCGATGGCGCGGGCCCTCGTCGAGATCGAGCGGCACGACCGCCATCGCCTCGACCGCGAGCCCGGCGGTCCAGTCGCGCAGCTCCTGCGCCTGCCAGCGCGCCGCGTCGTCGGGCGGGCCGAGCGGCGCGTCGTGACCCGCGGGCGCGGCAAAGCCCTCGACCACCAGCACGCCACCGGGCGCGAGCGCGGCGCAGGCGCTCGCGAGCGCGGCCCGGCGCAGATCGGGCGGACCTTGCAGGAAGATCAGGGCGACCAGATCGGCGGTCTGCCCCGGGGACCATCCCCCGCCCAGGTCGCCGGCCTCGCGCGCGACCGAGAGGCCCGTGGCCCGGTCGCGCGCCATGCCCTGCCGCGTCGCCTCGCGCGAGAGATCGACCGCCCGCGTCGCGATCCCGCGCGCCGCTAGCCAGCGCGAGTTGCGCCCGTCGCCGTCGGCGAGCGCGAGGGCGCTCGCGGGCGGGCGGGGGAGGCCCTCGACCGTCTCGACCAGCCAGCCGCTCGGCCGGTCGCCGAAGGGGGCCGGCGCGGCGCGGTAGCGCGCGTCCCAGTCCTCGCCCGTCACCGCCGCCATGGTCCCTCCCGTGCTTGAGCCGCGCGACCCGCGGGCCTAAGGCTCGCGCCCATGGACCCGGTGGCGGCGCAGTACGAAGCCTATCCCTACCCGGCGCGCGACCCGGCCGAGGAGACGCATCGCCTGATCGAGGGCTCGCCCTCCCACCCGGTCGAGATCGACCATTACCTGTTCGGCGGCAAGCGCGACTGGTCGCAGCCCTTCCGCGCGCTGGTGGCGGGCGGGGGCACGGGCGACGCGACGGTGATGCTGGCGCAGAAGCTCGCCGACATCCGAGCCCCAGCCGAGATCGTGCACCTCGACACTTCGCGCGCCGCACGGGCGGTCGCCGAGGCGCGCGTCGCGGCGCGGGGGCTCTCGTCGGTGCGCTTCGTCACCGCCGATCTGCTGACCGCGCCCGAGTACGGGCCGTTCGACTACGTCGACTGCTGCGGCGTGCTGCACCATCTGCTCGATCCGGACGCCGGGTTCCGCGCGCTCGCCGCCTGCCTGAAGCCCGACGGGGGCCTGGGGCTCATGGTCTACGCGCCGCACGGGCGCACCGGCGTCTACGCGCTGCAGGACGCCTTCGGCACGCTCCTGGCCGACGATCCCCCGGAGGCGAAGGTCGCGCTCGCGCGCAAGGCCGTGGACGCGCTGCCCGCGACCAACTGGTTGCAACGCAATCCCTTCGTCGGCGACCACCGCCACTCGGACGCGGGGCTCTACGACCTGCTCTTGCACGCGCGCGACCGGCCCTACGGCATCGAGGACCTGGTCGCCGCCCTGCGCCGCGCCGGCCTCGCGCCCGTCTCGACGCTGGAGCCGATCCGCTACGATCCCCTGCAATACCTGCCGGCCGACCCGGAGATCGTCGCGCGCGTGCGCCGGCTGAGTCCGGTGCAACGCATGGGCCTCGCCGAACGGCTCGCGGGCAACGTCAAGCTGCATGTCGTCTACGCGGTGCCAGCCGCGCGGCGCGAGGCGGTGACGCCCGCCCTCGCCACGCCCTGCCGCGACGACGAGGCCTCGGTCGCGCGGCTGCGCGCCGATCCCCAGGCGATCGCGACGCAGGTGGCGAGCCACGGCCGGCTCGCGGCCAAGCTCGACGGCTTGACGCTCGGCCTGTCGTTCGGCCCGGCGCCGCTTGCGAAAGCGCGCGCCGGGGTGATCGCGCGGCTCGACGGCCGGCCGCTCGGCGAGGTGTTCGCCGCCGTGCCGCAGGCCGACGCCGCGGCGGACTGGCCGCGGTTGCGGACGCTGTTGGAAGCGTTCAACCTCGTACACATGAGCCGGGGGGCGGAGCGATGAGCCTGTATCGTCTCTTCATTTGGCTATACAGCGTTCGGGGAATGTTCAACCAAGAGTTGTTAACCTATGTATTCAAGTTAATGCTTGGGTGGTTCCTTGGGACTTCTATCTTAATTGTAAATTTTCCGACAATTGCTCAGACAGATATTTTCTTTTACGGAGTTGTTGTCGGCTTTATCGCGGTCCCCATTCTATATTTCAGAAAGGCTTACTCGATCGCGTCACGCGATTTCGAGAAGGAGAAGGAGAAAGCCAAGTGAAGGAGCGTCGAGCGTCCGCCAGCGCGACGACCGCCGACGTCGAGGCAGTGGACCCTGCGACCGTCCTGCTCGCGCCAGCGCCCTATCTCCCGTTCCTCGACCCGCGTCAGTCGCGGCTGCCGGGTATCCAGCCGCTCGACCCCGCCGAATGGACCGTCGTCCACGACGACTTCGCCGCCCAGATGCGGCTGCGTGAGAGGTTGATCGAGGCGCGTGCGGACGCCGTGCTCGCGACGCTGCCCGAAGGCGTGGCGCCGGCCGAGGAATTGCGCGCCGTGCTGCTCGACCATCTCGCCGGCTGTCCCGACTACGCGGCCGAGAACGGCGCGCTCGTCCGCCCCGACGGCGCGCGCGTCGCCACGAGCGGCCCGGCGATGGCGGCGATCGGCCGGATGGCGGCCGAGGACTGGTGCGTGCTGACCCCCGACCCCGAGGCCGGAGAATACCGCCTCGTCGCCGCCGTCCTCTGCTTCCCTTCGCGCTGGTCGCTGGCGGAAAAGCTCGGGCGGCCGCTGACCGCGATCCACGACCCCGTGCCCGACTACGACGCGACGCTGGCCAGGCGCGTGAACCGGCTGTTCGAGGGCATCCGGCCCGGCCGGCCGCTGTGGCGGGCCAACTGGCTGGTGCACGACGACCCGACGCTGTTCCAGCCCTCGGCCAAGGGGGACGCCGGCGATGCGGCGGGGCACGACGGGCTCTATCTCAGGACCGAGCGACAGACGCTCGCGCGGCTGCCCGAGACCGAGGCGGTGGTGTTCGGCATCAAGACCTCGGTGACGCCGATAGAGGCGCTCGGGCGCGAGGCGCGCGAGCGGTTGGCCGCGCTCTTCGCCGGGCTCGACGAGGAGACGATCGCGTTCCGCCACGGGCGGGCGCTCCACGCGCGGCTGACGGCGCGCCTCGCCGCGCTCGCCGCCTGACACCGAAGGAGATCACCGATGCACGAGATCGCGATCGTAGGCAGCGCCCGCACGCCCATGGGCGGCTTCCAGGGCGAACTCGCGGGCGCGCGCTGCGCCGATCTCGGCGCGGCCGCGATCCGCGCCGCGCTCGACCGCGCCGGCGTCGAGGCGAGCGACGTCACCGAGGTGATGATGGGCTGTGTCCTGCCGGCCGGCCAGGGACAGGCGCCCGCGCGGCAGGCCTCGCTCGGCGCCGGGCTCGGCGAGGAGACCCCGGCGGTGACCGTCAACAAGATGTGCGGCTCGGGGATGAGGACGGTGATGATGGCGCGCGACCAGCTCGCCTTGGGCGAGGGCCGCGCCGTCGTCGCGGGCGGCATGGAGTCGATGTCGAACGCGCCGTATCTCCTGCCGAAGATGCGCGGCGGCGCCCGGCTCGGCCACGCCGAGGTGGTGGATCACATGTTCCTCGACGGGCTGGAGGACGCCTACGACAAGGGCCGGCTGATGGGCACCTTCGCCGAGGACTGCGCGCAGCACTACTGGTTCACCCGCGAGGCGCAGGACGCCTACGCCATCGCCTCGCTCGACGGCGCGCTCGCCGCGCAGAAGGACGGCCGCTTCGACGCCGAGATCGTCCCCGTGACGATCGAGGGCCGCAAGGGCGCCGTCACTGTCGAGACCGACGAGCAGCCGCGCACCGCCCGGCCCGATAAGATCCCGCAGCTGAAGCCGGCCTTCCGCAGGGACGGCACGGTGACGCCGGCCAACGCTTCCTCGATCTCCGACGGCGCGGCGGCGCTGGTGCTGATGCGCGCCGAGGACGCGGCCAAGGCCGGCCATCCGGTGCGGGCGCGGATCGTCGGGCAGGCGGGGCACGCGCAGGCGCCGGGCTGGTTCACCACCGCGCCAGTGCCGGCGATCCGCAAGCTCCTCGACCGGCTCGGCTGGGGCGTGGACGATGTCGACCTCTGGGAGATCAACGAGGCCTTCGCCGTAGTGCCGATGGCGGCGATGGCCGAACTCGCCATCCCGCGCGAGCGGCTGAACGTCCGTGGCGGCGCCTGCGCGCTCGGCCACCCGATCGGCGCGTCGGGCGCGCGCATCCTGGTGACGCTGCTCCACGCCATGGAGGCCGCGGACGCGCGCCGCGGCGTCGCCGCGATCTGCATCGGCGGCGGCGAGGCGACGGCGGTGGCGCTGGAGCGCGGCTGAGCGGGCTCAGCCCTCCTCGCCGCGCAGCCGGCGCGGCAGGCAGGCCACGATGCCGCCGGCGAGCCACTGCGCGATCGGCGCCACGAGGTTGGTGCCGAAGGCGGCGAGCGGCCAGGCGATCGCCCAGGAGCGCAGGAAGCTGAACCAGAAGGCCTCGTCGTCGAAGCCGACCTCGACGAGCGTCAGGATCGCGGAGAGGATGAACGACACGATCGTCGCGGTGATGACGCGCTCGATGACGGGTCGGGGATTGGCCACGGGATGCCTCGCTCGTTGCAACGCCGCGCCAACGCGCGAGCGCGGGCGATCGGGCCCGCGCCGTCTCGACGCGGAACCACGCGGCCTCCGGGGTCGCGTCGTCGGGACGAGCGCCCGAGCACGACGCCATGGGCTCGCGCGCTCCGGCGACGGTGCCGCGCTCAGGAGTGCGAGAGGACCGGATCGAGGCGCCCCGCCGCGGTCCGCCCGCCGATGCTGCGCGACAGCGCGCGCCGTGCCGCCTCCGCCTGCGGCGCCTCGCGCCGGCGCGGGATCGCGCGGGCGAGCGCGGCCGTGAGGCGCGCGGCGATCGGCGCGGCGCAGACCACCGCCACCAGCGCGATCGGGCCGGACTGCGCCCAGGCGACCATCCACTCGGCGAGAAAGGCGGCGCCGACGCCGATGTTCAGCGCCGTCACCACCCCCGACATGATGAAGGACATGATCGCCGACATGACGACGGGGTAGAGGTAGGGTTTCGGATCGGTCACCGCGCGTCTCCTGTCCGCTTCTGCGGCGGGCAACGGCCGCCCCGCCGCATCGGCGCCGCGCGGCGCCGCCGATCCCGCGAGGCGCAACCGTCTCCGCGGGTCGGACCGGTGCGCTGCCCGGCCGCGCTCGCCTCGCTTGACAGCGGCGGGGTCCGACGGGCGAATGGCGATGAGAAAACCCAAGGGGAGGGGTCCATGTCCCGCATCGCCCTCGTGCGAGGCCTGAGCGCTGTGCCGCTCGCGCTCGTCCTGGCGTTCGCCGTGCTGATCGCGCCCTCGGCCGGCGAGGCGCAGTCCGTGCGTCCGCCGGCCGAAGCGACGAACAACGAGTATCCGGTGCAGGCGCCGGGCCAGCAGGCGCCGCGCGATTTCTCGCGCGAGATGCCGGAGGAACTGCGCCCCGACGCGCAGGCCGGCGGGTTGCAGACGCAGGGGGCCAACTCCTCGACCTCGCTCTGGCGCGAGGTCCGCTCGGGCGAGGCGCATACCGTCTCGATCCCGAACGCGCAGGCCGGCATTCTGGTGCAGTCGGCCGGGGCGGGCTGGATCTCCTGGCGCGACGCGAACGGCCCGCTGGTGGTCTACGGGCTCTGGGCGTTCGCGGGCATCCTGCTGCTGCTCGCGCTGTTCTACTTCCTGCGCGGGCGCATCAAGGTGGAGCACGGCCTGTCGGGGGTCTACCTCGTGCGCTTCAACGCGCTCGAGCGCTTCGGCCACTGGCTGCTCGCGGGCAGCTTCATCCTGCTCGCGCTGACCGGGCTGAACCTGCTGATGGGCAAGGCCTATCTGATGCCCTTGATCGGCAAGGCCGCCTTCGCCGAGGTCTCGATCGCGGGCAAGTGGGTCCACAACAACGTCGCCTGGGCCTTCATGGCCGCGCTTGTGCTGACCTTCGCGCTCTGGGTGCGCAACAACATCCCCGAGCGCCTCGACCTGCAGTGGATCGCCAAAGGCGGCGGGCTGTTCGTCAAGGGCGTGCATCCGCCGTCGCGCAAGTTCAACGCCGGACAGAAGATGATCTTCTGGTCGACGATCGTGCTCGGCGCCTCGGTCTCGGCCTCGGGGCTGTCGCTCCTGTTCCCCTATGCGCTGCCGATGTTCGAGAAGACCTTCGCGCTCCTCGACTCGACCGGCGTGCCGGCGATGCTCGGCGTCACGCTGCCGACCACGCTGTCGGCGATCGAGGAGATGCAGTACGCGCAGATCTGGCACACGATCGTCTCGCTCGTGATGATGGTGATCATCGTGGCGCACATCTACATCGGCTCGGTCGGCATGCAGGGCGCCTTCGCGGCCATGGGCTCGGGCCGGGTCGACCGCAACTGGGCGATCGAGCACCACGGTCTCTGGGTCGAGGAGGAGGACGCCAAGGCGCGGCAGGGCGGACGCGGCGCGGCGCCCGGCTCGATGGCGGGCACGCCGGCCGAATGAGGCGCACGGCGTTCGGGCTGGCGTCGGCGCTGGCCGGTCTCGTCGCCACGGCGGCGACGGCGGGCGGCTTTGCCACCCTCGACGGCCACGGCGGGCCGGTGAAGGGGGTGGCGGTCTCGCCCGACGGCTCGCTCGCGCTGACGGCGAGCTTCGACAACGCCCTCGGCCTCTGGTCGCTGCCCGGGGGCGAGCGCCTCGGCTGGCTCGACGGCCACGAGGCGGCGGTCAACGACGCGGTGTTCCTGCGCGACGGCCGCGCCGTCACGGTCGGCGACGACTTCGACGCGATCGTCTGGGATCTCGACGCGCGGCGTCCGCTGCGCCGGCTGGAAGGCCATCGCGGCAAGGTGATGGACGCGGCCGTCTCGGTGGACGGCGCCTGGATCGCCACGGCGAGCTGGGACGGCACCGTCGGCCTCTGGCCGGTCGCGGGCGGCCCGCCGCGCTTCCTCGACGGCCACGAGGGGGCGGTCAACGACGTCGCCTTCGCGGACGAGACCACGCTCTACTCGGCCTCGGCCGACGGCACCGTGCGCGTCTGGGATCTCGGCGAGGCGGCGCCCGAGGGCCTCGCGCTGATCGAGCAGGGCTTCGGCGTCAACAAGCTGGTGCTGGACACGCGGGCCGGCTGGCTCGCCTACGGCGCGGTCGACGGGGTGACGCGGGTGCGCGACCTCGCGACCGGGGCGATCCTCGCCGACCTGACCGCCGAGCGCCGCCCCGTCCTCGCCATGGCCTACGACCCGCAGGGCGGCCGGCTCGCGATCGGCGACGGCGAGGGCTACGTCATGGTGGTCTCGACCGGGGACTGGTCGGTCCTGCGCGACTTCCATGCCACCGCACGCGGCCCGGTCTGGGCGCTCGCCTGGGAGGGGGGCGGCGAGGGACGGCTCCTCGCGGCGGGCATCAGCGACAGCGCCGCGGTCTGGCCGATCGGCGACGAGGCGGCGCCACGCCTCGCCGGCACCGAGCGGCGCTTCCACGCGGACCCGGCCACCATGTCGAACGGCGAGCGGCAGTTCGTGCGCAAGTGCTCGGTCTGCCACAGCCTGACGCCCGACGGGCAGCGACGCGCGGGGCCGACGCTGCACGGCGTGTTCGGCCGTGCCGCCGGCAGCGTCGCGGGCTATCGCTACTCCGAGGCGCTGTCAGAGAGCGATATCGTCTGGGAGGCGGAGAGCATCGCGAGACTGTTCCGCGACGGCCCCGACGTGGTAACCCCGGGCTCCAAGATGCCGGTCCAGCGCATCGCCCGCGCCGAGGACCGCCGCGACCTGATCGACTATCTACGCGCGCACACTCGCTGAGGCGTGCGCCCGGGGGACACCATGAAGGCTTTCCTGCTCTCCGCCGTCGCGATGGCCCTCATCGCGGTCGCCGCCTACGTCGGGCTCAACGCGCTCGGTCTGACCACGGCGAGCGTGTTCCAGAACAGCGAGTCGGTGCGGCTCGACTGAGCGCCATCCCCGCTCACGAATCGAGCACGGCGTTCAGCGCGGCCTCGTGGCCGGCACCGAGCACCCAGGCCTCCTCTTTCTCGACGACGGCACGGTGGTCCGCGTCGAGCGGCTCGATCGGTCCGGCGAACAGCGCGTCGAGCCGCCCCGCGGCGTCGAGGCGGGCGAGCGCGGTCGCGAGCAGGCGGACCTGCGCCTCGTCCTTGACCACGCCGAGGGCGCCCGCCGCCTTCCGGACCCGTACGTCCTCGATCAGCGAGGGGTAGATCTCGGCGAGCGCCGCCCGTGGGCCCGCCGGCGCGCGCAGCCCGGTCTCGAACGGCCAGACCACGACACGGCCGGCGAGCGCGGGGCGGCGGCGCAGCCGTTCGAGTGCGGCGATGCCGGTCAACGCCTGGCTGCCGACCGAGCCGGTGTAGGCGAGCTTCCAGCAGGGCTGGGCGCGGCGCACGCGCTCCTCGACCAGGCGACGCTCGGGCGGCAGGGTTCTGCCGTACCCCGATGGCTTCTTCGGGCCGAGATCGGCCGAGGCCAGGTGTGCGGGACAGCCCCAGAACGGCCCCGGCGCCGAGCCGAAGGCGGCATTGAGCCGTGCGGCGAAGGCGAAGCGGTCGTTGGCGTTGGCCTCCCCTTCGGTCAGCCCGTCGGCGAGACGTGCCCAGACCGCGCGCCAGTCGCCGCCGGCCAGGGCCGCCGCCGAGCCGCGGGGATAGCCGAACGGGAAGTCGAAGCAGGCGAGCACCCGCTCGCCTCGATCGAGCGCCGCGCCGAGGGTGGCGGCGAGCCGGTCCTCGGCCTCGCGCCGCGTCGGCGGGTTCGCGGTCTCGACCCGCTCCGCGCTCGCGTCGAGGTCGGCGATCCAGATGCTGTCGGCCCCCCGCCGAGGCACGGCGGCGGCCGACCAGTCGACGACGAGGAGGCGGTCGAAGCCTCGCTCGCTCACGCGGGCACGATCTCCGCCGCGACCCCCGGACCCGCGCGCAGCGTCTGGAGCACGACGCAGTAGCGCTCGGTGAGCTTCAGGAGGGTGGCGCGGGTCTCGTCGTCCAGATCGGCGTCGATCTCGAAGGTCAGACGGATGTCGGTCAGCCCGACCGGTGCGGTCTTGTCCACGCCGAGGGTGCCGCGCGCGTCGAAGTCCGCGCCCGCCGTCACCCGCCCGTCGCGGATCGCGACGCCCATCGCCTTGGCGACGGCCGCGAGCGTCACGCCCGCGCAGGCGACGAGAGCTTCGAGCAGCATGTCGCCCGAGCAGGCGAACGAGCCGTCGCCGCCGGTTTTCGGGTGCAGCCCGGCTTCGACCAGCGCGCGGCCGGTCTCGACCTTGCAGGCGACGCTCTCGGCGTTCAGCTCGCCCTCGGCGCGCAGGCGCACCACGCCGGCCGTCGGATCGTCGCGATAGGCCTGCTTCAAGGGCGCCTGAACCGCCTTCAGCTCGCTCGCGTCCATGCGTTCCTCCCGTTTTGCCGGCGAGCCTCGCGCAGCGGAGCGGTGGCGGGCAAGGGGGCTCAGGCGGTTCGGTCGCCCCCGTAGGCCACGCGCCAGAGCACGAGGGCCGCGAGCGCGCCGAGCGCGGCGCAGGCGAGGCTCGCGCTCCAGTCGCCCGCGGTCTCGCGCGTGCCGAACAGCACCGTCTCGACCGCCCGGCCGAAGCCCGGCCCGAACCGGTGCTCGGCGCCCGCGAGCCCCGCGCCCAGGAGGCCGAACACGCCCATGGTGTCGAGCCCGAGCCAGTGGCAGACGAGCCAGGCCGGCCCGCCGAGCGCGACGAGCGCGACGAGGCAGGTGACGAACAGGAACGGCAGCACCTGCGTGGCGCCCGCGAGCGTGGCGCCGACACCGTCGTCGGCGCGGAGGGCGAGGAGGGCGAACAGCACGACCGCCGGCGCCGCGGCACCGGCCATGAAGGCGGCGACGATGCGGCCGAAGGGCAGGGGCGGCGTCTGCGGCTGCCCGGTCACGATCGTGCTCCCCGGTCGGCGTCGGGTCAGCGCGCGGGATAGGAGGCGTACACCGACGTCGCGCCGTCCTCGCCGATCAGAGCCACGTCGTAGGCGTCCCGGCGCGCGCCCGTCTCCATGCCGGGCGAGCCGACCGGCATCCCCGGCACGCTGAGCCCGATCGCCTCGGGGCGCTCGGCCAGCAGACACCCGATCTCGGCGGCGGGGACGTGGCCCTCGATCACGTAACCCTCGACGAGGGCGGTGTGGCAGGATGCGGTCTCGGGCGTGATGCCGTTCTCGATCTCGAGCCGGGCGAGATCGGCCGGGGCGAGGTCGCGTGCGATGGGGTCGAGACCCGCCTCGCGCAGGTGCCCGAGCCAGGCGGCGCAGCAGCCGCAGGTGGCGGTCTTGGTCACGTGGATCGTCTGCGCGGCGACGGCCGTGGCGCCGGCGAGCAGCACCGGAGCGGCGAGAAGCGCGGATCGGCGGATCATGAGCGGGGCTCCCGTGCGGGTCGGCCGGGCGCGTTCCGAACGCGCCCCTCCCTGATGCGAGCGCCGCCCGGCGGTTGCAACATCGCCGGGCGCGACGATGCGTCCGCTCAGCCTCCCGCCGCCTCGCGCGCGTCCTCGACCGTACGCAGGCCCGTGCGGGGGCTCGACACCAGCACGCTCATGTTGCCCGGCTTGTGCTCGTTGCGGCGCATCTTCATGTGCGCCTCCGGCAGGTCGCGCCACTCGAACACCTCGGACATGCAGGGGGCGAGGCGGCGCTCGATCATCAGCCGGTTGGCCGAGGACGCCTGCTTCAGGTGCGCGAAGTGGCTGCCCTGGATGCGCTTCTGGTGCATCCAGACGTAGCGCGCGTCCATGGTCAGGTTGAAGCCGGTGGTGCCCGCGCAGATCACCACCATGCCGCCGCGCTTCACCACGAAGGTCGAGACCGGGAAGGTCGACTCGCCCGGGTGCTCAAACACCATGTCGACGTTCACGCCCTTGCCGGTGACGTCCCAGATCGCCTTGCCGAACTTGCGCGCCTCGGCGAACCACTCCTTGTATTCGGGCGTGTTCACCTTCGGGAGCTGTCCCCAGCAGTTGAACTCGCGGCGGTTGATCACGCCCTTGGCGCCGAGCGACATCACGAAGTCGCGCTTGTCCTCGCCGGAGATCACGCCGATCGCGTTCGCCCCGGCGGTCGCGGCGAGCTGGATCGCGTAGGAGCCCAAGCCCCCCGAGGCGCCCCAGACCAGCACGTTCTGGCCCGGCCGCAGCTCGTGGGGCGGGTGGCCGAACAGCATCCGGTAGGCGGTGGCGAGCGTCAGCGTGTAGCAGGCCGCCTCCTCCCAGGTGAGGTGCTTCGGGCGCGGCATCAGCTGCTGCGCCTGCACGCAGGTGAACTGCGCGAACGAGCCGTCCGGCGTCTCGTAGCCCCAGATCCGCTGGGTGGGCGAGAACATCGGGTCGCCGCCGTTGCAGTGCTCGTCGTCGCCGTCGTCCTGGTTGCAGTGGATCACGACCTCGTCGCCCACCTTCCAGTTGTTCACCTTGTCGCCGACCGCCCAGATGATGCCCGAGGCGTCGCTGCCCGCGATGTGGTAGGGCGCCTTGTGGCCGTCGAACGGGCTGATCGGCTCGCCGAGCGAGGCCCAGACGCCGTTGTAGTTCACGCCCGCGGCCATGACGAAGACCAGCACCTCGTGACTGTCGGGGCGGGGGACGTCGACCACCTCCAGCTGCATCGCCGTGTTCGGCTCGCCGTGGCGCTCGCGCCGGATCGCCCAGGCGTGCATCTGGGCCGGCACATGGCCGAGCGGCGGGATCTGGCCGACGGGGTAGAGATCGGCGGTCTCGCCGCTCTTCGGCGCGTCGACGGTGGTCGTATCCATCGCGGTCATCCTGGCTCTCGTGGGCGGCATCGCAATGCGCAACTTTCGTGCGCGGGCGTTTCGCATTCATACCTGACATTGCGCCGGATCGG
The DNA here is from genome assembly GCA_050330995.1 of Paracoccaceae bacterium. Taxonomy (GTDB): domain Bacteria; phylum Pseudomonadota; class Alphaproteobacteria; order Rhodobacterales; family Rhodobacteraceae; genus Thermohalobaculum. Next base: position 21,606 of record JBHJHI010000032.1, read on the forward strand.
TTGCAAGCGCTTTTGTGCGTTGCGGTAAGCTCTTCGCCGCGCTGCCTCTGACGACGGACGTGGCTGTCGCTGCCGGGTGCGGGACCAGCTTCCTCGGTCAGAATGGCGGAAGCGGCGAACGCCGCGCCGCCCTCCCTGGTCCCGTATCGGGTCGCCGACACATTCGGCACTCGCCACGGATAGCTTGCGCAATAATATGAACTGCGGCAGTCATGCTGCGTTGCAGCGGCACGACGGTCGTGCGGTCATAGCGGGGCGAGCGAGGCATGAGCGAGAGAACGAGCGAGGATCGCGCGACGCGCGACAAGCCCTGGATCTTCCGCACCTACGCGGGCCACTCGACCGCGGCGGCGTCGAACGCGCTCTACCGCTCCAACCTCGCCAAGGGGCAGACCGGGCTCTCGGTCGCCTTCGATCTGCCGACGCAGACCGGCTACGACAGCGACCACATCCTGGCGAAGGGCGAGGTCGGCAAGGTCGGCGTGCCGATCGCGCACCTCGGCGACATGCGCACGCTGTTCGAGGACATCCCGCTCGCGGAGATGAACACCTCGATGACCATCAACGCGACCGCGCCCTGGCTGCTCGCGCTCTACGTCGCGGTGGCCGAGGAGCAGGGGGGCGATCCGAAGACGCTCCAGGGCACGGTGCAGAACGACATCATCAAGGAATACCTCTCGCGCGGCACCTACGTGTTCCCGCCCGAGCCGTCCTTGAAGCTGATCGGCGACGTCGCGGCCTACTGCTACGGTGAAGTGCCGAAGTGGAACCCCATGAACGTCTGCTCCTACCACCTGCAGGAGGCGGGGGCGACGCCGGAGCAGGAGCTGGCCTACGCGCTCGCCACCGCGACGGCGGTGCTCGACGGCGTGCGGCCCCGGGTCGACCCGAAGGACTTCCCGAAGCTGGTCAGCCGTATCTCGTTCTTCGTCAACGCCGGCATCCGCTTCGTCACCGAGATGTGCAAGATGCGCGCCTTCGTCGATCTCTGGGACGAGATCTGCCGCGAGCGCTACGGCGTCGAGGACCCCAAGCTCCGCCGCTTCCGCTACGGGGTGCAGGTGAACTCGCTGGGGCTCACCGAGCAGCAGCCCGAGAACAACGTCACCCGGATCCTGATCGAGATGCTCGCGGTGACGCTCTCGAAGAAGGCGCGCGCCCGCGCGGTGCAGCTGCCGGCGTGGAACGAGGCGCTGGGTCTGCCGCGGCCCTGGGACCAGCAGTGGTCGCTCAGGATGCAGCAGATCCTCGCCTACGAGACCGATCTGCTGGAGTTCGAGGATCTCTTCGACCAGAACCCGGCGGTGGACGCCAAGGTGGAGGCGCTGAAGGCCCAGGCGCGCGACGAACTCGCGCGGATCGACGAGATGGGCGGCGCGGTCGCGGCGATCGACTACATGAAGTCGCGTCTGGTCGAGAGCAACGGTCGCCGCCTCGACGGCATCGAGACCGGCACGACCACCGTGGTCGGCGTCAACAAGTACGTCGAATGCGAGCCCTCTCCGCTCGCGACCGAGGAGGGCGGCATCCTCGTGGTCGACGAAGGCGTCGAGGCCGATCAGATCGCGCGTCTCGCCGCCTGGCGCGCCGAACGCGACGAGGGGGCCGTGGAGAAGGCGCTCGCCGATCTGCGCGAGGCAGCGCGCTCGGGCGACAACGTCATGCCCGCTTCGATCGCGGCGGCCAAGGCGGGCGCGACCACCGGCGAGTGGGGCACAGTGATGCGCGAGACCTTCGGCGAGTACCGTGCGCCGACGGGCGTGGGTCGCGCCGCGCCGGGCTCGGGCAAGGCGCTGGAGCCGATCCGCGCCGAGGTCGAGCGCGTCTCCGAGCGTCTGGGCCGGCGGCTCAAGTTCCTGGTCGGCAAGCCCGGCCTCGACGGCCACTCGAACGGCGCCGAGCAGATCGCCGTGCGCGCGCGCGACTGCGGCATGGAGGTGGTCTACGAGGGCATCCGCCTGACGCCGGCCGAGATCGTCAACGCCGCGCTGGAGGAGGGCGTGCACGTCGTCGGTCTCTCGGTGCTGTCGGGCAGCCACATGGCGCTGATCACCGCGGTGGTCGAGGGGCTGCGCGAGGCGGGCATGGGCGACGTGCCCGTGGTCGCGGGCGGCATCATCCCGGAGGAGGACGCGAGGAAGCTCCGCGCCCTCGGCGTCGCGCGGGTCTATACGCCGAAGGACTTCGAGCTGAACCGCATCATGGCCGACATCGTCGAGGTGGTGGCCGAGAGCGCGCTCGAGCCGGCCTGAGGCCGAAGGCGCGGCGCGCGTCCGACGCGCCCCGCCATGGAGATGACGAAGCGGCCGGGGCAGGGATCGTCGGACCGCTCGCTTCCCCCGTCGCTCGCCCCCGGCGACCCGTGTGTTGAAGTCACCGGAGATGGTGCGGCTGCACGCGCGACTTCGGGAAGCACGACACGCTGAACGACGATCCTTGGCGGGTCCTCTCCGAGGACGGCCGCACGATGGCGGTTGTGCCACCGTGCAACGTCGCTCTGTTATTGGGGCGCGTCGTCCGACGGACGCGTGCTCGGACCGGCCAGGCGATGGGACGTCCTCCGCACGACAGGCCTTGCCGTCGACCCTGAACCGCGGCATTCGAACATCGTTCGACGGATCGCGTTGGTTCAGGAGTTCCGGGATGAAGAACCGTCGTCGTGGCGCCGTGCTCGGACTGTTCGTCGCCGGCGTCGCCGCGCTGGCCGCCTGGGCCTTCCTCGGCGATCCGGCCGAGCCGATCGGGCCGCCGACGACGGCGACGATCATGGACGTCGACACCCGGGCGCGCGACTGGAAGGACCCGGTCGGCCGCGCGCCGAGCGTGGCCTGGACAGCCGAGACCGTGGAGGGCCGGCGCGTGGTCGGTCGCAGCCTCGCCGAGGCGGTGCCTGAGGAAGGGACGGTGGTCTGCGTGCAGCGCTACAGGCGCGAGACGACCGGCGAGCCGGCGGCGGTCATCGTCGACGCTGGCGCCTGCTCGTAAGGGCTGGCGACGGACGGCGGGAAGGGCCGCGACCGGGCGATCCGCCGCGGGGGCGCGGCCGGGTCGCCCCGGCCGCGAGGGGATCAGCGGAAGCTGACCTTCTCGTGCTCGCCCATGTTGGGCAGCTTGTCCTGCTTCGAGGCGATCGCGGTCTTGGCCGCGGTGATCAGGCCCGAGGACGGGTTCTCCCAGTACTCGCCCGATTCGAGCACCACCTTGATCAGGCCGACATCCTCGCCGTCCGGGCCCTCCGGGAACCAGGCGTCGACGAAGGTGTTCCAGTGCTCCTTGATCTTGTCGCGGTCCTGGCTCAACTCGGCGTGGCCGGTGACCGAGACGTAGTCGCCCTTGGACGGGTCCGAGAACGCGACGCAGACGATGCCGTCGCGCTTCAGGTCTTCGGTCTTGCCGCTGTTCAGACGGGTGAAGAACCAGATCCGGTTGTCGCCGCGCTCGGGGATCGCCTGCATCGGGCGCGCGTGCATCTTCGCCTCGCCGGAGACCGGGTCTCCCTCGGTCACCATCATGCAGTAGCGGTTGCCGTCGATCAGTTCCCAGAGCTTGTCGTGCGCGTCGGCCACGAGATGCCTCCTTGGTTGTCCGACGGACCAATGAGGCGACCCCGCGCGCGGTTCCTCGGGGGTATCAGAGCCGGGAGAGCCAGCCGTCCACCGCCGTCACGAACGCCTGCGGCTTCTCGGCGTGCAGCCAGTGGCCGGCGCCGTCGACCGCCTCAATCTCGGCCTCGGGGAACAGCGCGCGGATGCGCGCATGGGTCGACGGCCCGGCGTAGTCGGAGGCCGCGCCGTGCAGGAACAGCGTTGGCCCCTCGTAGACGGGCTCGGGCGTCTCCTCGGGGAAGCCGAGGATCGCAGGCATCCCCGCCGCCAGCGCGTCGAGGTTCGGCCGCCAGCGCGCCCGCCCGCCCTCGATCGCGAGGTTCTGCATGACGAAGGCGCGCACGCCTGGATCGGGGATCGCGCGCGACAGCGGCGCGTCGGCGTCCGAGCGCTTGCCGACGCCGTCGAGGTCGAGCCCGCGCATCGCCGCGACGATGTCCGCGTGCTCGGGATGGTCGTAAGGCACGGGCGCGATGTCGGCGACGATCAGGCCGGCGAGCAGGTCGGGGCGGGTCAGCGCGAGCGTCATCGCCGCCTTGCCGCCCATCGAGTGGCCGAGCAGAACCGCGCGCCCGTCCGCCTCGCGCTCGATCGCGGCTGCGAGGTCGGCGGCCATCGCCGGGTAGTCCATCCGCGTGTCGTGCGGCGCGTCGCCGTGGTTGCGCATGTCGAGCGTCACCACCGGGCGCCCGGCGACGAGCGCCTTCGCGGCGGAGGTGAAGTTGCGCCCCCGGCCGAACAGGCCGTGCGCCATCACGAGCGGCACGGCGCTCCCGTCGCCGAAACGGGTGGTCGGCAGGGTGACGGGCTCGACCATAGGGTTCTCCTTCGAGGCCGAGACGCGAGCGGGCGGCCCGGCGTACCGGGCCGCCCG
>JBHJHI010000033.1:0-77372 GCA_050330995.1 Paracoccaceae bacterium
TGGTCTCGAAGGCGATCGCGTGGGTCTTCTCGTCGTAGGTGCCGCGGTTGACGGCGCTGTTGTCGGGCACGGCCGTGCCGGCGGCGATCGCCCCGCCCGAGGGCGCCATCTCGAACGCGAGCGCGCCCGTCGGCAGAGCGGGCTCCCCGTGATCGCGAGAGACGAGTTCCTCCGGATCGGACGGCCCGCGCTCCTCGGAGGTCTCGATCACCGGCGCGTACGAGACGCCGTCGAATCGCACGCCGATCGCGGTCGGGTCCCCGCCGACCTCGAGATCCACTCCCTCTAGCACGATCACGTCGGCGTCGGGGCCGAAGACGAGGCGCGCGCCCGCGTCGCCCCGCTCGATCGAGAGGCTCGCGTCCTCGGGCAGCGACAGCGTGTCGACGCCTGGCTCGTAGTCGACGACGACGTCCGTCTCGCGCCGGTCGTCGGCGAGATCGGCCTCGAAGACGAAGCGGTCGGCGCCCGCGCCGCCCATCAGGCGGTCCGCGCCGAGCCCGCCCGAGAGCGTGTCCTCCCCCGGGCCGCCGTGCAGGATGTCGTCGCCCCCGTAGCCGTAGAGCACGTCGCGGCCTGCGGCGCCGGTCAGGGCGTCTTCCTCCGCCGTGCCGCCGACACTCTCGTCGCCCGCGTCGCCGAGGCTGGTGATGCCGTGACGGAACGGCGCGCCCGCGCGATCGCCCCACCAGGCCGGCGTCGCCTCGTTGAGCGCGAACACCGTCTCGGCGACCGGGTTGGTCGTGCCGCGCGCCTTGAGAAGCCCCCAGGCGCCCGAGTCCATCACCGGGGACACCTCGGAGAGCTGCATGAACGGGCCGTCGCCGATCGCCTGCCAGTCCGCCCAGAGGCGCGCGTAGAGATCGGCCATCTCCGGCGTGTAGGCGAAGTCCTTCAGGATCTGCCGGACCGAGGCGTGGTTGGAGGTCGAGACGAGGTGGGAGCCGCCCTCGTAGAGGACGTAGTCGAGGCCCTTCTCGTGGACGAAATCGGCCTCCGCCCGCATCATCCGGGCGCGATCGGGCAGCGAGAGCGGCACCTCCGGGTCGAGCAGCATCCCGTGAAGGACGGCGTTCACGTCGACGGCGGGGTCGGCGTCGGCCGCGAGCAGCGCCTCGATCGTCTCGATCTTCTTGCCGATGGAGCCGCCGAAATAGGTCGTGACCGCGTAGGCGTCGAACACCGTGGCCGGGTCGACGAACGCGTCGGGCTCGTTCTCGCGCCACGCCTCCGCCTCGATCCGGTGGTGCGCGCGGGCGAGGTGGCCGGTCTGGCCCGAGAGCACGTGGCTCAGCCGCGTATCCGCCTCCGCGCCGAACGCGTCGTCCCAGATCAGCGCGTGCTCGACGGCGAGCTTGGCATGGTAGCCGCCGAGGCTGGCGGCGTCGTCCGCGCCCCAGTCGGCCATCGCGTCGCGGCCCAGCTGGCCGGCCTGCTCGAAGCCCCAGTTCCAGGTCTCGTTCGAGAACTCGACGCGCGCCACCAGCCTCGGGTCCAGGTGGTCGCGCACGTACTCGGCGACGTGGCGGACGTAGGCCTCGTCGGCGCCGTAGGGGACGACGAACCAGGGATCGGCGCCGATCACGTTGGCGAGACGTACCTTCGCCTCGGTCGGGTAGGTCGTGCCCAGGTAGCTCGCCTGTTCGAGCGGGGTCACGTCGTCGAGCGACACCGGCCTCGCGCCGCCGGCGCCGCTCCAGCCCATGAAGCGCAGCTCGCGCACGTCGGCGAAGGTCTCGACGTAATCCGGGTTCAGGATCGCGCCGGCCTCGTGCAGGTCGACGTGTTCCTCGCGCACGAGCGTGGCGTTGCGAAAATGGTCGCCGGTTCCCCGCGGATCGTTCGTCTTCAGGGTGAACGCGAAATAGCTTGGGTCCTCGACGTCGAACACCACCTCCCCCGTTCGGGCGCTGACGACCTCGCCCCCCCGGACCTTGATATCGGCCTCGCCGTCGTAGCTCAGCACGTAGCGTCCCGTGTAGGCGTCCAGCGCCTCGCCCTGCCAGTGGAAGGCGTAGGACAGGTTCCGGTCGCCGTCGTCGGCCGTCGGCCAGCCGAGCCCGTCCACGGGGTAGCCCTTGTTCTCCGCCGGCTTCTGGGACTTCATCAGATCGATGAACGGCAGGCTCGTGCTCCAGTGGCTCAGGTCGGACGTGCCGACGGCGAGGGTCGGATTGTCGAGCCCCTGAAGCGGCGTTTCGGCGGGAATCCTCATTGACTTGACGTCCTTGCGTTTCTGTCTGCCCGGCCGATGCCGGCGAAGGAGCCCGCGGGCGGGCTGCGAAGAGGCGAAGACACGCCGCGGACGGGGCGGGACGGGGCACACGGCGCCCGTCCGCGGCTCGACGATCGGCGGGAGAGGACGTGCGGGAGGGAGCACGGGCCGGTCCGGGCCACGCGCATCGCGCCCGGTCGCATCGCTCGCTATTTCGAGTGGCCCCCCGGCCTCGACGTCCGCTTCGGCCCGTTCGCCCTACGGGATACATCGTGCGGGCCGGTTCGCTGCCCGCGCGACTGTTGTGTCGCCGCCTTATGGCAAGACGAGGCCTCGTGTTCGGCGAGCCGGTGACCTGATTATGGCGGACAGGCGCCCCAATCTATAATACATGGTAATTTAATAACTTCTAAATGATTGTGTCTTCGCCGCCCGACCCGGATCGGCATCGAAGTGTCCCGGCGTCATTACGGACAAGACACGGGCACGGGCCGGGGAACATCGGGCCAGGCGAAACGAGACGGGATCGCGGCCGGGACACCCCCGCGGGCACGGACGCCTCGAAAGGCGGAGGACGCGAGGCCCGGACGCCGTGACGCGGCGCGCGGGCCATACGGTCCGGCGCGATCGTCCGGGCCGGCGCGCGGCGACGCGTGCGGCTCGTGCGGACCCTCCGGCCGCGGCCCGCGCCGGGGGCCGGGCGTCGTCGCGCCCCGCGGCGGGCGGGCCGTCTTGCCACCTCTTCGCGGGCGCGTTTATACCCGCGCGGCGTCACCCCGGAGAGACGGCGAAGGGGGACGATCATCGGCAGACCGGAGGCTATCATGTTCGCCACGCCAGCTTACGCACAGGCCGCGGGGGGCGGCGCCGGCGCGGGCGGCTTTTTCGTGCAGCTCCTGCCGCTGATCCTGATCTTCGTGATCTTCTACTTCCTGCTGATCAGGCCTCAGCAGAAGCGCGCCAAGGAACATCGCCAGATGGTCGAGAACCTGCGCCGTGGCGACAACATCATCACGTCGGGCGGGCTGCACGGCAAGGTCGCCAAGGTCCACGACGACGACGTCGACGTCGAGATCGCCGAGGGCGTGCGCGTGCGCGTCGTCAAGTCGACGGTGGCGCAGGTGCGCTCCAAGACCGAGCCCGCCGCCGAGGGCTGATCGCCCCGCTCACCCGCACGCGCCCCGGAGGGCTGCGACCATGCTGGACTTTCCCCGCTGGCAGCGCGTCTTCGTCCTGTGCCTCTGCGTGCTCGGCCTCGCCTTCGCGGTGCCGAACCTGTTCGGGGCCGAGACGCGGCAGTCGATCCCGTCCTGGCTGCCCAACCAGAGCGTCAACCTCGGGCTCGATCTGAGGGGCGGCGCGCATCTCCTCGTCGAGGTCGAGGTCGAGGAGGTGGTCGCCGAGCGGATGCAGGGCCTGCGCGGCGAGGCGCGCGACGCGCTCCGCGCCGCCGGGGTGCGGCGCTACCAGCGGCTGCGCGCGGGCGAGACCTTCGTCTCGGTCGAGATCGGCGCGGACCAGGACATCGACGCCGCGCGGCGCGCGCTCGCCGATCTCTCCGAACCGGTCTCCGGCGGCACGTTCGGCATGTTCGGCGGCGGCGTGACCGGGGCGGGCAGCCTCGACGTCGCGCAGGAGGGGCGCACGCTGCGCCTCACGCCGACCGAGGCCTGGGTCGAGCAGATCACCGGGCGCACCATGGCGCAGTCGCTCGAGATCATCCGCCGGCGCATCGACGAGGCGGGCACGCGCGAGCCGACCATCCAGCGTCAGGGCGCCGACCGCATCCTGGTGCAGGTGCCCGGCGTCGGCTCGGCCGAGGAGGTGCTCGACCTGATCGGGCGTACCGCGCGGCTCTCCTTCCACGACGTGATCGCCGCCGGGCCGGAGGCGCGCGATCCGGGGCCGGGCGAGATCCTCCTGCCCGATGCCGAGACGGGCGAGCGCTTCCTGCTCGACGCCCGCCCGGTGCTCTCGGGCGAGAACCTCACCGACAGCTCGCTCGGCTTCGACCCCGACACCGGCGAGCCGGTGGTCAACTTCAGCTTCGACACGGCGGGCGCGCGCATCTTCGGCGACTATACCGCGCAGAACACGGGGCAGCTGTTCGCGATCGTGCTCGACGGCGAGGTGATCTCGGCGCCGCGCATCCGCACCGCGATCCTCGGCGGCTCGGGCTTCATCGAGGGCTCGTTCACGGTCGAGAGTGCGACCGACCTCGCGATCCTGCTGCGATCCGGTGCGCTGCCCGCCTCGATCTCGGTCTTGGAGCAGCGCACCGTCGGCCCCGACCTCGGCGCGGACTCGATCGCGGCCGGCGAGGCGGCGGCCGTGCTCGCCTTCCTCGCGGTGCTGGTCTTCATGGGGCTCACCTACCGCGCGTTCGGCCTGTTCGCCAACGTCGCCCTCGTCCTGAACCTCGGCATCATCCTCGGGCTGCTGTCGATGATCGGCGCCACGCTGACGCTGCCAGGGATCGCGGGCATCGTGCTGACCATCGGCATGGCGGTCGACGCCAACGTGCTGGTGTTCGAGCGTATCCGCGAGGAGATCGCGCGCACCAAGGGGCCGGCGGCGGCGATCGACAAGGGCTACAAGGAAGCCTTCTCGGCGATCCTCGACGCCAACGTCACCACGCTGATCGCCGCCGTGATCCTGTTCGCGCTCGGCTCGGGGCCGGTGAAGGGCTTCGCCGTCACGCTCGGGCTCGGCATCCTCACCTCGGTGTTCACCGCCGTCTACGTGACGCGGCTGATGATCGTCACCTGGCTGGAGCGCACCCGTCCCAAGGTGCTCAGCGTCGAGCGCTTCCGCCTCGTGCCCGAGGGCTTCTCCTTCGCGCCGATGCGCCGGCGCCGCGCGTTCCAGGCGGGATCTGGCCTCGCGGCCGTGCTGTCGCTGGTGCTGCTGCTCGCCATGGGCCTCAACCTCGGCATCGACTTCCGCGGCGGCACGCTGATCGAGGCGCGCACGCCCGCCGCGGCCGATCTCGGCGAGATCCGCTCGGCGGTGGGCGATCTCGGCCTCGGCGACGTCGCGGTTCAGCGCTTCGGCACCGAGCGCGACGTGCTGGTGCGCGTCGAGGCCGAGGGCGCCACCGGCGACGAGCGCATGGCGGTGGCCGAACAGGTCGGCGCGGCCTTGCAGGAGGCGATCCCCGACACCGAGGTGCGCCGCGTCGAGGTGGTCGGCCCCAAGGTCTCGGGCGAGCTGTTGCAGGCCGGCGTGATCGCGATCTGCCTCGCGGTCGGCGCCGTGCTCGTCTACATCTGGCTGCGCTTCGAATGGCAGTTCGGCGTCGGCGCCGTCGTCGCGCTCGTGCACGACGTGGTGCTGACGATCGGCGTGTTCTCGCTCCTCGGGATCGAGTTCAACCTCGCGATCATCGCCGCCCTTCTCACCATCGTCGGCTATTCGCTGAACGACACCGTGGTGGTCTACGACCGCGTGCGCGAGAACCTGCGGCGCTACAAGAAGAAGGAGTTGGCCGAGGTGCTCGACCTCTCGGTCACCGAGACGCTGAGCCGCACGATCATGACCTCGGCGACCACGCTGGTCGCGCTGATCGCGCTGTTCTTCCTCGGCCCGGAGGTGATCTCGGGCTTCACCTTCGCGATGATCTGGGGCGTGGTGATCGGCACCTACTCCTCGATCTTCGTCGCCGCGGCGATGCTGCTGATCACGGGCGTGCGCCGCGACTGGAGCGATCCGTCCGAGACGCAACCCGAGGGCGCGCGCTTCGACGGCGCCCAGGTCTGAGCACGGGAGACGGCCGGGGCGCGGGCTTGTCCCCTCCCCGGCCGTGGCCCATCTCGCGGGGCGCGCGAACGACGGAGGCCCCCATGCTGATGACCGAGATGCCGATCGAGGGCCAGCCGCCCGTGGACGCCTACGGCCCCGGCGGCTTCCGCGTGCGCGAGACCTGGCACGACGGCGCAGTGATGATCACGCCCGAAGGCGGGGTGGTCGCCATGCCGGACGGCTTCGAGGCGGGCCTCGACAGGGTCATGGCCGAGGGCGCGATCGACGCGGTCGTGCTCGGCCAAGGTCCCGACATCGCGCCCCTGCCCCGCGCCCTGCGCGAGCGGCTCGACGCGACCTCGATCGGCTACGAGCACATGGCGACGCCCGCGGCGTGCCGCACCTACAACGTGATGCTCGCCGAGGACCGGCGGGTGGCGGCGCTACTCCTGCCGATCTGACCAGCCCGCCCGCGTTCGCGGTCGGTTCGCGGTTGTTCGTCGCGGCCGCGCGGTTATCTGGCGAAGCGACGGTGCGTGCCGTGACGGAATCGTCCGCCTGCGGACACGCGCTTCGCGAGATACAGGAGGGACGACCCCATGGCCTTCACGTTGCCCGATCTGCCCTACAGCCACGACGCGCTCGCCGACAGCGGCATGTCGCGCGAGACGCTGGAATACCATCACGACATCCACCACAAGGCCTACGTCGACAACGGCAACAAGGCGATCGAGGGTACCGAGTGGGCCGACAAGCCGGTCGAGGACATCGTCCGCGGCACCTTCGACCCGAGCGCCAAGGCGCAGAACGGCATCTTCAACAACGCCTCCCAGCACTGGAACCACACGCAGTTCTGGGAGATGATGAGCCCCGGCTCGACCTCGATGCCCTCCGAGCTGGAGAGCCGGCTCAAGGACGCCTTCGGCTCGGTCGACGACTTCAAGAGCCAGTTCGCCACCGCCGGCGCCGGCCAGTTCGGCTCGGGCTGGGCTTGGCTCGTCAAGAACTCCGACGGCTCGCTCGCGGTCACCAAGACCGAGAACGGCGTCAACCCGCTCTGCTACGGTCAGACCGCACTGCTCGGATGCGACGTCTGGGAGCACAGCTACTACATCGACTTCCGCAACAAGCGCCCGGCCTATCTCCAGAACTTCCTCGACAAGCTGGTGAACTGGGAGAACGTGGCCGCCCGCCTTGACGCCGCCGGGGGCTGACGCCCCGCGGGGACGCGCGAACGCGCGTCCCCGGCCTTCCCCGGTTCCGACGCGAGCGCTCCTGCGGGACGTGCGCTCTCCGGACCGTTCGGATCGACGCGCCGCCCCGGACGTGGCGACGCGGGACCGGCGACGAGGCCTGACGCCCCGCCATCGCGCCCCGTCTCGCTCCTCGCCGGCGCAGCACCGACGGCGAGCGCTCCCGCAGCCGCGGCACCCGGCAAACCGTTTCGGCGCTCGCGTGTTGACCCCGGCCGATCCGAACGCGAGACCCCTAGGAGACCGACGCATGAGCAACCCCCAGCTCGACGAGCTTTACGCGACGCTCGTGGCCGACCTGCGCGAGCTGTGGCAGGACGCCCCCGACGCGGGCGCGCTCGCCGACGTCGAGCGCGACGAGCCGGTGCCCCACGAAGCCGTCCTCGCCACGCTCGACACCTACAAGGAAGCGCTGAAGGATCTACCGAAGGACCCGACCCGCGCGCAGATCCTCGAGCCGATGAAGACCGCGACCGAGCGGCTGAACGCGCTGCACCAGATGCAGAGCGGCACGCTTCTCGGCACCGGCGAGACCCAGCGCATCGTCCCCTTCATGATCGACGCCGCGACCGCGGTCGGGCTCGACCCCGAGAAGGACCCCGACCTCGACGCGACCGAGGGCATCCGCGAATGGGGGCCGGAGGCGGTCGGGCCCTCCGACGACAACCCCTATACCCGGCGCGACCTGCCGCTCTACCGCCGCCCGGCGGCCTGAGCGACGCCGCGCGCGGCCCGGTCCGGCCGGGCCGCGCGTCCCTGTCGTGGCATCCCCGGGCGCCTCGCCACCCTTATCCGAGAGCGCCCCAGAAGCGGAGCACGCCCCCACGTGTCGATCCTGGAGCTGCTCGCGAACCCCGAAGCCTGGGTCGCGCTCGCGACGCTGATCGTGATGGAGGTCGTGCTCGGCCTCGACAACCTGCTGTTCATCTCGATCGTCACCAACAAGCTGCCCGAGCACCAGCAGGCCCGCGCGCGCCGCGTCGGCATCGCCGGGGCGCTGATCCTGCGCCTCGCGCTCTTGTCGCTCGTCGCCTGGATCGTCGGGCTGACCGCGCCGCTGTTCACGCTGTTCGGCGTCGAGTTCTCCTGGCGCGATCTGATCATGCTCGGCGGCGGGCTGTTCCTTGTCTACAAGGCGACGAAGGAGATCCACGAGCGCGTCGACCCCAACGCCACCATGGGCGGCGAGACCCGGTCGGGCACGCCGTCGATGACCTATGTGATCGGCCAGATCCTGGTGCTCGACATGGTGTTCTCGGTCGACAGCATCGTCACCGCGGTCGGCATGACGCCGCACCTGCCGATCATGGTGGTCGCCGTCTGCGTCGCGATCGGCGTGATGCTCGTCGCCGCCGACCCCTTGGCCGAGTTCATCAAGTCGAACCCGACGGTGGTGATGCTGGCGCTCGGGTTCCTGCTGATGATCGGCATGACGCTGATCGCCGAGGGCTTCGGCCACGAGGTGCCCAAAGCCTACCTCTATGCGGCCATCGGCTTTTCAATGCTCGTCGAAGGGCTCAACATGGCGGCCCGCCGTGCCCGGACCAGGCGCGGAGACACGGCCCCGGAGTAGAGCCGGGCGTCCCGCGCCTTGAAGGAGCCCGTCCCCATGGACGCCATCGAGACCTTCTTCGGCTACGTCTCCGACGCCACCTGGGGCTGGGCGCTCGTGCCCTTCCTGGTGGTGCTCGGCCTGTTCTTCACCATCGCCTCCTGGGGCGTGCAGTTTCGCTACTTCGCGCGGATGTGGCGCGTGCTCTGGGAGAAGCAGGAAGGCGCCGAGGGCCATATCAGCGCCCGCGCCGCGCTCGCCCTCTCGATCGGCGGGCGCGTCGGTGGCGGCAACGTCGCGGGCGTGGCGGTCGCCATCACCCTCGGCGGCCCCGGCGCGGTGTTCTGGATGTGGGCGATCGCGCTCGTCGGCATGGCGACCTCGATCGTCGAGTGCTCGCTCGCCCAGCTCTACAAGCGGGTCGAGCCCGACGGCAGCTACCGCGGCGGGCCGGGACACTACATCATCCATGGCCTCGGCCGGGACTACCGCTGGCTCGCGGTGCTCTACGCGATCTGCCTGATCGCCGCCTTCTCGCTCGGCTTCGTCGCCTTTCAGGCGAACACGGTGGCAGGCTCGGTCGAGGACAGCTTCGGCGTCGGCCGGGTCTGGACGGCGGTCGCGCTCGCGGCGGTGGCAGCGCTGATCGTGACGGGCGGCATCCGGCGCATCGCGCGCACGGCGGAGGCGGTCGTGCCGGTGATGGCCGCGATCTATCTCGCCCTCGCCTTCCTCGCCGTGATCCTGCACCTGCCGGATCTGCCGGACGTGCTATACCGCATCGTCGCCAACGCGCTCGGCTTCGAGGAGGCGGTCGCGGGCGGGATCGGCGCGGCGATCGCGCAGGGCATCCGGCGCGGGCTGTTCTCGAACGAGGCCGGGCTCGGCTCGGTGCCGAACGTCGCCGCGACGGCCTACGCGCGCCACCCGGTCGGCCAGGGCATCGTGCAGTCGCTCTCGGTGTTCATCGCCACCATCGTCATCTGCTCGGCCACCGCGCTGATGATCCTGCTCGGCGACGTCTACCAGGCGGGCGCCGACATCGACGGCGTGGTGCTGGTGCAGGACAGCCTCGCCAACCACTTCGGTGCCTGGGCGCAGTATTTCCTGAGTATCGCGCTCGTGCTGTTCGCCTTCTCGTCGATCATCTACAACTACTACCTCGGCGAGACCGCGCTGACGGTGATGACCGAGGCGCGCGTCGCCGCCCATGTCCTGAAGGCGGCGGTGATCGCGATCGTGTTCGCCGGCGGGATCGCCGAGGGCGCGACCGCGGTGTTCTTCTTCTCCGATCCGCTGATGGGGCTGCTCGCGCTCGTCAACCTGTTGGCGCTGATCATGCTGTTCCCCATCGCCATGCGGGTGCTGTCCGACTTCACGGCGCGCCGCCGCGCGGGCGAGGACGAGCCGCTGTTCGACGCGGCCGCCTTCCCCGACCTCGACATCGACCGCGAGGCCTGGCGCCCCGGAGGACCGGCCGTGCGCGTGGCCCCGGCGGCGCCGGCGGTGCATCGGCGCGCCGAGACCTGAGGAAGCGTTGACAGTCGTCGCGGGGCGCGCTCCAAGCGGCGCCATGCGGAGCGCGACATGGAACATCAACGGCGCGAAGGCGCGGATCGGGCTCCTGACCGACTGGCTGCGCGAGGCGCAGCCGGACGCGGTCGTGCTTCAGGAGATCAAGAGCGTCGACGAGGGGTTTCCGCGCGAGGCGGTCGAGGACTGCGGCTACAGCGTCGAGACGCACGGCCAGAAGGGCTTCAACGGCGTCGCGATCCTGGCGCGCGGCGCGATCGAGGATGTCGCGCGCGGCCTGCCCGGCGACGAGGGCGACGAGCAGGCGCGCTGGATCGAGGGCACGGTGTTCGGCGAGGGCGGGGGCGCGGTGCGCCTCTGCGGGCTGTATCTGCCGAACGGCAACCCGGCGCCGGGGCCGAAGTACGACTACAAGCTCGCCTGGATGGCGCGGCTGGAAGCGCGCGCCGAGCAGCTTCTCGCCGAGGAATGGACCGCCGTGCTCGCGGGCGACTACAACGTGATCCCCGAGCCGCGCGACGCCCGCGACTTCTCGCGCTGGACCGAGGACGCGCTGGGGCTGCCCGAGACCCGCGCGGCGTGGCGGCGGATCGTCAACCTCGGCCTGCACGACGCGACCCGCGAGGTCACGCAGGCGGACGGCGTCTACAGCTTCTGGGACTACCAGAAGGGCGCCTGGGAGCGCGACGACGGCATCCGCATCGACCACCTGCTGCTGACCCCGCAGGCGGCGGATCGGCTGACGGCGGCCGGGATCGAGAGCCAGTTGCGCGGGCGAGAGAAGCCGTCGGACCACGTGCCGGTGTGGGTGGAGCTGGACGTCTGAGAGAGGTCTCCGGCCGCAGGGGGCGGGAGAAGCACGCGCCACTCCGACCGCCGGAGCGCTCCTAGGCCCGAGCGTCGCGAGGACGCGCAAGAGCGAGAGCCCGGAGCGCATGAGCCGATCCCGTCGGGTCGGAGAGCGCTCCGACGGTGCGTCCGGGGCGCGCGCCCTGAACCCGATTGCCCTACGCAGGCCCGACGGGTAGTTCCCGCCTCGAGCGGTTCTCGTCCGAATGCCGGAGCTTTCATGCCGACGACCCGATCGAAGCGCTGACCGTCTCTGCAAGAGACGCGATCAGCCCGTTCCCGGAGTGCCGGCCGCGCCTTCGCGCGAAACCGGTTCCCCGATCACGTCATCATGGGCTCCGTCGGGTATCCTCCGCCCGTCGGCTCCATCGGATCGTCACGCCGCATGGCGCCCCATGCGGCCATCAGGAACCAAATCGTTGATACGACAGGCAAACGATCGAGACCTCGGCGCGATCGAGCGGATCGCCGGGGAGACGGAGATGTTCGTCGGCGACGAACTCGATCACTTCATGGCGACGGTCGCCGCTGCGATCGGACCCGAGACGACCGACCACCTGCTCGTGGCCGCTGACGGCGACGCCCCGGTCGGCGCGGCGCTCGCCCGGGCCGAGCCGATGGCGCAGGGCGTGACCAACCTGCTGTTCGTCGGCGTCGCACGATCGGTCCGCCGCCAGGGCCGGGCAAGCGCCCTGATCGAGCGAGTCGAACGCCTCGCCCGCGCAGAGGCGCACCGGCTCGTGATCGTCGAGACGGCGGGCGTGGCGCAGTTCGAGCCGGCGCGCGCGCTCTACCGCCGCCACGGCTTCGAGGAAGAGGCGCGCGTGCGCGATTTCTACGACATCGGCCTCGACAAGCTGATCTACCGCAAGGCGCTGTAGGCTCGGCCCTGCGCCGCCTGGCCTCGCTCGGGCGGCGCTCCCATGCGGTGCGAGGGCGGGGCTCCGTGGCGCGTGCCGAAAGCGCGCCCTACTCCCCGCCCCGCGTCTCCACGGCGCCGAGGTCCGGCACCTCCACCGCCACCGTCTTCGCCGTGAGCGAGGCTCCCTGCCCCGCCGTGGTCAGCGCGACCACCTGGCGGTGCGCCTCGCCGAACATCGTGTCGTGGCCGATATCGCCCGCGCCGAAGCCCGAGACGGTGACCACGCCCATGCGGCCGCCGATGTCGACGAAGGCGCGCCAGAAGTCGCGCGACAGGAGCGGCGAGGCCGCCTCGTCCTCCTGACGGGCGTGGACGTAGAGCGCGCCGCCGATCTCGCGGGTCTCGCGGATCGCGACCGGGGCGGCGTCCTCGGCGCGGGCGAGCAGCGCGCGCCCGGCCTCGGTCTCCAGGAAGGCGAGCAGGTCTGCGATCGCCCCCCGCGGCTCGGCCGCGAGCGAGAGGGTGACGAGACCGGGGAAGGAGGGCGCGCGCGCGAGACGCCCCTCGCCCGCGCCCGCCGCCTGCGGCGCGTCCTGCACCATCGCGCAGTCGGTGATCAGCAGGAAGGCCGAGCGCTCGGAGAGGTCGATCGCGTCCTCGGCGAGGCAGGTCTCGGGCGCGGGCACCACCGTCACCGCGCGGCCGGCCGCCTCGATCACCGCGCGGCGCGGGCTCGCGCTTCTGAGGCGAAAGACCCCCGCCTCGGCCGCCTTGACCCGGTCGAGTTCGGCGTCGCGCTCGCTGAGCCCGGCCCCGGCGGTGGTCTGCACCTGACAGCCCGCGAGCGCGGTCGCGGCGCAGGCGAGGGCGACGAAGCGCCGGGCGGCGCGTGCGGGATCGGTCGTCGCCACGCTCAGAGGTCGGCGTAGACGTGGCGTTCCCCGGCCTGGCCGGGGTGGGTGACGGCGCCGTCCTTGGTCGAGCCCACGAGCTGGGCGTACTTCCAGAGCGCGCCCGCGCCGTAGAGCGTCTCGCGCCTCGGCGCCTTCTCCCACGCCTCGCGCCGCTCGCGGAGCGTCGCCTCGTCGAGGTCGACCGCGAGCGTGCCCGCGTGCGCGTCGATGCGGATCAGATCGCCGTTCTCCAGAAGCGCGATCGGCCCGCCCACGGCCGCCTCCGGCCCGACGTGACCGACGCAGAAGCCGCGCGTGGCGCCCGAGAACCGCCCGTCGGTGATCAGCGCCACCTTCGAGCCCATGCCCTGCCCCGAGATCGCGGCGGTGGTCGCCAGCATCTCGCGCATGCCCGGACCGCCCTTCGGCCCCTCGTTGCGGATGACGAGCACTTCGCCTTCCTTGTAGTCGCGCGCCTTGACCGCCTCGAAGGCCTCCTCCTCGGACTCGAACACCCGCGCCGGCCCCTCGAACGCGAGGTTCGCCATGCCCGCGACCTTCACGATCGCGCCCTCGGGGGCGAGGTTGCCCTTGAGCCCGACCACGCCACCCCAGGTGGACAGGGGCTTCTCGACCGGGTGGATCACCCTGCCGTCGGCCTCGCCGTCGATGTTGGCGAGGCTCTCGGCCATGGTCCGCCCGTCGGCGGTGACGCAGTCGCCGTGCAGCATCCCGGCCTCCAGCAGCATCTTCAGCACCACCGGGATGCCGCCGCGCTCCCAGAGGTCCTTGGCCACGTACTGCCCGCCGGGCTTCAGGTTCACGAAGTAGGGGGTCTCGCGGAAGATCGCGCAGACGTCGTCGAGGTCGAACGCGATCCCCGCCTCGTGCGCGATCGCGGGCAGGTGCAGCCCGGCGTTGGTCGAGCCCCCGGTGGCCGCGACCACGCGCGCGGCGTTCTCCAGCGACTTCCGGGTGACGATGTCGCGCGCGCGGATGTTCTCGGACAACAGCCGCATCACCGCGCGGCCCGCGCCTTCGCAGAAGGCGTCGCGGCTCTCGTAGGGCGCGGGCGCGCCGGATGAGTTCAGGAGCGCGAGCCCGATCGCCTCGGAGACGCAGGCCATGGTGTTGGCGGTGAACTGACCGCCGCAGGAGCCGGCCGAGGGGCAGGCGACCGCCTCCAGCTTCTCCAGCTCGCAGGTGGACAGATTGCCGGCCTGGTGCTGGCCGACCGCCTCGAACACGTCCTGCACCGTGACGTCGCGGCCCTGGTAGCGGCCGGGCAGGATCGAGCCGCCGTAGATGAAGACCGAGGGCACGTTGAGGCGCACCATCGCCATCATCATGCCGGGCAGGGACTTGTCGCAGCCCGCGAGGCCGACGAGCGCGTCGTAGGCGTGGCCGCGCATGGTCAGCTCCACCGTGTCGGCGATCGCCTCGCGCGAGGCGAGCGACGAGCGCATCCCCTCGTGGCCCATGGCGATGCCGTCGGTGACGGTGATGGTGGTGAACTCGCGCGGCGTTCCGGCGGCTTCCTTGACGCCGAGCTTCACCGCCTGCGCCTGACGGTTCAGCGCGATGTTGCAGGGCGCCGCCTCGTTCCAGCAGGTCGCGACGCCCACGAAGGGGCGGTGGATCTCCGCGTCCGTGAGACCCATGGCGTAGTAGTAGGAGCGGTGCGGCGCGCGGTTCGGCCCCTCGGTCACATGGCGGCTGACGAGCTTCGACTTGTCGAACTGCGGGACGTCCATGGCGTCCTTACCCCTTGCCCTGCTCCGTGCGCCGCGGCCGGCGGCGTTCCTCCCGGTGGAGCGCGACCCTAGCGGCGCGCTCGCCCGCACGCCAGAGCGCGCCGCGTCAGTTTCGATCAAGGACCGGTTCCACCGATAATCCCATTTTGGTTTCCACAGAGTGAAAAACTGCCATCATCGAGAATCAACTGCGGGTCGTGCCTCCGGCATGGGGCCGGCGGAGCGGCCCGCCCCGGCCCCGGAGATCGACCCCATGGCCCGGACCATCGACGGAGACGCCCCCGCACCTGTCACCCTCTCCTTCGACCTGCCCTCGCGCGGCGCGCGCTACGCCGCGCTCGCCCGCCTCGTCGCCGTCGCGGATCTCGCGCAGCGCGCCCTCTCGCTCTCGGCCGAGCTGCGCCGGTTGGGCCGGGCGCTGGCCGACCCGCGGCTGATCGAGGCCGTGCGCCTGCGCCTCACCGAGACGGACGCGCGTTCCGCCGAAGGGGCCGGCGACGCCGCGTCGCTCCCGGAAAAGCACCGCCACCCGCCGCGTTGACCCATCGAGTGGCCCGAGCGCGCCGCTCGCCACCTCGAACGACGGAGGAGGACGACATGACCGCCATTCTCGAAGGCACCCGCCTCGCGCGCTTCCTCGGCATCGAGCGTCGTCAGGGCGCCGCGGCCGACAGCGTGCGCGTCCGGGCGATGCACCGCCACGGCGAGAGCGGCGAGGACCGCCGCGCCGAGCACTACACCCGGATGGACCGCCGCGACGGGTCGACCAGGGCGTGGCCGGGGTCGCCGGGCCACCATCCCTCAGGCACCGACAGCCGAGCGCGTCAGTACGCCGAGATCGAGCGCGGCCGGCGGAGCTGACACCGCCTTCCGGGGCGCCGTCCGACCCGACGGGATCGGTCCGGCGCCCTCGCCCGTCGCCTTCCCGCGCGTTCTTGCGACGCCCGGGCGCCCTGCCCCGGACGGGACGGACGCCCTAGCCGAGGCCCGCGAGGCGGTCGCGCGCCGCCTCCAGCCGCGCGCGCTCGGCCTCGGCCGCGGCCAGTCGCTCGCGCTGCTCGTCGACCACCGCCTCGGGCGCCTTGGCGAGGAACTTCTCGTTGGCGAGCTTGCCCTCGATCGAGCGGCGGTCCTTGTCGAGCTTGGCCAGCTCGCGGTCGAGCCGCGCGCGCTCGGCGGCGATGTCGATCACGCCGGCGAGCGGCAGGTTCACCGCGCAGTCCTCCATCGCGAACACCACCGAGCCGGCCGGCGCCTCGTCGGCGACAGCGACCTCGCTGAGACGCGCGAGGCGCTGGATCATCTCGGCATTGCGCAGAAGGCGCATGGCGGTCGGGGCGTCGTGACCGGTCAACACGAGTTCGAGCTTCGCGCCCGCCGGGACCGACATCTCGGCGCGGAGCGAGCGGACCCCCTCGATCAGCCGGATGGTCCAGGCGATCTCGGCCGCGGCCCGCTCGTCGAGCAGCGCGTCGGGCAACTCCGGCCACGGCGCGTGACAGCAGAGCCGGTCGCGCTCGCCGGTCTGGCCCCAAAGCTCCTCGGTGACGAAGGGCATGAAGGGGTGCAGGCAGGTGACGATGTGGTCGAGCGCCCAGGCGGCAGTGGCGCGGGTTTCGGCTTTCGCGCCGTCGTCGTCGCCCTGCAGGAGCGGCTTGGCGAGTTCGACGTACCAGTCGCAGAACGTCTTCCACGTGTGGTCGTAGATCGCGCGGGCGGCGTCGTCGAAGCGGTACTCGGCGAGCGCGGCGTCGAGCGCGCGGGTCATGCGCACAGTCTCGGTCACGATCCAGCGGTTGACCGGGCGCTTGGGCGAGGCCGGGTCGAACGCCGGGTCGGGCCGGCACTCGTTCATCTCGGCGAAGCGCGCGGCGTTCCAGAGTTTCGTGGTGAAGTTGCGGTAGCCCTCGACGCGGCTGACGGCGAGCTTGATGTCGCGCCCCATGGCCGCCATCGAGGCCAGCGTGAAGCGCACCGCGTCGGCGCCGTACCGGTCGATCAGCTCGATCGGGTCGATCACGTTGCCCAAGGACTTGGACATCTTCTTGCCGTGCTCGTCGCGGACCAGCGCATGGACGTAGACGGTGTGGAAGGGCGCCTTCCCCGTCAGCTTCTCGCCCATCATCATCATCCGCGCGACCCAGAAGAAGATGATGTCGAAGCCGGTGACGAGGACGTCGGTCGGGTAGTAGCGTGCGAGTTCCGGGGTCTCGTCCGGCCAGCCGAGGGTGGAGAACGGCCAGAGGGCGGAGGAGAACCAGGTGTCCAGGACGTCGGGGTCGCGGTCCAAGCCGACATAAGCGATACTTCTGCCGCCTGAGGTTCTCAAGCCAACGGCACCGGGGTTTGGCTTCTTGGTGTAGCCCTCCTCCGGAGTGATATCCGAAGTATCGTTGAGGCCCAACTCAACACCAGAGCCATAGTATGAAGCCGCTGCGGCAAGCACTTCGCTTTCAGACCGAGCGCAAAATGCTCTCTTGGGATCGTGCGTGAGAGCGGCCTGTCCGTCCCGCGATGGAGACCGGCCCTCAATAATGCTCGGTCCATACCAAACCGGCACCCGATGCCCCCACCACAACTGCCGCGAGATGCACCAGGGCTCGATGTTCTCCATCCAGTGATAATAGGTCCGGTCCCAGTTGCCCGGCACGAAGGTGGTCTCGCCCGAGCGGACCGCCTCGATCGCGTCCTTCGCTAAGGTCTTCGCGTCGCAAAACCACTGGTCCGTCAGCATTGGTTCAATGACTTTCTTCGAGCGATCACCCTCTGGCCGCATAATCTTCTTCACCTCCACCAACGGCACCAGCGCGCGGCGCTCGCCGCCCTCCTCGGGCGCCGGGGCCTCGACGTTGCCAAGGCGCGGGTCGGTCTCGGGGACCATAACGGCGAGGCCCTCGGCGGTGATCTCCTCGACCACGCGACGGCGCGCCTCGTAGCGGTCGAGCCCGCGGAGGTGGTCGGGCACCAGGTTGATCGCGTCGACCTCGACCGCCGACAGATCGGCCTCGCCGCGCGCGATCTTCTGCGCGATCTCGGCCGCCTCGGCATAGGGCGCGCCGTCGTCGCGCATCCGCGCCTTGGTGTCCATCAGCCGATACAGCGGAATGCCGCCGCGCCGCGCCACCGCGTAGTCGTTGAAGTCGTGCGCGCCGGTGATCTTGACCGCGCCCGAGCCGAAGTCCGGATCGGGATACTCGTCGGTGATGATCGGGATCAGGCGGCGGTGCGCCTTCGGCCCGACCGGGATCTCGCACAGTCGGCCCACGATGGGGGCGTAGCGCGCGTCGTCGGGATGGACCGCGACCGCGCCGTCGCCGAGCATGGTCTCGGGCCGCGTGGTCGCGATCGAGATGTAGTCGCGCGTCTCGCGGAGCGTGACGGCGCCGTCCTCGTCCGTCTCGACGTAGTCGTAGGTGGCCCCGTCCGCGAGCGGATACTTGAAGTGCCACATGTGGCCGGCGGGCTCGACGTTCTCGACCTCCAGGTCCGAGATCGCCGTCTCGAAGTGCGGGTCCCAGTTCACGAGCCGCTTGTCGCGGTAGATCAGCCCCTCGTCGTAGAGCTTGACGAAGGTCTCGAGGACCGCGCGCGACAGCCCCTCGTCCATGGTGAAGCGGTTGCGCGACCAGTCGCAGGAGGCGCCGAGGCGTTCGAGCTGGTTCAGGATGGTGCCGCCCGAGCGCTCCTTCCACTCCCAGACCTTCTCGACGAAGGCCTCGCGGCCCATCGAGCGGCGGTCGATATTGCCCTCAGCCGCCAACTGGCGCTCGACGACCATCTGCGTGGCGATGCCGGCGTGGTCCTGGCCGGGCTGCCAGAGCGTGTCGAAGCCGCGCATCCGGTGCCAGCGGATCAGGATGTCCTGGAGCGTGTTGTTGAGCGCGTGGCCCATGTGCAGCGAGCCGGTCACGTTCGGCGGCGGGATCACGATGGTGAAGCTCTCGGCGCCCTCCCGCCGGAGGCGGGGACCTTCGGAAACGCGCGCGTTCGCGCCGGCACGGAAGGCGTCCGCCTCCTTCCAGAGAGCGGAGATGCGCGCCTCGGCGGCGCCCGCGTCGAAATGCTTGTCCATGGGTCGTCCCCGTCCTCGCTCGGCGCGCGGTGTTAGCGCGGCCGGGCGGGCGAGGCCAAGGGCGGGCGGAGCATCGCGCGGAACGCGCGTCCAGGACACCGCGCGGAACGCGCGTCCGAGACATCATGCGGAACGCGCGTTCAAGATATCGCGCGGAACGCGCGTCCGCCGGTCATGCGGAGCGCGCGCCGGGAAAAGGCGGGGGGACGGCCTCTCCTACGATCCCCCGCCGCGCTCGGCGAGCAGCCGTTCCAGCTCGGTGGCGATCAGGCGGCGGACGTTCTTGGTGATCGCACGGCCCATCTGGCCCTCGACCAGCTCCTCGCGCAGCACGCGGCGCACGCTGCTCTCCACCGCCGCCTCGTCGAGCGCCGGGGCGGCGTCGTCGGAGCCGTCGAACGGGTCGTCCCCGGAGCCGCGCGCCTCGGTCGCACGCGCGCCCTCCGGCGCGGCCTCCGGATCGAGGGGCGCGGGGAAGGGCGCGTCCGGCAGCGCGCCGGGCTCGGCGTCGGCGGGGGCGTCGATCGTCTCGGGCACCGCCTCGCCGAGCGCGGAGACCGGCCCCTCCACGGCGACGTCCTCGGGCAGGGGCGCCTCTTCGGTCTCCTCCGGCAGATCGCGCGCGCCAGGGTCGCTCGGCGGTGGGGCGGGGCGGTCGAGCGCGAAGGGGTCGTCCTCCTCGACCGCGGCGATCTCGCCGGCCGCGTCGTCGAGGAGATCGCCCGCCGGCGCCTCGGCCGGGGCGGCGCCGCGCGTCTCGGCCGCCGGCTCGGGCGGCGCGGCGTCCCAGGGCGCGTCCGCCACGTCGGCGGCCTCGACCGCGTCGACGGGAGCGTCGACCGGCTCGTCGGCCGGCTGCTCGGCCGCCTCATCGGAGAGGAGCGGTACCGCCTCCGGCTCGGGCGCGGCGAACTCGTCCTCCACCACCATCATGTCGGTGAGCGCGAGCGGCTCGTCGTCCTCGGCCATGTCGGCCCGGTCCGCCTCCGCCTCGACGTCGTCGGGCGCGGGCGCTCCGTCGGGCGGCGCGGCGGCGGTCTTGACGCCCCGCGACAGTGCGGGGCGCGCGTCGTCGTCCGCGGCTCGCTCGGGGGACGCCGCGTTCGGGTCCGGAGCGGTCGCGGGCGCGGCCGGCGCCTCGGCGACGCGCTCGGGGGCGTGGGCGGCGGCGACCTCCGTCTCGACGTCGTCGGCCTGGTCGCTTGGACGCCGCGCGTCCCG
Source organism: Paracoccaceae bacterium (assembly GCA_050330995.1). Taxonomy (GTDB): domain Bacteria; phylum Pseudomonadota; class Alphaproteobacteria; order Rhodobacterales; family Rhodobacteraceae; genus Thermohalobaculum. The sequence continues at coordinate 19,946 of JBHJHI010000033.1, forward strand.
CGGATCGGGATCGAGCGGGGGCGCGGCGCGGTCGGGTTCGGGCGCGGCGGGGGAGACCGGCTCGCCCCGCCCCGCCGTCTCCGGCGCGGCGGTCGCCGCGTCGGGCGCGGCATCGGCGACGGGCCGGTCCGCGGCCGGCGGCCGGCCGGCGCGGTCGGGGCGCATGATCCGCCGGATCGAGACCAGCACGTCGTCGGTCGGCTTGGCGGGCGGCTCTTCGGCCATGGCGATCTCCTCCGGCACGCCCCGGCGGGGCGGCCTCCTCTGGTGCGCGGGTCCCGGCCGTGGGAACGCGGTCAGGCCCGGCGCGACGCTATCCGTTGAGGGACTCGACGCTCGGGGCGGGCCGCGGGTTCGACGCGTCGGCCCGGCGGGCAGCTCAGGGCCGCCAGCGGGTGGTCCAGACGGTATCCTCGGAGGGGTCGTAGCCGAACAGCGGACTGTCCGAGATCGCCTCGGCGATCGCCGGCGCGGCGGGGTCGACCGCGAGGCCGAGGTGCTCGACGGTCAGGAGGCCGATCGCGGCGAGGATGGTGTAGACCGCCACCGTCTCGTCGCGGCGGGCCTCGACGAGGTCGCTCTCGGCGTCGAGCACGTCCGCCTCGGCGTCGAGCACGTCGAGCGTGGTGCGCGCGCCGACGCGCGCCTCCTCGACCACGCCCTCGAAGGCGAGGCGCGAGGCCTCGACCTCGAGGCGCCCCGCCTCGATCGAGGCGCGCGCGACGTCGCGCTGGGCGTAGGCCGCGGCCACCTGCTCGATCGTCAGCCGCTCCTGCGCGGTGATGTCGGACACGCTCTGCGCGACGCGGGCCTGGTTCTCGCGCACCTCGGCGTAGTTCGCGCCGCCCTGGTAGAACGGGATCGAGAGCGTCAGCCCGATCGAGCCGGTGTCGCGGTCGCGGATGGTGCCCTGGGCGAAGGGGTTGTCGCTGCGGTTGGGCTCGAAGGTGTCGGTGCGCGAGGCCTGGGCGGTCAGCGAGAGCTGGGGCAGGAGCTGGCCGATCGCGGCGCGCACGTCGAAGCCGGCCGCCTCGCGCGAGAGGCGGGCCGCGCGCAGCGTCGGCTCGCGCACGAGGGCGACGCCGACCGCCGCCTCGCGCGTGGCGGGGATCTCGGGCAGGGGCGGCGGCGGCTCCAGATCGCCCGGCAGCACGCCCACCACGCGGCGGTAGCTCTCGCGCGAGGAGGCGAGCGCGCCGCGCGAGGCGGCGAGGTTGGCGCGGGCGCCCGCGACCTGGGCACGGGCCTGCTCGACGTCGGTGCGGGTGACCTCGCCGACCTCGAAGCGCTCGCGCGCGGCGCGCAGCTGCTCGGAGAGCACGCGCACGTTCTTGATGCCGAGCTGGACGAAGGCGGCGTCGCGCAGCACGTTCTGGTGCGCGGTCACGGCGTTGAGCAGCACGTCCTGCTCGGTCGCCTCCAGCCCGAGGATCTGCGCCTCGGTGCGGGTCTCGGCCGCGCTGATCGTGTTGGTGATCTGACCGCCGGTGTAGAGCGCCTGGTTGAGCGTCAGCGCGAGGCTGGTCGGGTAGACCACGTCGTTGAACTCGTCGAAGCGCACCGAGAGCTCGGCCGAGCCGTTGATGTCGGGGCGGCGCTGGGCGCGGGCCTGCTCGGCCAGCTCGTCGGCGATCACCACGCTCGACCGCGCGCCGGCGAGATCGGGGCTGTTGCGATAGGCGGTGACGAGCGTGTCGGCGAGGCTCTGCGCCGCGGCGGGGGCCACGGGGGTCGCCAGCGGGGTCGCCAGCGCCGCGAGCGCGAGCGGGACGACCCGGCGCCCGTGCGCGCGAGGCCGGGGCGTGGTCTTGGATCGCACGTCTCGTCTCCTGGAATGGGTAATCAGAACTGGAAGGCGTGGGCGCGCTCGAAGCCCGGCAGCACCGGCGCGTCGGCGTCGAAGGCCCAGGCGCGCGAGAGCGCCTCGCCCGACCGGGTGATCACCCGGCAGCGCCCGAGGCGGCCCTCGTGCTCGATGAACACGAGGCGTCCGCCGTCCTTGAGCTGGTCGGTCAGCCTCTCGGGCAGCCGCTCGACGGCGCCGGCGACGAAGATCACGTCGTAGGGCCCGTGCGCGGCGTCGCCCTCGGCCGGATCGCCCCCCGAGACGGCGGCGTTCAGCACCTCGAGCGCGTCGAGCGCGTCCTGCGCCTGGGCGCGGAGCGCGTCGTCGGGCTCGACCGCGACCACCGCCTGGGCCATGCGCGCGATCACCGCCGTCGAGTAGCCGGTGCCCGGCGCGAGGTCGAGCACGAGATCGTCCGTGTCGATGCGCGCGGCTTCCAGCATCTTGGCGAGCGTGCGCGGCGCGACGAGCACGCGCCCGTCCGCGAGGGGCACGTCGATCTCGGCGTAGGCGAGCTCGCGCTTAGCCGCGGGCACGAAGCGCTCGCGCGGGACCGTCGACATCGCCTCGATGATGGCGTAGCGCGTCACGTCCGAGGGCCGGACCTGCGTGTCGACCATGGCGCGGCGGAGAGCGGCGAAATCGGTCATGGTCTCCTGGCTTCCGAGCCGACGCGGCGTGATTGCCGTTTCCGTATAGCGCCGCGCGGGCATGGGCCGCAACGAGGCTGCGGCGCCGGCGGACGTTGCGTCGTTCGCGGGCCACAGGTGATGCGCCCGTGCCGCCCGCCCGCCCCTTGCCAAGCCGGCCTCGCTCGCCCTATGGGGGGGGCTCGCGCGGTCGGGGACCCGCGGCGACGTGGCGGAGTGGTTACGCAGCGGATTGCAAATCCGTGTACGCCGGTTCGATTCCGGCCGTCGCCTCCATCCGTGCGACCCGAACGCGCTTCGGTCCGCGGGAGCCGCGCGTTGCCCGAGGCTCGCACTACGACGATCCCGGTCATGATCCAGGGCGTCCCGGGAAGCGACATCATCGAGACCCGTCTCGATCGGCTGCCGCGCGTCGGCGACGAACTGGTCACCGCCCATCTCGCCTTGCAGTCGCCGCCGCCCGAGGTCGCACGGCTGCGTCGCAGGCTCGCGTCGAACCGGGAGGGCAAGGGGCTGGAGCACCGCCTGGTCGAAGTCTGGGTACGGGTTCTCGACCCGTGAGCGCCTGACTGCGGAACCCTGCGTCACCCTCGCGCGTGCCCCCCGGACCCCTTCGCGACAGGAGCCTCCATGGACGCGACCGGCCATTCGATCCGACTGATCGACAACTCGACTGCCGAGGAGATCGGCGCCCTCGCCCTCGCCCTCGTGCCGCGCGAGGGCGAGAACCTGCGCCTCATGGAGGGCGTGGTCGAGCGCGGCGGCCTCTACAAGGTCGACGTCGTCGTCCACGTCGTCTCGGCGCAGGGCGACACGCACGCGCAGAGCGCCGAACTCTACGTCTCCTTCGTCAAGCCGCTCTGACGCCCTCGGCGTCCCGCTCCGCCGCCCCCGCAGCCGGCCGCGAGCACGGCGCCCCCGGCCTCGCCGAACGACACCGAGGCCCGACATCCCCGCACGAGGCGCCGCTTCCCGGCCCGCCTCGGACGGAGGCGGCCCCTTACGCGCATGCCATGCCCCGGCCGACGGACCGGCGCCGCGACGCCCCGACAGCGCGCCACCGCGCGATGATCGGGTGCGCCATTGCGCAACGTCCGGGCGCGTTACTACGCGACGCCCGGGCGCAGCGCGTCCGAGAGCGGTGCGTCCGGCCCTCCCCGGAGACGGCGATCCCGGCCCTTCGTCGCGGACCGCGGCCCCGCCGTGTCGTGCCGACGACGCGGCCTCGCTGCCTTGCGAGCGCGCCGGATCGTCGCCCGCGAAGCCACGATTGCCTGTTCGCCAGGCGCCATGCCCCCGCCGCCCCGCGCGCTGCCCTCTCCTGCGGCACGAAACCCTTGGCCTCTCCGCGCGGACCATGCTTAGCTGCGCGTCAACCAAATAAGACGACGACAGGGAACTCATCATGTCCGACCTGATGATCACCGACCGCGGCCTGCATCCGATCGCCGAGCGCACGGCCGCGGCGTTCCGGCGCGGGCGGATCAACCGGCGCGAGTACATGGCCACGATGATGGGGGTCGGCGTCACCGCCGCGGGCGCCTACGCGCTCGGCGGCCTCGCGCCGCGGCGCGCGCTGGCGCAGGGCACACCGCAGCAGGGCGGCACGCTGCGCGTCGGCATGCTGGTCAAGGCGTTCAAGGACCCGCGGGCCTTCGACTGGTCCGAGCTCGGCAACGTCGCGCGTCAGGTCAACGAATACGCGGTGCGCTGGACGGCCGACTACGAGTTCGAGCCGCAGCTCCTCGAATCCTGGGAGATCTCCGACGACGCGACCGAGTATACGCTGAACCTGCGCCGCAACGTGACCTGGTCGAACGGCGACGCCTTCACCGCCGAGGACATGGTCCACAACATCACCCGCTGGTGCGACGCCTCGGCCGAGGGCAACTCGGTCGCCGCCCGCATGGGCAGCCTGGTCGATCCGGACACCAAGCAGCTGCGCGACGGCGGCGTCGAGATCGTCGACGACCACACCGTCAAGCTGCTGCTGCCCTCGCCCGACATCACGCTGGTCGTCGGCATGGCCGACTACCCCGCCCTCATCATGCACCGCTCCTACGACGGCTCGCCCGATCCGTTCGAGGCGCTGGAGGTGCACACCGGCCCCTACAAGCTCGACGAGTACGAGGCCTCGGTGCGCGCGCGTGTCAGCCGCGACGAGAACGTGAGCTGGTGGAACGAGGGCAACGGCGCCTACCTCGACGAGATCGAGTGGATCGACCTCGGCACCGATCCCACGGCCGAGATCGCGGCCTTCGAGTCCGAGGAGATCGACACGAGCTACGAGATCAAGGCCGACAGCCTCGCCCAGGTCGAGGCGCTGTGGCTTCTGAAGATCGACGACAACGCCACCGGCTCGACCATCTGCATCCGCATGAACGTCGAGAACCCGCCCTACGACAATCAGAACGTGCGCAAGGCGATCCAGCTCGGCGTCGACAACCAGGTGGTGCTCCAGCTCGGCTACAACAACGCCGGCATCGTGGCCGCCAACCACCACGTCGGCCCGATGCACGTCGAATACGCCGACATCGGCCCGCACGAGCGGAACGTCGAGGAATCGAACCGCCTCATGCAGGAGGCGGGCGAGATGGACACCGAGTTCGAGCTGATCTCGATCGACGACGACTGGCGGCGCAACACCACCGACGCGGTCGCGGCCCAGCTCCGCGATGCGGGCTACGCGATCAAGCGCAGCGTCATCCCGGGCTCGACCTTCTGGAACGACTGGACCAAGTACCCCTTCTCCTCGACCAACTGGAACGCGCGCCCGCTCGGCATCCAGGTGATCAACCTCGCCTACCGCTCGGGCGCGGCCTGGAACGAGACGGCCTACGCGAACCCCGAGTTCGACAAGATGCTCGACGAGGCGCTCGCCACGCCCGACGTCGAGGCGCGCACCGAGCTGATGGCCGAGATCGAGCGGACGCTGCGCGACAGCGGCATCATCATCCAGCCCTACTGGCGCTCGGTCTACCGCGCCTCGGCCGAGTACGTGATGAACAACCCCGCCCACCAGGCCTTCGAGCAGCACTTCGACGTGGTCTGGCTCGAGACCTGAGCCGCGTGCGCCGCGCCCCGACGGGCGCGGCCCCTGCCGCCGGCCGCACGGGCGCCGCCCCCGGCGCTCCCGTGCGCGAGGCCCCGCCCGGCCGCGTCCTCGCGGCTCAGCCCGAGAGGCTTCGATCCCATGGCGATGTTCATCCTGCGCCGCCTCGGCGCCATGCTGGCCACGATGCTCGCGCTGACGCTCGTGGTGTTCTATTTGGTCAATCTGCCCGGCAACTTGGAGAAGATCGCCAAGACCGAGGGCAACATGCGCATGACCGACGCCGAGGTGGAGGCGTGGCTGGAGGACGAGGGCTACAACCGCCCCTTCTTCCTGCGCTACGGCGAGTGGGTCGGCGGCACGCTCTCGGGCGACATGGGCTACAGCCGGGTGTTCCGCAAACCCGTCTCCGAGGTGGTGGCCGAGCGGCTCTACTACACCGGCATCCTGATGTTCTGGGTGATGGTGGTGATGGTGCCGGGCGCGCTGATCGTCGGGGTGCTCGCGGGCATGCGCGAGGGCTCTGCGCTCGACCGCTCGCTCTCGGTCGGCTCGATCGGCTCGACCTCGGCGCCGGAGTACGTCACCGGCATCATCTTCGTGGCGATCTTCGCCTCGGCGCTCGGATGGTTCTCGGGGATCGCCTCGACGCGCAGGATCACCTTCGAGAACTTCACGCTGCCGGTGCTGACCATGGCGCTCTACGGGCTGGGCTACATCGCGCGCATGACGCGGGCGTCGATGGCCGAGGTGATGACCTCCAACTACATCCGCACCGCCCGGCTCAAGGGCATGTCGTTCCGCTCGGTGGTCCTGAAGCACGCGCTCAGGAACGCGCTGATCGCGCCCTTCACGGTGATCATGCTGCAGTTCCCGTGGCTGCTGACCGGCGTGGTCGTGGTCGAGACGATGTTCAACTACAAGGGCTTCGGCTTCGCGCTGGTCGAAGCGGCGGGCAACAACGACATCGAGCTGCTGCTCGCGATCTCTTGGGTGGCGGTGATCGTGGTGCTGCTCACCCAGCTGATCAGCGACATCGGCTACGCCGTCCTGAACCCGCGCATCCGCGTATCCTGAGCCGAGGGGAGACGACGTGGAGATCGAGTTCATCACCGCCACCGGCCCCCTGGGCGCGATCCTCGACCCGCTGGCAGCCGCGCTGCTGATCGTCGCCGGCCTCGCGGCGACGGCGCGCGCCGTCGGCATCGCCGGGCGCGGCACGGCCCTCGCCGCCGAAAGCGCGCAGGGCGCGCTGGTCGGGCTCGGCCCGCGCGACGCGGCCGGCTGGGCGGCGCTGTTCGCCGCCGGCCTCGCGCTCAGCCTCGTGCTCGCCCCCTCGCTCTGGTCGGGCTTCGAGGCGCTGGCGGGCGAGGGCGTGCTCGGCTGGCTCGCCCCCGGCCTCGTGGTGGCGCTGGTCGCCCTGCTCGCCGCCGCGGCGGCGCGGGCCGTCGCCGAGGAGACGGTCGGACGGGCGGTGCGCGCGCTGCTCCTCGCCGTGGCGGCGCTGGCGGCGGTCTACGTCGTCGCCGGGCTCGCGCTCGGGACGACGGCGCTCGGCGTGCTCGGCGGCGTGATCCAGCGGTTCTGGCCGGTCTGGGTGGCGCTCGCCGTCACCCTCGGCGGCGGCTGGTTCGTGCGCGGCCGGCTCGGCCAGCTGGGACGGCTCTGGGACAGCCGGATCGGGCTGATCGGGCTCGGCCTCACGCTGTTCTGGATCTTCACCGCGATCTTCGCCGATCTGATCGCAGTGATGGGGCCGCTGGAGCAGTCCTTCACCTTCGGCGTCAAGAAGGCGGCGCCCGGCGCGATCGACGCCGAGAACGGCGTCGTCTTCCTGTTCGGCGGCGACAACCTCGCGCGCGACGTGTTCTCGCGCGTGGTCTACGGCAGCCAGGTGGTGCTGATCATCGCGCCCGTGGCGACCCTGATCGCCTACATGGTCGGCGCTACGCTCGGCCTGCCGGCCGGCTACTACACAGGCTCGGTCGACACGGCGATGAGCTTCATCGCCAACCTGGTGCTCGCCTTCCCGGTGATCCTGTTGTTCTACCTGCTGGTGACGCCCGAGGTACGCCAGCCGGTGTTCGTGGACCTCTGGCTGTTCGAGGTCCCGTGGTCGATCCCGATCGCGATGGCGGCGGTGTTCTTCCTGTTCCCGATCGTGTTCCTCTGCATGATGTGGTTCACCAAGTACGAGAAGGCGCCGGTCAAGCTCGGCCTGTTCCTGCTCGTGACGGTCGCGCTCGGGCTCTGGGTCTATCTCGGCCTCGTGTTCAACGCCGACCCGTTCGGGGTGCTCTCGCTCGACCCGAACGAGCTGAACGTGTTCGCCGCGGTCGTCTTCGTGTCCTCGCCCGCGATCTTCCGCATCGTCCGCGGGCTGACGCTCGACATCAAGACGCGCGACTACGTGGCCGCCGCCCAGACCCGTGGCGAGCGGCCGTGGTACATCATGCTCTGGGAGATCCTGCCGAACGCGCGCGGGCCGCTGATCGTCGATTTCTGCCTTCGCATCGGCTACACGACGATCCTCCTCGGCACGCTCGGCTTCTTCGGCCTCGGGCTTCAGCCCGAGAGCCCGGACTGGGGCACGATGATCAACCACGGCCGGCCATTCGTGCGCCTGGCCGACACCATGCACATCGCGCTGTTCCCGGCGCTGGCGCTGATGTCGCTGGTGCTGGGGCTGAATCTGCTGGCGGACGGGATGCGGGAAGAGAGCTTGAAGGATTAGTTGGACGTGGCTCTAACCCTATTCCTTGAGCACGATGATGCAGCGAAAAGCAAGAGAGCCCTCATCATCGGGAGTTTTGTGTTGATATTCCTATCTCGTATCGAGTTCGAAAGTAGCAATATAGAAGTCACTGCCCTCAAGATTGAAGTAAGCAAAGACTCAATTATCCTATTTGTGAGATTAATCAATTTGTATTTCTTTGGGAACTTTCTCCTGTTTGTCTTAGCCGACCGCGCTCAAGAGCAGATTAAAGCGCTGGAGAAGAATATTTCAGAGGGCGGGGAGAAACACGACTCTCGATTTAATGATGGAAATACAGAGCTTTGGATTGAACATACTCGCCTGCATCGATGGCGGTTTGCCGCTCTAGGTTTGAGAGATGTAGTCCTTCCCGGAATTATATTTATTCTGAGCATGACCGTGGCAAGTTTTCCGCTATAGAGTCAAGTGGAAGGAAGAAAATGAACGAGCCCCGCACCCAGGACGCCCCCCCGCAGACCCAGGGCCTCGGCGCCACCCCCATCCTCGATATCGAGGACCTCAACATCTCGTTCTTTACCCGCAAGGGCGAGATCCCGGCGGTGATGGACTTCTCCATGACCGTCATGCCCGGCGAGACCATGGGGCTCGTGGGCGAATCCGGCTGCGGCAAGTCCACCGTCTCGCTCGGGATCATGCGCTACTTGGGTGGCAACGGGCGCATCACCGCCGGGCGCATCAAGTTCAAGGGCCGCGACATGGCCGAGATGTCGGAGGAGGAGCTCCGCCACATCCGCGGCCGCGAGATCTCGATGGTCTATCAGGAGCCGATGGCCTCGCTGAACCCGGCGCTCAAGATCGGCAAGCAACTGACCGAAGTGCTGACCATCCACGAGGACATCTCGCAGAAGGACGCGAAGCAGCGGGCGGCCGAGATGGTCGCCTCGGTGCGCCTGCCCGACCCCGAGCGGATCATGTCGGCCTACCCCCACCAGCTCTCGGGCGGGCAGCAGCAGCGCATCGTCATCGCCATGGCGCTGCTCTCGCGCCCGGCGCTGATGCTGCTCGACGAGCCGACCACCGCGCTCGACGTCACCGTCGAGGCCGGCATCGTCGAACTCGTGAAGGACCTCGCGCGCGAGACCGGCACCTCGATGATCATCGTCAGCAACAACCTCGGGCTGATCCTGGAGACCTGCGACCGCATCACCGTGATGTACTCGGGCGAGGCGGTCGAGGAAGGCGACCTGCACACCGTCTTCAACAGGATGCGCCACCCCTACACCAAGGGCCTCCTGCGCTCGATCCCGGTGCCGGGCGCGGACAAGTACGCCAAGCCCCTGGTCGCCATTCCGGGCCAGCTCCCCCTGCCCCACCAGCGCCCGCCCGGCTGCAACTTCGGCCCGCGCTGCGACCACTTCGTCGCCGGAAAATGCGACCAGGGCGAGATCAGGATGCACGAGGTCGGCGCGCCCGAGGAGCGTCACCGCTCGCGCTGCGTGAGGATCGACGAGATCGACTGGGCCGCCGACGCGGCCGACGCCGAGGTCGGCGAGCCGATCGTGCCCGGCGACACCGTGCTGAACGTCGAGGACCTGAAGAAGCACTACGCCGTCTCGTCGGGCATGTTCGGCGGCGGCGACACCCGCGTGGTGCGCGCCAACGAGGGGCTGACCTTCGACGCCAAGGAGGCCGAGACCGTCGCGATCGTCGGCGAGTCCGGCTGCGGCAAGTCCACCTTCGCCAAGGTGCTGATGGGGCTCGAGACCGCGACCGAGGGCACGGTGACGCTCGGCAACACCGAGCTCGGCTCGATGCCGGTCGAGGCGCGCGGGCCGCGCACCGTCTCCCAGGTGCAGATGGTGTTCCAGAACCCGTTCGACACGCTGAACCCGTCGATGCGGGGCGGCGACCAGATCGTGCGCGTGCTGGAGATGTTCGAGATCGGCTCGGGCCGCGCCGACCGCTGGGAGCGGATGCTCGAACTCCTCGATCTGGTGAAGCTGCCGCGCGAGTTCGCGACGCGCATGCCGCGCCAGCTCTCGGGCGGGCAGAAGCAGCGCATCGGCATCGCCCGCGCCTTCGCGGGGCGCCCGAAGCTGGTGGTCGCCGACGAGCCGGTCTCGGCGCTCGACGTCTCGGTGCAGGCCGCCGTCACCAAGCTGCTGACCGACATCCAGCGCGAGAGCCGCACCACCATGCTGTTCATCAGCCACGACCTCGGCGTGGTGCGCTACCTCGCCGACCGCGTGGTGGTGATGTACCTCGGCGAGATCATGGAGCAGGGGCCGACCGAGGCGATCTTCGCGCCGCCCTACCACCCCTACACAGATGCGCTGCTCGCCGCCGTCCCCGTGGCCGACACCAACGTCCGCAAGCGGCAGGTGGTGCTGGAGGGCGAGCTGCCCTCGCCGCTGAACCGCCCCGTGGGCTGCCCGTTCCAGACGCGGTGCCCCTACGTGATGGAGGGGGTCTGCGACCAGCCGCTGCCCGAGCGGCGCTTCGCGGACGGGCACGTGATCCGCTGCCACCTGAGCGCCGCGCGGCTGGAAGCCATGGAGCCGGTGATCGTGGTGGAGGAAGCGGCGGAGCCGGCGGAGTAGCGCGCCCGACGCGGCCGAGAGAGGCGCCGGCCCCCGCTCGCGGGAGCCGGCCTTCGTCTCACCAGAAGAACAGGATCATCACCGCCGTCACCGCCACCACCACGGGCGCGAGGACGAAGGGGCGCTGCCAGACGGGGAGGTCGGAGTAGTCCTCGCCGCGACCGCCGGCCCGCCAGGTGCACTTGTCGGCCCGTTCCTTCGATATCCGCCCGTCGTAGAACAGCGCGACCACCAGGAACACGATCGCGCTGAAGGCCACCATGATCCCGGCGTGGATCGTGAAGTGGAGCTGCAGGAACACGTCCGTCACCCAGTTGAACGCCTCGTTGCCCGGGCGCTGCTGAAGCTGATTGCCGTAGACCTGCGCGGCGACGAACAGCGCTATGCCGACCAGGTGGCCGATCGCCAGCGTCAGCACCGCCGTCAGGCCGGCGCCGCCACGCCAGAACATGCCGAACAGGAAGATGACCACCACGGGCGGCACCGCGACGGAGAACGCCTGCTGGAGGTAGTTGAACAGCCCCGGGAAGTTCGCGATCTGCGGCGCCCAGGCGGCCGCGAGCGCCGTCAGCACGATCGTGCAGATCCGGCCGTAGAGGCTCATGCGCTCGGCCGAGATCTTGCGGTCCTCGCGCTGGACGAAGTCGTTCAGGATCAGCGTCGAGGACGAGTTCAGCGTGCTGTCGATCGAGGACATGATCGCCGCGATCAGGCCGGCGAGCACGAGGCCGGTCAGGCCGATGGGCAGCACCTCGCTGATGAGCGTCGGGAACACCTGGTCGCCGTTCTCCAGATCGGGGAACAGCTCGATCGCCATGGCGCCCGGCAGTACCATGATGAACAGCGGCAGGAGCTTCAGCGCACCGCCGAGCAGCGCGCCCCACTGCCCGTCGCGAACCGAGCGCGAGCCCAGGATACGCTGCGTGATGTACTGGTTGCAGGCCCAGTACCAGAAGCCGATGAAGGCGACGCCGGTGATGGTGCCGAGCCAGGGCACGCCCTCGCCGCCTATGGGGCGGATCAGCGACAGATGGCCGTCGGGGATCGAGGCCTTGGCCTCCGACCAGGAGTAGTTGAAGTTCGAGAACACGAGGATCGTGATGATGAGCGAGCCGATGATCAGCACCACGGTCTGGATCACGTCGGTGTATACCACCGCCGCCAGACCGCCCGCGGCAGTATAGATACCGGCGACCACCGCGAGTCCGACGCAGATTTGCCAGAGTTCGATGCCGGGGAAGAAGGTGCGCATCACCACGCCGCCGGCGTAGATACCGCCCGCGGTATCGACCACCAGCGTCAGAATGATCGATACGGCAGAGAAATAGAGCCGGGCTGTTCTATTGAACCTGAGTTCCAGATATTCCGGCACTGTGGTGATCTTAGTGCGCAGATACACCGGAATATAGAACAGCGCCATGAACACCAGCACGAGACCGGCCATCCACTCGTAGTTCGAGACCGAGATGCCGGTCATGTAGGCGGCGCCCGCGAGACCGATCAGCGTGGTCGACGAGATGTTGGAGGCGAACAGCGAGCCGCCGATCTCGGGCCACTTGAGGCCGCGGCCGGCGAGGAACAGATCGTCGCCGGTCTGGATCTTGCGCGAGACGTAGAACCCGATGGCGAGGACAACGACGAAATAGGTCGCGATGATGACGTAGTCGATGATCGCGAGGTCGGCTCCATCTCCCTGCATGGCGCTCCCGTTCTGGCTGCTTCTGTGAAACTGTGGGCAGGGTGTGAACAGATATTGCGCTCAACCGTTGCGTAATCTCGCCGAATTTTGCGAGTGCGAACACCTGTCGAGAATTTTGCGGGTGCGAACGCCGTTCGAGGTCGACACGGCGCCGCACCGAAGGCGCCATCGCCTCCGTGCCGGCGCCGGGCTAAAACACGACCCGGACGAAGCCGCGGCGGGCGCGGCCTGTCAGGGAGGAGACCCGATGTTCGACGCCACCATGAAGTTCGGCCTCGGCGAGGACGTCGAGGCGCTGCAGGGCGCCGTGCGCCGCTTCGCCACCGAGCGGGTCGCGCCCTTGGCCGCGGAGACCGATCGCTCGAACGCCTTCCCGACGCACCTCTGGCGCGAGATGGGGGAGATGGGCCTCCTCGGCATCACGGTGTCCGAAGACGAAGGCGGCGCCGGCATGGGCTACCTCGCCCATACCGTCGCCATGGAGGAGATCAGCCGCGCCTCCGCCTCGATCGGGCTCAGCTACGGCGCGCACTCGAACCTCTGCGTCAACCAGATCAAGCTCAACGGCTCCGACGGGCAACGCGAGCGCTACCTGCCGAAGCTGATCTCGGGCGAACACGTCGGCGCGCTCGCCATGTCCGAGCCCGGCGCGGGCTCGGACGTGGTCTCGATGAAGCTGCGCGCCGAGAAACGCAACGACCGCTACATCCTCAACGGCTCCAAGTTCTGGATCACCAACGGCCCCGACGCCGACGTGTCCGTGGTCTACGCCAAGACCGATCCCGACGCCGGGCCGCGCGGCATCACCGCCTTCCTGATCGAGAAGGGCATGGCGGGGTTCTCGACGGCGCAGAAGCTCGACAAGCTCGGGATGCGCGGCTCCAACACCTGCGAACTGGTGTTCGAGGACTGCGAGGTGCCGTTCGACAACGTGCTCGGCGAGGAGGGCGGCGGTGTCGGCGTGCTGATGTCGGGGCTCGACTACGAGCGCGTGGTGCTCTCGGGCGGCCCGCTCGGCATCATGGCCGCCTGCCTGGACGTGGTCCTTCCTTACGTCCACGAGCGCGAGCAGTTCGGCCGCCCGATCGGCGAGTTCCAGCTCATGCAGGGCAAGCTCGCCGACATGTACACCGAGATGAACGCGTCCCGCGCCTACGTCTACGCGGTGGCCGCGGCCTGCGACCGGGGCGAGACCACGCGCCAGGACGCGGCCGGGTGCCTGCTCTACGCCTCCGAGCGCGCGGTGCGCGTGGCGCTGGAGGCGATCCAGGCCTTGGGCGGCAACGGCTACATCGACGACTACCCCACGGGACGGCTGCTCCGCGACGCCAAGCTCTACGAGATCGGCGCGGGCACGCAGGAGATCCGGCGGATGCTGATCGGGCGCGAGCTGTTCAAGGCGACCAGCTGACACCCATAAGGCTCAGCGCGGCGTGGCGAGCCAGGTCGGCCTGGGCGGCGGCATCGGCACACCACCGGCGCCGCCGGCCGGTACCGCCTCGTCGGGACCGAACGGCGCGAGCACCGCTTCGGGCAGCGACGCGCCGTCGCCGACGACGCGCGCCGAACCGGCCCTCGCCGCGACGGCGACGTAGTCCGCGCCCCCGCGCCAGCCGAGGGCGACCACCTGCTCGCCCGCGCCCAAGGAAGCGGCGAACAGCGCCGCACGCCCCGCCGTCACCGGACCGAAGCCGAGGTGGGCGATGCGCGGTTCGGCACGGCCCGCGACCAGCACCAGCGCTTCGGTCAGGCCCGTGCCCGGATCGGAGAGGCCGACGCGTACGCCCGTCGCCATCGGCGTCAGCACCAGCCCGAGCCCGCCCGCCGCCGGGGTGGTGGCGCGGGTGAATAGCCGTACCGCCTCGCGCAACGGATCGGGCACCATCGCCCGGGCCGGCCGCGGCAGCCCCGCCGCGGCGAGCCCCAAGGCGGTGAGGCGCATCAGGTCACGGCGCGACGGGGTCATGGCACTCTCCGGCGGTCCTCGACCCGTTCGAGCATAGCGTCGGCCCGCGGCGATGACACGCCCGGCGTGGACGGCCCCTCGCTCAGGCGAGCAGCGCCGCCTCGAACGGGAAGCGCGACAGCCGCTCGATGCCGGTCTCGGTCACGAGCACCTGCTCCTCAAGCTTGACGCCCTCGTGTCCGCCGTCCTCGCCGATATAGCTCTCGACGCAGATCACCATACCCGGCTCGATCACCCCGTCGTAGCCCGCGTCGGGGAAGTCGGCGCGGTGGTAGAGGTAGGGGTACTCCCCGGTCATGCCGCAGCCGTGCGCCGAGAGGTAGTAGCGGTTGGCGACGTAGCGCTCGGGGATGGTCCAGGCCGCCTCGGCGTAGTCGCGGAAGGTCAGGCCGGAGCGCAAGAGCGCGAGGTTGTGGTGCACCTGCTCGTGCGCGGTCTCGTAGAGATCGCGCTGCGCCCGTGTCGGCCGCGACGGCCCGGCGTGGAAGGTGCGCGAGAAGTCGGCGTAGTAGCCGTGGCAGCCGACCACGTCGGTATCCAGCGCGATCAGCTCGTTCGCGCCGATCACCCGCGTGCCGGTCTCCTGGAACCAGGGGTTGGTGCGCGGCCCCGCGTTCAGGAGGCGGGTCTCGATGTAGTCACCGTCCTGGGCGATCACCGACTGGTGCAGCACCGACCACAGCTCGACCTCGGTCAGGCCGGGGCGGATCGCCTCGCGGAGCCGCCCGACCGCGACCTCGGTGGCGGCGAGCGAGGCGCGCACGCAGCGCATCTCCTCGGCCGACTTGATCGCGCGCGCCATCTCCACCGGCTCCTGCGCGTCCACGAGCCGCAGGCCTTCGCCGGCGAGGGCGAGGGCGGTGCCGGCGTTCAGCCGCTCGACGCCGAGTGTGGCGCCGGGGCCGACCAGGTCCGCGAGCGTCGCGGCCATCTCGCGCGCCCAGGCCTTCTCGCGCTCCGCGATCGCGGGACCGGCGGCGACGTAGCTCGCGGTCGTGGCGGGGCGGACCTCGTCTATGGTCTCCAGACCCTCGGCCAGGTGCGCGCAGCCGGTGAACTCGTAGAGGATCGCCCGGTCGGCGGTCATCAGCAGATAGCGCGACGGCGCGTTCCTCGCCGAGAACACCTGCATGTTCCGCGCCCCGGTAGCGTAGCGGATGTTGACCGGGTCGGAGAGGATCACGGCGGCGATGCCGCGGCGCGCCATCTCGGCGCGCACCCGGCCCTGGCGCCAGGCGCGCACCGCGACGAGATTTATGCCCTCGTCCGGCGCGCGGTCGAGCTGGGCGAGATCGGCGCGTTCGGCGTGCCAGTCGAGCATGGTCATGGTCGGCCTCCTCGGCGGTGCGGCGCGCGAGGCTCGCACGTCGCACCGGGTCGAGGCCATCGCGATCGCGTCGCGGCGGCGTCGCGATCCGGACGGGTGAGCTGGCGCGGCGCGACGAGCACCGGCCGCATCCCCCGTGAGGGCGGGCCGCGTCCTGGCGCCTCGCCGCCGGAAGGCGGGTGTCAGCCGAAATCGCCCGAGACGTAGGCGCGGGTGCGCTCGTCCGAGGGCTCGTCGAAGATCTGCTGCGTGGGGCCGACCTCGACGATCTCGCCAAGGTGGAAGTGGGCGACGCGCTGCGAGGCGCGGCGCGCCTGCTCCATGTTGTGGGTGACGATCACCACCGTGTAGCGCTCGCGCAGCTCGAACATCAGCTCCTCGATGGTGTTGGTCGAGATCGGGTCGAGCGAGGAGCAGGGCTCGTCCATCAGGATCACTTCGGGCTCGTTGGCGATGCAGCGCGCGATGCAGAGCCTTTGCTGCTGGCCGCCCGAGAGCGCGGTGCCCGGCTGGCCGAGGATGTCCTTGACCTCGTTCCAGAGCCCGGCGCGCTCCAGCGAGGTCCGCACCACCTCGTCGAGGTGGTCGCGGTCGTCGACCAGCCCGTGCAGCTTCGGCCCGAAGGCGACGTTGTCGTAGATCGACTTCGGGAACGGGTTGGGCGCCTGGGCGACCATGCCGATGCGAAGCCGCACCAGCACCGGGTCGAGAGCGGGGTCGTAGATGTCCTGGCCGTCGAGGGTGATGCGCCCGGAGATGCGCGCGGCGTCGATCGTGTCGTTCATGCGGTTGAGGCAGCGCAGGAACGTCGACTTGCCGCAGCCAGAGGGCCCCATCAGCGCCAGGATCTCGTTCGGGCGCACGTCGAGGCTCGCGTCCTTGATGGCGTGGAAGTCGCCGTAGTGGACGTTGACGTCCTCCGCGCTCATCTTGGCGTCGGCGCCGGTCTCGTTTCGCTGGAGCATCGGGCCCTCCGGCCTCAGAAGCGCTTCTGGAAGCGGTTGCGCAGGATGATCGCCGTCAGGTTCATGACGATCAGGAAGGCGAGCAGCACCATGATCGCGGCCTGCGTCTTCTCGGCGAAGCCGGTCTCGGGCGCGTTGGCCCAGAGATAGATCTGCACCGGCAGCGCGGTCGCGGTGTCGGTGACCGCCTCGGGCGGCGAGGCGACGAAGGCGATCATGCCGATCAGGAGCAGCGGCGCGGTCTCGCCGAGCGCCTGGCTGAGCCCGATGATCGTGCCGGTCAGCATGCCGGGCAGCGCCTGGGGCAGCACGGTCTTGAACACCGCCTGCTGGCGCGAGGCGCCGAGCATGATGGCGCCGTCGCGGTAGGAGGGCGGCACGGACCTCAGCGCCGAGCGCGCGGCGATGATGATGATCGGCAGCGTCATCAGCGTCAGCACCGCACCCCCCGCGAGCGGCGAGGACCGCGGCATTCCGAGGGTGTTGAGAAACACCGCGAGCCCGAGCAGGCCGAAGATGATCGACGGCACGGCCGCGAGGTTGTTGATGTTGATCTCGATCAGCTCGGTCCAGCGGTTCTTCGGCGCGAACTCCTCGAGGTAGACGGCCGCGATCACCGCGATCGGGAAGGCGAACACCAGCACGATCGCGAGCATCATCGCCGAGCCGACGATCCCGGTCCAGAGCCCGGCCAGCTCCGGCGAGCGGCTGTCGGAGTTGGTCAGGAAGCCCCAGTAGAAGAAGGTGTCGAGCCGGTCCTGCTCCTCCAGCTCGTAGAACCATTCGAGCTGGCGGTCGGTGAGCTGGCGGTCGTCCTCGGGCACGTCGAGCGCGATCTTGCGCTTGTGCGCCATGTCGACGACGCTCGACGTCGTCACCCAGGCGTCGCGCGTGGTGCCGATCAGGCCGGGGTTCTCCAGCACCTCGTCCTGGAGATCGTAGCGCGCGGCGGTCGAGAGGAGGCGCGACAGCGCCCGCTCGTCCTCGTCGGGCACGTCGCGTCCGACCGCCGCTTCGAGCGCGCGGATCAGGATCTCCTGATACTGCCGGTCGCGCAGCCGTTCGGGGTCGGTGGTGCCCTCCGGCGCGATCAGCTCGGGGTCGTAGGTGACCGTGAGCGCCATGCGCGTCTGGAGAAAGCCGGTGTGGCCCTGGCTCACGATCGTGAACAGCAGCACGCCGAGGGTGGCGAGCGCGGCGACGATCGCGAGGAGGCCGGCATACTTCACGATCCCGCCCTTGCGGCGGCGGTTCTTCAGGCGCGAGGCGAAGCGATCGGTGCCGATCCGCTCGCGCGTCGAGGGGCGCGCGGTCTCAGTCATACTTCTCTCGGTAGGCCTGGGTGAACTTGAGCGCGCCGAGGTTCAGCGCCAGCGTCGCCACGAACAGCACCAGCCCGAGCGCGAAGGCCGACAGCGTCTTCGGGCTGTCGAACTGCTGATCGCCGGTGAGCAGGTTGGCGATCTGCACCGTCACCGTGGTGGTGGTGTCGAGCGGGTTGAGCGTGAGGTTGGCGCGCAGCCCCGCGGCGAGCAGCACGATCATGGTCTCGCCGATGGCGCGGCTGATCGCGAGCAGGACCGCGCCGACGATGCCCGGCAGCGCCGCGGGCAGCACCACCTTCAGGATGGTCTCGCTCTGCGTCGCGCCGAGGGTGTAGGCGCCGTCGCGCAGCCGCTGCGGCACGGCGGTGATCACGTCGTCCGACAGCGAGGAGACGAAGGGGATGATCATCAGCCCCATCACCGAGCCGGCGGCGAGCGCGGACTTGGCGCCGACGTCGAGCCCGAGCGCGGTCGCGCTGTCGATGATGAAGGGCGTGACGGTCAGCGCGGCGAACACGCCGTAGACCACCGTCGGGATGCCGGCGAGCACCTCGAGCAGCGGCTTCAGCACCGCGCGCACCCGCGGGTGCGCGAACTCGGCCAGGTAGATCGCCGACAGGAGCCCGAACGGGATCGCGACCGCCATGGCGACGGTGGCGATCAGGAGCGTGCCGACGAACAGGGGCAGGATGCCGAACGAACCCTCGGCCGCGCCGGCCACCTGATCCTCGCGGATCGCGGTGCCGGGGTTCCATTCGAGCGAGGTGAAGAACTCGATCGGCGAGACCATGCTGAAGAAGCGGACCGACTCGAACAGCACCGACATGACGATGCCGAAGGTCGTCAGGATCGCGATCACCGCGCAAAGGATCATCAGCCCGCGCACCATCCGCTCGGTGGCGTTCCTCGCGCGGAACTGCGGCGCGACGCGCGACTGGCTGTAGAGAAAGCCGATCAGCGCCGGCAGCGCCACGATCGGGATCGCGGCCCAGGACGACCACGACCGCGCCGAGGCCATGTAGTCGGCGACCGGGCCCGTACCCTCGGGCAAACCCCCGAGCACGTCCTGGCCGAAGGAGGCACGCTCGATCTTGGCCATAAGGAGCGAGATCCGGCCCGCGCCCTGGCTCGCGATATCCTCGGGGAGCTGCTGCATGGTGAGCCACTGAACCAGCGGCTCGCGCAGCACGAGGTAGAGCCCCATGAACAGGAGCGCCGGCACGAGGGTGGCGAGCAGCGAGAACCAGCCGTGGTAGGTCGGCAGCGAATGCAGCTCGCGCCGGCGACCGCCGGCCATGGCGAGCGCGCGCGAGCGGCCCATCAGAAGGCCGGTCAGCGCCATCAGCGCCACGACCACGGCGACGATCTGGACGAGGGACATCGAGGGCCTCTCGACGAAAGGAGGAAAGCCGGGCCGCCGCGGCGGCCCGGTCGTCGCGCGTCGAAGGCGCCGAACTCAGCCCTGGCCGAGGCTCTCGGCCTTCTCCACCATCTCCTCGCGCTTCGACTGGTCCATCGGGATCAGGCCCTGGTCGAGCAGCAGGCCGTTCTCGCCGATCACCTCGTCGCTCATGTAGTAGGTCAGGAACTCCTGCAGGCCCGGGATCGAGCCGACGTGGGCGTCCTTGACGTAGATGAACAGCGGACGCGACAGCGGGTAGTCCTCGTTCGCGATGTTCTCGGCGGTCGGCTGCGCGCCGCTGACCGAAGCGGCCTGCAGGTTCGACTTGTTCTGGTCGTAGTAGCTGAAGCCGAAGATGCCGAAGGAGCCGGGCTGGCTCGACAGGCGCTGGACGATCACGTTGTCGTTCTCGCCGGCCTCGACGAAGCCGCCGTCGGTGCGCATGGTGGTGCAGACCTCCTCCATGCGCTCCTCGTCGAGCGAGGTCACGGCCTCGAACTCCTCGCAGCCCGTCTCCATCGCCAGCTCGACGAAGGCGTCGCGCGTGCCCGAGGTGGTCGGCGGGCCGAACACGGTGATCTCCTGGTCGGGCAGGCTGTCGTCGATGTCCGACCAGCTCTCGTAGGGATTGTCGACGATCTCGCCGTCCTGCACCGTCTCGGCGGCGAGCGCCTGCCAGATCTGGGCGCGGGTCAGCTCGACCGTATCGACCGACTTGTCGGCGGCGAGCACGATGCCGTCGTTGCCGATCTGCAGCTCGGTGACGTTCTCGACGCCGTTCGAGGCGCAGCTCTCGCGCTCCGACGAGGTCATCGCGCGCGAGGCGTCGTTGATGTCGGGGAACTGCGTGCCGACACCCTGGCAGAACAGCTGGAAGCCGCCGCCGGTGCCGGTCGACTCGACCACCGGCGCCGGGTTGCCGGTGTTGCGCGCGAAGTTCTCGGCCACCGCCGTGGTGAACGGATAGACCGTCGAGGAGCCGACGACGCGAATGTTCTCGCGCGACTGCGCGTCGGCGGCGAGCGGCATCGCGACGAGCGCGACGGCAACGGCGGTGAGGGTGCGATTGGTCATCGAGCGGTTCTCCTTCGCGAGTTCCGTGACGGGCGCGGCCCCACGCCCGCCGCGCCGCGACGGACCGGTTCCGCACCGTTTTGGCGTCTCGTGTTCGCCGCGAGCGGCGCACGCCCCGACAATCGACGGCCCGACGCGACGTTCCGATTTGAAATTTGAAGTTTCCGCGACAGCCGCCGCTCGGCGCCCCCGACGGCGGACCGGTCGCCGCCACCGGCGCCGCCCGCGCCGAGCCCTCGTTCCGGCTCGCTCACGCTGCGGCGGAGCGCCCCGGCGACGCGGGACGAGGCACCGCGCCCGAGGCGGGCAGAGCGGTGCCAAGTCGTTGCGGACAAGGGAAGACTTCCGGCGCCGGAGCGCCGGGCCGGGCCTCAGTTGCCGGGCTGCTCGATCGCGGTGCCGTAGCGGCCGACGGTGCGCCGGTCGAGGCTCGGCTCGTCGACGAGGAAGGTGCCGTCGGTGGCGGGCTGGGGGTCGAGCGGGCGCTCGGTGAAGCGCCCGCGCGCCTCGACGCGGCCGCCGTCCTCGAGCGCGTCCGCGCCCTCGTAGAGCGCGGGGTCGACCGCCGTGGCGTCGACGCGGAGGGTGCGGTCGAAGCCGTCGACGTCGTCGAGGGTGACGTTGAGGTTCCCGAAGCGGCCGGCGAAGTTGTAGCGCAGCACGAAGGCGCCGGCGACGTCCCGGGGAGCGCCGCCCGCCACGGTGGTGTCGAACAGTTGGCCTTCCACGCCGCCGGTGAAGTCGGCGATGTCGTCGAAACCCGTGAGATCGGCGAGCGCGGGCCCCTCGTCGAGCGGGGGCAGCATGTCGGGGATGGCGAGATCGCCCTCTCCGGGAGGGACGTCCCCGTCACCGGCGTCGAGGATATCGGTCTCGTCGAGGGAGTCGGCGAGGACCTCGTCGGCCTCGACCACGGGGCCGGCCGGCAGGCCGGCCTCGTCCTCGGGCCGGCCGAGGTCGCGCCGGCCCGTCAGCTCGGGGTCGAAGCGCGCGCGCCGCCCGCCGTCGCCGTTCCCCTCGAAGCGGTCGAACAGCTCGCGCAGCGCCTCGGCGGTGACGAGGCCGTCGAACACGATCTCGCCGTCCGGCAGCACGCGGACCACCGAGCCGGGGCGCGAGAGCGCGAGGCTCGCGAGCGCGAGGCGCCCCTCGTCGGGGCCGTCGTCGAGCCCGTCCCCGTCGGCGTCGCCGTAGGCGGTGATGGTGATCTGGTAGGCCGAGAGCAGCGTGATGCGCGTCTCGCAGCCGGGCGCGCGCCCGAGGGGCGCGACCGTGCAGGTCGGATCGACCTCGATGATCACGCCCGAGCCGCGGATGCCGATCGTCGCCGTCGGCGTGCGCACGATCGCCTCGCCCGTCTCGGTGATCCGCCCGCCGATGAAGCGCAGCGCGCCGCGGGTGATCGAGAGCGCCACGTCGCCGGCCCGGCGGTCGGGGTCGTAGACGTAGGCGTCGAGGACGATGTCGCTGTCGGGCGCGACCGAGAGCGAGGTGCCGTCGAGGAACAGGAGCTGCCCAGCGCCGAGCGGCGTCGTCTCGATGCGCTCGAGCCCGACCACGTCGTCGCCGAGGAGCTTGTCGCGCGTCTCGTCGGCGGGGGGCGTGCCGAGCATGGTCTCGTTGACGGCCGCGACCGTGCCGATGCGGTCGGCGGCGGCCGGCCCGGCGGCGAGGCCGAAGGCGGCGAGGGCGGCGATCAGGCGCATGGTCGCGTCGGGCATGTCCCGGCTCCCCTCTGGCTCACATCCGGTACTGCAGGGACAGCGTCACGGTCGTGTTGTCGAGATCGAAGTTCTGGATCGGCGAGCGGCGCAGCAGGTGCTCGACCTCGGCCTTGACGCCGAGGTCGTCGGCGATCGGGACCACGTTGGAGAGGCTGAGGCGCAGGTCGACCTCCTCGCGCTCCTCGAACGGGTCGACGAACGGATCGGGCTCCTCGTAGTCGCGGTAGCGCACGTCGACGTAGCCCGCCAGCGTGAACTTGCGCCGCGGCCCGAGGCCGGCGTCGTAGCGCCAGGCCCCGGAGAGACGCGCGCCGACCTCGGTGTTCGAGAAGAAGTCCGCGTCGGCCTCCTCGACCGAGAAGAAGCCGATCGCGCTGCCGACCAGGTCGGGGTTGACCACGTAGCGCGCGCCGAGTTCGAGCGTGCCCTCGACCCGATCGCGGATGTCGCGGTCCGCCTCGAAGTCGAAGGCGCCAAAGGAGAGATCGGCGTAGGCCGAGACGCCGTCGCCGAGGGCCTTGCTGAGCTCGACCCCGCCGAGGCCGGCGTAGAAGATACTCTCCTCGCGCGCGTAGAGATACTGCCCCTCGACGTAGGGGCGCAGGCGCGCGGCGTCGCTGAAGGGGCCGAGCACGAGACGCGGGCCGGTGCGCAGGCGCACGAAGGCGGTGTCGCCTTCCTCCACGTCGAAGAACTTGAGGCCGAGCAGCCCCGCGTCCGTGACCCAGGCGTGCTCGCGCGGCAGGCGCAGGTCGTAGGTGTGGACGGCGTTCAGCTCGACGCGCACGCCGAAGTCGTCCTCCTCGCGGCTGTCGGGCGTGAGCAGGAAGTCGGGGTTGCCGCCCACGGTGACGAAGTCGTCGGCCGGCGCGAGGTTGGCGTTGGTGTGGTAGGTGAGGCCCGCCTCGGCGACCAGGGAGAACGCGTTGTGGTCCTCGCGCCGGGTGATGACGTCCAGATACTCCCGCGCGAGCGTGGCGCGCTCGGCGTCGAGATCGCCGCTCTCCAGCGCCTGCTCGAAGTAGAGCCGCGACGGCGCCAGCGCGCCGAGGCGGTAGTAGGCGACGCCGAGGCGGAAGCGCACGGTCGGCAGGTCCTGGCGGTAGATCAGCATCCGCTCGAGCGTCTGGATCGCCGCCTCGTAGTCCTCGAGCTCGAAGGAGATCGCGGCGTACTCGCGCATCAGCGCCACGTCGTCGGGCGTCTCCAGCAGACGCTCGTAGAGCGCGCGCTGACGCTCGGGCGTGA
The DNA here is from genome assembly GCA_050330995.1 of Paracoccaceae bacterium. Lineage (GTDB taxonomy): Bacteria > Pseudomonadota > Alphaproteobacteria > Rhodobacterales > Rhodobacteraceae > Thermohalobaculum. The sequence goes on from JBHJHI010000033.1 coordinate 43,540, forward strand.
CGGCGTCCTGCGCCGGCGCGGGGGCGCCCGCCACGATCGCCGTGGCCGCCGTCAATACCGTGATCGCCCGCCGCATGCGCCCCCGCCCCCCTGATACCTGGCTCGCCCGTCCCGATTCGGGGCAGACCTTACGGAGGCTCCGCCGTCACGGCCAAGCGAAGTTTGGCGAAGCCCCGTCACCCGGCCCGCCTCGTCTCCCGCAGGGCACGATCCCGGACCGCGGCGTCGCCCGCTTGTGCCACGCGCGCGGCGACCGCATCATCGACGCAGGGACCCATCCCGGGCGATCGCGCCGCAGACGGAGCCGCCATGCCTGCAAGCCGCGCCGCCCTCGCCGGGGCGAGGCCGACGATCGCGCGCCCCGTCGCGCCCCCCCGAGCGCGCCTCTCTATCGTGCGCCCCCCCGGCGCGCGCGTGCCCATTGCGCGCCGCCTCAGGGCGCGGCGATGATCGCCCGCTTGCGTCTCGCCCCCGCGGGGCTCGCGCTCGGGGTGGTGCTCGCGATCGCGACGCTGCACGCCGTGCGGCCGGGCTTTTGGCGCGACGTCGAGGCCTGGATCTTCGACCGCTACCAGACGATCTCGCCGCGCCCGTTCGAGGAGGACGGGATCGTGCGCGTGGTCGACATCGACGAGGCCTCGCTCGCCCGGCTCGGACAATGGCCCTGGCCGCGCAGCTTCCTCGCTGCGATGATCGAGCGGCTGACCGACGCCGGCGTGGCCGTGATCGCCTTCGACATGGTGTTCGCCGAGGCCGACCGCACCTCGCCGCGCCACATCGTCGAGGTCTGGCAGCGCTACAACCAGCGCTTCCTGACGGCCACCGGCGCGGCCGAGGTCGCGGCCCTCGAGATGGCGCTGATCGACGACCTGCCCGACCACGACGCCATCCTGGCCGAGATCATCGGCGAGAGCCCGGTGGTGCTCGGGCGCTTCCTCTCAGGCGGGCTCGGGCGCGGCACGCCCGCGGTCAAGGGGGGCGTCTCGGTGCTCGGCTCGCCGGTCGACGGCGCGCTCGTGAGCTTCGAGGGGGTGGTCGAGAACCTGCCCGGCCTCGTCGAGCCGGCCTCGGGCCTCGGCTCGGTCAGCCTCGCGCCCTCGGGCGGCGAGACGGTGCGCCGCGTGCCGCTGATCGCGCGCGCCGGCGGCGTAATCGTGCCCGCGCTCTCGGTCGAGGCGCTGCGCGTGGCGCAGGGCGCGCGCGGCTACCTGGTGCAGGCGACCGACGCGGGCGGCGAGATCGACCTGAGGGACGGCGTCGGCGTCGCCTCGATGCGCGTGGGCGGCCTCGTGCTGCCGCTGGAGCCCGACGGCACCTTGCGCGTGCGCTTCGCGGGCGCCCGCCCCGAGCGGCGCATCCCCGCCTGGCAGGTGCTCGACGGGGCGGCGATGCCGCCCGCGCTCGCCGAGGAGGTGCGCGGGCGGATCATCCTGGTCGGCACCTCGGCGCCGGGCCTGCGCGATCTGGTGACGACGCCGCTGGAGCGCGACGTGCCCGGCGTCGAGGTCCACGCCGAGATCGTCGAGCAGGCGGTGGCGCAGACCTTCCTCGCCCGCCCCGACTGGGCGGTCGGGCGCGAACGCCTGGTGCTGCTCGCCGGCGGCGCGCTGGTGGTGGTGCTGATCGGCGCGGGGCTGCCGGTGCTCGCGATCGGCGCTATGGCGCTCGGCGCGGCGGGCGCGCTGGGGGGCGGGTGGTACGCCTTCGAGGCGCACGGGCTCCTGCTCAGCCCGGTCGGCCCGACGATCGGCCCCGCCGGCGCGCTGCTGGTCGGACTGTCGCTGAACTTCTTCCTCGCCGAACGCTCGCGCCGCGAGATCACCGGGCAGTTCCAGCACTTCGTGGCGCCCGAGGTGATCGAGGAGATCGTCGCCGACCCCGAGCGCTACCTGAAGCCCGGCGGCGAGAGCCGCGAGCTGGCGGTGATGTTCGTCGACATGCGCGGCTTCTCGACCAAGACCGAGGACATGACGCCCGAGGAGGTCATCAGCTTCGTCAACGAGCTGCTGACGCCGCTGACGGACGTCGTCCTCGAGAACGAGGGCACGGTCGACAAGTACATGGGCGACGCGGTCATGGCGTTCTGGAACGCGCCGAAGTTCGTGGACGACATGGACGCGAAGGCGGTGGCGACCGCGCTCCGGCTGCTCGACGCGGCCGAGGCGATCTCGGCCGACAACCTCGCCGCGGGCAGACCGGACGTCCGCGTGGCCATCGGGATCAACACCGGGCCCTGCTCCGTCGGCAACATGGGCTCGACGCGGCGGCTGTCCTATTCCTGCGTGGGCGATCCGGTGAACCTCGCCTCGCGCCTCGAAGGACAGACGCGGCGCTACGTCGTCGACGTGCTGGTCGGCGAGACCACCGCCGCGCGCGTGATCGGGAGCGGGGGGGCCGGGGGCGGCTTCGCGCTGCTAGCGCTCGACCGCCTCAAGGTCAAGGGCCGCGCGCGTCCCGAGGAGGTCTACACCGTCGCGGGCGAGGCCGCGCTCGTCGGGACGCCCGCCTTCGAGGCCGTGGCCGCGACGCTCGGCGAGGCGCGCGCGCTCTACGCGGCGCGCGACTGGGACGGCGCCGAGGCCGCCTTCGGGCGCCTCGCCCGCCTCGGCGGGGTCGGGCGCTTCGACCCGGCCGGGACGGTGGCCGAGTATCGCGCGCGGATCGCGCGCTGGCGCGAGCGGCCGCCGCCGCCCGACTGGGACGGCGCCTTTGAGGCCCTCTCGAAATAGACCGCCCGCGTCCCGCGCACGGGCGCCGCGCCCGGCACGGTGTCCCGGACGCGTCTCCCTTGCCTCGCCCGGCATCGGACGGCGATGATCCGTCCCCCCGAGACCCGACGCGCGCCCGACGGGAGAGGACATGCCGCGCTCCCTGCTCGCCTTCGTCTGGACGCACTCGAAGGTCCAGCAGCTCTGGCTGCTGTTCCTGACCTTCGCTTCCTTTCCCTTCGTCTACCTCTCGCTGGAGGTGCCGAAGATCATCGTCAACGAGGCGATCCAGGGCCGCGGCTTCCCCTACGAGGTCGCGGGCGTCGAGATCGCGCAGGTCCCGTTCCTCGTCCTGCTCTGCGCGCTGTTCCTGGCGCTCGTGGTGCTGATCAACGGCTTCAAGTGGCTCCTGAACGTCGGCATCGGCATGGCCGGCGAGCGGCTTCTGCGCCGGCTGCGCTTCGCGCTGTTCGAGCGCACGCTGCGCTTCCCGCCGGCGAGGCTGCGCGCGCAGCGCCCCGGCGAGACGGTGCAGGCGATCATGGGCGAGATCGAGCCGCTCGGCGGCTTCTTCGGCGAGGTGATCGCGACGCCGGTGTTCCAGGGCGGACTGCTCGCGGTCTACGTCGTCTTCATCTTCGTCCAGGACCTCTGGCTCGGCCTCGCCGCCGTCTCTCTCTACCCGGTGCAGGCCTGGCTGATCCCGGTACTGCAGAGGGAGGTGGTTCGGCTTAACAGAGCCCGCGCGAGCGTCGCGCGCACGCTCGCCGACCGCATCGGCGAGGGGGTGGCGGCCACGCCCGACATCCGCACCCACGCCACCGCGCGCTGGCACCTCGCCCAGGTCGCCGAGCGGCTCGGCGCCATCACCGAGATCCGCCTCGCGCTCTTCAAGCGCAAGTTCACGATCAAGCTGATCAACAACTTCCTGAATCAGCTCACCCCGTTCTTCTTCTACCTGATCGGCGGCTACCTGGGCATCGAGGGCCGGCTCGACTTCGGCGCGCTGGTGGCGGTGCTCGCGGCCTACAAGGACCTGGCCGGGCCGTGGAAGGCGGTGCTCGCCTTCGTGCAGCGCTGGAGCGACTTCTCCAGCCGCTACGCGAACGTGGTCGAGAGCGTCGAGGTCGACGGGCTGATGGCGCCCGAACGGCTCTACGGCACGGGCGGGCCCCCGCTCTCCGGGGCGCTCGTCTTCACGTGCGTCGAGACGGGCACGCCGGCGGGCGCGGACGCGCTCCGGGTGCGCGACCTGCGCCTCGCGCCCGGCGAGACGGTCGCGCTCACGGGCGGGCCGTCCGGCGCGCGCGACGCCTTTCTGCGCCTCGCTGCCGGGCTCGAGCCGCCCGAGGCGGGCGAGATCGCGATCGGCGGACAGCCCCTCGCCGAGGCGAGCCTGGAGCGCATCGGCGCCTCGATCGTCTACGCCGGCGCGCAGCCCGCGGTGCTGCGCGCCTCGCTGCGCGAGAACGCGCTCTACGGCCTGCTCCGCCGCCCCCCGCCGCCGCGCGCGGATCACGCCTTCCTGGTGCGCGAGGCGGCGCTGACCGGCAACCCCGCCTTCGATCCCGACGGCGACTGGGTCGATCTCGACCGGGCGGGCGTCGCCGACACCGACGCGCTGGAGCGGCGGCTGATCGCGCTGGCCGACGGGGTCGGGCTCGCGGGCACGCTCTACTCGGTCGCGCTCGGGCGGCGGCTGCCGGCCGCGCAGGCCGAGCGCTGGGGGGCGGCCCTGCTCGACCTGCGCGAGCGGATGGCGACGCGGCGCGCGGCGCTCGACGACGTGATCGAGCCCTGGTCGCGCGAGCGCTACAACGAGAACGGCTCGCTCCTGGCCAACCTGCTGTTCGCGCTGCCCGCCGCGCCCGGGGCCGCCGCCGATCCGCTGGCCGAGCCGCGGGTGCGCCGCGTGCTCGCGCGCTCGGGCGGGCTCGCGCTCCTGGGCGAGGTCGGCTGGGATATCGCCCTCGAACTCGCCGCCCTCGCCGACGCCCTCGCGCCGGGCTCGGCGCTGTTCGACCGCCTCGCCTTCTCGCAGAGCGACGTCGCCGACGCCGCGGCCATCGTCGGGCGCGTCGGCGAGCGCGGGCACGGGGGGCTGAGACGCGCCGAGCACGACCGCCTCGCGGGCCTCGCCGCGCGCTTCGTCGTGGTGCGCGACCGGCTCGACGTGCTGGACGAGGCGCGCCGCGAGCGCGTGCTCTCGGCGCGCGGGAAGGCGCTGGCCCTCGTCGACGACGATCCCGCCCTCATCGCCCTCGACGCGACGCGCTACCAGCCGGCGCGCTCGGTGGCCGAGAACGTGCTCGGCGCGCAGCGCCGCCTCGACCGCCGCTCGGAGTGGCCGCACCTCGACGCCGCGCTGGACGCGGGCGTGCGCGAGGCCGGTCTGCGCGAGGACCTCCTGCGCATCGGCCTCGCCGCCCCCGCGACCGAGGCGGGGCTGTCGGCGCAGGCGACGCGCCGGCTCGGGCTCCTGCGCGCGCTGATCAAGCGCCCGGCCCTGGTCGTGCTCGACGGCGTGGCCGACGGCGAGAGCGAGACCGACCGAAACCTGCGCGCGCTGATCCGCGCCGAGCTGCCGCAGGCGGTGATCCTCTACGCCGCCCAGCCCTCCGGCGCCGCCGCCGACGCCGACCGGACCGTCGCGCTCGACCCGAGCGGCGCGCTGGAGGCGGCGGCGTGAGCGCGCCGCCGTCCCGTCTGGTGGTTCGACCGGAACGGTTCGGGCCGCTAGGCTTTCTACGGCGGATCGGCTCCCCGACGTCCCGGACGGCGCCGCCTTGCGCCGGAGCGGCCCGGCCGGAGACGCGAGCGTCTCGGTCGGACCACCGGCGACGCGGCGCCCCGCCGGGAGCGAGAGACTAAAGGGGATGCAGCCCCGGTTTCGCGTCGCGTCGTCGGAAAATGGAGTCCTTCCGGGAACTCGTGCCGGCACGCGCGCCGCGCCGCGACGTCCGGAAGGCTCCTCGACGGATGGTCCCGAAGCGTGCGTCGCGGCCGGCCACCCTCACGCGGTGCCCCGGCCATGGTGCGAGACGACGCCGACCCGCGATCGACAGGGAATGAGCCGATGAGCCTCGCCAGGACGCTCGACGTGATGCGGCGGATGCCGCTGTTCCAGAGCCTCGACGACCGCCGGCTGCGCGTGCTCGCCATGACCGGCGAGGCGCTGACGCTGCGGGCCGGCGAGCGGCTGTGGGAGCGCGGCGACGAGGGCGACTCGGCGGTGATCGTGATCGAAGGCGCGGTCGACATCCTGATGCCGGGCGAGGACGGCGAGCAGGCCATCGCCCAGCTCGGCGCCGGTGAGGTGATCGGCGAGATGGCGGTGCTGACCGGCAACCCGCGCTCGACCGCCGTCGCCGCGCGCACCGACCTGCGCGTGCTGCGCCTCGACGGGGACACGCTGATCGGGCTCCTGCGCGAATACCCCGAGCTGTCGCTCTCGGTCATCAAGGTGCTCGCCGACCGCCTGGAGGCGACCAACGCCAAGGTGGTCTGAGGCTCCGGCGACGGCCCCGCGGCGCCTCAGCCCCGCTCGGACGCCCCCTCCGACAGGCAGCCCGCCATCGCCTCGGCCATCGCGCTCAGCACCGCCTCGTAGAGCCCCGGCCCCGGCGTCTCGTCCGCGCCGATCGGGTCGAGCATGATCACCCGCGTCCCGGTCCCCTCGGCGACGGTCTCGGCCAGCGCGCGGTCGCCCTGCGGCTCGACGAACAGGCAGGTGGCGCCCGCGGCCTCCAGCCGCTCGCGCATCGCCGCGACGCGGGCCGGGCCGGCCTCGACCCCCTCGCTCGGCGTGGTCGCGCCGACCGCGCGCAGGCCGTAGCCGTGCTCCAGGTAGTGGAAGGCGTCGTGCATCACCGCGAAGGGCACGCCCGCCACCGGCGCGAGACGGGCGTCGAGCCGCGCGTCGAGCCGGGCGAGGGCGTCGCGGGCCGCGGCGGCGTTGTCGCGGTAGAGCGCGGCGTTCTCCGGATCGGCCTCGGCCAGACGCGCGGCGATGGTCGAGAGCCAGACCCGCGCGTTCGCCGGCGCGAGCCAAGCGTGCGGGTCGGCGGTCGCGGCGCCCGTGTCCTCGTGGTCGCCGCCGTGTCCTCCGCCGTGTCCGTGTCCGCCGTCCATGTGCGCGGCCATCATCGCGTCGTCGCGCCGGTGCAGCCGCATCGCGCCGGGCACGGCGATCAGGTCGACCACCGCCGCCTCGGGCGCCAGCGTCGCCGTCGCCTCGGCGAGCCAAGGCGCGAGGCCGGGCGTGACGCGGAACACGATCTCGGCCGAGGCGAGCGCCCGTGCGGTCGAGGGACGCAACGCCCCGTGGTGCGGCGAGCGCGAGGGCGCGATCAGCAGCGTCGGCTCGCCCGCTCCCTCCATGCCCGTCGCCACCAGCGAATGCACCGGCGCGATGTCGGCGGCGACCTCGGGCGGCTCGGCCATCGCCGCCGTCCCCGCCGCGACGGCCCCCGTCAGAACACCCCCCGCCAGCGCCGCGATCGTGAGCCTCGCCCGCATGAGCCGCCCTCCCCGTCTTGTTCCCGTGCGCTCCGGCCGATAGGCGTTACACTGTAACAGCGCAACCCCCTCCCGGAGCGGCCCATGAGCGACACGCCCCCGCCGGACCCCGGGCCGGACCCCGACCCGGCGCGCCACGACCACCGCGACTGCGTCGCGCGCGCCCATGCGGCGCTCGACGCGGCCGAGACCGGCCTGCGTCCGAGCCCGGCGCGCCGCGAGGTCCTCGCGATCCTGCTGGAGAGCCACCGCGCGCTCGGCGCCTACGACATCCTGCGCCGGCTCGACGGGGCGGGGCGCTCCGCCCAGCCGCCCGTCGCCTACCGAGCCCTCGCCTTCCTCCAGGCGCACGGGCTCGTCCACCGGGTGGAGCGGCTGAACGCCTACGTCGCCTGCCCCCGCCCGACGGGCGCCGAGAGCCACGACGCGACGCTGCTCGTCTGCCGCGACTGCCGTCTCGTGGTCGAGACGCCCGGCCGCCCCGCCGCCGCGGCTCTCGCCGAGGCGGCCGCGGCGGCAGGCTTCGGTGTCGAGGCGACCACGATCGAGGCGGTCGGGCTCTGCCGCGACTGCTCCGAGCGCGAGGGCGCGTGATGATCCCGACACGCAAGCCGCGCGGCACGCCGGCGTCGTCGGCCGGCTCCGAGGCGCGCGCGACCCCGGCGTCGCTGATCGCGGCCGAGGGGCTGTCGGTCGATCTGGGCGGGCGGCGGGTGCTCGACCGGAGCGACCTCGCCGTCGCCGCGGGCGAGATCGTCACGCTCGTCGGCCCGAACGGCTCGGGCAAGTCGACCCTCCTGCGCGCGATGATCGGCGCGCTCGCGCCCTCGGCGGGGCGGATCGCGCGGGCGGAGGGGCTCACCATCGGCTACGTGCCCCAGCGCCTCGCGCTCGACGGGGCGCTGCCGATCACGGTCGGCCGCTTCCTCGCCCTGCCGCGCCGGCGGCTCCGGCGCGGGACGGTCGAGGCCGCGCTCGCCGAGGCGGGCGTGCCGGGGCTCGCCGGGCGCTCGATGGCCGCGCTCTCTGGCGGGCAGCTCCAGCGGGTGCTGCTCGCGCGCGCGCTGGTCGGCCGGCCGGATCTGCTGATGCTCGACGAGCCGACGCAGGGGCTCGACCAGCCCGGCGAGGCCGCGTTCTACGAGCGCCTCGCCCGGGTCCGCGCCGAGCGCGGCTGCGCGGTGCTGCTCGTCAGTCACGACCTGCACGTGGTCATGGCCGCCTCGGACCGGGTGGTCTGCCTCAACGGCCACGTCTGCTGCGAGGGGACGCCCGCCACCGTCTCCTCGGCGCCGGCCTACCGCGCGCTGTTCGGCGCGCACACCCGCGGCGCGCTCGCGCTCTACGCCCACGAGCACGACCACCACCACGACGCGCCGCACGACGCGGCCTGAGGGGGTCGCGCCCCGGCGCGCGTCCCGATCGGAGACCCCGAGACCCGATGCTCGACGACTTCCTGACCCGCGCCGCCCTCGCGGGCCTCGGCACCGCGCTCGCCGCGGCCCCCCTCGGCTGCTTCGTGGTCTGGCGGCGCATGGCCTATTTCGGCGACGCGACCGCGCACGCCGCGGTGCTCGGCGTGGCGCTGGCACTCGCCTTCGCGCTGCCGGTGGCGATCGGCGTCGTGGTCGCCGCGCTCGCCATGGCGCTCGCGGTGCGCGCCCTCTCGGGGCGCGGCGAGGCGTCGGACACCGCCCTCGGGGTGCTCGCCCACGCCGCCCTCGCCGCGGGGCTCGTGGCGGCGAGCTTCGTGCCGGGGCTCTCGCTCGATCTCGAAGCCTGGCTGTTCGGCGACATCCTGACGGTGGGACGCGGCGATCTGGCGGTGATCTGGGGCGGCGCGCTCGCGGTCGCGGGACTGATGGCCTGGCGCTGGTCGGCGCTGGTGACGGTGACGCTGAGCCCCGACCTCGCCCGCGCTGCCGGGCTCGACCCCGCGCGCGAGGACCGGGTGCTGACGCTCGCGCTCGCGCTGACGGTGGCGGTGGCGATCGAGGTGGTCGGCGCGCTCCTGATCGGCGCCCTGCTGATCGTGCCGGCGGCGGCGGCGCGGCGGGTGTCGTCGACGCCCGAGGGCATGGCGCTCGCCGCCGGCGCGGTGGGCGCCGTCAGCGCGCTCGGCGGTCTCGCGCTCTCGCTCGCGGCCGACACGCCCTCGGGGCCGACCATCGTGACGACGGCGACGGCGCTGTTCGCCGCCTCGCTCGGCCTGGGCGCGCTGCGCCGGGCCTGAGGGCGGAGGCACGGCGGCGGCGCGAGGCGCGCGCACCAGCACGAACCTCGCCATGCGACCCGGGGGCGAAGGGCACGCGCCGCGGGCGAAGCGTCGAGCGCCGGCGACGAGACGGCCGCGGGCCGTCGGGGTGCGGGCTGCCGGCGCGTCCGCCTTGCCGTCGGCGGGGCGCTCGGGCAGAACCGCACCGCACCGCGCCGCGCTCGCGGCGACGCCATGCCGGGGAGAGCATGACCTCGATCGCCGAGCCCGGACGGCCCTGCCCGCCGCGCGGGGAAGCACCGTGAGGGTGCTGTTCGTCTGCGGGCGCGGGCGGGCGCGCAGCCCCACCGCGGCGCAGGTCTTCGCCGACTGGCCGGGCGTCTCGACCGACTTCGGCGGTGTCTCGCCGGACGCCGACGACGTGCTCTCGGCCGACCAGATCGAGTGGGCCGACCTGATCGTCGCCATGGAGAACCGCCACCGCACGCGGCTGTCCGAGCGCTACCGCGCGGCGATGCGCGGCCGGCGGGTCGTCGTGCTCGGCGTGCCCGATCGCTACGCCTTCATGGCCCCCGACCTCGTCACCGTCCTGCGCGAGCGCGCGGGGCCGCACCTGCGCTGAGGCTCCATGAGCGACGAGGCTGAAGTCGAGATCGCGCGCCTCGCCGCCCCGGCCGAGGCCTTCGCGGGACGGCTGGTGGGCCTTCTGAACGACGCCGCCCGGTCCAGCGGTCACGGCTTCGAGGAGACGCCGCTCGTCCTGGAGGCCCGCGCGGGCGGCGCCTTCGCCGGCGGTCTGATGGGCCACCTGGAGAACGGCGTGTTCTACGTCCGCCGTCTCGCCGTGAGCCCCGAGGCGCGCACGGGAGGCATCGGACGCGCGCTGATGGCGACGGCCGAGGACTGGGCGCGCGAGCGCGGCGCCCGCGCGGTGTTCCTCGACACCTTCGGCTTCCAGGCGCCGGACTTCTACCCGCGCCTCGGCTACGTCGAGGCCTTCCGCCTGCCCGGTCGCACCGGGAGCGAGGCACGGTTCTACTACGTCAAGCGCCTCGACGAGGCGTCATGACGCCGACGGCTCGGCATGGGGTCGCCCCCGCCCGGATCGCTCCGGGCGCCGCTCGCGAGGAAACGATGTCCGCCCCCCGTCTCTCCATGGCCGGCGCCGAGCGCGCGCGCGTCCGCCGCTGCGAAGGCGTCGACGCCGCGGTCGATCCGGTGGCCGGCCGGCGCTTCGTGGCCGGCGCCATGACGCCCGCCTCGAAGGCCCGGACCCGCCCGGGCCCCTGGCCGTCCGTGATCGGCCCGCCCGCCTTCGCGACCGGGCCCACGACGCGCTCGCCTCGCGAGGCCCGTCTCGCGCGACAGGCGCGGCCGGAGGACGGGGCGTGATCACGCGGCGCGCCTTCCTGCGCGCGCTCGCGGGCCTCGGCCTCGCGGGGGTCGCCACCGGCGCCTACGCCACCGTGGTCTCGCCCGGCCTGCGCCTCAGGGTGCAGCGCTGGACGGTGCGGCCCGCGGGCTTTCCCGAAGGCCCGCCGCTCCGGATCGCGGTGCTCGCCGACGTCCACGCCGGCCCGCCCTGGATGAGCGTCGAGCGGATCGAGGGCATCGTCGAGGCGACGAACGCGCTCGCACCCGACCTCGTGGCCCTCCTCGGCGACTACGTCGCCGACCACCCCTTCCGCACCCGTGCCGTCGCTCCGGCGGAGATCGTGCGCGCCTGCACCGTGCTGGAGGCGCCGATGGGCGTCTTCGCGGTCATGGGCAACCACGACTGGTCGCTCGACCCGGAGGCGCAGCGACAGGGCCACGGCCCGACCGCGACACACCGCGCCTTCGTCGCGCACGGCATTCCGCTCCTGTCGAACCAGGCGATGGCGCTCGACCGCCCCGGTGGCGGGCGAGGGGACGGGCGGGTCTGGATCGCGGGCCTCGACAGCCAGATGGCGCTGACCCCGATGGCGGGCTGGCGCGGCGACTGGGTCGGGCTCGACGACCTCGACGCGACCATGGCGCAGATCGACGACGACGGTGCCCCGGTGGTGCTGATGGCGCACGAGCCGGACATCTTCCCGCGGGTGCCGTCGCGGGTCTCGGTCACGCTCTCGGGCCACACCCACGGCGGGCAGGTGCGCCTGTTCGGCTACGCGCCGGTGGTCCCCTCGCACTACGGCAACCGCTACGCCTACGGCCACGTCGAGGAGGGCGGGCGCGATCTCGTGGTCTCGGGCGGGCTCGGCTGCTCGATCGCCCCCATCCGCCTCGGTGTGCCCCCGGAGATCACGCTGGTGGAACTGCGGGCGCCGGCGTGAGGTTTGAGGGGCGTGCGCTCCACCGGGACGCGCCCGCCGACCCGAGAGGACGCCATGCCCACCAGATCGTTGTTCGGCCCGCAGTTCCGGCCGAAGAGTTTCGACGCCACGCCCGAGCACGAGCGCCTCTACAGCTACTACGAGCGGCTCTACACCTTCGTCGACATGGGCGCGGCCTGGTGCTTCGTGATCGGCTCGGTGATGTTCTTCTCCGAGGCCTGGGTCACGCCCGGCGTCTGGCTGTTCACGATCGGCTCGCTGCTGTTCGCCGCGCGCCCGACCATCCGGCTCCTGCGAGAGTATCGCCTCGCCGCGCTGCCGGTGCCGGGCGAGCCCGCGCCGGGGCCGGGGGCGCACGACCGCGCGCTGGAACGGATCAGGGAGGCGGTCTCGGTCGGCGGCGGGGACGACGACACGCCGCGCGCGCGGCGCGACGGCCGCTGGGACGGCCCGAGCGTCGCCGAGGCCCCGACCGAGCCGCGCCCGCTGAGCCGCGCCGCCCCGCCGGCCTGGACCCCCGACGGCGACATCGCGCGAGAGGGCGGCCGCACGGAAGGGCGCGACGACAGGCGCACGGGAGCGGATGACGACAAGCGTACGGACGACGACTGAGCGGCCCGCCGGTCGAGAGGGTCGGGCGTGGCCGGCCCGAGCCCGGTCGCGCCCGAGACCTCGCCTCTCGCCCGGGCCGCCGCAGCGTCACCCAGCGGCGCCGAGACCCGGCCCGCCCCGTCCGTCGGCCACGCTGCGACCATGACACCTTGGGGCGCGATCCGACCCGACCGGACGGCGCTTCAGGCCCTTGTTCGGGCGCGCGGTCCCTCCGATCCTCGGGTCGCTCCGGTCGGATCGCGCCGCAGCCGGACTTCCGTCCCCCGCGACGGCGGCATGCCGGTCCCGGCGCTCCGGGGCCGGAGCGATCCGTTCGCCTCGCCCGCGGGTACGGAGGCGTTCCGCGGCGGCGGCCCCGGGGCGATCGTCCGGCTCGACGACACCGGCTCCCGTGCCCGACGTCGCGTCGCCCGATCCGATCCGCGACCGCCCGTCGGCGACCGGGCGCGCATCGACGCGGCGCGCGGGGCGCCGCCTCGAGCCAGCGCCTTTGGCCTACGCCGCCGCGGCGCCCGTGGGCGTCACGCGCCGGGTCGTGCCCCCGGTGCCGTCGGCGACCGGCGGTGTGCCCGAGGGCGGAAAGGCCACGCCGACGGGACGGCCCCGGACCACGGCGCGGTCGTCGCCCTCGACCCGGACGCCGGTCGGGGAGGCCTCGTCAGGAGCCGTGGACCGATCGTACTCGAAGGGCACGCGCACGACCCTGTCGCCGGTCGGGCCGGCGCGGTTCCGCGCCCTCCGGGCGCGACGAAAGCGTCGCCCGCGGCTGCCTCTGCCTCCGAAACGGCCGTCGCCAGGCGATTGCCTATTTTCTCCTTCCTGCCGGGCCCGGTATGGTGACAGGACCGCGCCACATCCCGGCGCTACGACCGGCCCCACGACAGGATGAGGTTCCCATGACCACCCGCACGCTGACGGCCTCGGCCCTCGCGTTCCTCGCCGCCGCGGCGCCCGCCGCGGCCGAGCGCGCGAGCGACGGGCAGCTCAACATCATCTACTGGCAGGCGCCGTCGACGCTGAACCCGTATCTCTCGGGCGGCACCAAGGAGGTCGAATCGGCCTCGCTCATCATCGAGCCCCTGGTGCGCTACGACGAGAACGGCGAGTTCGTGCCGCTCCTGGTCGACGAGATCCCGACGCGCGAGAACGGCGGGGTCTCGGAGGACCTGACCTCGATCACCTGGACGCTGAAGGAGGGCCTCGTCTGGTCCGACGGCTCGCCCGTGACGGCCGAGGACGCGGTGTTCACCTGGGAGTACTGCACCCACCCTGAGGGCGGCTGCGCGCAGCGCTCCTACTTCGAGGGGGTGGAGAGCGTCGAGGCGGTCGACGAGCGCACGATCCGCGTCACCTTCCGCGAGGCCAAGCCGTTCCCCTACACCGCCTTCGTCGGCTCCGAGAGCCCGATCCTGCAGAAGGCGCAGTTCCAGGACTGCCTCGGCGCGCGCGCGCCGGAGTGCACCGAGGCCAACTTCGGCCCCATCGGCACCGGCCCCTTCGTCGTCACCGACTTCCGCCCCAACGACGTGGTGTTCTACGAGGCGAACGAGCAGTACCGCGACCCCGACAAGCCCGCCTTCGCGACCGTGCTGCTGAAGGGCGGCGGCGACGCCGCCTCGGCGGCGCGCTCGGTGCTCGAGACCGGCGAGTTCGACTACGCCTGGAACCTCCAGATCGAGCCCGAGATCCTCGCGCGCATGGAGCAGGCCGGGCGCGGCACGGTCGTCACCGCCTTCGCCACCTCGGTCGAGCGTCTGCACCTCAACCAGACCGACCCCGACCCCTCGCTGCCCGACGACCAGCGCTCGGTCTACATGGACGGCGAGAACGCGCACCCCTTCCTGACCGACCGCGCGGTCGGCCAGGCGCTCTCGATGGCGATCGACCGCCAGCTGCTCGTCGACGTGGGCTACGGCGCGGCCGGCCAGGTGACCTGCAACGTGCTGCCCGCGCCCGAGGCCTACGCCTCGACCGCCAACGACGCGTGCAAGACCCAGGACATCGAGGGCGCGAAGCAGCTCCTCGAGGACGCGGGCTGGACCGAAGGTCCCAACGGCATCCGCCAGAAGGACGGCGTCGAGCTGCGCGTGCTGTTCCAGACCTCGACCAACTCGGTCCGCCAGGGCACCCAGGCGCTCATCAAGCAGTGGTGGCAGGAACTCGGCGTCGAGACCGAGCTTCGCAACATCGACGCCAGCGTGTTCTTCGGCGGCGATCCGGCGAGCCCGGACACCTTCCAGAAGTTCTACGCCGACATCGAGATGTACACCAACAACTTCGCGGGCGTGGACCCGGAGGCCTACATGGCCGACTGGCGCTGCGACGCCATGCCGGGGCCGAGCACGCAGTGGCAGGGGACCAACATCCAGCGCTTCTGCGACCCCGAATACGACGCGCTGACCGAGGAGATGGCGCGCACCGCCGACCTGGAGCAGCGCCAGGAGATCGCCAAGCAGATGAACGACATGCTGATGCAGTCCTACACGCTCATCCCGCTGATCCACCGCGGCAACCCGGCGGCGCATGCCAACACGCTCGGCGGCGTGCGCATGAACGACTGGGACAGCGAGCTGTGGAACATCGCCGACTGGCACCGGATCGAGGAATGACGCGCCCGCGCCCCGAGCGATGACCCCCACGACCGCCGCCCCCTCGCGGGGCGGCCCGCCGCGCGGGAGGACGCGATGCTGACCTACGCGCTGCGCCGGCTGATGATCGCGGTCCCGACGCTCCTGTTCATCAGCTTCGTGATCTTCGCGATCCTCGACCTCGCGCCCTCGGACCCGACGGCGAGCCTGCCGATGACGATCCCGCCCGACGTGCGCGCGCAGATCCGCGAGTCGCTCGGGCTCGGCGAGCCGTTCCACATCCGCTACCTCAAGTGGTGCCAGCAGTTCTTCGTCAACGAGCCGCTCAACCTGTTCGAGCAGTGGACCGGCTGGACCCTCGGCGACGGCGAGCGCACCCGCATCCTGTCGTGGTCGACCCGCTCGCCGGTGGTGGACCTGATCGTCGCGCGCCTGCCGCAGACGCTCTGGGTCGTCGGCATGTCCTACGTGATCGGCATCATGATCGCGATCCCGATCGGCGTGATCTCGGCCTACAAGCAGTATTCCTGGTTCGACCAGTTCGGCACGCTGTTCGCCATGGCCGGGTTCTCGGTGCCGACCTTCTTCACCGGGCTCGTGTTCATCATCGTGTTCGCGGTCAACCTGCAATGGCTGCCCTCGGTCTACGACACGACGCACCAGGTGACGGACTGGGACAGCTTCGTGTTCCAGGTGAAGCAGATGATCATGCCGACGATGGTGCTGGCACTGTTCAACGCCTCGCAGATCAGCCGCTTCATGCGCGCGAGCGTGCTCGACAACCTCAACCAGGACTACGTGCGCACCGCCCGCGCCAAGGGCCTGCGCGAGAAATGGGTGCTGCTCGTCCACGTGCTCCGCAACAGCCTGATCCCGGTGGTGACCGTGATCGCGCTCGGCGTGCCGACGGTGTTCGGCGGCGCGATCATCACCGAGCAGATCTTCCGGGTGAACGGGCTCGGCCAGCTCCTGATCGTCGCCATCCAGTCGGCCGACATGCCGCTCGTGCAGACGCTGACCTTCCTGTTCGCGATCCTGATCGTGCTGTTCAACCTGATCGCCGATCTGCTCTACGGCGTGCTCGACCCGAGGATCCGCTATGATTGACGCGCGGCGAGAGCGCGGGATGGCCGACGCGCGGCGAGGGGCGCACGATAGGCGACGCGCGGCGAGGGGCGCACGATGACCGACGCGAGCATCGAGCCGGCGACGGCCGAGCACGGCGCGCCGATGACGGGGCGCCGTCACCGCTCGCTCTGGGGCGACGTCGCGCGGCAGTTCGTGATGCACAAGGGCGCGATGGCCGGCACGGTGGTGCTCGCGGTGATCGTGCTCGGCTGCTTCCTCGGGCCCTACGTCCACACCGTCGATCCCCAGCGCCTCGATCCCCGGATCGGCAACGCCGGCATGAGCTGGGCGCACCCGTTCGGCACCGACAACCTCGGGCGCGACATGCTGGCCCAGGTGATGGCCGGCGGGCAGGTCTCGCTCGCCGTCGGCATCGCGGCGATGGCGCTCAGCCTCGTGCTCGGCACCGCGGTCGGTGTGCTCGCGGGCTTCTTCCGCCGCCTCGACGGCGCGCTGATGCGGCTCACCGACCTGTTCCTGGCGCTGCCGCTCCTGCCGCTCCTGCTCGTCATCATCCTGCTGTTCCGCGACTCTTTGCGCGCGGCCTTCGGGCCGGAGGCGGGGGTGTTCCTGCTGATCGTGTTCGTGATCGGCATCACGTCCTGGATGCAGACGGCGCGGATCGTGCGCGGCGACGTGCTGGGGCTCCGCGAGCGCGAGTTCGTGCTCGCCGCGCGCTCGATCGGCACGCCGGGGCGGCGGATCATCGGACGCCACGTCCTGCCGAACGTGCTGTCGCCGATCATGGTCTCGGCCACCATCGGCGTCGCCAACGCGATCATCACCGAGAGCGCGCTGTCCTTCCTCGGCCTCGGCTTCCCGCCGGACTTCCCGACCTGGGGGCGACTGTTGTTCGACGGCAAGGACTTCATGACGATCAACCCCGCGCGGGTGATCTGGCCGGGCGTGGCGATCTCGCTGACGGTGCTCTCGGTCAACTTCATCGGCGACGGCCTGCGCGACGCGCTCGACCCGCGGCTCAGGGGGCGCTGAGCCCCTTCCCCGCCCAGCTTCTACGCCGCGAAGTGGCAGGCGACGCGGCGGCCGTCGGGGAGGTCGCGAAAGGCCGGCGTCTCGGCGGCGCAACGGTCCTCGGCGACCGGGCAGCGGGTGCGGAAGCGGCAGCCCGAGGGCGGGTCGGCCGGGCTCGGCACGTCGCCCTCCAGGATGATCCGGCGCCGCGCGCGCTCGCGAGCCGGATCGGGCAGGGGCGCGGCCGAGAGAAGGGCCTGGGTGTAGGGGTGCTTGGGGCTCTCGTAGAGCGCCTCGCGCTCGGCCATCTCCACGATCGTGCCGAGATACATCACCGCGACGCGGTCGGCGATGTGGCGGACCATGCCGAGGTCGTGGCTGATGAACAGGTAGGTGAGCCCGAGCCGCATCTGCAGGTCTTCGAGCAGGTTCACCACCTGCGCCTGGATCGAGACGTCGAGCGCCGCGATCGGCTCGTCGCAGACCACGAGCGAGGGCTCGAGCGCGAGCGCGCGGGCGATGCCGATGCGCTGGCGCTGCCCGCCCGAGAACTCGTGCGGGTAGCGGTCGGTGAAGGAGGGGTCGAGCCCGACCGCGTCGAGCAGTTCCTCCACCCGCCGCCGGCGCTCGCGCGCGGTGCCGCGGCCGTGCTCGACCAGCGGCTCGGCGACGATCGAGCCGACCGTCATGCGCGGGTTCAGGCAGGCCTGCGGGTCCTGGAAGATCATCTGCATGCGCGGGCGCAGCCGGCGCAACGCCGCGGGCGCCCGGCCGGCGATGTCGCGGCCCTCGAACTCGATGCGCCCCGCCGTCGGCTCCTCCAGGCGCAGCACCGCGCGCGCGGTGGTGGACTTGCCGCAGCCCGACTCGCCGACGATGCCGCGCGTCTCGCCGCGCCTGAGATCGAAGGCGATGCCGTCGACCGCGCGGACGCTGCCGACGCGCCGACGCAGGAGTCCCGCGTGGACGGGGAAGTGGACGGCGAGACCCTCGACGCGAAGGAGCGTCTCGGCCCGGGCGTCGAGCGCGCTCATGCCGGACGCTCCCCGGCCGCGGGCGCCGCGGCTGCCGCCGCCTCGGGCTCGGCGAGCCAGCAGGCGGCGCGGTGGCCCGGGCCGACCTCGAAGGCCGGCGGCAGCGCCCGGCGGCAGCGCTCGTGCGCCTGCGGACAGCGCGGCGCGAACGGGCAGGCCTCGGGCGGCGCGCCGAGCAGCGGCGGCTGGCCCGGAATGGTCGCGAGCCGATCGCGCCGGGTGCCGTGGCCGGGCAGCGTCGCGAGCAGCGCCTGCGTGTAGGGATGGCGCGGGCGCGCGAACAGCGTCTCGACCGGCGCTGCTTCGGCGACCATCCCTGCGTACATCACGATCACCCGGTCGGCGATGCCGGCGACGACGCCGAGGTCGTGGGTGATCCAGATCACGCCCGCGCCGAGGCGGGCGCGCAGATCGCGCACCAGCTCCAGGATCTGCGCCTGGATGGTGACGTCGAGCGCGGTGGTCGGCTCGTCGGCGATCAGCAGCTCCGGGTCGCAGGCGAGCGCCATGGCGATCATCGCCCGCTGGCGCATGCCGCCCGAGAACTGGTGGGGATAGGCCGAGAGCCGCGCCTCGGGTGCCGGGATGCCGACGAGGCGCAGCATGTCGGCCGCGCGCGCCCGCGCCGCGCGCTTCGAGAGCCCGAGGTGCAGCCGGATCGCCTCGACGAGCTGGAAGCCGATGGTGAAGACCGGGTTCAGCGAGGTCATCGGGTCCTGGAACACGTAGCCGATCCGCCCGCCGCGAAGCGCGCGCAGCCCGGCCTCGTCCATCGTGGTCAGCTCCCGGCCGTCGAAGCGGATCGAGCCGCCGGTGCGCTCGGCCGGCGGGCTCGGCAGGAGACCGAGCAGCGACATCGCCGTCACCGACTTGCCAGAGCCCGACTCGCCGACGATGCCGAGAAGCTCGCCACGTCGGACCTCGAAGCCGACGCCGTTGACCGCGTGCAGCCGCCCGCGCCGAAGCGCGAAGTCGATCCTGAGGTCGCGCACGTCGAGGAGCGGCGCCGCGCCGGCCACGGCGTCGCCGCGTGGTCCGGCATCGGTCGCCGCGCTCACGGCGCGCCCGTCGCGTCGGCTAGGGGCTCGGCGGCGAAGGCGAGGCCCGGGAGACGGACGGCGAGGGTCATGATCCTCTCCCGTCCGGCGTCGCGCCTCGGCGCGCTGACGCCGACCGGCGGGTGCCGGATCAACCGGCGCGGCCGGGTGCCCGGCGAGCGCGAGCCTCGCGGCGCTTCCCCTGCCGCCTGAATGGACATCGCCCCGGTCCTCGCCCGCCGCTTATGCAGATCGCCTGCGCCGACGCCCGGGCGGCGCCCGGTTCCAGCATACGATCCGGCTGCTCTCGGCCCGTCAAGGGGCGGCGCGGGCGCTCCCGCCCGAAGCCTCGCACCGGGCTCGACGTCATCGCGGGCTGCACGCCGTCCGGCTACGTCGCCTTCCGCGCCATCGACGCCTGCGCTCCCGGCATCCCGGCGCGCTCGCTGGAGGCGAGCCCGTTCCTCCCATACCCCCCGCAGGCCACCGTGGGGCGACCGTTCGCGCCGGCGTCAAGGTTCTCCGGGGTCCGTTCGCGATCGTCTCGCTCCCCCTAGCGGTGAGCTGCCGACGCGTGGTCTCGAACGTGGCGGCCGGCTGATCAACGGCGCGCCCGGCGTCGTCACCGAGCGCATCGACGGCTGCTTGCCGTGCCGATCGTGCTGGTCGCAGGCGTGCTGTTCGGCCCCGTCGAGCTGCTCCCGACCGCCTTCCCGAGCCGGGCCGCAGGGCAGACCGTCGGCTTCGCCATCCTCATGGTCCTGCTGCGTCCGCAGGGGATCATGGGCCGGAGGCGCCTTGCGCGAGCGATCGGCCGACGGTGGAGGGGCTCGCCAAAGCGCTCCGGCGACCTCGCCGCCGTCTGACGGGGCGGCGTCGCGGGCGGGCGCGGGACAGGTGGCCGGGCTGATCGGCATCGGTGGCGTCGTCAAGTCGACGCCGACGAACCGCATCGCCCCCCTGCCCGGGCGCGACGCGCGCGCCGGAACGAGCCCTCGGGAGGGCGGCGCACCCCGACGGCGTCTTCCCGCATGGCCCGGGCGGTCCCGGTCCCGGCGACGGCGCACTCGGCTGTGGGCGCGGCGTCACACCGCGGCGCTGTCACGGGAACGTAGCGCGTTCTGCACGAGAGTGTCGGAGAGCGTGCGTAGCGGTGCGCGCGGGAACTGGTCCCGCGTCGGTCACCGAGGACAGCATGGCCCCCTCGCAGATCGCTCCCGCGCCCGACGGCGCGCTCTCCGCGCCGCTGCGTCTCGATCCCGCTCGGCTGCTGCGTCGCGGCCTGCCGCCGCGTCTCGCCGAGATCGCCTTCGACGAGCTGCCCGCCGACGTGCGCGATACCGAGGTCACGGTGACGGCGCTGTTTCGCGCCTCGCTCGCGCTCAACCTCCTGCTCGGCGGCACGTCGGACATGACCTTCTCGGCGCGTTGCCATCTGGAGAGCCGTCGACGCCGCAGCCCCGTCGCCCGCGCGCTCTGGAGCACGCTCGCCCGCGGCATCGACCTCGCCTGCGCCGTGCTGCGCGGCGAGTGCGAGCACTGCGCGACCGCCTGGGACAACCACCTCGGCCGCGGCGAGCCCTGACCGGGTTTTCGGACGACCGCCACGCGGCGCCGGAACGCGGGAGGCGGCCCCGCGCCGCGCCCGCCTCGCGACGGCGGAGGGCGGTGTCGAGACCCGGTCGTTCGGCGAGCGTCGCGCGCCACGCCCGAGGCACGCCCTCAGTCCGCCGGGCGCTCCCCGTCCCTCGCCCCGCCGGCCCCGGGGTCGGCTCCGGGCGCGACCTCTATCAGCACCTCGTTGCGTCGCCAGCAGGGCGGGGTGATCGGGTCGTCGTAGTAGGCGTAATCGGCCGCCCCGTCGGCGGGCAGGCCGCGGGCCGCGAGCCAGCGGCGCAGGCGCGTCTCCGCCACGGCGAGCCGGTACGTCGAAGCCACCAGCGAGAAGCGCAGCACCGCGCAGCGCCGCGCGGGCAGCCGCCTCAGCCGCACCCGCGCGTCGCCGGGGGCCGGCAGCCGCGCGAGCGGGAGGGCGGCGGGCATCACGAAGCGCACCGCCCAGGCGCCGCCTTCGAGCGGCGTCTGCGTCACCGGCGCGGTCATGGCGATGCGCTCGCCGCCGCGCCCGACCCCGAAGACGTAGGCCGCGAGCGGGCGGAAGCCGCGACGCACCGCCTCGCGGCGCGCGCCGGGCGCGCGGGTCTCGGCGACCGTGATCGCAGCGTAGTCGCGCAGCTCGATGCCGGTCGTCGCGTCGCGTTCGACCAGACGATAGGCCGGCTCCTCCAGCCGCTGCGACAGGACCGCGACGCCGAGGAGAGCCACGATGCCGAGCGCACCGGCCGCGATCCAGATCAGCATGTCCCGAGCCCCGTCTCTCCCCGAGCGCGACCTAGCATCCGATCACGGCGCTTCCACGCGCCTCGCGAGCGCCGCGGCCCGGCGGCGAGGAGGGACGGCCGACGCCCGGGCGTGGGGGATTGACGCGTCGCACCCGAGGCCCGACACCCGCGCGGAACCCCTGCGAGGAGACCGCCCGTGAGCGATCGCCGCAACGCCAAGGCCGTCAACCTCGCGCTTCAGGGCGGCGGCTCGCACGGCGCCTTCACCTGGGGCGTGCTCGACCGGCTGTTCGAGGACGAGCGGCTCAAGGTCGAGGCGATCTCGGGCACCTCCGCGGGCGCGATGAACGCCGTCGTCGCGGCGCAGGGCATGCACGACGGCGGCGCGGACGGCGCGCGCGCGGCGCTCGCCGACTTCTGGCGCGCGGTCTCGAACGCGGCGGCCGCGTCGCCGATCAAGCGCTCGCCGCTCGACGTCCTGCTCGGGCGCTGGTCGCTCGACAGCAATCCCGCCTATCTCGCCTTCGACCTCGCCTCCAGGCTCGCCTCGCCCTACGAGGTGAACCCCGCCGGCATGAACCCGCTGCGCGAGCTGATCGACGCCCACGTCGACTTCGAGAAGGTGCGGTGCTGCTCGGGGATCAACCTCTACGTCTCGGCCACCAACGTCGAGACGGGGCGCGTGCGCGTGTTCGAGCGCCACGAGATCGGCGTCGACCAGGTCCTCGCCTCGGCCTGCCTGCCCCAGCTGTTCCACGCCATCGAGATCGACGGCCAGTACTACTGGGACGGCGGCTTCATGGGCAATCCGGTGCTGTTCCCCTTCATCGACGACAGCGAGAGCGAGGACATCGTCATCGTCCAGATCAACCCGGTCTACCGCCCGGGCGTGCCCAAGACCGCGCGCGAGATCGAGAACCGGGTGAACGAGATCACCTTCAATTCCTCGCTGTTGAAGGAACTGCGCGCGATCGACTTCGTGCGCCGGCTGCGCGACGCGGACCTCCTGCCCGACGGCTACCGCCAGATGCGCATCCACATCGTCGAGGCGCGCAAGCGCATGCGCCCGCTCGGCGCCTCCTCGAAGCTGAACGCCGAATGGGCGTTCCTGCGCCACCTGTTCGGCATCGGCCGCGACGCGGCCGAGCGCTGGCTCGCGCGCAACTTCGAGCAGGTGGGCCACGCGTCGAGCGTCGACGTCCGCTCGATGTTCCAGGGCACCGGCCCGCGCCACCACGGCTGAGGGCGCGGCGAGGCCGCCCCGATCGGGACGATCCGTCCCGGCGATCCCCGATCGGGACGACGTCTCCGTGCAGTCCTGGGCGACGCCACACGCATGACGCGATCTTCGATCGCGACGGATCGACGGCCGCGCGCCGTGACTTCATCCTTTGCCGTCGCAGCCGATCGGAGCGCCCCCGATGCGCCTTCTGACGACCCTCCTGCTCTGCCTCCTCGCCGCCGGCGCGGCGCGGGCCGAGACCGTGACGATGACCGTCGCGCACGACGGGCGCGAGCGGCGCGCGCTCGTCGATCTGCCCGACGAGGCCGAGGGCGCGCCGGTGGTGCTGGCGCTGCACGGCGGGCTCGCGGGGCCGCGGACGATCCGGCGCAAGGCGCGCATGACCCTCCAGAACGAGGGCTGGATCGTCGCCTTCCCCTACGCGGTCGACGACTGGAACGACGGGCGCACCGACTGGCGCGGCCGGCCGCACGACGACGCCGACGACATCGGCTTCCTGCGAAAGCTCGTCGGCCGCCTCGCCGAGGCCGGCCTCGCCGATCCCGAGCGCGTCTACGCCGCCGGTCCCTCGATCGGGGGCATCATGGCGCTGCGCCTCGTCTGCGACGCGCCCGATCTGGTCGCTGGCGCGGCGGTGGCGATCGCGAGCTTCGCCGACGGCTACGAGTGCGCGCCCGGCCCCGCGCGGCCGGTGCTGTTCATCCACTCGACGGAGGACCCGCTGATCCTGCCCGGCGGCGGGCGGATCGGCGGCTGGAACCCGCTCGTGGCCGAGCGCGGCGACACCATGGCGGTCGACGAGACCCTCGCGATCCTCGCCGAGCGCAACGGCTGCACCGGCTACCGCCCCGAGCCCCTGCCCGACCACGACCCGACCGACGGCTCCACGGTCGTGCTCAGGCGTTACCTCGGCTGCGGGGCCCGGCTCGAACACTACATCGTCGAGGGCGGCGGCCACACCTGGCCCGGCGCCACGCCCTCGCGCCTCGGCGAGCGCATCGTCGGGCGCACCAACCGCGACATCTCGGCGACGCGGGTGGTCGAGGCGTTCTTCCGCGACCTCGCGAACAGCCGCGAGCTTCAGCGCGCCGAGGCCCCGGCCTCGCGGTAGAGCGCGAGCGCGGGATCGTCCGGATCGAGATCGACGTCCGCGAGCGGCACCGCCGCGCCCGCCTCGACCGCGCGCACGAGCGTCAGGTCATGGGCGAGCCCGATCGGCAGCGCCCCGACCGCGTGCGCCGCCTCGGCCGGCATCAGCCGCCCCCAAACCGTGTAGCCACCCTCGCCGTCGAGCCGCTCGCCCGGCGCGAGGCGGCGCTTGGCCACTGCCGCGACGTCGCCGACCATCGCGCGCGAACACCCCGTCGCCTCGCCGCGCAGCGCCGCCGAGGCGACCGAGATCGAGAGTTCGAGCCCGATCAGGTGGAACGGCTTGTAGGTCGCGGCATAGCGCCCGGTCGCGTCGGTCCTCAGCCCGTACTGCGCGAAGCAGGCGGCCGCGTAGTCCGACGGCGCCTCCAGCACGACGTAAACGCCCCAGCGCAGGTCGCGAAAGACGGGCCGGCCGTCGCGCTCCAGAGAGGAGACCACCTCGACCATCCCCGTCCCGTCGAGCACGCCGCCGACCTCGCGCGGGCGCAGCACGTGGGCGAGGTCGTCGACGCCGCAGGGCGGGAAGCCGAGGCCGGCCTCGGGCACCGAAAGGCCGGTGGCGTTGGCGATCGCGGCCATCTCGATCGCCGACTTGGTGCCGTCGAGGAAGGAGTTGAACATCCGCGGGTTCATGCCGGCCGCCCGCGCCGCCTCCGGGTCCATGCCGTAGTGGCTCCAGACGTCGTCGGGCGTCACCGCGTGGTAGATCGGCAGATAGCGCGTGCCCTTGCCGGCCGCGGCGACGCGGAAGCCCGAGGTGCGCGCCCAGTCGACCATCTCGGCCACCAGCGCGGGCTGATCGCCGTAGGCCATCGAGTAGACCACGCCCGCCGCCTCGGCCCGGCGCGCCAAGGCCGGGCCGGCGAGCACGTCGGCCTCGACGTTGACCATGACGACGTGGCGGCCGGCCTCGATGGCGGCGAGCGCATGGGCGATGCCGGCGCGCGGGTGGCCGGTGGCCTCGATCACCACCTCGACGCCGTCCGCGCGGGCGAGCGCGGCGCCGTCGTCGAGAAAGCGCGTGGCGCCGATCAGGGCCTCGTCCCAGCCGACGGTTCGGCAGGCGTCGCGGGCGCGCTCGGGGTCGAGATCGGCGATCGCGGCGACCTCGAGCCCCGCGATGCGGGGCACCTGGGCGAGGAACATCGAGCCGAACTTGCCGGCGCCGATCAGGCCGGCGCGAACGGGCCGCCCGGCATCGGCGCGAGCGGCGAGGAGACTGGCGAGGTTCATGGTGCGAGGACGCCTTTCGGGAGGGAGGAAAGCCGGGTGCGAGGACGAGGCGAGACCGCCTCGGACCGGGAGCGGCGATACCGGCGCGAGAGCGGACGGGCCATGGTCACGGCCGGCCGCCTCGGTCCGCCGAGGAACGGGGGCGCCCGCATGGAGCCCCCCGCCTCACCCTCGGGGTATCCGGACGGCATCGACCCGGACGGGGCCGCGACAGCCCGCCGTCGT
Source organism: Paracoccaceae bacterium (assembly GCA_050330995.1). Taxonomy (GTDB): domain Bacteria; phylum Pseudomonadota; class Alphaproteobacteria; order Rhodobacterales; family Rhodobacteraceae; genus Thermohalobaculum. The sequence goes on from JBHJHI010000033.1 coordinate 68,862, forward strand.
CCCGAGACACGTCGTCACGCGGAGTAGACCAGGCTGCTGAAGCGACCGAGGCCGGCGCGGTTCAGCAACTCGTAGGCCGCGCGCTGGGCGGACGACTGGTGGACCACCGCGATCCTGTCGTCGAAGAGCTTTCGCTCCTCCGAGCGGAAGCCGCCCAAGTACGGGGAGCGGCGGACATGGTCCTGGTAGGCCGCGTGCCGGGCGCGACGGCACACGTACAGCTTCTTTCGCGTCGCCGCGAACGGCGCGACGGTCTCGCTCTCGGCGCGGAGGAAATCGAAGATCGCGGCGGTCACCATCGGCCACTCGTAATTGCTGTAGTCGTCGAAGGCGATCACGCCCCCCTCGTGCAGCGCCGTCAGCGCCATCCGCGCGTCCTGCTGGACGTGGTGGTACTGGTGTCCGCCATCGACGGAAAAGAAGCGGATCGGCCCCACCTTCTCCAGCGCGTAGTCCGGGGGCAGCGTCGTCGAGTCGCCCTCGAACACCAGGGCGTCGTCGACCGGCAGATCGAGCCGCCTGCCGTTCTCGGCGAAGATCTCCCGCTGGCGGGTCGAGCCGTCCTCGCGTCGCCCGGTGTTGAAGTTGTCCAGCGCCAGCACGGGCGCGCGAGGCATCAGGGTTCGCAGCAGGAAGTAGGATCGGCCGTACAGGACGCCGATCTCGGCGCCGCCGCCGTCGATGCGGCTCTCGTCCTGGAACAGAAGCAGCGAGCGGATGACCAGCGCGTCGCACGGGTCGAGGTAGCCCTCGATCCGGCGCATCTCGCGCAGCACGTATCGCCTCGATCGCTCGGCCAGCCCGGTCATCGTCTCCCCCTCGCCCCGGCGCCCGGACCCCGCGCTCCCTCAGCGCCGCGCCTTGCGCTCCAGCCGCTCGGTGAAGCGCGCGGCGGTGACGACCACGCGGCGGTGCGTGCCCCGCCCGATCAGGTCGTCCTCGTCGCGCGCCTCGACCGCGAAGACCAGCTCGCGCCCCTCGATCGCGGTCAGCCGCGCGGTCGCCACCACTCGCTGGCCGATCGGGGTCGCCGCGACGTGGGAGACGTCGAGCCGCGTGCCGAGCGACTGGCGCCCCTCGCCGAGGCGGTGCTCGACGGCGTCGAGCGCGGCCTCCTCGATCAGGGCGATCATCACCGGCGTCGCGAGCACGGCGATCCGCCCCGAGCCGACCCGGGGCGCGGTGTCCCTCGTGCCGACGACCATCTCGGCGCGGCCTTCGAGCCCTTCTTCCAGCGCGTCCATGTCGTCCCCGTCGATCGCCGCCTCGTGACGGGCTGAGGCAGAACGCCCCCCGACGCAAGCGTCGCGTGCACGCGCGCGGCGCTGCGCGCCCCGCGGCCGCCCACGCCGAAGCTCTTGAACTCAGGAGGCGAAACTTTGAACGCTGAAGCATATTTGCCATAGTAATGCTATATTAATATTGATTAATTACAACCCGTGAGGAGAGTTTTGTCTCGTTGTTCAACCTTGGGGGAAGTCCAATGCGACTCACGTGTAGTGTAGCGATCGCGTTGCTCGTGGCGTCCATCGGCTCGGCGTCGGCCGAGACGGGGCGCATTACGGCGGATACGGCCGAGGCGACGTTCACGATCGACGGCCAGACCTTGCGCATCGGCCGCGCGCAGGACCCGGAGGCGCGGCTCGAGGACGAGTTCGCCAAGAACGCGCGCGCCTGCCCGCCGTTCTGCGTCCATCCCATGAGCGCGGGCGAAGGCGTCGAGACGGTCGGCGAGCTGGAGCTGATCGACTTCCTGCGCTCGCACGTCGAGACCGGACGCGGTCTGCTGATCGACAGCCGCGTGCCCGAATGGTTCGCCAAGGGAACCATCCCGGGGGCGGTCAACCTGCCCTTCACCGCGCTCGACCCGGAGAACCGCTACCGCGACGAGATCCTGAAGGCGCTCGGCGGGCGCGAGCGGGACGGCGGCTGGGACTTCTCGGGTGCCACGGACCTGCTGATGTTCTGCAACGGTCCCTGGTGCGACCAGTCGCCCCGCGCGATCGCCAGCCTGCGCGCGGTCGGCTACCCGGCCGAGAAGCTGCGCTACTACCGCGGCGGCATGCAGGTGTGGAAAGTGCTCGGGCTGAGCGTGGCCGACCCGCGGAGCGCGTCGTGAGCCGCGCCGGTCCGATCCTCGCGGCCGGTGCCGCCCTCGCCCTCGCGCTCGGCGGCGTCAGCGCAGCGCGAGCCGACGAGATGCGCTCGATCACGAGCGGCTTCCTCGCCTCGATCGGCCAGGAGCCCGAGACCCCGCGCGCGGACGCGGAGGCGCTCGGCCGGCTCGTGAACGCCGCGACCGGCGAGCGACGCTCCGACGCCTATCTCGACGCCATCGTGAACGAGGCGGTCGCCTCGGGCGCGATCACCGTGCCGGAGGCGATGCGCACGACCGAGGGCGCGGTGGACACGCGCACGCTCCTGGCCGCGCTCGTGGCGCGCTCGGCGACGGACGACCCGAAGGCCTGGACCGAGGGCGTCGACCTCTCCGCCTTCCGCGAAGGCCTCGAAGCCTCGGCGGCCAGCATGGCGGCGCAGGCCTCGCCGGAGGAGACGGCAGCCGAGCGCCGGCACACGGTCGTCGCCGGCGAGAGCCTCGCGGCCCTCGCGCTGCGCTACTACGGCGAGGCGAGCGCCTACCCGCGCATCTTCGAGGCCAACCGCGACCGGCTCGGCAGCCCGGACCGGATCCAGGTCGGCCAGCGCCTCGTGATCCCGCGCTGATCGCCGCACCGCGCGCCCCGACGTCCCGGCCGCCGCGGCGGCCGGGGATCTCTGCGCGGTTGACACTCCCCGCGCGCCCCGCGACTTCTCCCGCGACCCCAACGGAGAGGCGCGAGAGCCATGAGCGATCAGATCACCATCACCCTGCCCGACGGCGCCGCGCGGAGCTTTCCCGCCGGCTCGACGGCGGCGGCGGTGGCGGCCGCCATCGCGCCCTCGCTCGGCAAGGCCGCACTCGCCGCGCGCGTGGACGAGCGGCTGACCGACCTCTCCGAGCCGATCGAGCGCGACGCCGCCCTCGCCATCGTCACCGCCAAGGACGTCCAGGCGCTCGAACTGATCCGCCACGACTGCGCGCACATCATGGCGCGCGCGGTGCAGGAGCTGTTTCCGGACACCAAGGTCACCATCGGCCCCGTGATCGAGAACGGCTGGTACTACGACTTCGACCGCGACGAGCCCTTCACCGAAGCGGACTTTCCCGCGATCGAGGCGAGGATGCGCGAGATCATCGCCGCGCGCGAGCCGGTCAGGACCGAGGTCTGGGACCGCGAGCGCGCCCGCGCCCACTTCGAGGCGCAGGGCGAGCCCTACAAGGTCGAACTGGTAGATGGCATCCCCGAGGGCGAGCCGATCCGGCTCTACTGGCACGGGCCTTGGGACGACCTCTGCCGCGGCCCCCACCTCGCCCATACCGGCCAGGTGCCTCCCGACGGCTTCAAGCTGATGTCGGTGGCCGGCGCCTACTGGCGCGGCGACAGCCGCAACAAGATGCTGAGCCGCATCTACGGCGTCGCCTTCCGCTCGAAGAAGGACCTCGACGCGCACCTGCACTTCCTGGAGGAGGCCAAGCGCCGCGATCACCGCCGGATCGGGCGCGAGCTGGAGTTGTTCCACCTCCAGGACGAGGCGCCGGGCATGGTGTTCTGGCACCCGAACGGCTGGTCGGTCTATCGCGCGCTGGAGGACTACATGCGCCGCCGGCTCGACGCGGCGGGCTACCGCGAGATCCGCACGCCGCAGGTGGTCGACCGCAAGCTCTGGGAAGCCTCGGGCCACTGGGACAAGTACCGCGAGAACATGTTCGTCACCGAGATCGACGAGGGCGAGCGCGGCCACGCCAACGAGAAGCGCACCAACGCGCTCAAGCCGATGAACTGCCCCTGCCACGTCCAGATCTACAACCGCGGGCTCAAGTCCTACCGCGACCTGCCGCTGCGACTGGCCGAGTTCGGCTCGTGCCACCGCTACGAGTCGTCGGGCTCGATGCACGGCCTCATGCGCGTGCGCGGCTTCACCCAGGACGACGCGCACATCTTCTGCACCGAGGACCAGATCGAGAGCGAGACCGCGAAGTTCATCGCCCTTCTCGGCTCGATCTACCGCGATCTCGGGTTCGATCGCTTCGACATCAAGCTCTCGACCCGGCCGGACGTGCGCGTCGGCACCGACGCGATCTGGGACAAGGCCGAGGCCGCGCTGGAGAACGCGGTCCGCAAGGTCACCAACGACTACGAGGTCGACCCCGGCGAGGGCGCGTTCTACGGCCCGAAGCTCGACTTCAAGCTGACCGACGCGATCGGGCGCGAGTGGCAGTGCGGCACCTTCCAGGCCGACTTCAACCTGCCCGAGCGGCTCGACGCGGAGTACGTCGATCAGGACGGCGACAAGCGCCGCCCGGTGATGATGCACCGCGCCATTCTGGGCTCGTTCGAGCGCTTCCTCGGCATCCTGATCGAGAACTGCGCCGGGCGCTTCCCGCTCTGGCTCGCGCCGGCGCAGGTGGTGGTCGCGACCATCGTCTCGGACGCCGACGACTACGCCGACGCCGTGGCCCGGGCGCTGAAGACCCAGGGGCTGCGGGTCCAGACCGACAAGCGCAACGAGAAGATCAACTACAAGGTGCGCGAGCACTCGAACGCGCGGGTGCCGCTGATCCTCGCGGTCGGCCGCCAGGAGGTGGAGGGCCACACCGTCGCGGTGCGCCGTCTCGGCGAGAGCCACCAGCGCACGCTGCGGCTCGACGAGGCGGTCGAGGAGATCGCGACCGCGGCGCTGCCGCCCGACCTCGCCCGGACCAAGTCGACGGCGATGAAGTGACGAGAAGGGAGGGCGGGGTCGACCCCCGCCTTCGGCCTCGCGGCGCGGCGGGAGACCGCCCTACCCGCAGGGCCGCGTGTCTATGCCGCCCGAGACGTAGTCGTTGATCGCGCCTTGGCTCTGGAGCAGCGCGAGGCGTCCCTCGTGCGTGTCGAGCGTCAGGCGCATGCCGGGGCTCAGCTCGTCGCCGAGCATGGTGCGCGCCGAGAAGGGGCACGGACGCCGGCGCTCCGCGAGCCGCGCGTCGTCGAGCGAGCGCAGCGCCGAGATGGCGACGGACGGACGCGACGCCCCGGCCGCGAGACCGAACGAGGATACAGACCCGACCTCCGACACCGCCGGGCCCAGGGTGAACGTCTCCTCGGCGGCGCCGTCCTGCGCGGACGCGGGCAGCGCGAGGGCGACGAGAATCAGCGTGGCAATGTGGCGAAGATGCATCGGACCCTCCCCCGCGAGGCACGGCGCCTTCTGTTCGGCGGTGATGGATATCGTAACGATCACGGTGAGTTGAATACCCCAACGCCACGTCGGGACGTGCCATGTCGTCGCGGTCGCGGTCCTGTTGCGTCGCCGACACGGACCGTGCGGACGAGACGGTGCGCCTCGCGACGGACGACCCCCGGCGCGGGTCGTGACCCTGCCCCAGGGTCGTCTCCAACGCGGCGCGGGGGGACAGGCGTCGGTTTCACCAAGCACGATCCGGGGAGCATGACGTCGCCGGCGTCCCTCGCCGGCGCGAGCGTCGAACCGCGACGCCGGGACGTCGTTCGACCCGAGCGGATCGAGCCGAGGCTCGGGGCGACGCCCTAGCGCCCCGCCCGGGCCGAAGGGCGCTCCACGCCCGAGGTTCGGGCGTTGGCCCTTCCGGGAGAACCGGGACGGGGACGGGATGCGGGATCGAACGGCCGAGAGCGTGCGCGCGAGCTTCGAACGACAGGCCGCGGCCTGCCGCGACCTCGGCTCGCCCTTCACCGCCTGGCTCTGCGAGACGCTGATCGAGGCGCTGGACCCGACGTCGCCGCTCGGCGCGCGGGTGCTCGACTGGCCGGGCGATCCGACAGCGGCGGGCGACGCGGTCGCGCTGAGGCTCTGCGGCGGTCTGCAGGCGATCGCGCTCGCCGGGGAGGACGCGGCGCTCGCGGCGCTGTTCGGGGCCGCCGAGCCCTCGACGGCCGGCCGGAGGGCGGTGGCGGGCGCGCTCGACGCCCATGCGGCCAAACTCGACGCCGCGCTCGATCGCGCGCCCCAGACCAACGAGGTCGCCCGCACCGCGGCGATCTGGCCGGCATTGCGCCTCGTGGCCGCGCGCACCGGGTTGCCGCTCGCGCTGTGGGAACTCGGCGCCTCCGCCGGGCTCGCGCTCTCCCTCGACCGCTTCGCCTATCGTCTAGGCACGCTCGACGCCGGCACGCCCGGCTCGTCCCTGCGCCTCGCGCCCGACTGGCGCGGTCCGCCCCCCGGCGGGGTCGAGCCGGTGATCGCCGAGGCCACGGGCTGCGATCTCGCCCCGATCGACCCGACCGAGGCCGCGGCACGGCGCCGGCTCCGCAGCTACGTCTGGGCCGATCAGCCCGAGCGCCGCGCCCGCCTCGACGCCGCGCTGGCGATCGCGGCCGCGCGTCCGCCTCGGGTCGAGCGGGCCGACGCCGTCGACTGGCTCGCCCGCCGCCTCGCCCTGCCCTGTCCGGGGCTCGCCCGGGTCGTGTTCTCGACCATCGCCTGGCAGTATCTGCCGCCCGCGCGTCGCACGGCGGGAGAGGCGGCGATCCGCGCGGCCGGCGCGCGGGCGTGCGCGACGGCCCCGCTCGCCGGGGTGCGCTTCGAGGCCGACGGCGGGGCGCCGGGCGCGGGGCTCACGCTCGATCTCTGGCCGGGCGGGCGCCACGAGCGGCTCGCCCGCGGCGACTTCCACGGCCGCTGGGTCGTCTGGCACGCTTCGGAGAGCTTCGAGACGACCCCGTGATCCCCTGCGCGTCCACGGTGCGGAAAGATCTCGCGGTTCCACCTGCAAGGGAAAAATTTTTCATCGGCGGCGTGGCGCCGTTTCCGCTCGCTCGCGTTGCGCAGGGGCAACGGGAGAGGTTCAGCGATGAAATCTTCAGTACTCCTTCGTGACGCGGCGGTGCCGGTCGGTTCCCTGCCGCACGCGAACGCCTTCACCGCGCGCCCCGCCCGCTCGGCCGAGCCCGACGCCCCGGTCTGGCGCGCGATCGCGCTCATCGGCCTCTGCGCCGGCCTATCGACCGCCTGGGCGGCGACGCTGTTTCTCCAGGCCGGCGATCTCGCCGCGCTGCCGATGGCGATCCTGGTGGCGCTCGCGACCTTCCTGCCGATCATGGGGCTCCTGCAGTGCATCGTCGGCGCGGTGGCGAAGCCTCTCCCCGCCCTCGCCGACGTCGATCGGCTGAGCCCGGCCACGCCGGCGACGCTGATCGTCATGCCGGTGCGCGACGAACCCGTCGAGATGCTCGACCACGCGCTCACCCACCTCGCGCGCGATCTCTCCACCGACCGCGACCGCTTCGAGATCTGCCTCGCCTCCGACAGCGACGACCCCGCCGTCGTCGCGGCCGAACAGCGGCTCGCGGACAAGCTCGACGCCTGGGTGCCGACCAGCCACGTCCGCCGCGCCGAGCGCGCCGACAAGAAGGCCGGCAACCTGCGCCACGCGCTCGCGACCCGCGGCGGGGGCTTCGACTTCTGCGTCGTGCTCGACGCCGACAGCGTGATGCGCGGCCCCAGCGTGCGCGCGCTCGCCGAGGAACTGGCCGCCCAGCCCGGCACGGCGCTGATCCAGTCGCTGGTCAAGCTCGCGCCGCACCGCGGCCGGCTCGGACGCCGCCTCGCCTTCGGCCTCGACCTCGCCTACCGGGTGCAGACCACCGGGCTCGTCTGGTGGCGCGGCGTCTTCGGCCCGTTCTGGGGCCACAACGCGATCTTCCGGATCGAGCGCTACCTGAACGACGCCGCGCTGCCGCGCCTCTCGGGCCACGCGCCCTGGGGCGGCACGGTGATGAGCCACGACATGGCCGAGGTGGCGCTGCTCGCCTCCAAGGGCCACGCCTGCCGCTTCGTCACCGTCGCGCACAGCTACGAGGGCTGCCCGACCACGCTGCAGGACTTCCTCGACCGCGAGAAGCGCTGGGCGCTCGGCAACCTGCAGTACGCGAAGCTGCTCGCCGAGCACGGCGAACGCTTCGCCTGGCGCGCCAAGCTGAACCTGTTCCTCGCCATCGTGTTCTACGTCGCCCCCTTCGCCTGGCTCGGGCTGATCGCCACCGGCGCGGTGATGGTGGCCTCGGGCGGGCTCGACGGCGCCGCGATCGGCGGCTGGGCGGTGACCGGCATCATGGGCGGGCTGATCATCGCCAACGGGCCGCGCCTGATCGGGGCGGCGACCTGCGAGCGCGGCCCCGGCTTCCTGACGCGCCTCCTGAACGACGTCTGGTTCTCGCTCGCGCTCGCGCCGATCGCGGCGACGGCGGTGGCCGGGCGCTTCATCGGCATGGCGCTCGGCGCCACGCGCGAGGCCTGGGGCGCGCACGGCCGCGGCGGCGCGACGGCGGCGGCGGCCGACAGCCCCTGGGCGCGCCGGCGCGGGCAGCTCGCGCTCGGCCTGGCGCTCGCCGCCTGCGCGGCGCTGGGGCCGCCGCTCGCCTGGCTGTTCGTGGCGCCGGTCGCGCCGCC
>JBHJHI010000034.1:0-13248 GCA_050330995.1 Paracoccaceae bacterium
CTCCGCCGCCGCGTTCGCCGGTTCGTCGGCATCGGGCGCGGCCCGCCCGCCTGCGTCGAGCGAGGCGACGGCCTCCGCCGCGGGCTCGGTCCGCGTCGGGCGCCCGCCCTCCCGGGGCCGTGGCCCGGCCGGGCGCTCGGCGTCCCCGCTCGGCGGGACCTCGCCGGGGGCGGCCTCCGCCGGAGCCGGGGCGTCCGCCGGGGCGGCGTCGGCCGCCTGCGACCCGGCCGCGGCGATGCGGTAGTCCGGCCCGCCGCCGGGAGGCGCGAGCGCGACGACGAGCACCTCGCTCGGGGCGAAGGGGGAGAGGCCGAGGGCGGCGCCCGCCTCGGAGGAGAGCAGCGGCGCTCCGGCCGCGACGTGCGGGACCAGCGCCGCGTCGGCGGCCCGCCCGGTGGCGGGCGCGAGGAGGCGCACGCGCGCGTGCGTGGTCGCCGCCGGGTGGGCGACCCAGACGCCCGGCAGCGTGCGCCCGCCGCCCGCCTGCGCCCGGAAGCGGGCCGAGAACACGCCGGGCAGGGGGGCGAGGCGGGGGTCGAACGGCCCGCGGTAGTCCGCCTCCAGGAGCGCCGCGTCGAAGGGGGCGTCCGGCGCGGCCGCTGGGGTCTCGGTCTCGGCCGTGTCCGGGGCGGGCGCCGCGATCAGCCCGCGCGCCGTGCCCGGCCCGGGCGGCGGCGCGTCGAGGCAGCCCGCGAGGAGGAGAGCGGCGGCAAGCGGCAGGCGCGACATCATCCGAACTCCGGCGGCGTCGCGACAACTTCGGGCGATCGCCTCCGGCGCGCAAGACGGTGCGGTGGTGTCCCTCGTGGTGGAGGCACGGCGGTGTCTCCCGTGGCGGAGGGCGCGGCGGTGTCTCGTGCGCGGGGAGAACTGCGGCACCGTTCGTGGACGGGGCCCGAGCCCGCAGGGCCCGCCGCGCATTCCCCGACCGCGGGGGCGCGCTCGCCGAGGGCCGCGAGGCGCCGCACGGGGGCGTCGCGGCCGCCGGACGCGAGGCGCGGGCGTTGACAGCCCGTCCGCCGGGCGCGACATCGCACGCCCGGCGCGGGAGTTGGCAGAGCGGTCGATTGCACCGGTCTTGAAAACCGGCGAGCCTTCACGGGCTCCGTGGGTTCGAATCCCACACTCCCGGCCGTGTTCTCCGCCCATCCCCCGACGGACGACGCGCCCTTCGGCCGGCCGAGCCGCGGTAGCGGCGCGACGCCTTCGAGACGAGGGCCGCCCGCCCCGCTTCCGGTTCGAGGACGGCGTCGCCGACAGGGCCCCGGGGCGCGGGCGTCCCGTCTCAGCCGCGGCCGTAGAGCGGCATCCCCGTCGCCATCACCGTCACGAACGGGATGTTCGCGTCGAGCGGCAAGCGCGTCATCAGGAGAACGGTCTCGGCGACGCGCGCGACGTCCATCACGGGCTCGGCGCGCACGCTGCCGTCCGCCTGCGGCGCGCCGCTCTCGATCGCGCTCGTCATGTCGCTCTTCGCGTTGCCGATGTCGATCTGGCCGCAGGCGATGGCGTGCGCGCGGCCGTCGAGGATGGTGGCCTTGGTGAGCCCGGTGATCGCGTGCTTGGTCGCGGTGTAGGGCGCCGAGTTCGGCCGCGGCGCGTAGGCCGAGACCGAGCCGTTGTTGACGATGCGCCCGCCCTTCGGCGTCTGCGCCTTCATCAGCCGGAACGCGCCCTGCGTGCAGTAGAACGCGCCGGTGAGGTTCACCGCGACGATCGCCTGCCAGTCGGCCGGCTCGACGTCCTCGAGCGCCACGCCGGGCGCGAGGGTGCCGGCGTTGTTGAAGAGCACGTCGAGGCGGCCGAGGCGCTCGGCCACGTCGTCGAACAGCCGCCTCACCGCGTCCGGGTCGGTGATGTCGGCGGGCATGGCCACGGCCTCGCCGCCGGCCGCCGCGATGCGCCCGGCGAGCGCGTCGAGCGGCGCCTGCCGCCGGCCCACCAGGATCAGTCGGTCGCCCGCCGCCGCGAGCGCCCCGGCCACCGCCGCGCCGATCCCGCTGCCCGCCCCCGTCACCAGCGCGACCCGTCCGGTCATGGCGTCCTCCCCGTTCGTCCCGGTTTGCCTAGCGCCGCCCCGGTTGTAAGACAAGATCGCCGGCAAGGAGGCGGGAATGGCGCGCGCGCCGAAGGAGTGCAGCGGACGGGCGGCCTCGGCCGAGGCTATCGCGGAGGGGCTCGCGCGGCGCATCCGCTCCGGCGAGGTCGCGCCGGGCGCGCGGCTGCCGACCGAGCAGGCGATCGCGAGCGCGCACGGCGTGAGCCGCCCGGTGGTGCGCGAGGCGATCTCGCGGCTGAAGTCCGAGGGGCTCGCCCGCTCGGTTCGCGGCAGCGGCCTGTTCGCGACCGAGCCGGGCGCGCGCCGCGCCTTCCGCCTCGGCGACGATGCGCCCGGCGACGACGCGGACCGGCTGTTCGCCCTCTTCGAGCTGCGCACGCCCGTCGAGATGGCCGCCGCACGGCTCGCGGCGGCTCGGCGGACCGAGGAGGATCTCGCGCGCATCGCCGAGACGCAGGCCCGGATGCACGCCGCGCGCGACCTCCGCGCCTTCGTGAGCGCCGATCAGGCGTTCCATCACGCGATCGCCGTCGCCACGGGGAACCCGCACTTCGTCGCGCTCTCGGACTTCCTCGCGAGCACGGTGCTCTTCTCGATCGAGGCGATCCGCACGAACAGCCCGCAGGCGGACGTCGAGGCCCAGGCCCTGCGCGAGCACCAGCGCATCCTGAGCGCGATCCGCGCCCGCGATCCGGAGGCGGCGGCCTTCGCCGTTCTCGACCACCACGAATGCGCGAAGGGGCGCGTCGAGCACTATCGGCCGAGTTGAAACGACGCATGTTGTCTGACAACAATCGCCCGGCAGCGGGTCCGTCGGGAGGAGCCATGCACGTTCTCGTCACCGGCGCCGCCGGCATGCTCGGGCGCAGGATCGTCGCCGCCCTCGTCGCGCGCGGGCGGCTCGGGGACGCGCGGATCGAGCGGCTGACCCTTCAGGACGTCGTCGAGGCCGCGCCGCCCGACGCCGCCGAACCGGCCGTGGGCGTCGAGACCGGCGACCTCGCCGCCGCGGGCACGGCCGAGCGCCTGATCGCCGGCCGCCCGGACGTCGTCCTGCACCTCGGCGCCGTCGTCTCGGGCGAGGCCGAGCAGGACTTCGAGAAGGGCTACCGGGTCAACTTCGACGGCACCCGCGCGCTGCTCGAAGCGATCCGCCGCGCCGGCGACGGCTACCGCCCCCGGTTCGTCTTCGCCTCCAGCATCGCCGTATTCGGCGCGCCGCTTCCGGACGTGATCGACGACGACTTCCACGCCGTGCCGCTCACGAGCTACGGCGCGCAGAAGGCGATGGGGGAACTCCTCGTCACCGACTACACCCGCCGCGTCATCCTCGACGGGGCGAGCCTGCGCCTGCCGACGGTCTGCGTACGCCCGGGCGCGCCGAACAAGGCGGCCTCGGGCTTCTTCTCCGGCATCATCCGCGAGCCGCTGAACGGCGAGCGCGCGGTGCTGCCGGTGGACGAGGACGTGCGCCACTGGATGGTCTCGCCGCGCTCGGCCGCGGGCTTCTTCCTGCACGCCGCCGAGGCCGACCTCTCGGCGCTCGGCCCGCGGCGCGCGCTCAACATGCCGGGCGTCAGCGTGACGGTCGCCGAAGAGATCGAGGCGCTGCGCCGCGTCGGCGGCGACGACGCCGTGGCGTTGATCGAGCGCCGGCCCGATCCGGCGATCGAGGCGATGGTCGGGACCTGGGCGCGCGGCTTCGACGCCCGCCGCGCGCGCGACGCGGGCTTCACGGCCGAGGACCGCTTCGACGAGATCGTCGACGCCTACGTAGAGGAGGAACTGGGCGGCCGCGTCCCGGTGCGCGAGCGCTGAGCGTCCGCGCGGTCCGGCGAGGGCACCGCGAGGCGCCTGACCGAGCGTCCGGGAGCGGCTCGCGAAGGGCCGCTCCCGCGAGGGGGCGGCCCGGACGATCCGGGAGAGACGACCGGAGGCGGCGCCGGCCGCCCCGCCAGATCGCCCGCAGAGGCGACGAACGAAGGGAGGACTTTCCGATGAACAGACGCGCGATTCCCGCGGCGATGAACAGACGCGCGATCGTCGCGGCGATGCCGCTCGCGACGCTCGCGGCGGTCGGCCTCGCGGCGCCAGCCGCCGCGCAGTCCGACTATCCGACCCGGCCGATCCAGATGATCGTGCCCTGGGGCGCGGGCGGGGGCACCGACTCGGTCGGGCGCGTCTTCGCCTCGCTCCTGCAGGAGGAGCTGGGCCAGCCGGTGAACGTGGTCAACCGCACCGGCGGCTCGGGCGTGGTCGGCCACAGCGCGATCGCGAACGCCGAAGCGGACGGCTACACCCTCGGCATCATGACGATCGAGATCGACATGATGCACTGGCAGGGCCTGACCGACCTCACCTACGAGGACTTCGACATCCTCGCCCTCGTGAACGCCGACCCGGCGGGCGTGATGGTCTCGTCCGACAGCGACCACGAGAGCGTCGAGGGTCTGCTCGAAGCGATCAAGTCGGAGCCCAAGGGCACCTTCAACGCCTCCGGCACGGGGCAGGGCGGCATCTGGCACCTGGCGCTCGCGGGCTGGATGCTGTCGGAGGGCCTGCCCCCCGACCAGGTGACCTTCGTGCCGAGCCAGGGCGCGGCGTCCGGCATCACCGACATGGTCGCGGGCGGGGTGGACATCGTGCCCGCCTCGCTGGCCGAGGGCCGCTCGATGATCGAGGCCGACCGCGTCCGTGCGCTGGCCTCCATGTCCGACGAGCGCCAGGACATGTTCCCGGACGTGCCGACGCTGAAGGAGACCACCGGCACCGACTGGACGCTCTCGGTCTGGCGCGCCGTGGTCGGCCCCGACGGGATGCCGGAGGACGTGCGCGAGACCCTGACGGCGGCCGTCAAGAAGGCCTACGACAGCGAGCAGTACCAGAGCTTCATGGAGGAGCGCGGCTTCGGCGTGCGCTGGGCGGCCGGCGAGGAGGCGACCGAGATCGTCGCCGAGGACGACGAGGCGCTCGGGCGCGTCATGAAGGAAGCCGGCCTCGCCGCCGAGTGAGCGTTCGCGGGACGCCGCCCGGCCGGGCGGCGCCCCGCGTCCGGCGCGGCCCGCGATCCGGCTCCGTGTCCAGTCGAGCGGTCGAGGGAGGCGGGCCGTGGGTCGGTTTTCGCGCTTCGCCTCCCGTATGGCCCGGCACGGCCGAAGGCTCGCGCCCGCGCCGACGTCGAACCGGTCCACAGGGGGAGGCGGCTTCGTGAAACTCGACGATCTGGCGCTCGGGATCCTGATGCTCGCCGTCGGCGCAGCGATCTACGCGTCCTCGCTGCGCTTCTCCGCTATCCCCGGCCAGGCCTACGGCGCCGAGACCATGCCGCTCGCCGTCGCTTGGCTCGGCCTCGGCCTCGGCGCCTTCCTCTGCGGCCGCGCGCTTCTCGCCGGCGCGCGCCGCCCGGAGGTGCGGCTCGCGGACTGGGCGCGCGAGCGCCGGGCCGTGCTCGGCGCCGCGCTGACCCTCGGCCTCGTGCTCGCCTACATCCTCCTCGCCGACCGCCTCGGCTTCGTGCCGACGGCCTTCGCGATCATGCTGGCGCTGATGCTCGCGCTGCGCACCCCGGTCCCGACGGCGGTGATCGTCTCGGCGATCGCGGCGGTGGTGATCCAGCAGGCGTTCGGCCGGCTGCTCCTCGTGCCCCTGCCGCGCGGTCCGCTCGCCGCGCTGTTCTGGTAGGAGAGGCGCCGTGTCGGTCTTCGTCGACGCGCTCGGTCTCGTCCTCGACCCCTACGTCCTCGGGGTGATCCTCGCCTCGGCCTGCTTCGGCATGTTCGTGGGCGCGATCCCCGGCCTCACCGCGACGATGGCGACGGCGCTGCTCGTGCCCGTCACCTTCTTCATGGAGCCGGTGCCGGCGATCGCCGCGATCGTCACCGCCACGGGCATGGCGATCTTCGCCGGCGACGTGCCGGGCGCGATGCTGAGGATGCCCGGTACGCCGGCGAGCGCGGCCTACGTCGAGGACGCCTACCGCATGACCCGCGCGGGGCGCGCGCAGGAGGCGCTCGGCGCCGCGCTCGTGTTCTCCTCGATTGGCGGCATCTTCGGCACCATCGTGCTGATGACCGCCTCGCCGGCGCTCGCCGAGGTCGCGCTCAAGTTCTCCTCGTTCGAGTACTTCTGGCTCGTGGTGCTCGGGCTGTCCTGCGCCGTCTTCGTCTCGCCGGGCTCAGTGCCGAAGGGCCTGATCGCGCTGGTGCTCGGCCTGTTCGCCTCGATGATCGGCATCGACAACCCGGCCGGCGAGCCGCGCTACACCTTCGGCCAGGTCGAGCTGATGGGCGGCGTGCAGTTCATCCCGGCGATGATCGGCCTCTTCGCCGTGTCCGAGGTGCTGCGCGCGGTGGTCAACCGCGGCGAGCGCCCGCGCGGCGAGGCGCCCGCGGGCACCGGCGTCTTCCGCGCGCAGTGGAGGAACCTGAGGAAATACCCCGTGCAGGTCGCGCGCGGCAGCGTGTTCGGCACCGCCATCGGCGCGCTGCCGGGCGCGGGGGCCGACATCGCCGCGTGGATCTCCTATGCGGTCTCGAAGCGGTTCTCGCGCGAGAAGAAGAAGTTCGGCACCGGCCACGTCGAGGGTCTGGTCGAGGCCGGCGCGTCGAACAACGGCGCGGTCAGCGGCGCCTGGATCCCGGCGCTGGTGTTCGGCATCCCCGGCGACTCGATCACCGCGATCGTGATCGGCGTGCTCTACGTCAAGGGGATCAATCCCGGCCCGATGGTGTTCATCAACGACCCGCAGCTGATCTACGCCGTCTTCATCGTCTTCCTGATCGCCAACCTCCTCATGCTGCCGCTCGGCTGGGTGCTGATCAAGGCCGCGAGCCTGGTGCTGTCGATCCCGACGCGGGTGCTGATGCCGGTGATCCTGATGTTCTGCATCGTCGGCAGCTTCGCCATCAACAACTCTGTGTTCGGCGTGATCGTCATGCTGGTGTTCGGCGTGCTCGGCTTCCTGATGGACGAGAACGACATTCCCATAGCCCCGGCGATCCTCGGCCTCGTGCTCGGACCGATGCTGGAGCAGAACTTCATCACCTCGATGATCAAGGCGCAGGGCGACCCGCTCGCCTTCTTCGAGCGCCCGATCGCGGTGGGGCTCGGCGTCTTCACCATCCTGGTGTGGTGCCTCCCGCTCATTCTCCTCCTCGTGCGTCGTATGCGACGGGGAACGGAGCCCGCCTGATCGGCGCGCCCCGAGCGACGACGAGCGAACCCGAGAAGGACCAGCGCATGACCAAGCCCGACCTCCTGATGATCGGCCCGATGAACGACCATGTCACGGCCGAGCTCGACCGGGACTTCACCATCCACCGCTACTGGCAGGCCGACGACCGCGCCGCCCTCCTCGACCGCCTCGCGCCGACGACGCGCCACGTCGCCACCGGTGGCCACCACGGCTGCTCGGCCGAGGTGATCGAGGCGCTGGCGAAGCTGGAGCTGATCGCCTCCTTCGGCGTCGGCTACGACGCCGTGGACGTGGACGCCGCGCGCGGGGCCGGGGTCAGCGTCACCAACACGCCGAACGTGCTGAACGACTGCGTGGCCGAGGTCACGCTGATGCTGATGCTCGCGCTCGCGCACCGCCTGCCGCAGGCGGACGCCTACGTCCGCGCGGGCCGCTGGGCGCGCGAGGGCGGCTTTCCGCTCACCGACGAGCTGACGGGCAAGCGTGTCGGCATCCTCGGCCTCGGGCGCATCGGCAAGGAGATCGCGCGCCGGCTCCAGGTCTTGAAGATGGAGGTGGTCTACCACGGTCGCCGCCGTCAGGCGCACGAGCCGTTCCCCTACTACGACGACCTCGAAGCCATGGCGCGCGACGTCGATTGGCTCGTGGTGATCGCGCCGGGCTCGAAGGAGACCGAGGGCATCGTGAGCCGCCGCGTGATGGAGGCGCTCGGCCCCGAGGGCTGTCTCGTCAACGTCGCGCGCGGCTCGCTGGTGGACGAGCCGGCGATGGTCGAGATGCTGGGCGCGCGCGCCCTCGGCGGCGCGGCGCTCGACGTCTTCGCCAACGAGCCCGAAGTGCCCGAGGCGCTGTTCGCGCTCGACAACGTGGTGCTGCTGCCCCACCAGGGCAGCGCCACGCACAAGACCCGGCGCATGATGGGCGATCTGGTGGTCGCCAACCTGCGCGCGCACCTGAAGGGCGAGCCGCTCCTCTCCCCGGTCGTATGAGGCGGCGCGCCCGGCGGAGACGGGCTCCGGCGTTCGCTCCGCGAGACGGCCGGCGCCCGCGCCATGGGGAGACGCGGTCGGCACGGCGAGCCCGCCGCGGGCCGGCGCCCTCGCCGGACACCCTGGCCTCGCCCCCGGTCCGACGCGTTCGTGACCCCGCTCCCGCCCGCATGGTCTCGGCCGTCACGAAGGCGTCCGGGCGCAGCGCCAGCACGAAGGCGCCGACGTCGCGGGGCGCGGCGAAGTCCGGCCCCGCCATCGGCGCGATGTCCGGGTCGAGCCTCGCCCCCGTCAGCACGGCGCTCAGGATCGCGACCAGCCCGCCGAGCCCGGCGCCCTTGAAGCCGAAGGCGCCGCCGAGGGGGGGCAGCATCCCGGCGCGGGCCGCGTCCTCGGTGTCGCGTCCCTCGGCGTCCGAGGCGGCGGCGCCCGTCCTCCACCGGGCCCGGCTCTCGGCGCATCGTCCGGCGCGTAGGTCCGTCCCGATCGGGTCGCGCGCACCGGATCGTCCCGGTGCGCTCTCGCGACGCCGGGCGCACCGCTCGGGCCGGCAACCGCTCAGCGGCCCTGACCCTCCCGCAGCCGGCGGAAGCTGCCGTAGTGATGGGCGAGGTGGCGGCGCATGGCGGCCTCGGCCGCGTCCGGGTCGCGGGCGGCGACCGCCGCCGCGATCGCGCGGTGCGCTCCGAGGGCGGCCGCGTCCTCGCCGGGGCGCTGCAACGCCTCCGCCCGCCGGTCGTCGAGGAGAGTGGCGAGCGCGTCGTGCGCCGCCGCCACGACCGGGTTGGCGGCCACGGCCGCGAGGGCGGCGTGGAAGGCGACGTCCGAGCGCTTGAAGCCCCGCTCGTCGCCGAGCGTGCGGCGGTTCGCCTCCAGCGCCGTCTCCCGCGCGGCGACGTCGGCCGGCGTCGCCCGCGCCGCCGCCTCGCGCGCGAGCGCGACCTCGAACATCACCCGCGCCGCCTGCAGCGCGGTCTGGTCGTCGAGCGTGCCGCGCAGCGCGCTCGCGAGGCGCAGCGCCACGTCGTCGAGGCCGGGGCGGATGACCCGCGCCCGCGCGCCGTTCGCGATCGCGACGAAGCCGATCTTCTGGAGATAGAACAGCGCCTCGCGCACGGCCGGGCGGCCGACGCCGAACTCGGCCATCAGCGCGCGCTCGGGCGGCAGGCGGTCGCCGGCGGCGTAGCGCCCCTCGCGGATATCGCGCTCCAGCCGCTCGGCCACCTGGTCCGAGAGCGTCCTGCGCTCGATCGTCGTCTGTCCGGTCATGCCTCTCGGTCGCGCCGCCCCCGCCGACGCCTCCTAGATGGGACGGACGGGAGCGGCCGCCAAACGGAAAACCGCCGCCGCGTCCCCCGCCTTCCCTAGCGGGCGTCTCGCGAGGCGGGAAGCGGCGGGGCTTCACCGGTAGACGAGGCCCGGCAGCCACATCGAGATCGCCGGGACGAAGGTGATCAGCAGGAGCGAGATCACGAGCGGGATCAGGAACGGCGCCGTGCCGCGCATGCAGCGCTCGAACGGCACGTCGGCGACGCGCGAGAGCACGTAGAGCACCATGCCGACGGGCGGCGTCAGCAGCCCGATCATCAGGTTGAGCACCATGATGACGCCGAAGTGGACCGGGTCGACGCCGATCTTCACCGCCACCGGCAGCAGCACCGGCACGAGGATGGTGATCGCCGCCACCGTCTCCATGAAGCAGCCGACCACCAGCATGATCAGCGTCATCAGGATCAGGATCACCGCCTGGTTGTCGGTCCATCCCGTGAGCAGCGCGGCGAACTCGTCGGTGAAGCGGCTGGAGATCAGGATCCACGAGAAGATCGAGGCGGCGGCGACCACGAGCAGGATGATCGCGGTGGTCTCGATCGTCTCCATGCTGATGCGGATCAGCCGCCGCGGTGGCAGCGTGCGGTAGAAGGCGCCGAGCGCGAGGGCGTAGACCACCGCCGCGATCGCGGCCTCGGTCGGGGTGAAGGCGCCCGAGATGATGCCGCCGACGATGATGAGCGGCGTGAGCAGCGAGAGGAAGGCGCGCTGGAAGGTGCGCCAGAGCCGGCGCAGCGAGAACGCCGTGTCGCGCGGGTAGCCCCGCCGGCGCGCGGTCCAGGCGACCATGACCATGAGGGTCGCGGCCATCACGAGGCCGGGGATCAGCCCCGCGACGAAGAGCTGGCCGATCGAGGCCGAGGCCATCACGCCGTAGATCACCATCGGCAGGCTCGGCGGGATGATCGGCCCGATGGTGGACGAGGCCGCCGTGATGCCGATCGCGAAGTCGGCGTCGTAGCCGCGCTCGCGCATCGCCTTGATCTCGATGGTCCCGAGCCCGCCCGCGTCGGCGACCGCAGCCCCCGACATGCCCGAGAAGATGATCGAGGCGCCGATGTTGACGTGCCCGAGCCCGCCCCGCATCCAGCCCATCAGCGCGCTCGCGAAGTCGAACAGGCGGTAGGTGATGCCCGCGCCGTTCATCAGCGTGCCCGCGAGGATGAAGAACGGGATGGCCAAGAGCG
Organism: Paracoccaceae bacterium; assembly: GCA_050330995.1. Taxonomy (GTDB): domain Bacteria; phylum Pseudomonadota; class Alphaproteobacteria; order Rhodobacterales; family Rhodobacteraceae; genus Thermohalobaculum. Next base: position 10,759 of record JBHJHI010000034.1, read on the forward strand.
GGAAGCTGTCCACGCCGTTGATCATGCGGTGCGCCACGACGAAGTCGGGCACGCCCGCGAAGATGTAGATGTAGAGCGCGCTCGACCCTGCGAGGGCGAGCGCGACCGGCACGCCCGCGAGCAGCATGGTGAAGAGCGCGGCGAACAGGAAGCCGATCGCGTAGCCCGCGAAGGCGAGGCCGAGCGTGAGCAGGCCGCCCGCGAGGAGCACGAGCGGCGCGATCGCGCGCGAGCCGGCGCGGACGCTCTCGGTGACGGTGGTCATCGCGCGTCCTCCCCGGTGGCGGCGCCGTCGCGCAGTTGCGCGAGGCGGGCGGGCCAGGTCGCCCACCCCCGATGCAGCGTGCGCAGGACCATCAGCGCGAAGCCCGCGAAGGCGGCGTAGTAGACGACGCTCTTCGGGATATCGACCGAGGCCATGTAGGAGCGCGTGCGTCCGGCCAGCTCCCAGGTGAGCCAGGCGAGCAGCGCGAAGAAGACGAGGCGGATCACGTCCACGACCAGCCCGAGCGCGATCCCGGCGCGGTCGGGCATGTAGCGGTACATGAACTCCATCATGATGTGCGAGTTGTTGCGCACCGCCATCGCGCCGCCGAGGAAGCCGACCGCGATCAGCAGATACCGCGCCATCTCCTCGGTCCAGCCGATCGAGTCGCCGAGCACGAAGCGCGAGAAGAACTGCAGGAAGACGTCGAGGGCGAGCAGCCAGAACACGACGAGGACGGCGTAGTCCTCGACGCCGTACTCCGAGAAGCTGAAGGGAGGCTCGTCCTCCTCCTCGACGAACGACGCGATGTCGTCGCCGTCGTGCGGCGCGGTCATGGTCACCTCCGGGGGTCGGACAGGGCGGGAGACCGCCGGCCCCGCGCGCGGGCGCGGCCGGCGCCGGCGCTCAGCCCCCGGCCGCGAGTCCCTGGAGGCGGTCGTAGGTCTCCTGCGACCAGTCCACGTCGTCGCCGGTGTGGTAGGGCACCACGGCCTCGCGGAAGGCCTCGACGTCGACGTCCTGGTTGACGGTGACGCCCTGCTCCTCGAACCAGGAGACCAGTTCCTCCTCGCTCTGCTGGATGTCCTGCGTCACCTTCTCCGAGGCCTCGACCAGCACCTCGGACAGGATCTGGCGGTCCTCCTCCGACAGCTCGCCCCAGGTGAGGCCGCTGACGATGGTCAAGAGGCTGTCGGTGATGTGGCCGGTCAGGTTGATGTAGTCCTGGACCTCGTAGAATTTCTTGGCGCGGATTGTGTTGAGCGGATTCTCCTGCGCGTCCACCGTGCCCTGCTGCAAGGCGAGATAGACCTCGGCGAAGGCGATCGGCGTCGGGTTCGCGCCGACGGCCTCGGGCATCATCATGTAGAGTGGCGCGTTCGGGGTGCGGATCTTCACGCCTTCCATGTCGGCGGGCGTGTCGACCTCCTTGTTCGAGGTGACGTGGCGCCGACCGTAGAAGCTCAGCGTGATGATCTCGTTGCCGGTGGCGTCACGGTAGCCCTCCGACAGCTCGTCGAACAGCTCGCTGTCGCGGTAGGCCTTCCAGTGGTCGAGGCTCTCGAACATGTAGGGCGCGCCGGCGATGCCGATGGGGCCGTGGAAGCGGCCGGCGAACTGGTTGCCGGTGTAGATCACGTCCACCGTGCCGAGGCCGAGGCCCTCGTTGATGTCGACCTCCTTGCCGAGCGAGGAGGCGGGGAAGACCTCCATGGTGTGGCGCCCGTCGGTGCGCTTCTCCAGCTCCTCGGCCGCCCAGACCGCCCATTTGTGGAAGGGCTCGGACGTCTCGTAGACGTGCGCGAACTTGAGGTCCTTGGCGAGCGCCGGGCCCGCGACGGCCGTCATGCCGGCCGCCAGCGCCAGGGCGGCGAGGCTTCCCTTCGTCATCGGCTGTTTCCTCCGCGTCGGTCTTGTTCTGTGTCCGCTCGCGGCCGGCGGGCCGCGGCGGCGTGTCGACGGGGATCAGCCTAGACCTTTCATACCAACGGACAACCCTCGACGCGTCCCCCGGGGAGCAGGCCCGCCCAGGCCGCGACGTCGGCGAACAGCGTCTCGGCGCCGAAGCCGCCGGCCTTGGTGACGAGCGTCGCGCCGTCGGGGCCGAGGCGCGAGCGCACGACGCCCGGCCAGGGCTCGCCGAGGACCTCGATCGTCCCGGCGCCGAGGCGGTCGAGCAGCGCGAGCGCCGTGTCGCCGCCCGTGGCGACGACGAGGCCCGGCGCGAGGCGGGCCATCAGGCGGCGCGCCTCGTCGGCGAGGGCCGCGGCGACGGCGTCGGGGTCGCGCCCGGCCTCGTCGCGGGGCGGCACGAGCGCGACCGCCCGCGCCCCCTCGTCGGGTTCGGCCGCCGTCTCGCCCACCGCGAGGCCCGGCAGCCGCTCGGCGAGCACGGCGAGCTGGCGACGCGTGCGCGCCGCCCGCGAGCCGACGACGAAGAGCACCGGCGCCCGGGGCGGTGCCGCCTCGGCCGCGCCGCCGGGCGCGAGCCGTCCGGCGAGGGC
>JBHJHI010000035.1:0-34746 GCA_050330995.1 Paracoccaceae bacterium
CCCTCCCGCCCCCCCCCCGCCCCGGTGGTGGGGTACCCCGCGCCCCCCGCCCGGCGGCCCGCGCTCGGCCCCCGGGCGGGCCCGGGCGCCGCCGCCCCGCCCTGGCGGCTCGCCTTCGTCGGCCGGGCCGAGGGGCGCAAGGGCTTCGCCGAGGCGCTGGACGCCCTCGCGCGGCTGCGCGCGGCCGGCCGTCCGGTCGAGCTGCACGGCGTCGGCCTCGACGCGGCCGAGGCGGCGATGCACCTCGCCGCGCTCGCCCCGGAAACCCGCGCGGGCGTCGTGCTGCACGGGCGGCTCGACGACGCGGCCATGGCCCGCGTGCTGGCGAGCGCGCACCTCGTGCTCGCGCCGTCGCGCTACGAGTCCTACGGCTACGTCTACCGCGAGGCCGGCGCCTTCGCCCGTCCGCTCGTCGCCTCCGCCGAGGATCCGAGCGCGCGGGCCTACCTCGGCGAGACCGGCGCGGGGCTCCTGGCGGCGGCGACCGAGGGCGCGGCGATCGCCGAGGCGGTCGCGCGGCTGCTCGACGCCCCCGCCCTCGCCGCCCGTCTCGGCGCGCGCGGGCGGGCGCACGTCGAGGGGCTCGACCCCGGCGCGCTCGCGCGACGCACGCTCGCGATCTACGAGACGGCGGTCGGACGGGGGAGGGCGGTGGTCAAGGACCGCGGAGCCTGAGCCGTCCCGCCGCGACCTCGCCCTCGGCCCAGTGCCGCTCGGCGGCGAAGTCGTGGCCCTCCCAGCCCTCGAAGCCGAAGCCCCAGGCCTCGACCGGCGGGTCGTCCGGACGCCACGCCAGCACGGCTTCGCGCAGCGCGAGATAGCCGGTGCTCGGCGCGAAGCGCGCCCGTGTCGACAGGCGGGCGAGGGCGTCGACGCTCGCGCGGAAGGCGTGGCCTGGCAGGAGGCAGACCGGCCGGCCCGCGTCGCCGAGGTGGCGGGCGGCCTCGGGCGTCCAGTCGCGCCCGTCCTCGCTCGCCAGTTCGTGCGCCGGGGTGGTCGCCGGATCGATCGCCAGCACCACGAGCGCCGCCCGCGCGACCGGGTCGCGATGCGCGAAGCCGGGGTCGCCCAGCCATTCGCGCATCTGCCCGCCGCAGTTGACCAGAAACAGCCGGTCGACCAGACGGCCCCGCGCGCCGTCGAGACCCGGCGCCTTGTTGATCCGCCACACCGCGTCGGCCGCATCGATCTCGCGCCCGTGGTCGGCCTCGGGCGGCGCGTTGCCCACCACCGCGACGCGGCGGGGCGGATCGTCCACCGGGCGCTCGGGCCAGGCACGGCGGAGCGCGTCGAGGGCGGTCAACTGAAGCGCACCGTGCCGGGCCGAAGGCTCGCGGCGATCTCGGCCTCGCTCGGCCGGCGGCGCACGACGAGGCGGTCGGCGTCCTCGCGCCAGTCGATCAGCTCGGCCGCGGCGAACTGGTCGAGCCAGTACTCCATGCACCACGCGCCCCACTTCGCCCGGAACAGCCGGGCGTTCGTCACGATCGCGTCGAAGTGCTGGAGCGGCGGTTTGTGGACCGGGTGCCACTGGTGCACCGCCCGCGCCGCGCGCGTGGCGTGGAGCCCGACCCCGGCGCGATCGAGCGCGCGCGAGAAGTCGGTGTCCTCGCCCCCGTAGCCCTCGAAGCGCTCGTCGAAGCCGCCCGCGAGGGCGAAGGCGCGGGCGGGCAGCGCGAAGGCGAGGCTCCAGAGGGTGGCGTCCGGCACGGCGAGCGGCGCATCGGTCTCGGGTTCCGGTCGGGCGGGGTGGATCGCGCCCGCGGCCCAGGCCGTCTCGAAGTCGCCTTCGGGGTCGTCCTCGGCGAGATAGCGCACCGCTCCCATCACCGCCGCGTCGGTTAGGGCGACCGCGGCCTCGAAGCCCGCGACGAGGTCGGGCGCGGGGCGGCAGTCGACGTCGAGGAACACCAGCGTCTCGCCCCGCGCCGCGGCGGTGGCGCGGTTGCGCGCGGCGGCGAGGCGGATCGGCTCGCCGGGGGCGAAGACGTGGACTACCGGGCAGCCGGGGTCGGGCAGGGCGTCGAAGGCCGCCTCCTGCACCCAGGCGATCACCACTTCACGCGGGCGCGCCGTCGAGGCGGCGACGCCACGGAGCAGCGCGTCGAGATGGCCGCGCCGTCCGCGCACCAGCGTGCAGAGGCTGACGCTCACGGGGCGGAGCGGGAAGCGGCCCTCGCCAGCCAAGCTGAAAGTCCGCTCGACGAGGCTGCGATCCTTGGGCTCATCCCGCGCTCGCGACCGGATGGGGCCGGCTCGGGTGGACCAGTCCCGCGCGCTCCAGCGCGTCGAGATAGCGCGCCGCGTGGCCGTCCCAGGTGAAGCGCGCCGCCTGCTCGCGCCCCGAGCGGGCCGAGGCGCGCCAGAGCGCGGGGCTCTCCAGGAGCGACAGGAGCGCGTCCTCGGCCGCCCGCGCGTCGTTCGGCGGCACGAGCAGCCCGTGGCGGCACTGGTCGAGGATGTCGATCGGTCCCCCGCTCGCCGGCGCGACCACCGGCAGTCCGGCCGCCGCCGCTTCGACCAGCGTCAGCCCGAACGGCTCGCCGTGCGCCAGCGTGGCGTGGACGCCGCCCCGCCGGCGGGCGAGCGCCATGATCGCGGGCACCTCGCCCGGCTCGTGGCGCTTCGGCAGCGCGACCGAGCCCCAGAGGTCGTGGCGGTCGATCAGCGCGAACAACTCCGCGAACACCTCGCGCTTCTCGGCTTCCTCGGCCCCGAGGTCGTCGCGGCAGCCGGCGTAGATCACGAGGTTGGCGCGTTCGCGCAGTCGTTCCGAGCGGCCGAACAGATCGACCAGGGCGGCGAGGTTCTTGCGCCTGACTGGGCGGGCGAGCGCCAGGACCGGCGGCTTCTCGGGGCGATGCAGGAAGCGGTCGACCGCCTCGGCCACCGAGGCCGTGGGCTGCGCCGCCTCGAAGCGGGCGAGGTCGCAGCCCGGCGCGATCACCTCGATCCGGCGCGGGCGCGCGTAGAGCCCGTACTGGCGCTCGCGCTCGTCGCGCGAGGAGGCGATCACCAGATCGGCCGCCGCGATCGCCCGGTCCTCGGCCTCGACGCGCCGCGCCAGCGTCGCCGAGCGCGCGAGATCGGGCATCGCCTGCGCCTTGGCCCGCCCGAGCGAGTGGGCGGTGAATACGAAGGGGAGGCCGAGGCGCTCGCGCATCGCGAGCGCGAGGCTGCCGGCGTCGGCGTAATGGGCGTGGATCAGGTCCGGGGGATCGCGGCGCAGCCGCGCCTCCAGCGCGTCGGCGAGCGCGGGCAGATCGCGCCAGAGCGCCTCCTTGGGCAGATAGCCCGGCTCCGCGCCCGGCACGCGCAGGAGCCGCGACGCGCCGCCGAGCGGCTCGCTCTCGTGCTGGCCGACGAGGCCGAGCGCGGGGCTCGCGAACTGCCGGGTGACGACGTCCTGTTCGACGCGCCCGGTGCGGTCGAGGGCGGCGACGAGCGAGAGGAGGTAGGCGATGTGCCCGCCGGTGTCGGCCGTCAGCCCGATGCGCACGCCGCGGGCGCCGAGACAGCCCTGAAGCGCGATGTGCATGATCCTCGTCATGCGCTTTCTCGGCGTCGTGGCGTCACGGCCCCTCCGAGCTTGTTGCGATACGGCGCAGAATGCTGGCTCGGAACCCCGGATCGCGGGGTCCGTTCCTCGCGGTGGCAGATCAGGAGGCACGTCCTTGGCGAGGATCGCGCAGATCGCCCCGCTCGGGCTGCCCTGCCCGCCGCAGGGCTACGGCGGCATCGAGCGGGTGGTGGCGAGCCTCGCCGATGGCCTCGCGGACGCGGGCCACGAGGTCACGTTGTTCGCCGCGGAGGGCTCGCGCTCTCGCGCGCGTGTCGCGGCGCAATGCCTGCCGCTGCGCGAGCGCGGCGGCGACATCGGCGCGCTCTCCCAGGTCGAGGAGGCGGCCATGCTCGACCGCCTGAAGCGTGTCGCCGACCGCTTCGACGTGCTGCACTTCCACACCGAGTTCTTCCACTACGCGCTGTTCGGCGACGACCCGCGGGTGGTCACCACGCTGCACTGGCGGGTGGACGAGCGCGACCGCCGGACGCTGTTCGCGCACTTCCGGGACGCGCGCGTGGTCTGCGTCTCGGACGCGCAGCGGCGGATGCTGCCCGAGGGCATGGGCCGCGCCCACGTGATCCACCATGGCATCGAGCCGGGGCGCTATCCGCCCGGCGGCGGGGAGGGCGGCTATCTCGCCTTCCTCGGCCGGCTGTCGGACCAGAAGCGCCCCGAGTGGGCGATCGCGGTCGCGCGCGCGCTCGGCATGCCCTTGAAGCTCGCGGGCTACGTCGATCACGGCAACGACGGCTACTTCGCGCGCGAGGTCGCGCCGCGCCTCGGCGACGGGGTCGAGTTCGTCGGGCTCGTGGGCGAGGCGGACAAGGCCGACTTCCTCGGCCGCGCGGCCGCGCTCGTCTTCCCGCTCGACTGGCCCGAGCCCTTCGGCATGGCGATGATCGAGGCGATGGCCTGCGCCACCCCCGTCGTCGCCTGGCGCCGGGGCAGCGTGGCGGAGGTGGTCGACGACGGCGTCACCGGCGTCGTGGTCGACGACGTCGAGGGCGCGGTCGCGGGGGGCCGCCGCGCCCTCGCGCTCGACCGCGCGGGCGTGCGCGCGGGCTTCGAGCGTCGCTTCCGGGCCAGGCGCATGGTCGGGGACCACCTCGCGCTCTACCGCGCGATGGGCGTGCGCGACGCGGGCGAAGGGGCGACGCGCCGCGAGGCGCCGGCCTGAGCCGCCGGCGCGGTCCGTCCGCCGACGCGCGGGGTCCGACGGCGTTGCGGTCCGGTCGACCTCGGGTCGGGCTCGCGCGGGTGCGGCGGCGGATCCGACCACGGGAGCACCACGAGGCGCCATCGCGTTCCGCTCACCCGAGGGCATGAGATTGTTTCGTTTCGATACAGGTACCGAGCCGGGTCCGGGGGCAACGATGTCCTAGCCCCCCTGTTGGCCTCGGGCGATGTCGCGGCAACCATCGGATCCCCACCCATGAGCGAGACAGGCAAGGACCGGCCGTCCGGACAGGACCGCCGGACGATCCTGAAGGGCGGCCTTCTCGGCGCCGTCACGGCGCCCCTGATCACCCCGGCGGCGCGGGGCGCCACCGAACCGGCCACCGAGGCCACGGGCGACGACCTCGCCCGCATCGAGATCACGGTGAACGGCCGGCGCCACCGCGCGGCGATCGACCCGCGCACCACGCTGGTCGATTACCTCCGCGAGCACGTCGGGCTCACCGGCACCAAGGTCGGCTGCAACCACGGTCAGTGCGGCGCCTGCACCGCGCTGGTGAACGGCGCACGCGTCAACACCTGCCTCAAGCTCGCCGTGCAGGCGAACGGCGCCGAGGTGGTCACCATCGAGGGCCTCGCCGATCCCGCGGGCGATCTGCACCCGATGCAGCGCGCCTTCATCGAGCACGACGCCTTCCAGTGCGGCTACTGCACGCCCGGCCAGATCGTGAGCGCGGTCGCCTGCCTCGAGGAGGGCCACGCCGCCTCCGAGGCCGAGATCCGCGAGTACATGTCGGGCAACCTCTGCCGCTGCGGCGCCTACCCCAACATCGTCAAGGCGATCGTCGCCGTGCGCGACGGAAAGGTCTGATCATGCAGCCCTTCAGCTACCTGCGCGCGGACGACCTCGCGCGCGCGACCGAGGCCGCGGCCGCCGACGGCGCCGCCATCCTCGCCGGCGGCACCACCATGGTCGATCTGATGAAGCTCGGCGTGCGCCGGCCGACGCGGCTCGTCGACATCACCGGGCTCGGCATGGACCGGATCGAGGAGGCGGACGACCACTTCCGGCTCGGCAGCCTCGTGACCATGGCCGGGATGGCCGGGCACGAGACCCTGAAGCGCGACTACCCGGTGCTGACCGAGAGCCTGTGGCTCGCGGCCAGCCCGCAGCTTCGCAACGTCGCCTCGCTCGGGGGCAACGTGCTCCAGCGTACCCGCTGTCCCTACTTCCGCGACACGTCGTTCGCCTGCAACAAGCGCGAGCCGGGCTCGGGCTGCCCCGCGGTCGGGGGCGTGAACCGGCTGCACGCGGTGCTCGGCACCTCGGACGCCTGCATCGCGATGTACCCCTCCGACTGGGCGCAGGGCCTCGTCGCGCTCGACACCACCGTCGAGATCGAGGGACCGGACGGGCCGCGCGAGATCGGCTTCGAGGCGCTGCACCTGAAGCCCGGCGACCACCCCGAGCGCGAGACCGTGCTGCGACCGGGCGAGATCGTCACCGCCTTCCGCGTCGCCAAGACGGCGATGGGCAAGGGCTCGACCTACTACAAGGTGCGCGACCGCGAGAGCTACGCCTTCGCCAACGCCTCGGCCGCGGTCGCCGTGGCGATGGAGGGCGACGCGGTGTCCGACGCGCGCATCGCGCTCGGCGGCGTGGCGACGGTGCCCTGGCGCTCGCGCGAAGCCGAGGACGCGATCAGGGGCGAGGCGCTGACTCCCGAGACGGCGCGCCGCGCCGGCGAGGCGGCCTTCGAGGGCGCCAGGACGTTCGAGCACAACGCCTTCAAGGTGCCCCTCGGGATCGAGACCGTGATCGAGGCGCTGATGGTGGCCAAGACGAGGGCTCAGGCATGAGCGACACGATACTCACCAAGCCGCAGAACCGCGTCACCGGGCGCGAGAAGGTCACGGGCGCGGCGCAGTACGCGGGCGACGTCAAGCCCGCCGGCACGCTCTACGGCCAGCTCGTCACCGCGACGGTCGCCAAGGGGCGGATCGTCTCGATCGACGTCTCGGACGCCGAGGCCGTGTCCGGCGTCGTGCGGGTCTACACCCACGAGACGCTGCCCTCCTACGAGCTGATCGAGAGCTTCTTCTCGGGCGGGCTCGGGCAGTCGAGCTTCTGGCCGATGCGCGAGGCCGGGATCCGCTACGGCGGGCAGGTCATCGCCTACGTCGTCGCCCAGAGCCTGGAGGCCGCGCGCGAGGCGGCGGCGAAGGTGCGGGCCGACTACGAGACCGAGACCCCGGTGCCGACGCTCGGGGACGCAGAGGGCGAGCCGACGCCGGTCGACGCGTTCACCAAGAGCGTGGGCGACGCGGACGCGGCGATGCGGGGCGCGGCGCACACGGTGTCGGGGACCTGGGAGACCCCGATCCAGCACCACAACCCGATCGAGATGTTCTGGACCACCGTCGTGCCGGCGGGCGACGGCATCACGGTGCACCTGCCCTCGCAGGCGGTCACCACCACGCAGATGGCGCTCGCGCAGCAGCTCGGCATGAGCCCGGGGCGCGTCCAGGTAATCTGCCCGTTGGTCGGCGGCGCCTTCGGCTCCAAGGCGACGGTCGCCCCCTACGTCACGCTGACGGCGGTGGTCGCGCGCGACCTCGGCCGGCCCGTCAAGCTGATGGTCTCGCGCGCGCAGATGTACACGGTGGCCTCGTTCCGGCCCGAGACGCGCCAGGAGGTCTCGCTCGGCTGCGACGCGGACGGCAGGCTCGTGGCCTATCGCCACGACCAGATCGGCCAGACCTCGCGCTTCGACACCATCGTGCTGCCCGGCACCGAGATGACGACGCGGATGTACGCCTGCCCGAACATCCGCGTGCGCGAGCTGACGCAGCAGACCGACGTCAACACGCCGGGCTTCATGCGCGCGCCGAACGAGGTGCCGACCTTCTTCGCGCTGGAGACCGCGATGGACGAGCTGGCCTACGCGGCCGGCATCGACCCCGTCGAGTTCCGCATCAGGAACGACACGCGGACCGACCCGATCACCGGGGTGCCGTTCTCCTCGCGCAGCCTCGTCGAGTGCTTCCGCGACGGCGCCGAGCGCTTCGGCTGGTCCGAGCGCTCCATGGAGCCGGGCTCGATGAACACCGACGGGGAGATGGTCGGCTGGGGCGTGGCGACGTCGTGCTACCCGACCCTGATCTCGCCGGCCTCGGCGCGGGTGCGGCTGAACGGCGACGGCTCGGCCGAGGTGGAGCTGGCCGCGCACGACGTCGGCACCGGCGCGACCACGGTGCTCGCCATGGTCGCGGCCGAGCGGCTGGGACTGACGGTGGACAGAGTGGTCGCCAAGCTCGGCAACACCGCCTACCCGGTCGCCCCGATCGCCGGCGGCTCGGTGACCACCGCCTCCGCGGGCTCGGCGGTCTGGATGGCCTGCGACAAGGTCCGCGCGGCGCTCGCCGAGGCGGTCACTGAGGGCGACACGCCGCTGAAGGGCGCCGACCCGTCGTCGCTCGAATTCGCCGGCGGCGAGATCCGCGGGCAGGGCGGCTCGATGGCGCTCGCCGACGCAGTCAAGGCGACGCCGATGCAGCGCGTCGAGACGACGGCCGACTACGCCCACCCCGCGCTCGCGAGGGAGAAGATCGCGAGCGTCTACAACGGCGGCTTCGCGGTCACGGGGCCGGTCAACGACGAGCACGCGATGTTCGCCTTCGGCGCCGAGTTCGTGGAGGTGCGGCTGAACCCGCGCACCCGCTCGATCCGGGTGCCGCGCATCGCCGCCTCCTTCGCGGCCGGGCGCATCCTGAACGCCAAGGCGGGCCACTCGCAGCTGATGGGCGGCCTGGTCTGGGGCGTCGGCGCGGCGCTGCACGAGGCGACCGAGATGGACCGCGCCCTCGGGCGCTACGTCAACGACAACATCGCCGAGTACCTGATCCCGGTGAACGCCGACATCGGCGAGATGGAGATCGGCATGCTCGAGGAGCGGGACGACTACATCAACCCGCTCGGCGCCAAGGGCATCGGCGAGATCGGCGTGGTCGGCACGGCGGCGGCGATCGCCACCGCGGTGTTCCACGCGCCCGGGGTGCGGCTGCGCAAGCTGCCGATCCGAATGGAGGACGTGCTGGGCAAGGGCACGGCCTGACGCGGCGCGGGGCTCGGGGGCGGCCGCCCCCGGGTCCCGGTCGCGAGCCGTGCGCCGGCCCGAGCCGTCGGCCGCCGCTCAGCGGAAGAAGTACTCCACCAGGAACATCGGGATCGCCGGCACGTAGGTGCAGATCAGGAGCACCGCGAGCAGCACGCCGACGAACGGCAGGTTGACGCGGCTCACGTCCCAGATCCGGGCCTTGGCGACCGAGCAGGCGGTGATCAGCACCGAGGCGACGGGCGGCGTCTGTTGGCCGATCGCGAGGTTCAGCGTCACCACGAGGCCGAAGTGGACCGGGTCGATGCCCGCCTGGTTCACGAGGGGGATCACGATCGGGATCACTAGGATGATCGCCGCGGCCGAGTGCAGGAAGCAGCCGATGAACAGGAAGAACGCGTTCAGGATCAGCAGGATCACCCACTGGCTGTCGGTGAGCTCCAGGATCGCCGCGGCCATCTCCTGAGGGATCTGCGCGCGCGTCAGGAACCCGCCGACCAGCACCGAGGCGGCGACGAGCACCATCACCACCGCCGTCTGCATGCCGCCGTCCAGCATGGCCCGCTTCAGGTGGCGCAGGTCGATGTCGCGATACCAGAGGCCGACCACGAAGGCGGCGAGCACCGCGAGGCCCGCGGCCTCGGTCGCGGTGACGAAGCCGCCGAAGATGCCGCCGAGGATGATGACCGGCAGCGAGAAGGCCGGCAGCGCCGCGACGAAGGTGCGGCGCAGGTCGCGCAGGTTGAACGCCTCCTCGGTCGGCAGGTTGTAGCGCCGCGCGAACACGTAGGCGACGCCCATGAGGCCGGCCGCGCCGATCAGGCCGGGTACGATGCCGGCCACGAACAGCTCCTCGACCGAGGTGTTCGACGACACGGCGTAGAGGATCATCGGGATCGACGGCGGGATGATGATCGCGAGCGAGGCCGAGGACGAGGTGACCGCGGCCGAGAGCGGCGCGGAGTAGCCGCGCTTCTTCATCTGCGGGATCAGCACCGAGCCGAGGGCTGCGACGTCGGCCACCGCCGAGCCGGAGATCTCGGCGAAGAACAGCGACACGCCGATGTTGACCATGGCGAGGCCGCCGCGCACGAAGCCGATCAGCGTCGAGACGAAGGCGATCAGCCGGTCCGTCACGCCGGCCGCGTTCATGATGGCGCCGGCGAGCACGAACATCGGGATCGCGGTCAGCGCGAAGCTGGTCGCGCCGTTGTACATGTCGAGCGCGACGGTCACGAGCCCGCCGGTGCCCTCGTTGGCCACGAGCCCCACGACGCCCGCGACCGCGAGCGCGACCGCGATCGGCACGTTGAGGCAGATCAGCACGACGAGGGTGACGGCGATCAGGGCGAGCAGCATGGGGCGTCTCCTACTCGCGCTCCGCGCCGCGCGCGGGCGTGCCGAAGGTGGCCTCGGCCTCGGCGATCTCGTGCTCGATCTCCCGCTCCTCGGCCGAGACGCCCTCGCGCACCATGGAGAGGTACTCGGGCAGGCTGAGGAGCGAGCAGACGATGAACAGGACCGCGCCCACGGGGATCACCGACTGCGTGAGCTGCACCGGCACCCAGGGCAGCGAGGTCAGCCCCATGCCTTCGAGCACCATCAGCACCTCCCAGCCCGCCCAGGCGAGGAGCGCGAAGAAGGCGAGCGTCACCGCCTCGCCGAACAGCGCGCCGTAGAGCCGCGTCGGCCAGGGCAGGGCGAGCAGCACGCCGTCGAAGCCGATGTGCTTGCGCTTCAGGGCCGCCAGCGCCGCGCCGTAGTAGGTGATCCAGGCGAGCAGCACCGAGGCGACCTCGTCGTACCAGGAGAACGAGCTGCCCGCGAGGCGGGCCAGCACGGCGACGATCACCACGACGGTGAGGATCACCATGAGCGCGATCACCGCCCATTCGAGCAGCGCCTCCAGCCCCTTGGCGACGGTCTTGAGCATGACGGGGGTCCCGGGGGCGCCGGCCGCGCCCGTGGCGTGGGGGGAGGGGGCGCCGCGCCGGGCGCCCCCGTCTGGCGTCAGGAGCCCTCGGCGAGGCCCTGCACCCGGTCGATCAGCTCGCGCCCACCCTCGACCGAGTTCGCTAACTCGTCGTAGACCGGACCGGAGGCGTCGACGAAAGCCTGCTTGTCGGCCTCGTTCACCTCGACGCCCGCGTCCTTGATGACCTGGAGAAGCTCGGTCTCGAGCTCGGCCGCCTTCTCGTAGGTGAAGTCCTGCGCCTCGCGCCCGCAGTCGGTCAGTAGCGTCTGCTGGTCCTCCGACAGGCCGTCGAAGGTGCGGCTCGCGGTCAGGATGTAGCCCGGCGTGTAGACGTGGCCGGTGACCGAGAGATACTCCTGCACCTCCTGGAACTTGGCCGAGGCGATCTGGGCGTAGGGGTTCTCCTGGCCGTCGATCACCCCGGTCTTGAGCGCGGTGAACACGTCCGAGAACGCCATCGGCGTCGGGTTGGCGCCGTAGAGCTGGAACATCTTGACGCGCCATTCGCCGTTCGGCGTGCGCAGCTTCACGCCCTGGAGGTCGTCGGGCGTGTTCACGGGGCGGACGTTGTTGGTGATGTGGCGAAAGCCGTTCTCGACGAAGCCGACGATGTGGAAGCCGTTGTCGTTGGCGGCAGTCTGGAACGTGTCGCCCATCTGCTCGGACACGCGACGCATGTGGTCGCGGTCGCGGACGATGTAGGGCATCTCGAACACGCCGAAGGTCGGGTCGACCGAGGACATGACCGACGACGGCAGCGAGAAGTCCATCTGCCCGAGCTTCAGCTTCTGGAGCATCTCGCGGTCGCCGCCGAGCTGCGACGAGCCGAACACCGCGACGGTGTGCTCGCCGTCCGAGTTCTGCTCGACGCACTCGGCGAAGGCGTTCGCGGTCGCCTCGAACAGCGAGCCCGGCGCGCCGACGTGGCCGAAGCGGAACTCCTTGGCCTCGGCGGCCGCGCCGAGGCCGAGCGCGAGCGCCGCGGCCGATACCATGGTGGCGTACTTCATTGGTCTCTCCTCCCTTGTGTCTGGTCGACGCCGGTTCGGGCCGGCGCTCGGTCGTATGCCCGCGCGTCGCGGGCGACGATGGTGCTCACTCGGCCGCCTTGGCCGCCGCCGCCCCGTCGCCGCCCGCGAGCACCGCCATCGCCGCCTGCACGCCGCCCTCGCGGTGCGGCACGCCGGCGAGGCCGAGCCCCATCTCGACGCCCGCGAGCGTGCCCGTCAGCGACAGATCGTTGAAGTCGCCGAGGTGGCCGATGCGGAAGATGCGGTCGGCGAGCTTCGAGAGCCCGGCGCCGAGCGACATGTCGAAGCGCTCCAGCACCACCTTGCGGAAGGCGTCGGCCGAGTGCCCCTCGGGCATCGTCACCGCCGTCAGCGAGGACGAATAGTAGTGCGGCTCGCGGCAGAGGATCTCGAGGCCCCAGGCCTCCACCGCCGCGCGCGTCGCGGCGGCGTGGCGGTCGTGGCGGGCGAAGCCCCGATCGAGCCCTTCCTCGTGCAGCATGTCGACGGCTTCGACGAGGCCGTAGAGCAGGTTGGTCGCCGGCGTGTAGGGGAAGAACCCCTTGGCGTTCGGCCCCGCCATGTCCTCCCAGTCCCAGTAGGCGCGCGGCAGGCGCGCGTCCTTCGACGCCTTCAGCGCCTTCTCCGAGACCGCGTTGAACGAGAGCCCGGGCGGCAGCATCAGCCCCTTCTGGCTGCCTGCCACGGTGACGTCGACGCCCCACTCGTCGTGGCGGTAGTCGATCGAGGCGAGCGAGGAGATGGTGTCGACCATCAGGAGCGCCGGGTGGCCGGCCGCGTCGATCGCGCGGCGCACCGCCGGGATGTCGGAGGTGCAGCCGGTCGAGGTCTCGTTGTGGACGACGCAGACCGCCTTGATCTCGCGGCCCCCGTCCTCCTTCAGCCGCGCCTCGATCGCGGGCTCGTCGGCGCCCGTGCGCCAGTCGGTCTCGATGAACTCGGTGACGAGGCCGAGCCGTTCGGCCAGCCGCTTCCAGAGCGTCGCGAAATGCCCGGTCTCGCACATCAGCACCCGGTCGCCGGGCGAGAGCGTGTTGACGAGCGCGGCCTCCCAGGCGCCGGTGCCGGAGGCGGGGTAGATCACCACCTGGCCTCCGGTCTTGAAGATCGTCTTCATGCCGTCCAGCGCGCGCGCGCCGATCTCGGCGAAGCGCGGGCCGCGGTGGTCGATGGTCGGGTAGTCCATCGCGCGCAGCACCCGGTCGGGCACGTTGGTGGGGCCCGGGATCTGCAGGAAGTGGCGCCCCGCCTGTCGCTGGCTGTCGGCCATCGGTTCTCTCCCCTGTCGCGGCGCCCCGGTGCGGCCCTGCGGCACGCCGCCCCTTCGGTGGAGGCACGTGTTGCGCGGCGCCCCGGTCGGTGCGATGAATTTCGTATACAAAATACGCCGCGAACGGGGCTGTCAATGAGGACCATCGAGGACGCGACCGGCTCGGGGCTCGCCCGCCGCCTGCGAGGCGCGGTGCGCGGCGAGGTCCTGTTCGACGCCGCGAGCCGCGGACGCTACGCCACCGACGCCTCGATCTACCAGATGACACCGGTCGGCGTCGTGGTGCCACAGAGCCGCGAGGACGTCGCCGCCACGCTCGACCTCGCCCGCACCGAGGGCGTCGCCGTGCTGCCGCGCGGCGGGGGCACCTCGCAGTGCGGGCAGACGGTGGGCGAGGCGGTGGTGCTCGACTTCTCGCGCCACATGGGGCGCATCCTGGAGATCGACGCCGAGAACCGGACCGCCACAGTCGAGCCCGGCTGCGTGCTCGACACGCTGAACAAGGCGCTGAAGCCTTACGGGCTGTGGTACCCGGTCGACGTCTCGACCGGCTCGCGCGCCACTATCGGCGGCATGACTGCCAACAACTCCTGCGGCGCGCGCTCGCGGCGCTACGGCACCTCGCGCGACAACGTCCTCGCGATCGCCGCGCTCTTGGCCGACGGTAGCCGCGCGCGCTTCGGCGAGGTGCGGCCGGGCGAGAACTGCGATGGCGGGCCGGACCGCCGCCTGATCGACGACCTCATGGCGCTCGGCGGGCGCGAGGCCGACGAGAGCCGCGCGCGCTTCCCGGACGTCGACCGCCGGGTCGGCGGCTACAACCTCGACGCGCTGATCGGCGGGCGAAGCGACGGGGGGGGCGTGAACCTCGCGCACCTGCTGGTGGGCTCGGAAGGAACGCTCGCGATCTCCGAGGCGATCACGCTGAAGCTCTCGCCCCTGCCGCCGAAGGGCAAGCTGCTCGGCGTCTGTCATTTCCCGAGCTTCCGCGCGGCGATGGAGGCGACGCCCGATCTGGTCGCGCTCGACCCCGTGGGGGTCGAGCTGGTCGACCACAACATGATCGGCCTCGCGCGCGAGAACGCCGTGTTCCGGCCCGTGCTGGAGGAGTTCGTGCGCGGCGACCCCGCCGCCCTCCTGCTGGTCGAGTTCGCCGAGGAGGACGCGGCCGAGAACCACCGCCGCCTCGACGCGCTCCACGGCGTCATGCACGACCTCGGCTACGCCTGGGACACGCCGGGCAAGGCGGAGGGCGGCGTGGTCGAGGCCGTCGCCCCCGGCCTCCAGGGCCGGATCGGCGAGGTGCGCAAGCAGGGCCTCAACATCATGATGTCGATGAAGACCGACGGCAAACCCGTCAGCTTCGTCGAGGACTGCTGCGTCCGCCTCGAAGACCTCGCCGACTACACCGAGCGGCTGACCGCGATCTTCCACCGCCACGGCACCGACGGCACCTGGTACGCGCACGCGAGCGTCGGCACGCTGCACGTCCGCCCGGTGCTCAACCTGAAGCTCGACACCGGGGTCAAGGCGCTGCGCTCGATCGCCGAGGAGGCGTTCGAACTGGTGCGCGAGTATCGGGGCTCGCACTCGGGCGAGCACGGCGACGGCATCGTGCGCTCCGAGTTCCACGAGCCGATGTTCGGCGCGCGCATGGCCCGCGCCTTCGAGGCGGTGAAGGACCGCTTCGACCCCGGCGCCACGCTGAACCCCGGCAAGATCGTGCGCCCGCCGCGCATGGATGACCGCAGCCTCATGCGCTACCCGCCGGGCTACGAAGCAATCGAGCGCGAGACCGTGTTCGACTGGCCGGGCTACACCGGCGCTGGCCGCGGCCTGCAGGGCGCGGTCGAGATGTGCAACAACAACGGCGCCTGCCGCAAGCTGGAGGGGGGCGTCATGTGCCCCTCCTACCGCGTGACCCGCGCCGAGGCCGACGGTGTGCGCGGGCGTGCCAACACGCTGCGCCTCGCCATGACCGGGCAGATCGCGGGCGGGCTCGGCTCGGACGCGGTCGCCGAGACCATGAGGCTCTGCGTCGCCTGCAAGGCCTGCCGACGCGAGTGCCCGATGTCGGTCGACATGGCCAAGATGAAGACCGAGACCGCGAGCGCGCGAGTCGCCGAGCGCGGCTTGTCGTGGCGCGACCGCCTCGTCGCCTTCATGCCGCGCTACGCCCCCGTCGCCGCCCGCCTCGCCCCTATCGCCAACCTGCGAAACCGCGTCGCCCCGCTCGCCCGCGCGATGGAGCGCACGCTCGGCATCGCGGCAGAGCGGCCGCTGCCGGCCTTCCGCGCCGACTGGTTCCGCGACCGGGGCCGCCACCACGACATGGAGACGGCCGACGTCGTCCTGTTCGCCGACAGCTTCAACCGCTGGTACGCGCCCGAGCATCTGGCGGCCGCCGAGACGGTGCTGGAGGCGGCCGGCCTGAAGGTGGCGCACGCGATCGCCCCCGACCACGGCCGACCGCTCTGCTGCGGGCGCACCTATCTCGCGACCGGCCTCGCCGATCGCGCCCGCGCCGAGATCGAGCGCACCGCCCGCGCGCTGCGCCCGGCGATCGAGCGCGGCGCGACGGTGGTCGGGCTCGAACCCTCGTGCCTCCTGACCTTCCGCGACGAGGCGCCGCGGCTGCTCGGCCCCGATCTCTGGTCCGACGACCTCGGCCGCCGCGTCATGCTGTTCGAGGAGTTCCTGGCCGAGCGGATGGACCGGGGAGCGCTCGATCTGCCGCTCGGCCCGGTGGCCTCGCGCGCGCTCCTGCACGGGCACTGCCACCAGAAGGCCTTCGCGCAGATGGGCGCGGTCGAGCGGGTGCTGCGCCTGGTGCCGGGGCTCTCGGTCGAGACGGTGGACAGCTCGTGCTGCGGCATGGCCGGCAGCTTCGGCTACCAGGCCGAGACGCTCGACGTCTCGAAGGCGATGGGCGAGGCGTCGCTGGCGCCGGCCGTCCGCGCGGCCGATCCCGACACTCTGATCGTCGCCGACGGCACCTCGTGTCGCCACCAGATCGCCGACCTCGCCGGGCGCGAGGCGCGCCACGTCGCGCTCGTCCTCGCCGAGGCGGTCGCGTCGGGGCGAGGCGCGGGCGCGGCGACGCAGAGGATGGCCGCCGAATGAACGTCGAGCGTCTGATCGAGCGGCGCAGCCTCGGGCGCGAGATCGCCGACCACCTGCGGCGCATGATCGTCGAGGGCGAGATCGCGCCGGGCGAGAAGCTGAACGAGCGCGTGCTCTGCGAGCGCTTCGGCGTCTCGCGCACCCCCCTGCGCGAGGCCTTCGGGCTGCTCTCGGTCGAGGGGCTGATCGCGCTCGCGCCGAACCGCGGCGCCTCGGTCACCGCCGTGACGCTCGCCGAACTGGAGGAGGTGTTCCCGGTCATGCAGGCGCTGGAGCGGCTGACCGGCGAGCGCGCCGCCCGTCTCGCCACCGAGGCCGAGGTGGTCGAGATCGCCGGGCTCCACGCCGCGATGATCGAGCGCTACGAGGTGCGCGATCGCCCGGCCTACTTCCGGCTCAACGAGCGTATCCACGACGCGATCCTGGAAGCCGCGCGCAACCCGACCCTCGCGGCCACCACCCAGAGCCTCGCCGGGCGCGTGCGCCGCGCGCGCTTCCGCGCCAACCTGACCGAGGCGCGCGGGGCCGAGGCGTTGGCCGAGCACGAGGAGATCCTGGCCGCCCTCCGGGCGCGCGACGCCGCGCGTCTGTCGGCGATCCTGCCCGCCCACCTCGCCGCCAAGCTCGCCGCGCTGCGCCAGGTGATCGGCGAGGACTGATCTCGACGCGCCGCCGCGCCGCGCCATCCTTCCCATCGCCGAGCGAGGGGGGATGTCATGACCGACGAGGACGCCGCGGCGCTGGAGCGCGCGGCCGCCGACCTCGCCGCCGCGGGCGGCGCACGCATCCGCGCCGCGCTGGCCGAGGGCTTCGAGATCGACGACAAGAGCGGGGGCGACGAGGAGCGCATCGCGAACCCGGTCACCGCGATCGACCGCGCCGTCGAGGCGATGCTCCGCGCCGAGATCGCGCGGCGCTTTCCCGACCACGCCGTGATCGGCGAGGAGGACGCGGTCGCCGGCCCCGAGGACGCCGCCATCGCCTGGGCGCTCGACCCGATCGACGGCACGGTCAACTTCGTCAACGCCCTGCCGCTCTACGCCTGCTCGATCGGCGTGCTCGCGCACGGCCGGCCGGTCGCGGGCGCGGTCTGGTGCGCGGCCACGCCCGCGCTCGGGCCGGGCACCTACCACGGCCGGGCGGGCGGCGGGTTGTTCCTCGACGGCGTGCGGGTCGAGCGCTCGGGAAGGGCGAGCCGCTGCCCGGTCGCCGGCGCGCCCGGCGGGCGCACGGGCGAGGGGCTGGCCGCGCGCATGACCGGCTCCTCGGCGATCGAGCTGGCCTTCGTCGCCGCGGGCGCCATGGCCGCCTCGCTGTCGCGGCGCACCGCCGTCTGGGACGTGGCCGGCGGCCTCGCCCTCGTCGCTGCGGCGGGCGGTCTGATGGTGGAGGAAGGGGCGGACTGGTCGCCCTTCCGGAGCTTCGCGGACGGCGAGGACGCCTCGCCGGCGGCGATCGCACGGTGGTGCGGCACGGTGATCGGCGCGGGCGACGAGGCGGCGGCGCTGCGCCTCGCGATGGCGCAGGCGTGACGCGCCGGCGGGCGGGGCGCTAGACTGTCGCCCCCACGCCCGAGCGACGGCCTTCCATGTTCGAGACCACCATCGTCCCCCGCGTCTCCGAGACCGACGGCGCGGGCCACATCAACAACACCACCGTGCCGGTCTGGCTGGAGGCCGGACGGCGCGGCGTCTTCGCGATCCTGACGCCCGATCTGTCGTTCGCGCGCTGGCGCGCGACGGTGGTGTCGACCACGATCGACTATCTCGACCAGCTCTACCTCGCCGAGGAGGCGGTGGTGCGCGTCTGGGTCGAGCGCGTCGGCACCAGGAGCTTCACGCTCGACGAGGAGATCTGGCAGGGCGGGCGCCACTGCGTGCGAGCGCGAACGGTCTACGTCTATTTCGACCCGGATGTGGGGCGCGCCTTGCCCGTGCCCGACGACGTGTGTGTCGCGCTGGAGGCGCACCGGCGCGAGGCATGAGCGGTGCGCCGGACGGCCGTCCGGAGACGCGCGGGCCATGTCTCGGAGAGGCGGGCGGTGCCCGTCCGCCGCCGGGGCGGACGAGGGCGATCGTGCCCGGTTCGCGTGCCGGTGAGAGCGGGCTCTCGGCCAGCGCGTCGGACGCGCCGGCCGGGACGCTCAGGAGGCGCGCTGCTGCGGCTGCGGCGCGGCTTGGCTTTGCTGCGCGGCGGCGGCGGCCTGCTGCTGGCGCTGCGGTGCGATCACCATGATCATCTGCCGGCCTTCCAGCTTGGGCATCGATTCGACCTTGCCCATGCTGTCGACGTCGCCGGCCACGCGCTGCAGCAGATCACGGCCGAGTTCCTGGTGCGCCATCTCGCGCCCGCGGAACCGCAGCGTGATCTTGACCTTGTCGCCTTCGGTCAGGAACTTGTAGACCGAGCGCATCTTGACGTCGTAGTCGTGGTCGTCGATATTCGGGCGGAACTTGACTTCCTTGACCTCGATGACGCGCTGCTTCTTCTTGGCTTCGGCGGCCTTCTTTTGGCTTTCGTACTTGAACTTGCCGAAGTCCATGATCTTGCAGACCGGGGGCGAGGCGTTCGGCGAGATCTCGACTAAGTCGAGGCCGGCCTCCTCGGCCATGCTGACGCCCTCCTCGGGGCGGACGACGCCGATGTTGTCGCCGTTTTCGTCGATCAGACGGATCTGGGGGACCCGGATCTGGCGGTTGACGCGCGGGCCGGTATCTCGCGTCGGCGGCGCGTTGTGCGGTCTCCTGGCTATCGCTCGGTCTCCTCTGAAGCGATCGTTCGATCCAACTCGGTTCGGGCGGTGCGTCGGCGCGTCCATCGGACGGCCTGGCACCATCCCTCAATATACGACGAAAGATCGCCGGCGCAAAGGGTGGACGCCGGCGGTCCGGTTCTATCGGCGGTCCGGCCCTGCCGATGCCGTCGGCCCGGCGCGACCTCAGTCGAAGCCGCGCAGGCGGTGGCGCGAGGTCAGCACGATGGTCGGGCGTTCGGGCAGGCTGTCGACGCCCACCCGGATCGAGGGGGCGTCCACCCGCTCGATCGCGAAGCTCCCGGCCAGCCCGTCGAGGAAGATCCGCATCGAGCCCGGTCCGAAGGCGTGCATCGGCAGCACGATGCGCGACTTCAGCCGGTCGGCCACGCCGATCATGTCGTCGAGGTTCATGGTGTAGGTGCCGTCCACCGGCACCATCAGCACGTCCATGCGTCCGAGCATGGCGTAGTGCTGCTCGGAGAGGGTGTGGTGCAGGTGGCCGAGATGGCCGATGCAGATCCCCGCGGTCTCGAACACGAAGATCGAGTTGCCGTCCGGCTCGCGCCCCGACCAGCCGCTGCGGATGTCGGTGGTGACGTTGCGCACCACCACGTCGTCCGTGCGCAGCAGATGCTCGGCCGGCCCGTCGCCGTCGGGGTTCCAGCCGCGCAGCACGTGGCGGATCGCCGGATCGGGATAGTCGGTGTAGTGCGTCGAGTGCGCGTGGTTCATGGTCACCACGTCCGGCACCGCGCCCTGGCCGGCCATGCCGAAGAAGTCGGTGGCGATCACCACGCCCGCGGGCGTGGTGATGCGGTAGGTCGAATGGGCGACGTACTCGATCTCGACGGCTTCGGCGCGCGCGTCGCTCGCGGTGCCGATCTGGGCGTAGCGCACGCCCGGCACTCCCTCGACGAAGGTGTGGCAGAGGCTCGCGAGCGCCGGCAGCGGCGCGAGCGCGAACGCGAGGACGGCGAGGCGGATCATGGCGGCGCTCCCTGTCGCGACGGGGCGAGGCTAGCAGCCCCGCACGGTCGCGTCAGGGCGTGCCGTCGGGGTGCGGCGCTCGCGCGCACAACCTCGGGATGCGTGAGCCGAACGGAACCGGGGCTTTTAAGAAACGAAACAGGATCAACCGCCGGAGCCGGCTTCGAAGCGCTCGGTCCAGGCGCAGGCCCGGCCCGCCGCGGCGGCGCGGAGGAAGCCGGTCAGGTCCGCGACGGCCTCGCTGCCGCGGCGGAAGTATCAGGTCAGCTCGGCCACCAGCCCGGCGTGGTCGAGACCGGGATAGATCGCCGAGGCGTGGCAGACCCCGGCCTCCACGAGTGCTGCCGACAGCCGCTCGATGTTGACGCGGCCGACCACCGCGTCCTCGGCGCCGAGCTGCATCAGGATCGGCGGCCCGCCCGGCGCGACGAAGCGCCCGGTCCGCATCGCGGGATAGCGCTCGGGCGGGCCGAAGATCGCGCGGATGTCCTCGGCCTGCGGCGTGAAGTCGTAGGGGCCGGCCAGGCCGGCGACGCCCGCGATCGCCGCAGGCGCCACGCCGGCCTCGACGAGGTAGCGCCGGTCGTAGGCGAGGAGCGCGGCCATGTGCCCGCCGGCGGAATGGCCGACGAGCAGCACGCGGTCGGGGTCGCCCCCGTGCCCGGGCGCGAGCGCGCGGGCCGTCGCCACCGCCGCGGCGGCGTCGCGCATGAAGGCGGGGAAGCGCACGGCCGGGTACTTGCGGTAGTCCGGCACCGCCGCGACGAAGCCGGCCTCGGCGAGCGCGGTCGCGGCGAAGGCGTACTGCCCTCTCTCGCCGGTCTGCCAGGCACCACCGTAGAAGAACACGACGAGCGGCCACCCGCCCTCGGGCGCCGCGCCGTCGGGGCGGTAGAGATCGAGCGCGAGGCGGTGCGCGCCGAAGGGCGCGTCCTCGACCGCAGGCCGCGCGAGCAGGGTGTCGGGCAGGTTGGCGAGGCCGAGCAGGACGCGCGTCGAGGCCGATTGCCCCTCGGTGCCCGCGCAGCTCGCGAGGGCGAGGAGGGCCGCCCCCGCGAGCCCCGCCCCGATGATCCGTCCCATGGGCGCCATGCCGTCCGTTCCCCCGCTTTCCGGGCAAGGGCAAGCGCGACGGCGCCGGGCGCGTTCCCTCGGGCCGGTGGGGGACGCCCGGCCGGCGAGGGGTGCGGCCGCATCGTCGGGGGCGGGCCGCTCCGGGCTTCGCCGACGGCGCGTGCGTTCCGCCGGGTGGCGGGTCCATGCCGCGATCGCTCCGTCCGCGAGCGCGGCATGTCGGGGCGATGACCGGCAGGCTTGCGCCCGGGCCGTCCCGCGGCCGGGATCGAGGCCTGCGCCGGTCGGGCGCGCCGGGCGGGAGGACGCCCGATGACTGTCGGTGTCGGGAACACGGGCGAGGGCGCCGCCGCGGCGCGGGTGCCGGGCGGAGGACGCCGGCTTCCCGGAGCGGGGCGCACGGCGGAGCCGGGGCGATGAGCGCCGGGCTCGCCGACCGCGCCGCGGCGCTCCTCGGCGCCCGGGTCCGGCAGGCGGAAGCGGTCGCCGGCGGCATGGTCTCGGACGTCCTGCGCCTCGTGCTCGAGGACGGGCGGCAGGCGGTGGTCAAGTCCGGCCCGGCGCCGCGGGTCGAGGCGGCGATGCTCGGCGCCCTGGCCGAGGCGGGCGTCCCCTGTCCGGCCGTCCTGGCGGCGGACGACGCGGCGCTGGTGATCGAGGCGATGGACGACGACGCGTCCTTCGACGCGGGCGCCTGGCGCCTGCTCGGTCACGCGGTGCGCCGGCTGCACGACGCGACCGGGGCGCGCTACGGCTGGTACGACGACTACGCCTTCGGCGCGGTCGCGCTCGACAACACCCCCACGGAGGACTGGCCGACGTTCTGGGCCGAGCGCCGACTGCTGCCGGGGCTGGAGGCGGTCGATCCGGGTCTCGCCCGCCGCGTCGAGGCGCTGGCCGGACGGCTCGGCGAGCGACTGCCGGCGCGGCCCGCGGCCTCGCTCCTGCACGGCGATCTCTGGGTGGGCAACGTGCTGGTCGGCCGCGACGGCGCGGTCGCGCTGATCGACCCGGCCTGCTACCACGGCCACGCCGAGGTCGATCTCGCCATGCTGTCGCTGTTCGCGAGCCCCGGTGCCGCCTTCGCCGAGGGCTACGGTCCCTTCGAGCCCGGCCTCGCCGAGCGGCGGCCGGTCTACCAGTTGTTCCCCGCGCTCGTGCATCGTCGCCTGTTCGGGCGCGGGTACAGCGGCCTCGTGGCGAGGCTCCTGGACGAGGCCGGCGCGTGATCACGATCCGTTCCGGTTGCCCCCGGACTCGGCGAGTGGTTCAGATACCCCATGCTCGACCGACATGCAGTATTGGGCGTGGTGCATTCCGCAACGGGTAGGCGATGGGCCGGCCCGGACGCGGACACCGAGCGCCTCGGCCTCGCCATCGCCCAGGCCGCCGGCGTGCCCGGCCTCGTCGGCCTCATCCTCGCGAGCCGCGGCGTCGCGCCCGACGAGGCCGAGGGCTACCTGAGCCCGACGCTGCGCGCGCTGATGCCCGACCCCTCGACGCTCATCGGCATGGACGACGCCGCCGGACGCCTCGCGCGCGCGGCCCTGCGCGGCGAGCGGGTGGCGCTGTTCGGCGACTACGACGTGGACGGCGCCGCCTCGCTCGCGCTGCTCGCCGAATGGTTCGACGCGGCCGGGATCGAGGCGACGCTCTACGTGCCCGACCGCTTGACCGAGGGCTACGGGCCGAACGTGCCGGCGATGCGCCGTCTCGGCGAGAGCCACGACCTCGTGGTCTGCCTCGACTGCGGCACGGTCGCGCACGAGCCCGTCGCCGCCGCGCGGGCGGCGGGCGCGGACGTGGTGGTGATCGACCACCACCTGCCCGGCGAGGCGCTGCCCGAGGCCGTGGCGGTGGTGAACCCCATCCGCGCCGACTGCGCCTCGGGGCTCGGCCAGCTCTGCGCGGCCGGCGTCGCCTTCCTGGTGCTCGTCGCCGCCAACCGGCTGCTGAGGGCGAAGGGCGGCGCGGCACCCGATCTGATGGCCGCGCTCGATCTCGTCGCGGTCGCCACCGTCGCCGACGTGGCGCCGCTGACCGGGCTCAACCGCGCCTTCGTGCGCCAGGGCCTCGCGGTGATGGCGCGCCGCGTGCGGCCCGGCCTCGCGGCGCGCGCCGACGCGGCCGGGCTGGTGGCGCCGCCGCGGTCGAGCGACCTCGGCTTCGTGCTCGGCCCGCGGCTGAACGCGGGCGGGCGGGTCGGCGACGCGACGCTCGCCGCGCGTCTCCTGACCGCGCCCGACCGTGCCACGGCCGAGCGCCTCGCCGCCGAGGTGGAGGCGATGAACGCCGCGCGCCGCTCGATCGAGGCCGAGGCGGCCGCGGCCGCGGCGGTGCAGGCCGAGGCGCGGCTCGCCGAGGGCGCGGCGCTCGCCTGGGCGGCCGACCCGTCCTGGCATCCGGGCGTGCTCGGTATCGTCGCGGGACGGCTGCGCGAGCGCTTCGGCTGCCCGGCGGTGGTGCTCGGCGGCGCGGGCGAGCTCCTGCAGGGCTCGGCGCGCTCGGTGCCGGGGGTGGACATCGGATCGAGCGTCGCTGCCCTCGCGCGCGAGGGGCTGATCGCCAAGGGGGGCGGGCACCGCATGGCCGCGGGTCTCGCCGTAGCGCCGGATCGTGCCGCCGAGGCCATGGCCGCCCTCGCCGCGAGGCTGGAGGCCGCCGGCGCCGGCACGGCCGAGCCGGAGGCGCTCGTCGTCGACGGCCTGGTGGCGCCCGCGGCGGCGACGCCCGATCTGGTCGCGGCGATGGAGCGCGCCGGCCCCTTCGGCCAGTCGAGCCCGCCGCCGCGGGTGGCGCTCGCGGGCGTGGTGCCGACGTACGTGAAGGTCTCCGACAAGGGCCACGCCTCGCTGCGCCTCGCCGGGCCCGCGGGCCGCCCGCTCGCGGCGATCGCCTTCGGCGCGGGCGAGAGCGGGCTCGCGCGCCTGCTGACCGAGCGCGCCGCCGCACGCGGCGCGCTGCACGTCGCGGGCCGGCTCGAGATCGACGACTGGGGCGGGCGCAGGCGCGCCAAGCTGCGCCTCGAGGACGCGGCCGACCCCTGTTGAGCGGGCCTCTTGCGCGGCGTGGCCGCAGGCTTATCTCGACCCTTGCATGGAGGCGGCCGAGCCGCTATCCCGCCGCGCACACCGGCTGACGCACCCTTCGTCTAGCGGTCTAGGACGCCGCCCTCTCACGGCGGAAACACGGGTTCGAGTCCCGTAGGGTGTACCAGCCGATGCGGCGCCCGCACGGGCGCGCCGCGACCGCGCCCTTCGTCTAGCGGTCTAGGACGCCGCCCTTTCACGGCGGAAACACGGGTTCGAGTCCCGTAGGGCGTACCACCTTCCCCGAGCCGCGCTGCCGAGCGCCCGCCTCAGCGCCGCCAGAACAGCGGCGAGAGCAGCACCAGCGCGCTCAGGAACTCGAGCCGGCCGAGCAGCATCCCGAGCGACAGAAGCCACTTCGAGGCGTCCGGCAGCCCGGCGAAGTTGCCGTTCGGCCCGACCTGCGGCCCGAAGCCGGGGCCGAGGTTGCACAGCGCCGCCACCGAGGCCGACACCGCGGTGATGAAGTCGAGCCCCTGGAGCGACAGCAGGATCGACCAGACCGCGAGCGCCGTGAAGAACACGAAGAAGAAGCCCATGATCGAGGTCACCACCTCGGCCTCGACCGCGCGGCCGTCGTAGCGCAGCAGATAGACCGCGTGCGGGCTGTGGATGCGCCGGATCTGCAGCGACAGCGCCGCGAGCAGCACCTGGTAGCGAAACACCTTGGCCGAGCAGGCGGTCGAGCCGGTGCAGCCGCCGATCAGTGCCAGGATGAACAGCAGACCGACCGCGAGGCCGCCCCAGGTGTCGTAGGGGTCGGAGGCGTAGCCCGTCCCCGTCATCACCGAGGTCGCGTTGAAGAACGCCTCGCGCGCCGCGTCGAGCGGCTCGTGGCGGTCGCGCACCACCAGATAGGCCGTGATCACCAGCGAGACGCTGCCGACGATCGCGAGGAACACCCGGATCTGCGGGTCGTGCAGGAGCGGGCGGGCGTTGCCGCGGGCGAGCTGGACGTAGCGGATGAACGGCAGCGCCGAGACCAGCATGAAGCCGACGGCGACCCAGTGGGTCGCGTCCGGCAACTCGGCGAAGCCCGTGTCGTAGTTGCTGTAGCCCCCCGTCGCCACCGTGGTCATCGCGTGCACCAGCGCGTCGAACGGCGCGAGCCCGGCAGTGGCGTAGGCGATCAGGCAGGCGAGCGTGATCGCGCCGTAGATCCAGGCGAGCGAGGCCGCGATCTCGGTCGCGCGCGGCAGCGTGTCGCCCGAGAGGTCGAAGCTCTCGGAGCGAAAGAACTGCATGCCCCCGATCCGGAGGGCTGGCAGGAAGACGATCGCCACCACCACGATGCCGACGCCGCCGAACCACTGCAGCATCCCCCGCCAGAGCAGCATCCCCGCGGGCGCCTCGTCGAGGCCCGAGAACACCGTGGCCCCGGTGGTGGTCAGCCCTGACATCGCCTCGAAGTAGGCGTCGACGAAGCGCGCGTTCGGCGCGCCGAGCACGAAGGGCAGGGCGCCGAACAAGGGCAGCGCCGCCCAGACCAGCGTGGTCAGCAGGAACGCCTGGCGGCGCGTGAGCCCCTTGCGCTCGCGCTCGCGCTCGCGCGTCGCGAAGGAGAGCGCGAGGCCGGCCGCCCAGGTCAGCGCCGCCGCGAGCGCGACGCGCGCCGCGTTCGGGTCGCCGTCGTAGAGATCGAAGGCCGCCGGGATCAGCATGGTCGCCCCGAGCACGGCCGCGAGGCGGCCGATCACGAAGCCCACGGGGCGGAAGTCCTGCATCATCGCGGCGCTCCGGCACGCGCGGGCGGGGCCGCGAGGGAAGGACGGCGAGGGGGCATGGTCGGTCGCGGCGGTTCGTCTAGGCGAGCGGGCGCGGCGACGCTACCGTCCTGAGGTTACTTGTCCACGCCACCGTGTCCGGAGGGCATCGTGCGGACGCTCGATCTGGCCGACCGGCTCTGGCCGGCGCTCGTCGCCGGCGAGAAGCGCGCCACGATCCGCTGGGGCGAGGCGCCGATCCGGCCGGGGCGGCTCCGCTTCGTCCGACAGGACGCCGCCGCGTCGGCCGTGGTCGAGGTGCGCCGCGTCACGCGGATGGCGCTCCGCGAGGCCGCGCGCTTCCTCGGCCGCGAGGCGGACTGGCCGGACGACGCGCTCCTCGCCGGGATGCGCGAGCATTATCCCGCCATCACGCTCGACGACACGGTGCAGGTGATCGAGCACGGCCCGCCGCTTCGCGTCGAGCCGTCCGGGGGCATCGCCCGGTCCGATTAGACCGGCCCTTTCCCGCGCGGGCCTGTCCGGACGCCTCAGAACGGCACGTCGTCCGCCGGCTTCGCCTCGGTGACGTAGGTGGCCACCACCTTCTTGATGCCGGCCTTGTCGAAGGCGACGGCGAGCTTGTCGCCCTCGACCTCGGTCACGGTGCCGTAGCCGAACTTCTGGTGGAACACGCGGGCGCCGGGCTCGAAGCGGCTCGCGGCCGAGGCGTCGACGGTCAGCGCGCGCGCCTCGCGCGGGCCGCCGACCGGGCGCTGGCCGCGGGCGCGCGACAGCCGGCGCCAGCCGGGCGAGTTGTAGGCGTCGGCCTCATAGGCCTTGGCTTCGAGCGCGGACGAGCCGAGCGCGCCGGTCTCGAAGCCCGCCCCGGCCGTCGTGCCGTTGCGACCCCCGAGGCTCGGCGGCGTCAGCACCTCGACGTGGTCCTCGGGCAGCTCGTCGACGAAGCGCGAGGGCAGCGCCGACTGCCAGCGGCCGTACATCTGGCGGTTGGCGGCGAAGCTGATCGTCAGGTGGCGCTCGGCCCGCGTCAGGCCGACGTAGGCCAGCCGCCGCTCCTCCTCCAGCCCCTTGAGCCCGCTCTCGTCCATGGCGCGCTGCGAGGGGAACAGCCCGTCCTCCCAGCCCGGCAGGAACACCACCGGGAATTCGAGCCCCTTGGCCGCGTGCAGCGTCATGATCGAGACCTTGGGCTGGGCGTCCTCGCTCTCGTTGTCCATCACCAGGGAGACGTGTTCGAGGAAGCCCTGCAGGTTCTCGAAGCCCTCCAGCGTGACGATCAGCTCCTTGAGGTTCTCCAGGCGCGAGGGCGCGTCCGGGGAGCGGTCGTTCATCCACATCGCGGTGTAGCCCGCGTCGTCGAGGATGGCTTCGGCGAGGCGCACGTGGTCGACGCGCTCGACGCCGTCGCCGGTCGAGATCGTGCCGGCCGTGCGCGCGTGCCAGTCGTCGATCAGCTCGACGAGGTGGCGAAGCTGCTTGGCGGCCTTGGCCGCGACCCCGTCGACCCCGCCGGCGCCGGCGATGCGCGCGGCCTCGACCAGCGTCACCCCTCGCTCGCGGGCGACGCGCTGGAGCGCCTGCTGCGCCTTTTCGCCCACCCCGCGCTTCGGCGTGTTGACGATGCGCTCGAAGGCCAGCGCGTCGTCGGGGCTGACGGCGACGCGGAAGTAGGCCATGGCGTCGCGGATCTCCAGGCGCTCGTAGAAGCGCGGGCCGCCGATCACGCGGTAGGGCAGGCCGATCTGGAGGAAGCGGTCCTCGAAGGCGCGCATCTGGAAGGAGGCGCGCACCAGGATCGCGATCTCGTCGAGCGCCACGGCGTCGTAGCCGCGCGTGCCCTTCTCGAAGGCCTCGACCTCCTCGCCGATCCAGCGCGCTTCCTCCTCGCCGTCCCAGTGGCCGATGAGGCGCGGGCGCGCCCCGCCCTGCTCGGCGGTCCAGAGCGTCTTGCCGAGCCGGCCCTCGTTGGCGGCGATCAGCCCGCCGGCGGCGGCGAGGATGTGGCTGGTGGAGCGGTAGTTCTGCTCCAGGCGGATCACCTTGGCGCCCGGAAAGTCCTTCTCGAAGCGCAGGATGTTGCCGACCTCGGCGCCGCGCCAGCCGTAGATCGACTGGTCGTCGTCGCCGACGCAGCAGATGTTGCGATGCCCGCCCGCGAGCAGCCGGAGCCACAGGTACTGCGCGACGTTGGTGTCCTGGTACTCGTCGACCAGGATATAGCGAAACCGGCTCTGGTAATCGGCCAGCACGTCCTCGTGGTCACGAAACAGCGTGACCGCGTGCAGCAGGAGATCGCCGAAGTCGACCGCGTTCAGCGTCGCCAGCCGCTCCTGATAGAGCCGGTAGAAATAATCGCCGCGGTTGCCCGCGAAGCCGCGCTCGTCGGCCGGCACCCGGTCGGGCGTGATCGCGCGGTTCTTCCAGCGGTCGAGCATCGAGGCCAGCAGCCGCGGCGGCCAGCGCTTCTCGTCCACGCCCTCGGCCTGGAGGAGCT
The DNA here is from genome assembly GCA_050330995.1 of Paracoccaceae bacterium. Classification (GTDB taxonomy): domain Bacteria; phylum Pseudomonadota; class Alphaproteobacteria; order Rhodobacterales; family Rhodobacteraceae; genus Thermohalobaculum. The sequence continues at coordinate 28,382 of JBHJHI010000035.1, forward strand.
GGCGGATCAGGCGGAGCTGGTCGTCGGTGTCGAGGATGGTGAAGTTCGACTTCAGACCGACGAGTTCGGCGTGGCGGCGCAGGATCTTGACGTTGATCGAGTGGAAGGTGCCGAGCCACGGCATCCCCTCCATCGCCTGGCCGAGCGCCCGGGCCGTGCGCGCGCGCATCTCGCGCGCGGCCTTGTTGGTGAAGGTCACCGCCAGGATCCGCGAGGGCCAAGCGCGCCGCGTGTCGACGAGGTGCGCGAGCCGCGCGGTCAGCGCCCGCGTCTTGCCGGTGCCCGCGCCCGCGAGCACCAGCACCGGCCCTTCCAGCGTCTCGACCGCTTCGCGCTGGGGCGGGTTCAGCCCGCCCAGGTAGGCCGCCTCGGACACCGTGGCCGCGTCCGCGCGCGCCCCGGCGGCGCGCTCGGACAGGCTGGGCCGGCGCGCCCCGGCGTCGCGGTCCTCGAAGGCGTCGTCGCTGTCGAGCCGGTTGGTCATGGGGCGCGACCCTAGCGCGCCGGGCCGCGTCGCGAAAGCGTATGTTCGCCTGGTGTTCGCCTTCGGTCCCGACGACGTGGCGACCGATCGCCCCGGCCGCGCCGTCGGCGGGCGCCCGCCGCGTCCCCGACGCCGCACGCGCCGGCCGCACAGCGACGCGGCGTGCCCGACCGCCGGGCGGATCTGCCGCGGCGTCCGCGGCGGCGACATGGTCGTCGCCGGCCGGAGCGTCGTCTCGCGTACCGAGCGCCCGGTCGCCGCGGCCCGCGCCCGAACGGGCAGGACCTCGTGCGGCCGACCCTACCGTCCCCTCGTCCGCTCGAGGGCGCGACCGATCCCGGGCGCGAGGTCCGACGCGGGGCCCGTGCCGTCCAGCGCCTCGATCGCCGCGCGCTCCTCGCGCGTCATTCGCGGGCCGAGCGCGAGCCAGACGGTCGCGCCGGCCGCGACCGCGATCAGCCCCGCGAGCCAGCCGGGCACCGGCGTCGCGCTCTCGCCGCCCAGACCTCCGCTTCCCGTGGTCCCGCCCGCCGTCGCGACCATCGCCGCCTCACCCGGCGCCCCGGCCGAGAGCGCCACCGCCACGACCGCCGTCGCGATCGCGAGCACCGCCGTCAACGCCTTGACGAGACCGATCATCGCGCCCCTCCCGGTTCCTGCCATGCGAGCCCGCCGCCCGATCGGGGCGGCGAGGGGCAGGAGACCGGCCCGAGGTGGCGCCGCGACGGAACGCTCGGGGCGAATCGAAGGCGCGACGCGCCATGGCGCACGCACCGGTCGGTCTCGCCGGACCGTCGCTCGCGCCGAAGGCGCGGCCGGCCCCGTCGCGCCGACGGCGGGTCCGGCCCCGTCGCGCCGAAGGCGAGCCTAGCCCCCTCGCGCCGAAGGCGGGTCCGGCCCCACCGCACCGGGAGCGAGCCCGGCCCCGCGAGGGCCGCCTCGCAAGCCGGCGCGTCGTGCTTACATGGCCCGGAGCGACAACGAGGAGGAACGGCCATGTTCTTCGGCTGGAAGAAGCCCGAGATGACCACGCCCGAGCAGGCGCTGCCGGGGCGCGACGCCCCGATCCCGACGGCCGGGACCCACCACGTCCTCGGTACGGCGCTGAAGGGGCCCCATCCCGAAGGGACCGAGCTGGCCGTGTTCGGCATGGGCTGCTTCTGGGGCGCCGAGCGGCTGTTCTGGCAGACGGACGGCGTGCACACCACCTTCGTCGGCTACGCCGGCGGCTACACCCCGAACCCGACCTACCGCGAGGTCTGCTCGGGCCGGACCGGCCCCGCCGAGATCGTCGGCGTCGTCTTCGACCCCGCGGCGGTGTCCTACGACGAGCTCCTGCGCGTGTTCTGGGAGAGCCACGACCCGACGCAGGGCATGCGCCAGGGCAACGACGTCGGCACGCAGTACCGCTCGACGATCTACGCCACCACGCCGGCGCAGCGCGAGCGCGCCGAGGCGACGAAGCGCGCGTTCGAGGAGCGGCTGCGCGCGAAGGGCTACGGCGCGGTCACGACCGAGATCGCCGAGATCGACCCCGACCGGGTGTTCTTCGCCGAGGACTATCACCAGCAGTACCTGGCCAAGAACCCCGGCGGCTACTGCGGCATCAGCGGCACCGGGGTGAGCTGCCCGGTCGGCGTCGGCGCCTGATCGCGCGCGGCCTCCGGCTCCGGCCGGAGGCGCCCTCGCCTCGCCCGACGGCGGAACCCGCCGGGTCCGCGTCCACGCCCGCGTCCTCTCCATGCCACGGCGCCGAGCGGCACGGCCTAGCGAACCGGCGCGCCCTTGCGTCGCGGCGCCGAGGAGCGCATGCCTGCCGGCCCGACCGCTCCACGAGAGGCGCCCGTCATGCCGACCTGGACCGCGCTCACGACGCTCGAGGACGAGCCCTCGGCCTACGCGCTCGCCGAGCGCATGGAGGCGCTTCTGGACCCCGCGCCCGCCGGGCTCGGCTGCTTCGAGATCGAGGACGGCTCGGGGCGCTGGGAGGTCGGCGGCTATTTCACCGAAGCCCCCGACGAGGCGGCGCTCTCGGTGCTCGCCACGCTGCACGAGGCGCGCCCCTTCGCGGTCTCGAAGCTGGAGGACCGCGACTGGGTCGCGCAGGTGCGCCGCGAGCTGCACCCGATCCGGGCCGGGCGCTTCGTGGTGCACGGCGCGCACGACGCGCACCGCGTCGAGCCGAACGCGGTCGCGCTCGCGATCGAGGCGGCGATGGCCTTCGGCACCGGCCACCACGCGACGACGCAGGGGTGCCTCTGGCTGATCGAGGACCTGGCGCGGCGCGGCTGGCGGGCGCGGCGCGTGGCCGACGTCGGCTGCGGCACCGGAGTGCTGGCGATGGCGGCGGCGAAGGTATGGCGCGCGCCGGTCGTGGCCGGCGACATCGACGCGGTCGCGCGCGACACCGCGCGGGCCAACGCCGACGTCAACGGCGTCGGCCGGCTGATCCGCACGGTGACCGCGCCGGGGTTGCGCGACCCGGCCTTCCGCGCGGGCGCGCCCTACGATCTGGTGCTCGCCAACATCCTCGCCGCCCCCCTGAAGGCGCTCGCCCCCGAGGTCCGGCGTCATCTGGCGCCCGGCGGCTACGCGATGCTCTCGGGCCTCCTGACCACGCAGGCGCCGGGCGTCGAGGCGATGTACCGCGCGCACGGCTTCACCCGCGCGGGACGCCGGCGCATCGGCGAGTGGACCTCGCTCGCGATGCGCCGGACGTGAGCGGCTCAGCGGCGGCGGCCGTCCTCGAGCGCCTCGATGTCGCCGAGGGTCAGGCCGATGTCCTCCAGCATCTCCGGCGAGAGGCAGCGCAGCTGCCTGGCGGTGCGGCGCGCGGCGAGCACCGCCTCGACGCGCACGGCGAGCGCGCGACCCGCCTCGACGAGCCGGTGCGTGGTGATGGCGCCGAAGGGAAGCTTCGGCGTGTTGTAGGTCATAGCCATCGGATGTCCCTCCTTCGGTCCGTGCGCTGCGGGCGGGCTTCCCGCGGGCGCGCCATGGGGATCATCTGGCTTGCCGAAAGTTTAAGCACAATGGGCGTAAGCGCATGACGGTATTGCGTTTTTCGCATGCGCGCATAATAGGCGAAAAGCGACGTCCGCAAGGGCGAAAACGACGAGCCGTAGCGACTCGCGTGCCACGGTTCCACCTCCGTGCTAGCGAATGCGGCGCTTTCAAGGAGGGACGCGGATGCGCGTGATCGGCTTCGACCCGGGGCTTCGCCACACCGGCTGGGGCGTGGTCGAGGCGCGCGGCTCGCGCCTGGCCCACGTCGCCAACGGCGTCTGCCATTCGGGCGAGGGCGATCTGGCCGTGCGCCTCTGCCGGCTGCACGCCGCGATCGCCATCGTGATCGCCGAGCAGCGCCCCGACGAGGCGGCGGTCGAGCACACCTTCGTCAACAAGGACGCCGCCGGCACGCTGAAGCTCGGCCAGGCGCGGGCGATGGCGCTGCTCGCCCCCGCCCAGGCCGGGCTGCCGGTCGCCGAGTACGCGCCGAACGCGGGCAAGAAGGCGGTGGTCGGCGTCGGCCACGCGAACAAGGACCAGATCGCGCACATGATCGCGCGGCTCCTGCCGGGCGCCGAGGTGGCCGGGCCGGACGCGGCCGACGCGCTCGCGATCGCGATCTGCCACGCCTGGAGCGCAGGCTCCGCCGCCCGCCTCGCCCGCGCGGTCGCTGGGGGCGCGCGATGATCGGCAAGATCACCGGCCGGGTCGACTACGTCGCCGAGGACCACGCGCTGATCGAGGCGGCGGGGGTGGGCTATCTGGTCCACTGCGCCGCGCCCACCCTCGCGCGCCTCGCGCCGGGCGAGACGGCCGCGCTCTACACCGAGCTTCTGGTGCGCGAGGACCTGATGCAGCTCTACGGCTTCGCGACGCCGGCCGAGCGCGAGTGGCATCGCCTGCTGACCTCGGTGCAGGGGGTGGGACCGCGCGCCTCGATGGCGATCCTGGGTGCGCTGGGGCCGGAGGGGGTGGGTCGCGCCATCGCCCTCGACGACACCTCGGCGATCCGCCGCGCGCCCGGCATCGGCCCGAAGCTCGCGACCCGCGTCGTCAACGAGCTGAAGGGCCGCGCGCCCGACGTGCTGATGCGGAGCGTCCGCACGTCTCTGCCCGATGAGGCCGCTCCGACAGAGACCGGCGCCGTCGCCATGCCCCAGCCCGTGGCCCCCGTCACCTCGGCCGCGGCCGAGGCGCTGTCGGCGCTCGCGAACCTCGGCTACGACCGCCAGACCGCCATGCGCGCGATCGCGGCCCACGACGACGGCGCGATGGATGTCGGCCGGCTCATCAAGGCGGCGCTGCGCGCGCTCGACGCCGAGAGGTCCGCATGACGTCCGACCCGCTGCTGCGTCCCGACGAGGCCGCGCCCGAGGACGCCGAGACCCGCGCCATGCGCCCCGAGCGGCTGGCCGACTTCACCGGCCAGCCCGAGGCGCGCGCCAACCTCGCCGTGTTCATCGAGGCCGCGCGGCGTCGCGGCGAGGCGATGGACCACCTGCTGCTGCACGGGCCCCCCGGCCTCGGCAAGACAACGCTCGCGCAGATCGTCGCGCGCGAACTCGGCGTGAACTTCCGCATGACCTCCGGCCCGGTGCTGGCCAAGGCCGGCGATCTGGCCGCGGTGCTGACCAACCTGGAAGCCCGCGACGTCCTGTTCATCGACGAGATCCATCGCCTCTCCGCGGTGGTCGAGGAGATCCTCTATCCCGCGCTGGAGGACTTCGAGCTGGACCTCGTGATCGGCGAGGGGCCGGCCGCGCGCACGGTCCGCATCGACCTCGCGCCCTTCACGCTGATCGGCGCGACCACGCGGCTCGGCCTCCTGACCACGCCGCTCCGCGACCGTTTCGGCATTCCGGTGCGCCTCGAGTTCTACTCCGAAGACGACCTCGCGCTGATCGTCGCCCGCGCCGCGCGGCTGATGGGCCTGGATGCCCGCGAGGACGGCATCCGCGAGATCGCGCGGCGCGCCCGCGGCACGCCGCGCATCGCAGGGCGGCTGCTCCGCCGCGTCGCCGACTTCGCGCTGGTCGAGACCGGGGGCGTGCTCGACCGCGCGCTCGCCGGTCGGGCGCTGGCGCGGCTCGGGGTGGACGCGCTCGGGCTCGACGGCGCGGACCGGCGGTATCTCGGCGCGATGGCCGAGCACTACGGCGGCGGGCCGGTCGGTCTCGACACCATGGCGGCGGTGACCTCCGAGACCCGCGACGCGCTGGAGGACGTGGTCGAGCCCTACCTCATGCAGGCGGGGCTGGTCGCGCGCACGCCACGCGGGCGGGTGCTGACGGGGGCGGCGTGGCGCCACCTGGGGCTGGAGCCGCCGCGGGGAAGCCAGGGCGGGTTGTTCGAGGGGTGATCGCCTCCGGAACCGCCCGCGTCGGTTCGATGCGCGCCCCGGGGCGACCCCTCGGTCGCGCGTCGCCGGAGGTTGGCGACGGGCCGCGCGCGCCTTGCCAGCGCCCCGATCCTCGCCGACACTCCTTCCGCTTCGTCGAAGCGACCGCGCCCCCTTGGTCGGCCTTCCACCCGCCGCCGGTGCGGGGCGGCGCTGCCGCCGCCGTATGCCGGGGTCGGACCGCGACGGCGGGGCGCGGCGTATAGCTCAGCGGTAGAGCGCCGGGCCAGGCCCGGAGGTCGCCGGTTCGAGTCCGGCTATGTCCACCATCGGGTGTCGCTCAGCGGTAGAGCAACGGACTGATAGTCCGTCTACGGAGGTTCGAATCCTTCCATCCCCATCGCCTCAACAGCGACGTCGGCCTGAAGAGCCGAAGACTACAGGGGTCCGGAGCCGGCTCCGCGGGGTCGGCCCCGAAGCCCGGCGGCCGCCTCCGGGCGCCGCCGGGCCGACGGGCGGTCTCGCCGCCGCGCC
>JBHJHI010000036.1:0-23550 GCA_050330995.1 Paracoccaceae bacterium
TGGACGGGGTGAGCGGCGTTACGGCCCCGGCGCGCGTTGTGCGGGATCATGCGCGGCGCGCGCGGGGGGCTACTTCGTGGAACGGCCCGGACGCGGGCGCGTCCGGGCCGTCGAGGCGCGCGCCCCCCGAAGATCGTCGACGGGACCGGGGCCCCATGGAGATCGTCGGCGGGACCGGGATCCCGATGGGGACCGCTGGCGGGACCGGGATCCCGCGGGCGCTACTCTCCGCCGCCGAGCGAGTGGACGTAGATCGCCACCTGCTTGATCTCGGCCTCGTCGAGGTGGCCGGCCCAGGGCGGCATCACGCCGAAGCGGGCCTCGTGGATGCTCTCGACCACGCGCTCCTTCGAGCCGCCGTAGAGCCAGATCGCGTCCGCGAGGTTCGGCGCGCCCATCGCCTGCATGCCCTCGCCCCGCTCGCCGTGGCAGAAGCCGCACTGCTCGGCGAAGATGGCCGCGCCCTCTGCGTCGGGCTCGTGCCGGCCCGAGAGCGAGAGCACGTGCCCGGCCACCGCCTCGATCTGCGCGTCGTCGAGCAGGCCCATCGCGCCGAAGGCGGGCATCTCCGAGTAGCGCGCCTCCGGGTCCTGGTCGTTGCGGATGCCGTGGGCGACGGTGTGGTATATGTCCTCGAGCGAGCCGCCCCAGAGCCAGGCGTCGTCGCGCAGGTTCGGGTAGCCCGCCGCCTGCACCCCGGCCGCGCCCGCGCCGTGGCACTGCGAGCAGTTGGTGCGATAGACCGCCGCGCCGCCGGCCATCGAGAAGCGCGCGAGTTCGGCGTCGCCCGCGACCTCGGCGATGTCGAGGGCGGCGATGCGGTCGGTCCAGGCCGACTTGGCCTTCGCCGCCTCGGCCATCGCCTCGTGCACCTGCCCGCGGGTCGAGTAGCCGATGAGGCCTCCGGTCGCGGTCTCGATCATCGGCCAGGCCGGGTAGGCCACCGTGTAGAGCAGCCCCCAGATCACGGTGCCGTAGAAGGTGTAGAGCCACCACTTCGGCAGCGGCGTGTCGAGTTCCTTGATGCCGTCCCACTCGTGGCCGGTGGTCTCGGTGCCGGTGGCCTCGTCGATCTCGGGCTTGTCCTTACCGGCCATCGTCGTGCCCCTCGTCCTCGACCGGCCCGTCGTCGTGGCGCAGAGGGATGCCGGCGATCTCCTCGTGGCGCGCCCGCGAGCCCGGACGCAGGGTGTAGAGGACCACGCCGACGAAGAACACTGTCATGGCGATCAGGAACCAACTGTCGGCGAAGGCCCGGAGTATCGTGTAAGTTTCCATCCGCTCCTCCCTCAGCGCAGGTTGACGTCGGCGGTGGCCTCGTAGGTCGAGAAGTTCACCAGGGTGCCGAGCATCTGCATGTAGGCGATCAGCGCGTCCAGCTCGGTGATCTCGGGCCGGCCGTCGAAGTTGCGCACCACCGCCTTGGGGTAGTTGGCGACCACGTCGCCGGCGAGTTCGTGGTCGGGGTCGACCTGGGCGTGGACGTGGTAGACCGCGTTCCTGACCTGCTCCTCGGTGTAGGGAACGCCGACGGCCTGGTTGGCGCGGAGATGCGCGGCGATGTTGTCGAAGTCGAGCTCGGTCTCGGCCAGCCAGGGGTAGGGCGGCATTACCGACTCCGGCACCAGTGCCTGCGGGTTCTCCATGTGGTCGACGTGCCAGGCGTCCGAGTAGCGCCCGCCGACGCGGGCGAGGTCCGGGCCGGTGCGCTTGGAACCCCACTGGAAGGGGTGATCGTACATCGACTCGGCCGCGAGCGAGTAGTGGCCGTAGCGCTCGACCTCGTCGCGCATGGGCCGGATCATCTGGGAGTGGCAGACGTAGCAGCCCTCGCGGATGTAGATCTGGCGCCCCGCGAGTTCGAGCGGCGAGTAGGGCCGCACCCCCTGCACCTTCTCGATCGTGTTCTGCAGCCAGAACAAGGGCGCGATCTCGACGATGCCGCCGATGGCGACGACGACCAGGGACAGGACCATCAGCAGCGTCGCATGGCGCTCGATGCCGCCGTGGCGACGCAGCAGGACCTTGGTGATCGGCGACTTCCTCGGACCTTCGCCCTCGACCCACTGTTCGGTCGACTTGGTGTTCGGCTTGGACATCTCTCTCCCCTCCTCACTCGGCGGGAACGGCTGCGGGCCGCGCCTCGGCGCCTTCGGCGCGACGGCGGCCCCGCATGGTCTGGACGAGGTTGACGGTCATGATGATCGCGCCGGCGAGGTAGAGAACGCCGCCGAGACCGCGGACCACGTACATCGGGAACTTGGCGCCCACGGTGTCGGCGAAGGAGTTGACCAGGAAGCCCTGCGCGTCGACCTCGCGCCACATCAGGCCTTCCATGATCCCGGTGACCCACATCGAGGCCGCGTAGAGCACGATGCCGATGGTCGCGAGCCAGAAGTGCCACTCGACCATCTTCAGGCTGTAGAGCCGGCTCGCGCCCCAGAGGCGCGGCACTAGGAAGTAGAGCGCGCCGAAGGTGATCATGCCGTTCCAGCCGAGCGCGCCGGAATGGACGTGCCCGATGGTCCAGTCGGTGTAGTGGCTGAGCGAATTGACCTGGGAGATCGACATCATCGGCCCCTCGAAGGTCGACATGCCGTAGAAGCCGATCGAGACCACCATCATGCGGATGACCGGGTCGGTCCTGAGCTTGTCCCAGGCGCCGTCGAGCGTCATCAGCCCGTTGATCATGCCGCCCCAGGACGGCATCCACAGCATGATCGAGAACACCATGCCGAGCGTGGACGCCCAGTCGGGCAGCGCGGTGTAGTGCAGGTGGTGCGGGCCCGCCCAGATATATAGGAAGATCAGCGCCCAGAAGTGGATGATGCTGAGCTTGTAGCTGTAGACCGGGCGCTCGGCCTGCTTCGGCACGAAGTAGTACATCATGCCGAGGAAGCCGGCGGTGAGGAAGAAGCCGACGGCGTTATGGCCGTACCACCACTGCGTCATCGCGTCCTGCACGCCCGAGAACAGCGAGTAGCTCGTCGAGCCGAAGACGCTGACCGGCACCGCGAGGTTGTTGACGACGTGCAGCATCGCCACGGTGACGATGAAGCTCAGCAGGAACCAGTTGGCCACGTAGATGTGGGGCTCGCGCCGCTTCGTCAGCGTGCCGAGGAACACCGCGAGGAAGGCGACCCAGACGACGGTGAGCCAGATGTCGATGTGCCACGCGGGCTCGGCGTACTCCTTCGACTGCGAGCCGCCGAGCACGTAGGAACTCGCCGCCAGCACGATGAAGAGCTGGTAGCCCCAGACCACGAAGTAGTTCAGCCCCTCGCCGCCCCAGGCGCGCGCCCCTGAGGTGCGCTGGACGATGTAGCGGCTCGACGCGATCAGCGCCGAGCCGCCGAAGGCGAAGATCACCGCCGAGGTGTGCAGGGGCCTGAGGCGCCCGAACGAGGTGTAGGACAGCCCCCAGTTCAGCTCGGGGAAGGCGAGCTGGAAGGCGATGTAGGTGCCGGCGAGGAACCCCACGACGCCCCAGACGATGGTGGCCACGACCGCGACGCGGACGGGGCCGTCCATGTAGCCGCTGTCGCGCACGCGCGGGCGGTCGGAAGTGCGGATGAAGTACAAGAGCAGGCCGCCCGCGACCAGCATCACGGTCAGGGCGTTCACCTGATAGGCGACGTCGTGCGCCCTGTTGGCCGCGAAGGCGGCCAGGACGGCGACGGCGCCGAGCACGAAGAGCCACGTCACGCGGCCCGCGCTGGCGAGGGTCATAGGCGTCTCCCGCAAGTCGGTTCCACCGGCGTCTGCGCGCGCCGGTTCGGCGCCGCTCTAGGGGAGGGGGTCTCGAGGAGCCTTGATGTGCGTCAAACGTCGGGTGCGACGCGCTGACCGGGCGCGGGGCTCCGCCAATGCGAGACGCGGCGCCGTCGTCGGCGCTCGTCCGTGACGGGCGTCGCGAAGGGGGCGCCGCGTCCGGCCGGGCGGCTCAGTCGATCGGCCCGCCGTCCGCGTCCTCGCCGGCCGCGTCGAGCAGCGCGAGGAAGTCGGGCACGCGCACGCGGCGGTTGTCTTCGAGCGCGATCACGCCGGCCTTGCGCAGCGCCGTGAACTGGCGGCTCACCGTCTCGATCGTGAGGCCCAGATACTCGCCGATCGCCTCGCGCGAGATCGGCAGCGTGAAGGAAACGCCGTCGTCGGCGGCCAGGCCGCGGTCGTTGGCGGCACGGCGCGCGAGGATGGCGAGGAAGGTGGCGATCTTCTCGCGCGCGGCCTTGCGCCCGAGCAGCAGCATCCAGTCGCGCGCGGCGTCCAGCTCGTCGAGCGTCATCTCGAGGAGCCGGCGCTCCAGCGCCGGGGTCTCGACCAGCAGCGTCTCGAAGCGGCGCCTGTCGAACCGGCAGAGCCGCACCGGCGTGACCGCGACCGCGTCGTAGGGCGCGCTCGCGCGCATGGGGCGGCCGACGAAGTCGGAGGCGAACATCAGCCCGACGAGCTGGCGCCGACCGTCCGCCATGGTCTTGGACAGCGCCACCACGCCCTCGACCACCGAGCCGAGGTGCGACAGCGGCTCGCCGGCGGCGCAGATCTCCTCGCCCGGCGCGTAGGTGCGGTAGCTCTTGAGCCGTTCGAGCCGCGACAACGTCGGCGCGTCGCAATACATGCAGACCGCCCGCCCCCGGATCGGACAGACGCCGCAACGCTCCACCGCGACGTCGAGGCTCGGAATGGGTCTCACGGCGTGATCCTCGTCGAGAACGACCCCTGAAGGCTGGCCTCCGGCTCGGTCGCGGTCAAGGCGGGGGCCGATCCTGCCGCGGCGGCGCCATGGCCCGGAGGCCGTTTGCCCCGGACGGCCGGGCGAGGGGATCGTGCGTTCCCCAATCGTCGTCATGTCGAAGCGGTCGTCACCGCTTTCGTAATGCGGCCCGTCTTCTACGGTTCGGCGTGTCGATCGTGGGATGCCGGCGGGGTTTTCCCCCGTTCTCTCGCCTGTTTTCACGGGCTTATGACCCGGACGATTCGCGCTTTCGGCGGGCGGCTGGCGAAGGAACCTCGGAATCGATCCCGTCTCGAACCTTTATTGCGCTCGTTGGTTCCACTATCAGGCCGGAATGTGGCGACATTCGTCGGCACCGGCCTTCAAGGAGCTTGTGAATGAACGAGACGCTCCCTTCGAGCGGCATCACCGTCGGCTACGAGCTGGTCGCTCGTGTCCCCGACATCGAGGGACGTCCTGCGCGGCTGCAGGAAGTCGAGCGTATCCCCGACAGCGACAGGCTCGCCGCCCTCGACACCGGCGGCGTGATCTGGCTGACCGGCGACGACGGCACTCGCGAGACCCCGATCCTCGACCTGCGCGACGCCGGCGTCGGCTTCGAGCTGGTCAACCGCGAGGCGGACCTGCGCACCGTCGCCTTCCACCCCGATTTCGCGACCGAGGGCGCGGCGGGATACGGCAAGCTCTACGTCGCCTACAGCGCCGAGATCGACAGCCGCCCCGAGGGCGTGCGCGTCTTCCCCGCGACCGCGCGCGAGCCGCTGTTCGACGACGTGGTCGCCGAGTTCACCGTGGCCGATCCGGCCGACCCGGTGGTCGACCCCGCCACCAAGCGCGAACTCTACCGTGTCGAGCAGTCGGTCTCGAACCACAACGTCGGCTCGCTCAACTTCGATCCCGAACTCTCGCCCGGCGACCCCGGCTACGGGCTGCTGTTCGCGAGCCACGGCGACGGCGGCAACGACGACCTCCTGAGGGGGGCGCAGGACCCGGGCCATCCCTACGGCTCGTTCCTGCGCTACGACCCGCTCGAAGGCGGTGACGGCGCGCCCTACACGCCGGCGGCCGACAACCCCCGCCTGCCGGGCTGGCTGCCCGAGATGTACGCGATCGGGTTCCGCAACCCGCAGATGTTCTCCTTCGAGGACGGGATCATCTGGACGGGCGACGTCGGCCAGGACACGCGCGAGGAGATCAATCTCGTGCTCGCGGGCGGCAACTACGGCTGGTCCGAGCGCGAGGGCACGCTGGCCTCGCCGCCGGGGAGCGGATCGTTCGACCCGTCGAGCGACGGCTTCCAGTACCCGATCGCCGAGTACGACCACGACACCCGCGTCGGCGCCGCCGGCGTCGCGGTCGCGGGCGGCTACGTCTACGACGGCGAGGCCGCGCCCGAACTCGACGGCCGGTACACCTTCTCGAACTTCTCGGACGGGCGCGTCTTCGTCATCTACGCCGGGGCCGACGAGGACCCGCTCGACGACGGCCGCGTGACGCCGGACGAGACCTACGTCCCCGAGACCGTGGACCTCGTCGAGCGCAACGGCTTCGAGACCAGCTTCCAGTCGGTGGTCGCCAACACCGCCGGGCGCGCCGACCTGCGCTGGGGCGAGGACGCGGACGGGGAGCTCCTGTTCTTCGGCAAGCACACCGGCGAGATCCTGCGCGTGGTCTCGCCGGGCACCGGCTCGGGGCCGGGGCCGGCCACCGAGGCCGACGCCCGCGGCGTCGCGCTGATCTACGAGGCCGTGCTCGACCGCGACGGCGCGATCGACGAGGCCGGCTTCGACTTCTGGCTTGGGCAGGTGGAGAACGGCTTCGACCTCCCCACGATCGCCGGGTTCTTCCTCGCCTCGGACGAGTTCGCCGAGAAGTTCGGCGCGGTCGGGACACTCTCGACCCAGGAACTGGTCGAGCGGACCTACCTCAACGTGTCCGGGCGGCCGGGCGGCGAGGAAGGCGTCGACTTCTGGACCCGCGAGGCCGAGACGCGCGGCCTCTCGGACGCCGAGCTGGTGCTGACCCTGGCCAACGGCTTCGATCCCGACACCCTCGCCTTCCTCGACGCCGTCGAGCAGGGCGAGGGCGGGGGCTGGATGGTCGCCTGAACGACCGACGGCCGCCCGGTTCGGGCGGCCGCCCGAGACGCTGTCCCATGCGCCGCGGTCCTCCCGCCGCGACGCGCCCGTCGGGGGGACGGCGGCGCCGGCGTAATCTCGCCGCATCGCCGCGCCATACCGCCCTTCGCGGCGCGTTCCGGCCCGATCGGGCCGCGCGCTCGGTATGGCGGCCGCCTGGGGTCGGGGAACGGGACATGACGCGGGAACTCTCCCTGTTCGAGAGCGTGGTCGAGCCGAGCGTCGAGCGAATCCCGCTGATCGACCTGCGCTTCGAGGTGGTGCGCGAGGGACGGCGCGCGGAAGTGCTCTACGCGCTGGAGCGCCACGTCTTCACCGCCTTCGACACCGCGCTCTCGCGCCATCTCGCCGCCGTGCGCGGCGGCGGCTTCCCGCCCGTGAGCGGGCGCTGGCGGCTTCGTGAAGCCGGCGCCGGGGCGGACGCCTGGTCGGCCGCCCAGCGGCGCTATCACCCTTCGGTGCTGCACGCGCTGCACACGGTCGCGGGCTACGCCCTCGGGCGCGGCGAGAGCGCGCGGCTCGCGATCGGCCCGCCGGGCGAGGAGGACGCGGTCTCGCGCCCGATCGAGCGGACCGACCTCGACAAGCTCGCGATCGCGCTCGACTTCGTGCGCCGCCTCGGCGACGTGGTCTTCCTCGACATCGCGGGCGATCTCGACGCGATGAGCGTGGCGCCGGCCAAGGGGGCGCTCCAGCCGGTGCTGATCGATCTGTTCCGCGGCACCGTGTTCGTGCCCGCGCCCGGCGGCGCGGTGGTCACCGCCTTCGACGGCGCGCTGCACGAGCTTCGCCGCGACGGCGGCGCGGTGCCGGTCACGCGCGCCTATCTGGCGGCCGCCCAGCGCGAGGTGACGCAGGCGCGCGAGGACGCGGTCCACGCCTTCCGCGCCGCGGCCGAGGCGCAGATCCACGCCTTCGACCGCGCGCTCGGCGGACGGGCGCTCGAGGGCTACCTGATGGAGGCCGCCGTCAGTCTCGTCGCGCGGCTGCGTGCGGGGCTCGGCGACGCGCTGAACGGCATCTCCGAGGACGCCCGCGTCACCGCTCTCGACTGGGCCGAGGCCGCCGGCCGCGAGGCGCGGATGCCGCGGCACAGGGCGCTGACGGAGGATCGGTCGGTGGCGTGAGGGAGGGGCGCTCGCCGCTTTCCGCGATCGAGGGTCGATCGGGCGTCGCGAGGGTCCGCCACCGCAGGGGATCGGGTGCCGGGAAGCGGTCGGAGGCGTCCGGGTTCGCCGGGAGGCGACCTCCGCTGGTCCGGCCATCGCACGATCAGGCGTCTTCCTTGCACCGGGTGGAAGCCCGCAGCGGGTGGAAGACGCCGCAAAGGCCCTGACGCGCCCGTGCGCGATCCTGCACCGCCGAGCAAGAGCGATTGACGGGATGTCGTGCCGATCGCCGCCGGGTTTCGTGTCATCTCTCACCAGAGCGGTGAGAAAGGACATGCCATGGATCAGCCCGTCGCGGCGCCCCGCCCCCTCGAGCCGGCCGCCGTGCCGGCACCCGCCGGCCTGCGCGTCGGCCACGCGCATCTGCGCGTCGCCGATCTGGAGCGCTCGGTGGCGTTCTACCGCGAGACCCTCGGGCTCGACGTCATGCAGCGCTTCGGCGACCGGGCGGCCTTCCTCTCGGCCGACGGCTACCATCACCACCTCGCCGTCAACACCTGGGGCAGCCTCGGGGGCACGCCGCCGCCGGCCGGGCACACCGGGCTGTTCCACGTCGCCTTCCTCTATCCCTCGCGCGCCGCGCTCGGCGCGGCCGTGGCGCGCGTGCTCGCGGCCGGCGTGCGGCTGACCGGCAAGGCCGACCACGGCGTCTCGGAGGCGGTCTACTTCGACGCTCCCGACGCCAACGGCATCGAGCTCTGCCGCGACCGCCCGCGCGAGGAATGGCCGATCGGTCCCGACGGGACGCTGGCGATGGGCAACGCGGCGCTCGACCTCGACGCCCTGCTCGCCGCCGCGGACGAGGGGAGGCCGTAGCGCGATCCAGCAGCGCCGATCCCAATGGTCAGCATTACGGAGTCCGGATCGGGCCGACACTCCCCGCGCCCGTCCTTCTCTCGAGCGTCCGCGCCACGAGCCGAAGCCGGCGGTCCGGCGCCAGTCGGCTGCGCGCTGTCGCCGGCCCGAGCGGTCCTTACGCCGCCCGCTCGCTCTCCGGCGCGAAGCGGGCGTAGAAGCGCTCGCCCCGCTCGGCCATCTCGGCGAGCAGCGTCGGGGCCACGAAGCGCTCGCCGTGCGCCTCGACGAGACGCGAGGCCAGGGCCGCGGCCTCGCGGGTGCCGATCATGTCGAGCCAGGACAGCGGCCCGCCCGACCAGGGCGCGAAGCCCCAGCCGAGGATCGCGCCGACGTCGCCCTCGCGCACGTCCATCAGCACCCCTTCCTCCAACGCGCGCACCGCCTCCAGCGCCTGGCGCATCAGGAGACGGTTCTTGACCTCCTCCACGTCCGGCTGCTCGTCCGCCCAGGCGAAGCGGCGCGCGAGCCCGTCCCAGAGCCCGGTGCGCCGGCCCTTGGCGTAGGCGTAGAAGCCCGCGTCGTTCTTGCGCCCGAGCCGGCCCTCCTCGCGCACCATCCAGGCGAGCACCTCGTCGGCCGGGCTCGGCACGTAGGCGTCGCCCATGGCGGCCCTGGTCGCCTCGGCGATCTTGAGCCCGAGCTCCAGCGAGACCTCGTCGGAGAGCTGGAGCGGTCCGACCGGCATGCCCGCCTGGCGCGCGGCGTTCTCGACCAGCGCCGGGCGCACGCCCTCAGCCAGCATCCGCACGCCCTCGTCGACGTACGGCAGGATGCAGCGGTTGGCGTAGAAGAAGCGCGCGTCGTTGACCACGATCGGCGTCTTGCGAAGCTGGCGCACGAAGTCGAGCGCCTTGGCCACCGCCGCGTCGCCGGTCTCGCGCCCGCGGATGATCTCGACCAGCATCATCTTCTGCACCGGCGAGAAGAAGTGGATGCCGACGTAGTTATCGGGCCGCGCCGAGGCGCGGGCGAGGTCCGAGATCGGCAGGGTCGAGGTGTTGGTGGCGACGAAGGCCTTGTCGCCCGCCGCGGCCTCGGCCTTCTTCGTCACCTCGGCCTTCAGCGCGGGGTCCTCGAACACCGCCTCGACGACCAGATCGCAGCCCTTGAGCTTGGCGTAATCGGTCGTCGCGGTGACGCGGCCGAGCACCGCCTCGCGGCCCTCGGCGTCGAGGCGCTTCTTCTTGACGTCCTCGTCGAGGAAGCCCTCGATCCGGGCGAGACCGGCCTTGGCGCTGTCGTCGTCGCGGTCGATCAGCACCACCTCGATGCCCTTGGCGGCGGCGATCTGGGCGATGCCGGCGCCCATCATGCCCGCGCCGAGCACGCCGAGGCGCCTCACGGACAGATCCGGCTGTCCCTCCGGGCGCACCGCGCCCTTGTCGAGCGCGGTCTTCGAGACGAACAGCGAGCGGATCATCGCCGCCGAGGTCGGGTCGAGCAGGATCTTGGTGAACCAGCGCGCCTCGATCCGGAGCGCGGTGTCGAAATCGACCAGCGCGCCTTCGTAGACGGCCGAGAGCATGGCCTTGACCGCCGGGTAGACCCCCTGGCTGCGCCCGTGGGTCATGGCGACGCCGCCGAGGAACAGCTCGAAGCCCTCGCGGGTGTAGGGCGCGCCGCCCGGCATCTTCCAGCCCTTGCGGTCCCAGGGCTTGATCGCGTCCGATTCGGTCGCGCTCGCGGCCCAGGCGCGCGCGCGCTCCGTCAGCGCGTCGGGCTCGCAGGTCTCGTCGACGAGCCCCGCCCCCTTGGCCCGCGCGGGCGGGTAGGTCTTGCCCTGAAGCAGTGGCTCCGAGGCGCCCATGAGGCCCAGCATCCGCACGAGCCGCGTGGTGCCGCCCGCGCCGGGGAACAGCCCGACCTTGACCTCGGGCAGCCCGATCTGCGCGCCCTCGCGCGAGGCGGCGATGCGGTAATGACAGGCGAGCGCGATCTCGAGGCCGATGCCCATGGCGGTGCCGGGCGAGGCCCAGACGAAGGGCTTGCCGCCCTTGAGCGTCTTCGGATCGGCGCCGGCGCACTCGATCTTGCGCAGCACGCCGTGCAGCGCCATCACGAAGCCGAACAGCGTCGCCGCCGCGCCCTCGCCTTCGCGCTCGGCCCGCTCGCGGATCACGGCCAGCGTGCGCAGGTCCATGCCGCCGGCGAAGTCGCGCTTGCGGCTCGTGACGATCACCGCGCGCACGCGCTCGTCGCCGAGCGCCTCGTCGACGCAGGCGTCCAGCTCGCGCACCGCGCCCTCGGTCAGCACGTTCATCTGTGTGCCCGGCTGGTCCCAGACGATCGCGGCGAGGCCGCCGTCGAGACGCTCCAGGGTGAAGCTCGGCCGATCCGCCATGGTCTCTCTCCCGTCTGCGCGGCCCGTCCGGGCGCGCGGCTTCTCCGAGGGGTATAGCCCCGTGCCCGGGGCGCGGCGATGGGGCCCCGCCGTCGGCAGGGGCCGAGCCGGTCACGCGCCTCGGCCGTCCCGGGCGATCGGCCCGCGCCGAGGCTTCGTCCGCCTCGTTCGCCGGGCGCTCGGCCGCGCGTCACACCCGCTCGATCACCGCCGCGGTGCCCATGCCGGAGGCGACGCAGAGCGTGGCGAGGCCGGTCGCCTTGTCCGAGCGCTCCATCTCGTCGAGCAGCGTGCCGAGGATCATCGCCCCGGTGGCGCCGAGCGGATGGCCCATGGCGATCGCGCCGCCGTTGACGTTCACGCGCCCATGGTCGGCCTGGAAGGCCTGCATGAAGCGCAGCACCACCGAGGAGAACGCCTCGTTCACCTCGATCAGCTCGATGTCGCCGATCGACATGCCCGCCGCCGCGAGCGCCTTCTCGGTCGCGGGCACGGGGCCCGTCAGCATGATGGTCGGGTCGTTGCCGGTGCGCGCCATCGCGCGGACCTTCGCGCGCGGCGTCAGGCCGAGCCGCTCGCCGGCCGCCTTCGAGCCGACCAGCACGCCCGCCGCGCCGTCGACGATGCCCGACGCGTTGCCGGCGTGGTGGACGTGCTCGATCCGCTCCAGGTGGGGATACTTCAGGAGCGCCACCGCGTCGAAGCCCGGCATGCCCTCGCCGACCGCCTTGAAGCTCGGCTTCAGGCCGGCGAGCGCCTCCATCGTGGTGTCGGGGCGCATGTGCTCGTCGCGCTCCAGCACCGCGACGCCGTTGCGGTCGGTCACGGGCACGACCGAGCGGGCGAAGCGGCCCTCGTCCCAGGCGCGCCCGGCCCGCTTCTGGCTCTCGACCGCGTAGGCGTCGGCGTCCTCGCGCGAGAAGCCGTACTCGGTGGCGATGATGTCGGCGGCGATGCCCTGAGGGACGAAGTAGGACTTCATCGCGAGGTCGGGGTCGACCGCCATGGGGAAGCCGTCCGAGCCCATCGGCACGCGGCTCATCATCTCGACGCCGCCCGCGACGTAGAGATCGCCGACGCCCGCCTTCACCTGCGCGGCCGCGAGGTTCACCGCCTCCAGCCCGCTCGCGCAGAAGCGGTTGATGTGCAGCCCCGGCACGCTCTCGTCCCAGCCCGCCATCAGCACGGCCGAGCGGGCGATCTCGCCGCCCTGCTCGCCGACGGCGGTGACGCAGCCCCAGATCACGTCCTCGACGCCCTCGCCGCGGCCGAGCCCGTTGCGCTCGGCGAGGCTGTTCAGCACGCCGGCCGAGAGCGAGAGCGCCGTGACCTCGTGCAGGCTTCCGTCCTTCTTGCCCCGGCCGCGGGGGGTGCGCACGGCGTCGTAGATGTAGGCCTCGGTCATGGTCGTCTCCTCCGGGCGCGAAGGGTCCGCGCTCTCGCTCGATCGGCGCGGGCGCGATGGCACGGCCGGGCGGCGATGTCGATCGCGCGCCCGGTGTCTGGAAGGCTCAGCGCGTCAGCTCGACGCCCTGCATGTCCGGGTAGGCCGCGCCGAGCAGCGCCGCCTGCTGCTCCGCCTCGATACGCATGAGATACCAGTCGCCGTCGTCGACCAGCCCGACCAGCTCGCCGTCGATCTCGACGCTCTCGCCGCCGGAGACGATGGTCATGGCGACCGGCACCACCGCCCAGTCGCGGTCGGCCTCGGTGGTCCCGAAGCGCGCGCCGTCGAGGTCGTAGCTCGTCTCCTCGAAGTCGACGTCGGCCATGGCGGCGGTGACTTGCGCGACCATCGCCTCCTTGACCTCGGCCTCCTCGACCCCGGCGTTCTCGGCGATCGTGCCCCAGACCTCAGGGGGCAGCATGTCGAGCATGGCGCCGTGGTCGCCGCTCTGGAGATGGTCGACGAAGGCGTCGATGCGGCTGCCGAGAGCCTCGCGCTCGGCCTCGGTCACCTCGCCGAGCGCCGCGACCGGGGACGCGAGCGCGACGAGAGCGGCGATCAGGGGCAGGCGGTATGCGGTCATGGCGGACGGCCTCGTTCTTTCCTCGGGGTGCGGCCCGACCCGCGATCGCGGGCCGGCCCTCGCGAAACGCGCCCGGGCCCGATCCGGTCGAGCCCGGACGCATCTTCGACTTGACGTGGACGTCAACCCCCGGTCGCACGAAGCCCGCGGCCGGGGGCGCGTCTCAGAAGGCTTCGGCCGGCAGCGCCATCACCGGGTCGGCACCGGACCTGATGCGCGCGAGGCGCAGCCCCGTCTCGGGCAGCACCCGGCTCATGAAGTAGCGCCCCGTGACCAGCTTCGCCTCGTAGTAGGCCGGGTTCTCCGTCCCTCCGGCGAGTACGGCACGCGCCGCCCTGGCCATCCGCGCCCAGGAGAGGCCGATCGAGACGTGGCCCATCAGGTGCAGGAAGTCGACCGAGCCCGCGAGCGCGGCGTTGGGGTCCTTGGCGGCCGACTGCATGAAGAACATCGCCGCCGCCTGCAGGTCCTTCGACGCCGCCTTCAGCGGATCGAGGAAGTCGCGCTTCAGGTCCTCGTCGGCCTCGTTCTCCTTGCAGAAGGTCTTGATCTCCTCGAAGTAGGCCATGATCGCCTTGCCGCCGTCGCGGCCGAGCTTGCGGCCCACGAGGTCGAGCGCCTGCACCCCGGTCGCGCCCTCGTAGATCATGGTGATCCGCGCGTCGCGCACGAACTGGGCGATGCCGGTGTCCTCGACGTAGCCGTGACCGCCGAACACCTGCAGCGCGTTCGAGGTCAGGCGATAGCCCTCCTCGGTCAGATGGCCCTTCACCACCGGCGTCAGCAGCGCGACGCGGGCGGCGGCGGCGGCGCGCTCGGCCTCGTCCTCGTGGAAGTGCTCGGCGTCGAGCGCCATGCAGACCTCGGCGAGCCAGGCGGTTGCCCCCTCGACGAAGGCGCGCTGGTCCATCAGGAGGCGGCGCACGTCCGGGTGGACGATCAGCGGGTCGGCCGGCTGGTCGGGCTCGGCGGCGCCGGTGACGGCCCGGCCCTGCTGGCGCTCGCGCGCCCAGCGCGCGGCCTCCTGATAGGCGCCCTGCGCGACCGCGAGGCCCTGCATCCCGACCTGGAGGCGCGCCTCGTTCATCATGGTGAACATGGCGCGCAGGCCCTTGTGCTCCTCGCCGACCATCCAGCCGGTGGCGCCGTCGTAGTCCATGACGCAGGTGGCGTTGGCGTGGATGCCCATCTTGTCCTCCAGCTTGATGCACTGGAGGCGGTTGCGCTCGCCCAGGGAGCCGTCGTCGTTCACCAGGAACTTCGGCACCACGAACAGCGAGATGCCCTTGGTGCCCGCCGGCGCGTCCGGCGTGCGGGCGAGCACCAGATGGATGATGTTCCGCGACAGGTCGTGCTCGCCGGCCGAGATGTAGATCTTCTGGCCGGTGACGCGGTAGCTGCCGTCGCCCGAAGGCACGGCCCTAGTGCGGATCAGACCGAGGTCGGTGCCGCACTGCGGCTCGGTCAGGTTCATGGTGCCCGTCCACTCGCCGGAGACGAGCTTCGGCAGGTAGCGTTCCTGCTGCTCGGGGCTGCCGTGGTCGCGCAGCGCGCTGTAGGCGCCGTGGGTCAGGCCCGAGTACATCATGAAGGCCATGTTGGCGGCCGATTTCATGGTGCCGACAGCCATGTTGAGCACGCTCGGCATTCCCTGGCCGCCGTGCTCGGGGGCGCATTCGAGCGAGGGCCAGCCGCCCTCCACGAGCACGCGCCACGCCTCGGGGAAGCCGTCGGGCGTGCGCACCACGCCGTTCTCGAGCCGGCATCCCTGGCGGTCGCCGATCCGGTTCAGCGGCGCGAGGACCTCCGCGGCGATGCGCCCGGCCTCGGCCAGGATCGCGCCGGTGACGTCCTCGTCGAGATCGGCGTAGCCGTCGATCTCGGGATGCTCGTGGATCCGGAGCACTTCGTGCAGCACGAAGCGGTGGTCGTCGAGCGGGGGCGTGTAGCTAGGCATCGGTCCTCGGGCATGGCTGAAGGCGTCAGACGCATGCCCGCGCGAGGGTCAGCTCGCGACGCGCTTGCCTCGCTCGGCGAGCATGCCACGGATCATGTCCATTTGCTCGTCCAGTTCCGCAATGGCCGTCGACAACTCGTCGCGGCGCTCGGTCAGCTCGACGCGGTGGCGCTCGGCCGCGGCCAGCGTGGCGGTGAGCTGCGTCACCTGCCCGTCGCCCACGTAGTAGAGTTCGAGCAGCTCGCGGATCTCGGCGAGCGAGAAGCCGAAGCGCTTGCCGCGCAGGATCAGCGTCAGCCGCGCGCGGTCGCGGCCCGTGTAGTGGCGATGCTGGCCCTGCCGGATCGGCTTCAGGAGCTCCTTCTGCTCGTAGAAGCGCAGGGCGCGGGGCGTCACGTCGAAGGCGCGGCACATCTCGCCGATCGTGTAGGTGGTCTCCGACATCGGGGTCTCCGTTGCAAAAGGCTGGCACATCGAGTTCGTCGCAGGGCGCTTCAAGACCCTGGCGACGACCGGACGAGCCCCCTTCCCGACCCGGTCCTTCGGCGTCCTCGGTCTCGCGCCGTGGTTGCCTTCCACCGCGTGAACGTGGTCTCTCGACGGAAAGTTTCTGACGCGGCGGATGGATGGCTGACAGCGACGGGGATATCGGCCACCTGATGCGCGGCGACGGGCGCGCCGTGACGCCGGGAGATATCGGCGAGGGCCGGCCGCTGGCCGGACTGCCGTTCTCGAAGGCGCTCGGCATGCGGCTTCATGCCGCAGCCGACGGCGTCGCGATCCTCTCCGTCGCCTACCGCCCCGACCTCGTCGGCGACCCGGACAGCGCCGTGCTGCACGGCGGCGTGGTCACGGCGCTGCTCGACACCGCCTGCGGCTCGGCGGTGATGGCCGCGCCCGTCCGGCTCAGGACCACCGCCACGCTCGATCTCAGGATCGACTACATGCGCCCCGCCCGTGCCGGCGCCCGCGTGATCGCGCGCGCGCAGTGCTACCGCCTGACCCGCGCGATCGCCTTCGCCCGCGCGGTCGCCTACCACGAGGACGCGGAAGGCGGGGCGCAGGCCGGGACGGACGGCCGCGCGGGCGAGGGCGGCGAGATCGTCGCCTCGGCCCAGGGTTCCTTCATCATCGAGCGCGCGGAGAAGGGGCGATGAGCGCGGGCGGGGGCGCCGGGCCGCACGGCCCGGAGCGCGAGGCCGGGCACGACCGCACGGAGACGCGCGAGGGAGATGACCGCGCAGGGGCGCGCGAGAGGGACGACCGTGCGGAGGCGCGCGAGACCGAGCGCGACCGCGCGCTCGACGCGCTCGCGGGCTCGGTGCCCTACAACCGTCTGATCGGCGTCGTGTTCGAGCGGCGCGGCGACGAGGTGACCGCGCGGCTTCCCTTCGCGCCGCGTCTCGTCGGCAACCCGCTGATCCCGGCGCTGCATGGCGGCGTCATCGGCTCGTTCCTCGAGATCACCGGCCTCGTGCAGCTCGCCTGGGAGCGCCTCGCCGTCGATCTCGACCAGGGCGGCCCGGCCGCGGCGGCGATCGTCGAGGGGCGCCTGCCCCCCATCCCGAAGACGGTCGACATCAACATCGACTACCTCCGGTCGGGGCGCCCGCGCGACAGCTTCGCCCGCGCGCGGGTGCAGAAGAGCGGCCGGCGCGTCGCGCACGTCCACGTCGAGGCCTGGCAGGACGAGCGCGCCCGCCCGATCGCCATGCTGCGCGGCAACTTCCTCCTGCCCGAGGGGTGAGCGTGCGCCGCCGCCGCGCTAGGTCGCCGCGGGCAAACGACCAAGGGGAGGACGCCGTGGCCAAGAAGCCCTGGTACGATCCGCTGCGCTACGACCTCACGCGCTACGACGTGTTCGAACGAGCGATGTCGGCGGTGCTGCTCGTCGGCATGGCGATCGTGATCGTCTACGCGTCGGTGAGCTTCGTCGTCACGCTCGGGCAGGAGGCCGGCCGGCTCGGCAGCCACATGGGCTACGAGACCTTCCAGCGCCTGTTCGACAGCGCGCTCGCGGTGCTGATCGCGATCGAGCTGTCGCACTCGGTGCTCCAGAGCGTGCGCGGCCACCACGGGCTCGTGCAGGTGCGCACCGTCGTCGTGATCGGCGTGCTCGCGATCGTGCGGAAGTTCGTGCTGCTCGAGATCGAGACCGCCGAGGGCATGCTCGTGCTCGGCCTCGCCGCCGCGCTCGCCTCGCACGGCGTGGTCTACGCGGTGACCCACTGGATCGAGGACCGCATGCGCAAGCGCAAGCGCGAGGACGACGAGGTCGACGAGAACCTCTCCGAGCGCGCCGGCGTGCCGACGAGCGAAAGCGCGAGCTGAACGAGGCCCGGGATGGACGGTACGGCGGCCGAGAACGCGCGGCCGATCACCTACGCGCGGGTGACCGCGCTCGCCGTCCCCATCGTGCTGTCGAACGCGGCGGTGCCGCTGCAGTCGGCGGTCGACGTCGCCATCGTCGGCAACACTGGCGACACCACGCTGATGGCCGCAATCGCGCTCGGCGCCGCGGCGGTCGTGCTGGTGCTGACCTCGTTCAACTTCCTCCAGACCGGGCTCTCGGGCACGACCGCGCAGGCGTTCGGCGCCGATCGCCCCGAGCGCGCGGTCCACACCCTGCTGCGCGGGCTGATCCTGGCCGGGGCGATCGCGCTCGGGCTGATCGTGCTCCGGGCGCCGATCGCCGCGGCCACGCTCCTGCTGTTCGAGGGCTCGGCCGAGGCCGAGGCCGCAGCGGCCGGCTACATCGCCGTGCGGTTCTGGGGCGCGCCGTTCGAGCTCGGCAACTACGCGCTGATGGGCTGGTTCGCGGGGCAGGGACGCACGCGGCGGCTGTTCGAGATCCAGCTCGCCGTCAGCCTCGTCAACGTCACGGCGACGCTCGCCTTCGTGCTCGGCCTCGGCCTCGGGCTCGAAGGCGTGGCGCTCGGCACCGCCACGGGCCACGCCGCGGCCTTCGCCTACGGGGCCTGGCGCGCGCGGCAGCGGGCGCGCGAGGTCCTGCCCGCGGGCTGGCGCCCCGATCCCGCGCGCGTGGCGAGGGCCGAGGAGATCGCCGCGCTGATGCGGCGCAACCGCGACATCTTCGTGCGCACGCTGCTGCTGACGTTCTCCTTCGCCTGGGTGGCGCGGCTCGGCTCGATCCAGGGCGACCGCATCCTGGCCGCCAACGGCGTGCTCTGGGAGTTCTTCTACGTCTCGGCCGCCGCCCTCGACGGCTTCGCGATCGCGGCCGAGAGCCTGGTCGGCCGCGCGATCGGGCAGGGCTCGCGCGAGCGGCTGAGGGCCTCGGTGCGGGTCGCCTCGACCGCCTGCCTCGGCCTCGCGGCCGCGATCTCGCTCGGGCTGCTCGCGCTCTCGGGGCCGATCGTCGATCTGTTCACCGACGTCGAGGCGGTGCGCGAGACCGCGCGGACCTACGCCTTCTGGGCCGCCTTCACGCCCCTCGTCGGCGCCTTCGCCTTCATGCTCGCCGGCGTCTTCATCGGGGCGGCCGACGGACGGGCGATGCGCGACAGCATGGTGATCGCGGCCGGGCTGTTCCTGCCCGGCGGCTGGCTGATGACCGAGGCCTTCGGCAACCACGGGCTCTGGGCCGCCGTGTGGGCGTTCCTGTCCCTGCGCGCGCTGACGCTCGCGGCGCGCTACCCGAGGCTCGAAGCCCGCGTCGCCGTCCCGGCGTGATCGCGCCTCGCGGCGGCGCCGAGCCGTCCCGGAGCGCTCAACCGTGGCGAAGACGCACGAGGCGACGGGCCGGAGCGCGGCGTCTCCGGGAAGCGCCCCTTCAGGCTCGGACCAGCAGCATGTTGAAGGCGATCGAGATGCGCTCGCCGGGGCCGAAGTAGGGGTGCACCTGATGGGGCAGCCAGGAGGGGAACACCACCATCGCCCCCGCCGGCGGGTCGATCAGGCAGCGCCGCTGCATCACGCTCTCGACGGTGTAGCTCGCCGCGGCGCCGGGGCGGGGGTCCAGGAACTCGATCCTGCCGCTGTAGGCCGGATCGCCCGCGCCGTCTTCGGGCTTGGGATTGCCGGTGACGTAGTACACCCCCGACCAGGTCGAGTTCGGGTGGACGTGCACCCCGTTGTACTGGCCCGCGCGCAGCACGTTGGCCCAGCCCTCCAGGCTCATGCGCGGGTTGGGCGCCTTCATCATCACCGCCGTCATCGCGCGGGTGATCGTCTTGATGCGCGTGACCAGCCGCCCGATCGCGGGGTCGTCGCGCCGCAGGAGCCCGGTGCCGGAGTGCCAGCCGCCCACGTTCGAGCGCGCCACGCCCGCGCTCTCGCGCTCCATCCCGAGCACGATCTCGCGCAGCCGCGCGTTCAGCGCCGCGCTCTCGGGCCACTCGTGCAGCGTGATCGGGGTCGGGAAGGCCATGGTGGTCATCGCCTCGACGCCGCGGGCGAGCCGCGCGTCGCCCGCGGCCTCGTCGGCTTCCGTCACCGCTCGGTCCATCGTCTCCCCCGCCCGTCGCCGCCCGGATCGTCGCCTCGCGGGCCGACGGGTAAGGCGGTCGCCCGGCGCGGCGCAACGATTCGTCGAGAGGCGGGCGGGCGTCCGGCGGCGGGGCAGGGCGGTCGTGGGTCGGTTCGGAGATCGCACCGTCGCAGGCCCCTGCTCCCCCGGGGCTGATGAGGCGTCGTCCGACGAAACCGATCCACTGGGGGCAGGGCGGTCTCAGCCCCGCGAGCCGGCCTCGGCCCGGTCCTCGGGGGGCGTCTCGGCGATGGCCGGGTACGCCGCCTCGAACAGCGCGCGGGTGTAGGGGTGGCGCGCGCCGCGGGTGCGCAGGCGGGCGGCGTCCATGCTCTCGACCACCTCGCCCGCGCGCATCACCGAGAGCCGTTCGCAGAGATGGGCCACCACCGCGAGGTCGTGGCTGACGAGCAGGTAGGTGAGCCCCCGCTCGGCGCGGAGCCGCGCGAGCAGGTTCAGCACCTCCGCCTGGATCGAGACGTCGAGCGCCGAGGTCGGCTCGTCGAGCAGCAGCACCTCGGGCTCGACCGCGAGCGCGCGCGCGATCGCCACGCGCTGGCGCAGCCCGCCCGAGAGCTGGTGCGGGAAGCGGAAGCGGTGGCTCGCGTCGAGGCCGACCTCCTCCAGCGCGCGCACGATCCGCGCGTCGTCGCGGGGCAGGGCGTGGATCGACAGCGGCTCCTTCAGCACGCGATCGACGGTGTGGCGCGGGTGCAGCGAGCCGTAGGGGTCCTGGAACACCATCTGCACGCGCCGGCGCGCGGCCAGCGTCCGCCGCCCGCCGAGCGGCTCGCCGCCGATCGTCACGCGCCCCGCGCACGCGGCGACGAGGCCGGCGCGCACGCGCAGCACCGTCGGCTTGCCCGAGCCGGATTCGCCCACGAGCCCGTAGCTCTCGCCGCGCGCGACCGAGAGCGAGACGCCGCGCACCGCCTCGACGCGCCGCGCGCCGCGGCCGAACGCGACCGCCAGATCCTCGACCTCGATCATTCCGCCCCCGATCATTCCGCCCAAGTCGGGTCGCGCCTGAGCACCGGCAGCCGCTCCACGGGCCGGTCGAGGCGCGGCAGGCAGTCGAGCAGGCCGCGGGTGTAGGGATGGCGCGCCTGCGACAGGTGTCGGGCCTCGCAGGTCTCGACCACGCGGCCGGCGTACATGACCAAGAGCCGGTCGCAGAAGCCGGCCACGAGGTTCAGGTCGTGGCTGATGAACAGGAGCCCCGTGCCGCGGCGCCGCACGAGGTCGTCGAGCACGTTCAGCACCGCGCGCGAGACGGTGACGTCGAGCGCCGAGGTCGGCTCGTCGGCGATCACCAGATCGGGCTCGCCGACCATCATCATCGCGATCATCACCCGCTGGCCCTGGCCGCCCGACAGCTCGTGGGGATAGGCCGCGAGCACCCGCTCGGGCTCGCGGATCTCGACCGCCTCCAGCATGGCGAGCGCGCGGGCGCGGGCCTCGGCGCGCGAGAGGCGTGCGTGGGCGCGGGCGGCCTCGGCGATCTGGCGGCCGACCGACATCACCGGGTTCAGGCTGTATTTCGGGTCCTGCAGGATCATCGACATCCGCGCACCGCGCAGGCGCCGCCGCGCGCGCGGGCTCGCGGTCATCAGCTCGGTGCCGTCGAAGGCGAGCCGGCGCGCCGTCACGCGGGCGCGGCGGTCGGTGACACCGAGGATCGCGCGTCCGGTCTGCGACTTGCCCGAGCCCGACTCGCCGACGATGCCGAGCCGCTCGCCGCGCGCGAGCGCGAAGGAGACGCCGCGCACCGCCTCGACCCGTCCCTTCGGCGTGTCGAAGGCGACGGCGAGGTCCTCGACCTCCAGGAGCGGGCTCACCCGCCGCCCTTGGGGTCGAGCACGTCGCGACGCCCGTCGCCGAGCAGGTTGAAGCCGAGACTGACGACCAGGATGGCGAGGCCGGGCACGGTCGGCACCCACCACTGGTCGAGCAGGTATTGCCGCCCCGAGGAGATCATCGCCCCCCACTCCGGCGAGGGCGGCTGCGCGCCGAGGCCGAGGAAGCCGAGGCCGGCGGCGATCAGGATGATGCCCGCCATGTCGAGCGTGAGGCGCACGATCACCGACGACAGGCAGAGCGGCACGACGTGCGCGTAGAGGATGCGCAACGTCGAGGCGCCTTGGACGCGCGCGGCCAGGATGAATTCGGCGTTGCGGATCGTCAGCGCCTCGGCGCGCACGATGCGCGCGTAGGGCGCCCATGTCGTGAGCGCGATCGCGAGCACCGCGTTCTCGATGCCGGGCCCGAGCGCGGAGACGAAGGCGAGCGCCAGGATCAGCCGCGGGAAGGCGAGGAAGATGTCGGTGATCCGCATCAAGATCGCCTCGACGGCGCCGCCGAGGTAGCCCGCCGTCACGCCCACCGCGAGGCCGATCGGCACCACGATCAGCGCCGTCAGCGCGACGATGTAGAGCGTGATGCGCGAGCCCCAGACGATCCGGTCGTAGATGTCGCGCCCGAGCTGGTCGGTGCCGAACCAGTGGTCCCATGACGGCGGCGCGAGGCGGTTCGACAGCGTCTGCGCCGCCCCGTCGGTGGTGGTCAGCACCGGCGCGAGCAGCGCCACGAGCACCAGCGCGACGATGATCGCGAGCCCGGCCATCGCGATCGGGTTGGCGCGGAAGGCGAGCCAGGAGAGGTAGAAGCGCTGGCAATCGGCCTGCAGCGGGCTCGCCGGCGCCTCGGCGAGCAGCCAGGCGCGCAGGTCCCGCGGCTTCGGCAGGGGCTGGGCGAGGCTCATGACCGCGTCCTGGGATCGACCAGCCGGTAGAGCAGGTCGGAGAGCATGTTGACCCCGACGAAGCAGAGCCCGACCACGATGGTCCCGCCGATCACCGCGTTCATGTCCGACTTGAACAGCGCCGTGGTGATGTACTGCCCGATGCCGGGCCAGGCGAACACGGTCTCGGTCAGCACCGAGCCCTCGAGCAGCGAGGCGTAGGTCAGCCCGATGATGGTGATGAGCTGCACCGAGACGTTGGCGAAGGCGTGGCGCCAGATCACCACCCGCTCGGGCAGCCCCTTCACGCGGGCGGCCAGCACGTATTCCTGCCCGAGCTGGTCGAGCATGAAGCTGCGCGTCATGCGCGCGATGTAGGCGAGCGCGAAGGTGCCGAGCACGGCCGTCGGCAGCGCGAGGTGCGCGAGCGCGTTCCGGAACACCGTCCAGTCGCCGGCCAGCATGGCGTCGACGGTCAGGAGCCCCGTCACGGGCGGCACCAGCCCCTGGTAGAACACGTCGAGCCGCCCCGGCCCCGGCGCCCAGCCGAGCTGGGCGTAGAACACCAGGAGCGCGATCATGCCCAGCCAGAAGATCGGCGCCGAGTAGCCGATCAGCGCTACCACGCGCACCACGTGGTCGATCGCGCGCCCCTGGTTCACGGCGGCGACCACCCCGAGCGGCACGCCGAGCCCGGCGCCGACGAGCGTGGCGGCGGTGGCGAGCTCGAGCGTGGCCGGGAAGAAGCGCATCAGGTCGTCGAGCACCGGGCGCGAGGTCTGGATCGAGGTGCCGAGATCGCCCCGGAGCAGATCGCCCATGAACAGGAGGTACTGCCACCAGATCGGCTCGTCGAGGCCGAGTTCGCGATACACCCGGTCGTAGACCTCGGCCGAGGCGCGGTCGCCGACGATGGCGAGCACCGGGTCCACCGGCATCACCCGGCCGATGAAGAAGGTGATCGCCGTCAGCCCGAGGAAGGTCAGCGCGAGCGAGCCGAGTACGCCGCCGAGCTTGCGCGCGATACGTGCGAGACCGGGCGCGCGGCCCGGCCCGGCGAGGTCGAGGCGCGAGGCGAGGCTCAAGGCCGCCT
>JBHJHI010000037.1:0-79908 GCA_050330995.1 Paracoccaceae bacterium
GGTCGAGATTGCCGCGTCCGCCCATCTGGCGCCGGACCCGCTTCAGCCGGCAGATCTGGGCCTCGGTCTGACCGTTCGACCACGGCAGCGCGATCGCGGCGGCGACAGCGGCACGGTCGGCGACGATGCCGTTCGCGACGCTCGCGACCGGGGAGGCGAGCGCCCCGGTGAGCCATGCGTCGAGACCTTCGCTATCGCGGCCACGTACGAGACGGTGGAACGCCTCGGTCGCCTGCCGCGCGGCGACGAGGGCGGGCACCTCGCGCTCCACGGTCGCGACGATCGTCGCCTCGGCGCGGGTGAGCTTGTCGCGCGCGAGCGTCAGCAGCCTGGCGAGCGCTCGCGGGCTCGGGCAGCGCCGGGGCCTATCGGCCGCCTCGTCGCGCCGCCGGCGGGTCGCCCACTCGGCGACGACGCGGAGCGAACCGGCGTTTCCGAAGGACCCCGCCTTTGGCGGGAAGCCGGAGGCGCGCAGGCGCCGCCAGAGCTCGGCGCCGTTGCGGCAGCCGCCGGTCCATTCGGCGTTCAGCCGGTCGAGCCAGGGCTCGAGCGAGCTGGCTCGCGGGCGGAAGGGCTCGGTGCGCCCACCGCGCAGGATGTCGCGGACCAGCTTACGCGAGCGTCCGGTCCGGCGGACGATCTCCTCGATCGCGAGACCTTCTGCGTGGAACGCGAGCACCGCCGCTTCGGCTTCGGTGCGTCGCAGCCATCCCTCGTACTGGAGCCGCTCAGCCGCCGTGAGCGTCGCTGGATCGACCGGCCCCTGACCGAGCGCCCGGCGAACGTCGCGCATCTCTCGCCCGACGGCCATCAGGAAGGCGGCGCTCGCGTTCTCCATCAGATGCCAGCGGTCGGCGACCTGGATCGCTTCGGGCCGGGCCTCGGACGCGGCCTTGGCGTAACTGCCGCCGCGGTCGCGGGCGATGACCTCGATGCTCGGCCGTGCGGCGAGCCTTTCCGAAGGTCCCCGCCTCCGGCGGGAGGCGGCGACCGTCGCCGGCTCGCGGTCGGGAAGGAGATCGATCACCTGCCGTCGCTTGAGGTCGCAGATCAGCGAACCGCCCCGGGAATCTCGGAGGCTGTTTGGCTGGGCTCAGGCTGCCATGCTCGGCTCCGCGATGGCAGCCCGAAAGTGAGCCTCGGCCTCGGCCGGGGTGGTATAGCCGAGGCGCTGGAGCAGGCGGCGGTTGTCGGACCAGTCGACCCACTCGAGGGTGGCGGCCTCCACCTCGTCGGCGTTGTGCCACGACCCGAGACGGCGGATGACCTCGGTCTCGGACAGGCCGATCACCGTCTCGGCGAGCGCGTTGTCAAAGCTGTCGCCGACACTGCCGACCGATGGCTCTATTTTCTCGTCGGCCAGCCGCTCTGAGTACTTAATGGACAAGTATTGGCTTCCACGATCCGAATGATGAGTAGGAGATCCACTCGGGAATGGCGCTCGGTCATGCACTGCCTGCTCGAGAGCATCGAGGACGAACTGCGCGGTCGCCGTCGTCGAGACGCGCCAGCCGACGATCTTTCGCGCGAAGGCGTCGATGACGAAGGCGACGTAGACGAACCCGCGCCAGGACGACACGTAGGTGAAGTCGTTCGGGGGCGATCCTTCCACTGGAAGGATCGCTCGCCCCCTCACCCCAGAGCTGGTTCGGCCGCTCGGCCTGGAACTGACGGTTGACCTTGTCGCGCGGACAGGGCGTGGCCGGATCGCTGACGGTCGTCTTCACCGCCTTGCCGCGAACCACGCCGCGCAGGCCGAGCCTCCTCATCAGCCGCGCCACGGTGCAACGCGCCACCTCGATGCCCTCCCGCAGAAGCTGATGCCAGACCTTGCGCACGCCGTAGACGCTGCAGTTGTCACGCCGACCCGACCGATCTCGCGGCTGAGCGCCTCGTCACGGCGTGACCGTGCCGAGCGCTTCGAGGGATCGCGGCGCTGGGCAAGATGCGCGTGATACGTCGACGGAGCGATCGGCATTCGGCGGCTCTCTCGAACCGATGGCGTTCGCCGCCTCATCCCGTGCAGATCGGCTCGACCCCGTAGACATGACGATGATCGTCAATGAAGAGGATCATGGCTTGAACCGGCGGTCGAGCTCCGCCTGGGCAAAATATGCCGACGCCTTGCGCAAGATCTCGCTGCGCGGACCTTCGGTTCGTTCGCCTGACGCAACTCGCGGACTTCACGCTCGAGCGCCTTCAACCGCGCTCTCTCATCCTCGCCGAGCGTGTCCGTGCCGTTCGTCGTGGCCTCGGCTTGACGCACCCAGGTGCGCAGGCTCTCACGACTGCACCCGAGCTTCTCGGCTACCGAACGCAGCGCCGCGCCCCGCGGCCGGCCATCCCTCTCCGCCTCGTGCACCAGCCGCACCGCGCGCTCGCGCAGCTCGGCCGGGTACGGCGGCTTCGTCGTCAGTTTCTTCTCCGTGCTCATGGGGCTCCATCCTCCAAGAGTTGGAGCCTCCGCGAAACCCGGAGCGGTTCAGCCGCGGAGCGCGGAGGCTTGTCGGCCGCGCACCGCCTCATTCCCGATCGTCCTCGCGGGAAGGCGGGAGAGCGGCGCGGCGGATGGCGCCCGGCGTCCTGTGGAGGGCGCGGCTCAGGGCTGCGTTCATGTGTGCCTGCGAGGAGAAGCCGGCCGCGTAGGCGATTTCGGCGAGCGGCGCATCGCTCTCCGTCAGCAGGGCGACCGCTCGGGCGATCCGCCGCTCCATGACGAAGCGGTAAGGAGGCACGCCGAAGCTCGCCTTGAAGCGGCGCACGAAGGCATCGCGCGAGAGACCGGCGACCGCCGCCAGCGCCTCGACGGTGAGCGTCTCCTCGAGATGGTCGTCCACATGCGTCGTCAGCCGACGCGCGAGCGCCTCGCCGAGGCACGACCCGGTTCGATCATGCGTCTCCGCCCCGATCTCCCGCCGCGCGGCGGCGATGAGGGTCGCGGCGAGGCCGGCGGCGATGCCGGCGTCGTAGCACCCGCCCCTCTCGACCTGTCGCAGCAAGAGACCCACGACCACGGCGGCCTCGGGACACCAGAGCCGCTCGACCGGCGTGTCGGTCACCGCGACACCGCTGAGGACGAGGCCGCGTGCCGCCGCGGGCTCGCCGCGCACCGCGACCGCGAGGCCCGGCGGCACGGCGATCATGCCTCCGGCACGCGTGCCGCTCGCGAGGCGGTGCCGCCCGGCGGCGACGCGGACCGGCATTGGCGTGGCGGAGACGACGAGCGCGCCAAGCGAGACCGGCCAAGGCGCCTCTGTCAGCGTCTCGACACGCACATCGAGGATGGCGCGCAGGGCGGCGTCTCCGGCCTCATCGGGCAGCGCCGGTTCCCTCCTTGGTCTCGCGTCAGGGATCGATGACTTGTTCATAGGACCGGAATACGCGACTGCGCACGCTGGGTATTTCGCTCCTGGCGCGCGCCGTTCGGACACAGGACACCAATCGTGAAACGCGCCCTCGAAAACTTGAAAGGCGGTGCGCGACGCGGGGCTGGTGTAACGGGACACGCCACTGAGACCGTAAGGCGACACCCAGGTTTACGAGGTGCCGCCGTGGCCTGATCGGTGAACCGCGCCGGATTTCCCGGAGTGGGATGGGTGGTGCATCCAAAAATCTGGAATTTTAGTGGGCGGGTCGCTCCGTAGGGCGGGGCATCCACCGCATCAGTTCATGCTCGTGCTCCCCGGCGCGAGGTAGAGCCTGTTATGCACCCTCGATCAGAGGTGCTGCGTTCTGCAGCATGACGAGGGCGAAGGCGACGACGTGCAGTCCTGCGAGTGTTAGAGGCAGGCGCTCATAGTCTTTGACTGGCCTACCCCCTCTGACCGGATCCACCCTGTATGATCGGCCGAGGCCGGGGAGGAGAATCCATGGCGAGCAAGCGCCACAAGCCCGAGGAGATCGTCGCGAAGCTGCGGCAGGTGGACGTGATGGTGGCGCAGGGGACTGCCCTGCCCGAGGCGATCCGCTCGATCGGGGTGAGCCAGGTCACCTACAACCGCTGGCGCAACGAGTTTGGCGGACTGAAGCTCGGCCAGGTGAAGCGTCTGAAGGAGCTGGAGCAGGAGAACCTGCGGCTGCGCAAGGCGGTCTCCGATCTCACGCTCGACAAGACGATCCTGTCAGAGGCGCTCCGGGGAAACTGATCAGCCCCGCGCGTCGGCGTGAGAAGGTCCGCGAGGTCTGCTCGGCGCTCGGCGTCTCCGAGCGCCGAGCCCATCGGGTTCTCGGCCAACCGCGCTCGAGGCAGCGCCGGAAGGCGAGGGCGGCGGACGACGAGGCGCAGCCGACCGCCGATATCGTCGAGCTTGCCACTCCTTACGGCCGCTACGGCTACCGCTGGATCACCGCGCTTCTGCGCGTTTGCGAAGCTTCTTGCCTCCGGCAAGAGGCGGGCTGGTCGGTGAACAGGAAGCGGGTCGAGCGGATCTGGCGGCGCGAGGGGCTGAAGGTGCCGAGGAAGCAGCCGAAGAGGGGCCGGCTCTAGTTGAACGACGGGTCCTGCGTCCGTCTTCGGCCCGAGAGGGCCTACCACGTCTGGGCCTACGACTTTGTCCACGACCGCAACCACGACGGTCGGAAGTATCGCATGCTGTGCGTGGTCGACGAGTTCACCAAGGAGGCGCTCGCCATCCGGGTCGAGCGCCGGCTCGGGTCGGACGAGGTGCTCGAAGTTTTGGCCGAGCTGATGCTGGAGCGCGGTGTCCCCGATTACATTCGCTCGGACAATGGTTCGGAGTTCGTCGCCAAAGCGGTGAAGAACTGGATCGCCGCGGTCGGCACCAAGACGGCTTCGACCCCCGGCTGCTTTCATCGGAGTCTGCCGAAATCCGCGCGCTTTTTACACAGCCAGGTCCGTCATCGCACCGTGCGCACGAAAGGAGCGCTCTCGCAGAAGACCGCCATGCTGATGGTCTTCACCCTGACTCAGGCCGCCGCCAAGACATGGCGCCGGCTCAAGGGGGCCGCTCAGCTCCCGAAGCTGATCGAGGGCGTTCAGTTCACCGACGGCGTCGCGCTCGCCGACGCCGAAACCCGTGCCGCCTTATCAACAGCCGTCACCCAAACTTGACCATAGCTCCGGGCGCCCTCGTCGACGCGGCGACCGGGAGCACACGGGCGTCAGGGGCGCCGGCGAACGCCCCCTCGCTCCGTGCGCCGGTTCAGCTCGCCACGACGTCGACGGCGAAGAGCGTCACCGGCACCGCGCCCTCGTTGCGCCACCAGTTCGGGTTCGGTCCGAAGTCCTCGAAGGTTTCGCTCGGGCCGAGCGTCAGCGTTCCCTCCGGACCGTAGTAGGTGAGGTTGCCCTCGGTGACCACGAAATAGGCGGGCCGGTCGGGCTGGGCATGCAGCGGCACGATCCCGCCGGGGTTGACCTCGACGCGCCGCGCCCGCAGCCGGAGACCCGAGAGATCGCCGAGGCCCTCGACCTCGCCGAGCGC
Organism: Paracoccaceae bacterium; assembly: GCA_050330995.1. Taxonomy (GTDB): domain Bacteria; phylum Pseudomonadota; class Alphaproteobacteria; order Rhodobacterales; family Rhodobacteraceae; genus Thermohalobaculum. The sequence continues at coordinate 5,445 of JBHJHI010000037.1, forward strand.
CTCCGCGAGATCGATCTCGGCGAGGACCGTGACCGTCTCGTCGACCAGCCGCGCGGGGCCGTCATAGCCGTCGATTGTGGCCGTACCGGCGCCTTCGGGCCAGTCGATCTCGCCCGCCGGGGCGTAGTCGGGCGCGGCGGCGGGGCTCGTGGGCTCGAGCGTGCAGGCAGGGTCGCCGCCTTCGGGGCAGAGGTCGCCCACGAAGATGAACACCGGCTCGTCGCCGTCGTTGTGTGTTTGCTCACCGGGGTGGCTGAGAGGGTTGCGTTCGGGGCGTGGTCGTGGGTCGATGGCCGGGTGAGCAAGGGCCCGCGATATCGCCTGAGCGAGGCGGAGAAGGACGCGCTGCTGGCCGACCAGGCGGCGCTGATCGACGCTCAGGCCGCCCGGATCCGGGAACTGGAAGCGGCGCTGAAGGGCTCGGATGACGGCCCTGCCGGAGGCTCGGGCGGGGCGGCGAAGAAGACGCCGCGCAACTCGCACCTGCCGCCGTCGGCGGGACAGAAGGCCGAAAGGCCGGCCAAGCCCCGCAAACCGCGGCCGTCCCGCCCCGGCACGACACGGCGCTTGGCGGAGACCCCCGACCGGACGCTGCGGTGCCACGCCGAGGCCTGCACCAAGTGCGGGGCAGACGTCTTCGAGGCGCCCCAGCGGCTGCGGTGTCGCTACGATCATGTCGAGATCCCGCCGATCGTGCCGTGCGTCACTCGCGTCGAGCTGTTCGGCGGACGCTGCCCCTGTTGCGGCGGGCGCTACCGCGCGCCGGCGCCCGAGGGCATGGCGCCGGGCACGCCGTTCGGGGCGAACATCCATGCGCTGCTGCTCTACCTGCACCACAGCCACCACGTCGGGTTCGAGCGCCTGAGCCGGCTGATGGCCGAGCTGTTCGGCGTCTCGATCTCCGAGGGTGCGATCTCGAACGCGTTCGCGCGGGTCGCGCCGTCGCTCGAGACCACGCGCCAGGCGATCAAGGAGACGCTGCGAGCGGCCGAGATCATCGCGTCCGACGAGACCACCACCCGGATCGACGGCGTGACCCACTGGCAGTGGGTGTTCGTCGCCGGGGATGTCGTGCTCCACGAGGTCGCCCCGCGCCGGGCGAAGACCGTGGCCGAGGACGTGCTCGCCGGCCACCGGCCGCAGGTCTGGATCTCCGACCGCTACGCCGGGCAGCAGGACCTCGCCGGCGCCCACCAGGTCTGCCTCGCCCATGTCCTGCGCGACGTCCAATACGCCATCGACTGCGGCGACGGCGTCACCGCCCCCCGCATCGCCGAACGGCTCGCCTGGGCGATCGAGGTCGGCCGGCGACGAGACCGCCTCACCGACAGCACGCTGGCGCAGTACAAGGCCCGCGTCGAACGCCAGCTCGATGCGCTGCTCGGGTATCCGGCGGCGCATCCGGCCGGGCGGGCGCTGCAGGCCAAGCTCAAGCCCTGGCGCGGCAAGCTGTTCGTGTTCCTCGAGGACCGCCGGGTGCCGGCGACCAACAACGCCTCCGAGCAGGAGATCAGGCCCTCGGTCGTGTTCCGCAAGGTCACCAACGGCTTCCGCTCGGACTGGGGCGCCGGCGTCCACGCCGGCTATCGCTCGCTCGTCAGCACCGCGCGCCGTCAGACCCACACCGCCATCGAGACCGTCCGCGCCCTGATCACCGGCCAGCCCCTCTCCGGCATGCACGCCATCATGCCACCCCCGTGAGCAATCACCCATCATAAGCTCATACGGACTCTTATGATTTGGTTGCGATAGAAAACAACATTATCAATCTCAATGTATTGTCACTCGACTTCGGGACGGTGCCTTGCCTGCGGCGGCGTGGCTGATGCCCGGCGGGCTCGCAACGCTCCGCCGGCGCAGCCGAGGGGACGGGCGGCGTCGGACATTTCTCGGTGTCGTCTTGCCTCGATGTCCGAAGGTGGCACGTCCCGGACCTCACCCCCACCCCCGATACCGCTTCAACCACCCGTGCACCCACCCCGCCACCGTCACGATCAGCAAAAGGCGCGCGACGTGGTGGGCAGTGACGAACACCACCGAGATGTCGAGCGAGAGCGCGACCAGCGACATCTCGCTGACCCCGCCCGGCGCGTAGGCGATCAGCACGGCCTCGGCGTCCGCGCCCGCGAAGGCGGCGAGCGCGAGAGAGGCGGCGAGGGCGAGCGAGAGCGCGGCGGCGAGCGCCAGCGAGGCCCAGCCGAGGGCCGTCAGCGCCGTGCGCCGCTCCATGCCGGCGAAGCGCACCCCGAGCGCCATGCCGACCACGAGCTGCGTGAGCGCGATCACGCCGCCCGGCGGGTCGGCCTCGGTCAGCCCCGCGACGTGGATCGCGCCCGAGAGCAGGATCGGGCCGGTGATGATCGCCGCCGGCAGCCCGAGCCGGCGCCCGCCCGTCGCGCCGAGCACCGCGGCCGCGAGCAGGAGCGCCCAGTCGGCGAGGCCCCCCGGCGCCGAGGCCCCCTCGCCGAGCGCGATCCCGGCGGCGCTGCCGACCGCCGTGCCCTCGTAGAGCGTCACCGCGAGCGGCACCGTCACGATGCAGAGCACGAGGCGGGAGAACTGCAACAGCGTCAGCATCGCCGGGTCGCCGCCCGAGCGCTCGCCCATCGCCACCGCCTCGACCAGCCCGCCCGGCATCGAGGCGAAGAAGGCGGTCGCGCGGTCGTAGCCGGCGAGGCGGCGGTAGACCAGGAACCCCGCGGCGTGCGCGAGCGGCAGGTAGAGCGCGAGCGCGGCGAGGGTGAGCCACCACCCGCTCGCCTCCGACAACAGCTCGGTGGTGAACTGCCCGCCGATCGCCACCCCGATCAGCGGCACGAAGGCGAAGCGGAGCGCGACGGGGAAGGCGGGCGGGCGGCCGAACGCGGTGACGCCGCCGAGCGCGACGCCCGCGACCGCGACCAGCGAGCCGAACATCCAGGGCAGCGGCGTGCCGAGCGCGTTGGCCGCGAGCGCGCCGGAGATCCCCGCGCCGAGGGTCAGCGCGAGCGCGGCCGGCGTCAGCCGCGTGCCGAGCACGCCGATCTCGCGGTCGAGAAGGCCCGCGCGGGAGGTCGTCTCGGGCGGATCGCAGGGCGTCTCGTCGTCCCGGCGGGGGACGTGCGGCGCCGGGGCGCCGCGGTCGGCCGGGCGCGAGCCGTTCGCGCCGTCGTGGGGACTGGTCATGGGGCGCGATCTAGAGCGTTTTCCGGACCGGGTGGAAGCGCGGTCGTGACCGGGACGAGGGGCCTTCGCACGGTGCCCGGCCCGTCGCTCCGGGCGGCGGACGGGGCCGTGCCCCGGGGACGGGCGATCCGATCGGCGTCGGCTCGATCGGCCCGTCCCCTCTCGCGACGGCCGGGCCTGCCCGCGACGGCCTGCCCGACACGCCGGGGCTCGCGGCTTCGTTCCGCCGGCTTCCCCGTCCCGCGTGGCCCGGCTAGCGTGGCCCGCGCAGGACGACGACGGGGGAGTGTTTGACCTACTGGCTGTTCAAGTCCGAGCCCGGCACCTGGAGCTGGGACGACCAGGTCGCGAAGGGCGCCGCGGGCGAGGAGTGGGACGGGGTGCGCAACGCGCAGGCGCGCAACAACATGGACCGGATGCGCGCGGGCGAGCGCGGCTTCTTCTACCACTCGGTGAACGAGAAGCGCATCGTCGGCGTGGTCGAGGTCTGCGCGGAGGCGCATCCCGATTCCACCGCCGACGACCCGAAGTGGCGCTGCGTCGACATCAGGGCGGTGGCGCCGATGCCGCGCCCGGTGAGCCTCGCCGAGATCAAGGCCGAGCCGCGGCTGGAGGGCTTCGCGCTGGTCAAGCAGTCGCGCCTCTCGGTGGTGCCGGTCTCGGAGGACGAGTGGCGCGTGATCTGCGCGATGGGGGGGCTGTGATGGGTGACGCGCCGCGACGCATGAGGACGGGTGACGCGCCGCGACGCGCGATGGTGGACGACGCGCCGCGCTCGGCCTTCGCGCGCCTCGCGGGCGAGACGCCGCCGCGGATCGGCCACAACGGCGGGCCGCCGCTCGACCCCGGCCGTTCGTTTCGCGCCTACGCCTGGAAGCGCGCCCGCGCCGAACTGGTGCCGCGGCTGCCGCTCGAAATCGTGCGCCGCCGCGTGCGGCGGGCGCGCGAGCTGGGGCTAGACTACCCGGCAAACGCCTAGAACCTGATCGGCACCGGGCGCGACGTGATCGCCTACCTGTTCACCGCGCCCGCGCTGGTGCTGCGCGCGGCCGAGGGGGCCGACCCCGCGCGGCGCGCTAAGCTCGAAGCCCTCGCGGGCTGCGAGCGGCGGCTCCTCGGCGAGGCGGCCGCGGGCGGGCGCGCGGCCGGGGTGTTCGTCGCCGTGGCCCCGGCGCCGGCCGACGACGCCCGGTGGGGCGAGGCCGCGCGTGCGGTCGCCGCCGCCCTCGACGGCGGCCGCCGCCCGCCGCCCGACGCGGTGGTCATGGTCGGCGCGCGCGCCGAGGAGCGCGCCTGGGCCGAGGCGGGCAAGCTCGCCAAGTTCCTCTCGGCCGAGGTCTACTTCGCGGCCTGAGCCTTCCCCCGTCCACCACCCGCGTCACGCGGGCGTCGCGCGGGCGCGCTAGCCTCGTTCGTGCGGCGAGGGAGGACGGCATGGCGACGCTGACGATCGGCAACTGGAACGTCGAGTGGATGAACCGCTGGTTCGCCCCCGACCGCGCCGCGCCCGTCTGGAAGCGCGCGACCGCCGGTGTCACCGACCTCCAGGGCCTCGCCGCCCGCGTCGCCGGCGTGATCGAGGGCATGGGCGCCGACATCGTCACCCTCCAGGAGGGGCCGTCGCGCTTCGACGAGATGGCGCTGTTCGTGCGCGACCATCTGGGCGACGCTTGGGCGATCGCGGGGCCGGCGGGCAAGGGCCAGCAGAAGCTCTACGCGCTGATCGCCAAGGGCTCGGGGGTGGTCGCCGACCATCTGCTGATCGAGGCGCGCGACGGCTTCGACTTCGCCGACCCCTACGACGCCGACGTCGACGGCGACCTGAGGCTGGAGCCCTACACGCTGACCCGCCCGCCGCTGGTGCTCGACCTGACGCTCTCGGAGGGGCGCACGATCGAGCTGATCTCGGTTCACGCCAAGTCGAAGTACGTCCACAACGGCGCGACCCTCTGGCGCGATCCCGATACCCGGCAGGACTTCGTCGAGATGGCGATCAAGGCGCGCCGACGGATCGCCTCCGAGGCGCTCAGGCTGCGCCAGTACCTGAACCGGCGGTTCGAGGCCGACCCCGACGCCCGGATCGTCGTCACCGGCGACTTCAACGACGGCCCCGGCCTCGACTACTTCGAGACCAATTACCTCGCGCAGAACGTCGCCGGGCTGATCGCCGGCAGCCCCTACCATCCGCAGGTAATGCTGCGCCACGCCTTCGTCGACGTGGTGAACAAGGAGGACAACTTTACCGCCGAGTTCTACGACTTCGTGGAGGAGGAGGAGCGCCGCCTGCTCCTCGACCACGTCTTCGTCTCGCCGGCGCTGTTCTGGAACGCCGAAGGTGCACGCGCGGTGACGGGGGCGGTGCTGCACGATCTCTGGCGGCGGTTCTCGGACACGAGCCTGCCCGGCGAGCGCGAGCGCCGCCCCTCCGATCATCGCCCGCAGGTGGCGGTGATCGATCTCTAGAGCGCGATCCGACCGGAGCGGAACGGGGATCGGGGAAACGCCGCGCCGGATCAGAACGCTGGAGCGCGACCCGACGGGATCGGGTCGCGTGCTCCGGCTCTCCGTTCCGGCGCGCCCTCGCGACGCGCGATCGCGGGGACGAGCGCCCTAGGACCCGCGAACCTGCAGGATCGCCTCGATCTCGACCATGACGCCGAAGGGGAGCGCGGCCACGCCCACGGCCGAGCGGGCATGCACGCCCGCCTCCCCGAAGGCCTCGGCCATCAGCCGGCTCGCCGCGTTCACCACGATCGGCTGCTGGCCGAAGTCGGGCGCGCTCGCGACGAAGCCGACCAGCTTGACCACCCGCACCACGCGGTCGAGGTCGCCGGTCGCGGCCTTCGCCTGGGCGATCAGGTTCAGCGCGCACTGTCGCGCGGCGCGCTGCGCCTCGCCGACGCGCGTGCGCTCGTGCGGCGGGTCGGCATCGACGTGGTCGTCGGCCGAGAGCGCGCCCTTCGGCATCGGGTCGAGCCCCATGGGGATCTGGCCCGAGAGATGCAGGAGATCGCCCACCAGCACGTAAGGCACGTAGACGCCCGCGGGCGCGCTCGCCTCCGGCAGCGCGAGCCCCTGCTCCGACAGTCGCCGCTCGACCTCGCTCATCGCATCCTCCTCGGCCCGATCGTCCCAGCGTTAGGTGGGCGCGGGCCGTCAGTCGAGGCCCCAGATGCGCGGCTCGGCGAACTCCAGCGAGTTGCCGGCCGGGTCGCGGAAGTAGATCGAGCGCCCGCCCTGCGGCCACTCGACCACCGCCTCGATCGCGACGCCGGCCTCGGCGAGGCGGTGTTCCCAGGCGACCAGCTCCGCCGCCGTGGCCTTGAAGCAGGCGTGCCCCGGCCCCTCGGTGCCGTGCGGCGGCACCGGCAGCGCGCCCGCGGGGGGCGGCTCGCGCGTGGCGGCGGGGCGGAACAGCAGCAGCACCGTGCCGTCGAGGCGGAAGAAGACGTGCCGGCCCGGCGCCTCGGCGAAGCGCTCCAGCCCGAGCACGGTCTCGTAGAACGCCGCCGTCGCATCGAGGTCGTCGGCGTAGAGCGCGGTCTCCAGGATACGGGGCATCGCGGTTCTCCTGACAGGCTCGTCCCAGGGGTGACGGATCGGCGCCGCGTCGGCTACAGCGTTTTCCAGCCTAACCGAAAACGGTCGGGCATCGTGAAAACGCTCAGAAACAACAAGCTAGAGCACCAGACCCGATCCGATCGGGTCGAACGGCGCTCTAGGGGCGGCGCCGCGTCCCCGCCGCCGGAGGCCCCCCGCGATGAGCCCGCCAGACCGTCACGATCCGCCCCCCCGCGCCTGGCAGCGGATGCTCTCGGGGCGCCGGCTCGACCTGCTCGACCCCTCGCCGCTCGACGTCGAGATCGAGGATATCGCCCAGGGTCTCAGCCGAGTCGCGCGCTGGAACGGGCAGACCCGCGGCGCCCATGCCTTCAGCGTGGCCGCGCACAGCCTGCTCGTCGAGGCGCTGATGGCGCGGGCGAAGCCCTCGTCCACGCGGGCCGAGCGGCTCTGCGCGCTCCTGCACGACGCGCCGGAATACGTGGTCGGCGACATGATCTCGCCGTTCAAGGCCGCGCTCGGGCTCGACTACCGCGCCTTCGAGGACCGCCTCGCCCGCGCGATCCGGCTGCGCTTCGGCCTGCCGGCCGAGATGCCCGAGGCGCTGGAGACGCGGATCAAGCGCGCCGACCGGCTCTCGGCCTGGTTCGAGGCGACCCAACTCGCGGGCTTCGCGCCTTCGGAGGCCGCGCGGCTGTTCCCCCGACCGCGCGGGCGGTGGGCCGAGGCGGTGACGCTGGAGCCGGCGCCCGCCGACGTCGCGCGCGAGCGCTTCCTCGACCGCTTTCGCCGGCTCGCCGCGTGACGCACGGTCGTCCGCGCCGGGGCGATTGCCCGCGCCGGGACGGTGACGCGCGGTTGCCCGCGCCGGGGCGATCGCGCACAACGCCGCTCGCGCCGAAGGCGCCCGCGAGACACGAAGGGAGGACGTCATGGAGACGATGCGGCTCTTGATCCTGGCCGGCGACGGCATCGGCCCCGAGGTCATGGGCGAGGTCAGGCGCGTCGTCGACTGGCTCGGCGAGAACCGCGGGCTGCCCTTCGCGATCGAGGAGGACCTCGTCGGCGGCGCCGCCTACGACGCCCACGGCACGCCCTTGACCGATGCGACCATGGCCAAGGCGCAGGAGACCGACGCGGTGCTGCTCGGCGCGGTCGGCGGGCCGAAGTACGACGGGCTGCCCTTCGCCGACAAGCCCGAGCGGGGGCTCCTCAGGCTGCGCAAGGAGATGGACCTCTTCGCCAACCTGCGCCCGGCGCAGTGCTTCGACGCGCTCGCCGACTTCTCCTCGCTGAAGCGCGAGGTGATCGCCGGGCTCGACATCATGATCGTGCGCGAACTCACCTCCGGGGTCTACTTCGGCGAGCCGCGCGGCATCATGGAGGACAACGAGGGCGGGCGGATCGGCGTCAACACGCACCGCTACACCACCGACGAGATCCGCCGCGTCGCGCGCTCGGCCTTCGACCTCGCCCGCAAGCGCCACGGCCGGGTCTGCTCGATGGAGAAGTGCAACGTCATGGAGGCGGGCATCCTCTGGCGTGAGGAGGTGCAGTGGGTGCACGACCGCGAGTACCCGGACGTCCAGCTCACCCACATGCTCGCCGACGCCGGCGGCATGCAGCTCGTGCGCGCGCCGAAGCAGTTCGACGTGATCCTGACCGACAACCTGTTCGGCGACATGCTCTCGGACGTGGCCGCGATGCTGACGGGCTCCTTGGGCATGCTGCCCTCGGCCTCGCTCGGCGCGCCGCGCGCCAACGGGCGGCCGAAGGCGCTCTACGAGCCGGTGCACGGCTCGGCGCCGGACATCGCGGGCGAGGACAAGGCCAACCCGATCGCCTGCATCCTGAGCTTCGCGATGGCGCTGCGCTACTCCTTCGACCTCGGCGCGGAGGCCGATCTGGTCGAGCGCGCGGTCGAGGACGCGCTGGCCTCGGGGCTGCGCACCGGCGACCTCGCCGGCGGCGAGGGCGGGCGCGTGGTCGGCACGCGCGCGATGGGCGAGGCGATCGTCGAGGCGATGGCCGCGCGCGCGGCCGGCTGAGCGCCCGGGCGTCGGGCCGGCGCGCTGGACGTCGGGGTCGGGGCGGCTAGCTGCGCGCCCCGCGCTAACCGTGCGGAGAGCTTCCCATGTCGCCCGTTCTCGCCCTGACGCTCGCCGCCCTGATCGGCGCCGTGGCCTCGGCCCAGCCCTTCGTCAACGCCGCGCTCGCCAAGAGCGTGCAGAGCCCGCTCGTGGCGGCGCTGATCTCGCTCTCGGTCTCGGCGACGCTCGCCGTATGCCTCGTGCTCGCTTTCGGCACCTCCGCCCTCGCCCGCGCGAGCCTCGCCTCGGTGCCCTGGTGGGGCTACCTCGGCGGCGTCATCGGCTTGATGTTCGTCGGCGGCGCCCTCCTGCTCGCGCCGGTGGCCGGGGCGCTCGCCTTCTTCGTCTGCCTCGTCGCCGGCCAGCTCGCGGGCGCGACCGCGATCGACCATTTCGGCCTGTTCGGCGCCGAGGTCCGCCCGGCCGATCCCGCGCGCCTCGCCGGGCTCGCGCTGGTGTTCGCCGGCGTGGTGCTGGTCCAGCGCGGCTGACGGCCCCCGGCGCTCAGGGATCGAGCGACAGCTCGACCGTCTCGCCGCCCCAGCCGTGCACGCTGTCGCGCGCCTCGACGGTGACGCGCGCGACGTCCTCGGGGACGGCGACGCCGCCGAGCGAGCGGGTGAAGGGCTGCTCGTCGACGTGGGGGTGGTGCAGCGTGCGCGTGCCGTAGACCGTGCCGTCGGGACCGACCACGCGGAAGGCGTCGGCGTAGTGCTCCCACCCCTCGTCGGCGTGGCGCACCGTCGCCGTGACGCGCCAGGTGCCGCCCGCCTCGCGTCGCGCCTCGGCCGAGAGCACCGAGGCCTCGCCGGCCAGGGCGAGCGCGGGCAGGAGCAGCGGGACCAGGGCGACGGCGCGCATCGGCGGGTTCCTCTCGGATCGGACGCCGCGCCAGCCTAAGCCGATGGGGCGCCGGTGCGAAGGGCCGGTCTCAGGCCGTTGCCCGTGCGTGGCGGTCGAGCGTTCCGGCGCAGAGCCACGAGGCCGCGGCCATGGCGGCGGCGGTGGCGAGGCAGAGCGGCAGCCCGCCCGCCTGGTAGCTGAGCCCCGAGAGGAGCGTGCCGACGAGCCGCCCGCCGGCGTTGGCCATGTAGTAGAAGCCCACGTCCATGGTCACGCGCTCGGCCTTCGTGAAGGCCAGGATCAGGTAGGAATGCAGCGAGGAGTTGAGCGCGAAGACGACGCCGAAGGCCAGGAGCCCCGCGACCAGCGTTGCCGTCAGCCAGTCGGCCGGGCCGCCCGAGACCCAGGCCGCCCCCGCGAGCGCGGCCGGGATCAGCGTCAGCACGCCCACCCAGAGCCGGGCGAGCGAGACGGTCTCGGCCACCGTCTTGTCGCGCGCGCGCAGGAGCTTCGGTGCCAAGGCCTGCACCGCGCCGTAGCCGATGATCCAGACCGCCATGAAGGTGCCGACGGCGAAGAACGCCTCGCGCTTGCCCTCGGCCGTGCCGTCCGAGAGCACGGCGTAGAAGTAGAGCGGCACGCCGACCACGAACCAGACGTCGCGCGCGCCGAACAGGAACAGCCGCGCCGCCGAGAGCCGGTTCACGTCGCCGGACTTCGAGAACACCTCCGTGACCTTGGCGTCCCTGCGCCCCTTCGGCAGGCCCGAGGGCATGAGCGCCGCGACGACGACGAGGATCACGGCCAGTACCGCCGCCATGCCCGCGACCGCGCCCTCGAAGCCGACGAGGCCGAGGAGCCCGGCGCCGAGCAGGAAGCCGAAGCCCTTGACCGCGTTCTTCGAGCCGGTCAGCGCCGCGACCCAGCGGAACAGCGCGCCCTTCTCCTCGGGGGGCGCGAGCACCTTCACGGCCGACTTCGAGCTCATCTTGGCGAGGTCCTTGGCCACGCCCGAGAGGCCCTGCACGGCCATGACGAAGACGACCGAGGTGACGACGGCCCAGCCGGGGTCCACCCGCGTCAGCGCCGCGAGCGCGACGATCTGGAGCGCGAGGCCGGCATAGAGCGTGGACGTCAGCCCGAAGCGCGCGGCGATCCAGCCGGCCGCGAGGTTGGTCGCCACCCCCGCCGCCTCGTAGAGCAGGAACAGATAGGCGAGCTGGATCGGCGTGAAGCCGAGGGTGTGGAAGTGCAGCAGCACCAGCATCCGGAGCGCGCCGTCGGTCAGCATGAACGCCCAGTAGGCGGCGGTGCCGGCCACGTAGGCGGCGAGCCCCTCGGGACGCTTGCGCGTGGTGGCATCGGTCATCGCGCCATCCCTCCGGCGATCATCCGCGCGAGGTCGGCCATGCGCCGCGCGTAGCCCCACTCGTTGTCGTACCAGGCGAAGACCTTCGCCTGGGTGCCGTCCACGACCATGGTGGAGGGGCCGTCGACCACCGCCGAGCGCGGGTCGTTCAGGAAGTCGGCCGAGACGAGGGGACGGTCCTCGTAGCCGAGGATGCCGGCGAGCGGGCCGTCGGCGGCCTCGCGGAACAGCGCGTTCAGCTCGTCGGCCGTGGTCGGGCGCTCCAGCTCGAACACGCAGTCGGTGAGCGAGGCGTTCAGGAGCGGCACGCGCACGGCGTGGCCGTTCAGCCGGCCCTCCAGCTCGGGGTAGATCAACGTGATCGCGGTCGCCGAGCCGGTCGTGGTCGGCACCAGCGAGTTGAGCGCTGAGCGTGCGCGGCGCGGGTCCTTGGCCGGGCGGTCGACGATGGTCTGGGTGTTGGTGACGTCGTGGATCGTGGTGATGACGCCGTGGCGGATGCCGAGCGCCTCGTGCACGACCTTCACCACCGGCGCGAGGCAGTTCGTGGTGCACGACGCCGCGGTGACGAGATGGTGGCGCGCGGGATCGTAGGCGTCGTGGTTGACGCCGTAGACGAGGTTGAGCGCGGGGTCCTCCTTCACCGGCGCGGAGACCAGCACCTTGGCCGCGCCCGCATCGTAGTAGGGGCGGAGCTTCGCCGGCGTCTTGAACACACCGGTGCAGTCGAGGACGAGATCGACGCCCTCCTCGGCGAGCGGCAGCTCCTCGATGCGCGTCGCCTGCGTGAACCGCATCCGCCGGCCGTCCACGCTCAGCGAGCCCTCGTCGTGGCCGAAGGCGGCTGGCCATCGGCCGTGCACGCTGTCGAACTCCAGGAGCAGCGCGTGCTGCGCCGGGTCGCCGGCCGGGTCGTTCAGGAGCGCGATTTCGCCGGGTACGCCGTCCTCGATCAGCGCCCGGAGCGCGAGCTTGCCGATGCGGCCGAGGCCGTTGACGGCGATGCGAGCGGTGGGGCGAGCGGCGGGACGGGCCATACGCGCCTCCTCAGGCAGGGGCGAACCAGCCGCGGGTGCGGTTGGCGAAGGCGACGAGGCTGAGCATCACCGGCACCTCGACCAGCACGCCGACCACGGTGGCGAGCGCCGCGCCCGAGCCGAGGCCGAACAGCGAGATCGCCACCGCCACGGCCAGCTCGAAGAAGTTGGACGTGCCGATCAGCGCGCAGGGGGCGGCGACCTCGAAGGGGATGCGCCAGGCGCGCGCCACCGCGTAGGCGACGAGGAAGATACCGTAGGACTGGATCAGGAGCGGCACCGCGATCAGCGCGATGACGAGGGGTTTGGCGACGATCGTCTCCGCCTGGAAGCCGAACAGCAGCACCACGGTCGCGAGCAGCCCGAGGACGGTCGCGGGCTTGATCCGGTCGCGGAACGCCTCGACCGCCGTCTCGCCGCCTCGGCGTATGAAATGGCGGCGGGTCAGGACGCCCGCGATCAGCGGCAGCACCACGTAGAGCCCGACCGAGAGCGCGAGCGTCTCCCAAGGGACCTCGATGCCGCCGACGCCGAGCAGCAGCGCCACGATCGGGGCGAAGGCGAACACCATGACCACGTCGTTCACGCCGACCTGCACCAGCGTGTAGGTCGGATCGCCCCGCGTGAGCTGCGACCAGACGAACACCATCGCCGTGCAGGGCGCGGCGCCGAGCAGGATGAGGCCCGCGAGGTAGGACTGCGCGTCCTGCGGCGCGATCAGCCCCGCGAACACGTGCTCGAAGAACAGCACCCCGAGGCCGGCCATGGTGAAGGGCTTGACCAGCCAGTTCACGACCAGCGTGACGGCCAGCCCCTTGGGGCTCTCGCGGGCGTGGCGAAGGGCGGAGAAGTCCACGCCGATCATCATCGGGTAGACCATCGCCCAGATCAGCACGGCGACGATCAGGTTCACCGAGGCGACCTCGGCGTTCGCCAGCGTCGCGAACAGGTCCGGCAAGGCGTGGCCCAGGGCGAGGCCGGCCAGGATCGCGAGCGCGACCCAGACCGAGAGCCACTTCTCGAAGACGCCGAGCCCGCCGGGGGCGGCCTCCTGCGCGTCGGCGTAGGTCATGCGTTCAGCTCGCGGTCGGGGTGGCGGCGTGCTCGGCGCCGAGGGCGTCGAGGCGGTGCTGCAGCGTCAGCCGGTCGAGGCTGTCCACGGACAGTGCGAGGAAGCCGGTCAGCCGGCGGTGCAGCGTGCGGTAGGCGTCGAGGAAGGCGAGGCCGCGCTCGGCCTCGGTGCCGGTCGCCTTCACCGGGTCGGGCAGGCCCCAGTGCGCGGTGATCGGCTGGCCCGGCCAGGGCGGGCACTCCTCGTTCGCCGCCGCATCGCAGACGGTGAAGACGAAGTCCATGCGCGGCGCGTCGGGCCGCGTGAACTCGGAGACGTGCTTGGCGTAGAGGCCCGAGACGTCGTGGCCGAGATCGGTCAGCACCCTCACCGTGTGTGGGTTCAGCTCGGAGTAGGGCCGCGTCCCCGCGGAATGGGCGTTGAACTTGTCCGCCCCCTCCCTGGCCAGGATCGCCTCGGCCATGATCGAGCGCGCCGAGTTGCCCGAGCAGAGGAACAGCACGTCGAAGCGTCGGTCGGCCATGGCCGCCTCCTCCCGGTCGAGGGTCAGAAGGGTCCGCGCGGCGAGCGGGGTGCACAGCTCCGGCCGCCCGCCGCAGCAGTCGTTGACGAGGAAGTCGACCACCGCCGCCGTCCGGCCGAGGTCGATGGCGTAGAGCACCGCCTTGCCCTTGCGCCAGGAGCGCACCAGCCCCGCCCGCGCGAGCGTGGCGAGATGCACCGAGAGCGTGCTGGCCTTCAGCCCGAGCGCGACGGCGATCTCGCCCGGCCGCACGCCGTGCGGCGCGCGCCGCGCCAGCAGGCGGAACACGCCGAGCCGGCCGGGATGGCCGAGCGCGGTCAGCGCGTCGGTGGGTAATGCGATTTTCATGAATCCATGAACACGCGGATCGTCGAGCGGTTCCGTGCGCCCGGACCCCGGGGCGCGTCGCCCGGCACAGCCGGCCTCCGGGTCGTCGCGTCCGACCGCCCGGCCGCCGACGCTTCGGCGAAGGCGGACAGGGACCGGCGAACCGCCGGGGGCTTCACGCGCCCGGCGGCGGTCGAGCCGTTCCGACGCGGTGGCGAGGGACGACGCCGGCGATTCCGGCTCGGGCGGCCGTGCTCCGGCACGGGTCGGGCGTCCGGGCGCGCGCCGCGCGAGGGAGGCGCCGCGCGCCCGTGCGTCGGCGATCAAACGCGAGGCGCGCGGGCGCGTTGACCGCCGCGACCCGTCCGTCCCGCCGCGTTGACCGCGGTGAGCCGCCCGTATAGCCCGACGCGACCGGCGACCGCCGAGGCAGGCACGCCCGGGCCTCGATCCGCCGACCGCCTCATCCGGAGCGTCCGACCATGACCCTTTCGACGACGCGTCGCCGTGCGACGGGGCTCCTCCCCCGGGCGGTGGCGAGCCTTTGCCTGCTGGCCGGTCCCGTGGTGGCGCAGGAGGCGCCGTCGTCCCCCGTCCGGGTGGAGCTGAACAAGCTGGAGCCGATCGAGGCGGGCTGCCGCAGCTACCTCGTGATCGACAGCGCCGCCGAGGCGGCGATCGAGGCGCTGACGCTCGACGTGGTAGTGTTCGACGCCGAGGCGGTCGTCGCCCGGCGCCTCGCCGTCGACGTCGCCCCGCTCGCTGCCGGGCGCACGGCGGTCAAGGTCTTCGACCTCGACGGTCTCGCCTGCGGGGACGTCGGGCGCTTCCTGCTCAACGGCGTCCTGGCCTGCGACGAGACGCTCGGCGACGGGGGCGGCGACGGGGGCGGCTGCCGCGAGGCGGTGGCGACGGCCTCGCGCGCCCGCGTGCCCTTCGACGGCTGAGCCGGACGCGGGGGCGGCGCGCCCGCGCCGCTGCCCGACGTGCCCCGGCCTCCCGCTCCGGCGTCCACGACCCTCGGGGCCGCCCCGGCGCTCAGGCGGTCCCGTCCTCGCCGCGCTTCGGCACGACGAGCCGCGCGGGCCGCCCGTGCGCGGCTCGCTCGAACATCGGCGAGACGTTGCGCGCGACCTCGCTCACCAGATCGAGCCGCTCGATGTGGCGCGCGAGCGCGGGGGTGCGGGCGACCTCGACCAGCCGGGGGACCAGCTCCGGCGCGTCGTAGAGGATCTGCATGTAGGCGAGCGGATCGCCGCGCTTCAGCACCCAGTCGCGCTCGGGGTCGTGCCACTCCAGGATGGCGTTGAGCGGGCGGGGCCAGTCGCGCACCGGGAAGCGCCCGGCGATCAGCGTGCCCGGCCAGCCCCGCATCCCCGGCCAGAGGTAAGGGCCCGTGAGCTGCACGCGGGCCGGCTCGTCCGAGACGAGGTGCAGGTTGAGGCTGATCTGGCAGGCGGGCACCGCCGTCTCGCGCTGCGCCTCGGGCAGGATCGGCGTCACGAGCCCGCGAAAGCCCTGCTCGGTGAGCCGGCTGCCCCCGGCGACGCGTTCGAAGGCGGGCGGGCGGCCCGGCGCGCGTCGCAGCCGGACGCGGAGATCGAAGGAGGCGCGCACCAGCACGATCCGCCGCGCAAGGCCGTCCGGGCCGAGGATCTCGGGGGCGAGGAAGGCCAGCGCCGCCTGCGGCGAGGAGGTCAGCCAGCCGAGCGGGGCCTCCCTCACGCGCCCTCGCCGACGGGGACCAGCAGCCGCTCGGGCCGGCGCGACGCCGCGCGCGCCCAGAGATCGGGGATGTCGTCGGTGATGTGGTGCACCCCGTCCATCCCGGCGCGGTAGTCGGCGAGCGCCGCCGTCGGCTCGGCCTCGACGAGGCGCGGGCGCTTGTCGGGGTGGTCGAACTCGAAGAACACGTAGGCGAGCGGGTCGCCCTGGCGCAGCACCAGCTCGCCCTTCGGGTCGTCCCATTCGAGCGCCCAGTCGATCGCGGCAGGCCAGTCGCGCGCGGGCCAGCGCCCGGCGACGCCGACGCCCGGCCAGCGCCGGGGGCCGCGGTCGAGGAAGGGCGGCGTCATGGTGGCGCGGCAGGGCTCGTCGGTCACCAGGAACCAGGGCAGGCGCAGCCTCAGCACCGGGCGGCGCGGGTCGCGCCAGCGCGCCTGCGGCTCGATCCAGAGGAAGCGTCGCAGCCACTCGGGCTTGGCCGCCGTGCCCTTGGGGTCGATCGTCATGCCGAGCTTGGCCCCCTCGGTGGACAGGCGCATGCGGAGCGCGATCGGGCAGGGCAACGCGATCAGCTGGCGCTCCAGCAGGTTGACAGCCGGGCAGTTCTGCACCGCGCGCGCCCCGAGCGGACGGGTGCGCGTCGAGG
Source organism: Paracoccaceae bacterium (assembly GCA_050330995.1). Classification (GTDB taxonomy): domain Bacteria; phylum Pseudomonadota; class Alphaproteobacteria; order Rhodobacterales; family Rhodobacteraceae; genus Thermohalobaculum. The sequence goes on from JBHJHI010000037.1 coordinate 21,803, forward strand.
CGACGGTGTGCGGGACCGGGAAGGCGAAGCCCGCCCCCGGCTCGGTCAGGCAGTAGCCGACGTCGACGTGGATGGTGGTGCCGTACATGGGCCCCCGCGAGATGGCGCGCGACGCGTTTTACGTCGGACACGCGACCCTCGCGTGACGGTCCGATCACGTTCGGATGAGCGCTCTCCGGCCCTCCGGTCGGTGGCTTGCGGCATGGTGTCCCGAAGGTTCCGTCGTCCGGAACGAAGTTCCGCGTGCCCAGCTTCAACCGTTGCACATCCGGCCTTGGCGCCATCGCCCGGGCGTTCACTTAGCCGCGCAGGGCCGGGCCCCTCCGGCAAATCAGAAAAGACGGACGGACACATGCTCACGACGGAGAAGAGCAGCGGCCGCACCCTCGGCATCGCCGTGGTCGGCCTCGGCGGCGGCGTCGCCACCACCATGGTGGCGGGCCTCGAGATGATGCGTCGAGGCATGACCGGCACCGAGGGGCTGCCGCTCGCCGAGATCGACATCGACCGCACCGGCCTCTCCGCCTACGGCGACATCGTCTGCGCCGGCTGGGACGTGAACCCCCAGGACCTCGCCTCGGCCGTGCGCGAGCACGGGGTGCTCTCCGAGCCCTACCTCGCCCCGATCGAGGACCGCATGAGCGCGATCCGGCCCTGGAAGGCCGGCGCCGACCGCGCCTTCTGCGCCAACATCGAAGGCAGCCACGTCGCCGACGGCAACTCCAAGCGCAGCCTCGTCGAGCAGTTCCGCGCCGATCTCCGCCGCTTCCGCGTCGAGAAGGGGCTCGACGACCTGGTGGTGATCAACCTCGCCTCGACAGAGAAGGTGTCCGATCCGCTCCACCCCGACTTCGCGACGCCGGCGGCGTTCTCGAAGGCGGTCGACGACAACCACGACACCGTCGCGCCGGCGATGCTCTACGCCTACGCCGCGATCCTGGAGGGCGTGCCGTTCGGCAACTTCACCCCCTCGCTCGCCTCGGAGATGCCGGCGCTGGTCGCGCTCGCCAACGAGCGCGGCGTGCCGCTCGCGGGGCGCGACGGCAAGACCGGGCAAACCTTCATGAAGACGGTGCTGGCCCCGGCGCTGCGCGGGCGCGCGCTGCACGTGGACGGCTGGTACTCGACCAACATCCTCGGCAACCGCGACGGCAAGGCGCTCGAGGACCCCGCCTCGCTCGGCTCGAAGCTCCACACCAAGGGCGGCGTGCTCGACCAGATCCTCGGCTACCCGGTCGAGAACCACCTGGTGCAGATCAGCTATTACAAGCCGCGCGGCGACAACAAGGAGGCCTGGGACAACATCGACGTCACCGGCTTCCTCGGCGAGCGCATGCAGATCAAGATCAACTTCCTGTGCAAGGACTCGATCCTGGCGGCGCCGCGCGCGATCGAGATCGCGCGCTGCCGCGATCTCGCCAAGCGTCGCGGCGAGGCCGGACCGATCGAGGCGCTCTCGACCTTCTTCAAGGCGCCGCTGACCCGCGGCGGCGAGCCCGAGCACGCCTTCGGGCGCCAGCAGGCGATGCTGATGGACTGGCTCGGCGCCGGCACCGACCCGATGACGGGCACGGTGCGCCCCGCGGCGACGGCGGCGGAATGACGGGCGCGCCCGCGCCCAAGGCCGACAGCTTCGACGACGCGGCCTCGACGGCGGCCGGGCGCGCGCTCGGCGACGCGCCCGAGGGGGCCGACCTCACCCGCCTCGCGACGCTCTCGCGCGAGATCGTGGCGCTGAAGCGCGTGCGCTCGGCGCAGAACGCCGACCTCAGCGTGCCGGCGGCCGGCTTCGTGCGCGCCTGGGCCGCCTTCAGCGCAGAGGCGGATGCCGAGGCGCTGGCCCGCGGCGCCGTCGCCGAGACGCTCGCGGCCACCGTCATGGGCGCGCTCGACCGCGCGGCGCTCCGCGCCATGGGCCGCGGCGCCGACGAGACGCGCGCCGTCCTCCAGCGCGCCGCGGCCGAGGCGGCCGGGCGCTTCGGCCTCGACCCCGCGCTCGCCGAGATACCCGCGGCCGAGCCCGCGCCCCTGACCGAGCTTCTGGAAAGCGCGCCGCCCTTCGTCGCGCTCCTCGTGGCGCAGCCGCGCTCGGGCGCGACCTTCCCCGGCCGGCCCCGGCTCGCGCTGGAGCCGGCCGAGAGCCACGCCGAGCACTGCCAGTCGGTCGCGGTGATCGCGGCCCTTCTCTGCCTCGCGAACGGTACCGGGCCGGGCGAGGCCTGGGTCATGGGCCTCGCGCACCATTTGCACAACGCCGAGATGCCCGACGGCGGCTTCGGAGGCGAGGAAGCGCTCGGCGAGCACCTGGCGCCGCTGATGGCGCGGCTCACCGACCGCGCGATCGCGAGCCTGTCCGTCGAGACCGGCGCGGTGGTCGCCTCCGCGCTCGCGCGCAAGGACGACGTCGACGCGCCCTCGGCCGCGGCCTTCAACGCCGCCGACGTGTTCGACCGGGTGCTCCAGCAGGAGAGCTATGCCCGCGACGCCCGCTTCGAGCTGCGCGAGGCGCTCGAAGACCTCGACCTCGTCCATCCGGGGCCGCTCCAGGCGTTCCAGCAGGACGTGCTGGCGCGGGCGGGGCTGTGGCCCGCCCCGTGACCGACACTGCGGCCGATCCCGTGAGGTTCCTGTCGCCGACCACCGGACGCGCGCTCGACCGGACGGGCGCGCGCGTGCTCTCGGCCGGCGACGAGCGCTGGCCGGCGCCCGCGGGCATCCCGTTCCTGCGCGCCGACCGGCCCGATCTGGTCGCCGCCCTGCTCGACCGCCTCGACGCCGGCGACGAGACGGGCGCCACGGCGCTCGCGCTGACCGACCAGGACCGCCACGCGCCGCTGCCGGCGCCGTCCGAGGCGGCCATGCGCGCGATGCTGGCCGGGGAGGGCCTGAGCTATCGCGACGCCATGGAGCGGCTGAACCTCGGACCCGTCGCCCACTACTTCGCGCACCGCTGGTCGGCGCCGACGCTCCTGTCGGCGCTGGCGCTGGTGGCGCACCACCGCGCCGAGGGCGAGACGGTGATCGACGTCGCCTGCGGCTCGGGCCACGTCGCGCGCGAGCTGGCGCTGCACGGCGTGCCGGTGGTCGGGCTCGACCTCGTCTTCGCCAAGCTCTGGCTCGCGCGCCGCTTCCTCTTGCCCGAGAGCGTCCCGCTCGCGGTCGCCGACATGACCGCGCCCCCGGTCGTGGACGCCGGCGACGCGAGCGTCCTCTGCCACGACGCGCTCTACTTCCTCGACGAGAAGGCGGACGCGGTCGCGGCGATGCGGACCATGGCGGGGGAGGGCGGCGCGGTGCTGCTCGGGCATCTGCACATGGCCGCCTTCGACCACGGCTCGGTCGCCGGCCGCCCGCTCGACGCGGCCGGCTGGGCGGCGCTCCTGCCGGGCACCGTCGCCTACGACGACGCGGGCCTCGCCGGGGCGGCGGTCTCGGGCACGGCGCCCGAGCCCGCCGATCTCGACGCGCTCGACCGGGTCGAGGCCATGGCGCTCTCGACGCGGCCCGCCCGCGCGCCGGCGGTGGACCCCGCGCTCGCACCCCCGGATACGGGGCTCGGGCTCAACCCGCTGCTCGTGGCGAACGGCGACGGCCGTCTCGCCCCGGACTGGCCGACGCCGGCCTTCGCGCGCGAGTACGCGAACGCGGACTACCTGCGCGCCGAGGCGCCGCCCGACCATCTTCTCGCCCGCGCCGCGCACGGCCACGGCGGCGACCCGGCGCTCGCGGATCTCGCGCGCCGCCGCGTGCTCGTCGCCCTGCCGGAGGCGTGGTGATGGGCGAGGACCTGCGCTGGGGCGTGGTCGGCTGCGGCTGGGTCGCGCGCGACTTCGCGATCCCCGCGATCCGGGCGGCGGCGGGCGGACGTCTCGCGGCGGTCTGCGACCTCGACGTCGGCCGCGCCGCCGCCGCGGCGCCCGGCACGCCGGCCTTCGCGCGACCGGCCGAGATGCTGGCCTCGGGGCTGGTCGACGCGGTCTACGTCGCCACCCCGAACCACCTGCACGCCGAGCCGGTGACGGAGGCCGCCCGCCACGGCGCCCACGTGCTCTGCGAGAAGCCGATCGCGCACGATCTGGACGACGCGCAGGCGATGGTCGCGGCCTGCGAGGCGGCGGGCGTGGTCTACGCCACCGCCTTCGACCAGCGCTTCCACGCCGCCCATCGGCAGATGGCGCGGCTGATCGCCGACGGCGCGATCGGCACGGTGACGCAGATCCAGATCCGCTACGCCTGCTGGGTCGACGCCGGCTGGTCGGGCGACAACTGGCGCGCCGACCCCGCCCGCGCCGGCGGCGGCGCGGCGATCGACCTCGCGCCGCACGGGCTCGACCTCTGCGCGACGCTGCTCGGCGCGCCGCTCGTCTCGGTCTCGGCCATGCTGCAACGCCGGGTCCACGGCTACGCCGTCGACGACGGCGGGGTTCTGATGGCCGCCTACGCCGACGGCACGCTGGCCACGCTCTCGGTCGGCTACAACTGCCCCGAGCGGCTGGAGCGCCGGCGTCTCGCGGTCTGGGGCACGGACGCGATGCTCGTCGCCGAGAACACCATGGGCCAGACGCCGGGCGGGCGGCTCGTCCGGACGGACGCCGCGAGCGGCGCCGCCGAGGAACTGGCGCTGGAGGACGACCGTTCGCCCTTCACCGTGCAGATCGAACGGTTCAACGCCCATGTCGCCGAGGGCGCGCCCTTTCCGGGCGGCGCCGCTGGCGACCTCGCGCAGCACCGCCTGCTGATCGACGCCCTCGACCGCGCCGCCCTCGACCACACGGCCCACGACCTCGCGGGAGGGAACCGCCATGCCTCTTAAGCACTACGCCTGCTCGAACTGCGGCCACTGGCAGGTCTGGTTCGACCACCAGGACCCTCTGGGCTGCATCATCTGCATGGACACCCGCAACGCGCTGCCCGAGGACGGCTGGGACTTCAAGGACGAGGCCTGGGCGCGAGACACCTTCACGAGCCATTGGCGCCAGTTGGCGCCCGACCTCTGGGCGTTCTCGGCCACGCCGAAGTTCGGCCTCGGCGCCAACGGCTGGCTGATGATCCGCGATGACGGCAACGTGCTGTTCGAGAGCTGCCCGTACTACCAGCCGGACGCGATCGAGAAGATCCGCGAGCTGGGCGGCGTGCGGGTGCTGGCCTCGTCGCATCCCCACGGCTACGGCGCGCTCTGGCAGATCCAGCGCGAGTTCGAGCCGATCCTCACCATCCACAAGGCCGACATTCCGTACTCGAAGGCGTTCCGCGTCACCTGGCCGGCCGACGATATCCACGAGATCGCCCCTGGTCTGACGCTGCACCACGTCGGCGGCCACTACGAGGGCCACTCGGTGCTGCACGACACGCACCATCGCCGCCTGTTCGTCGGCGACAGCCTGAAGATCGAGCAGGACGAGCACGAGAACTCGGTCGCGATCTCGTGCCACAAGGCCTACCACTACGAGATCCCGCTCAGCCAAGGCGAACTCGCGCGCTACGTCGAGGTGTTCCGCCAGCTTCCCTTCGACACGGCGCTGACGCCGTTCGAATACGCGCCCGGCGTCACGCGGGAACTCTCGATCGAGCTGTTCCTGTCGCAGATGCGCCGCCCGCCGCACACCAAGCCCGTGCGCGTCGAGGTGCTGCGCGAGGCCTACGAGGCGGGGCGGGAGGCCGCGGAATGAGCCTGCGCTACGCCTGGAACACCAACGGCTGCGCGCATCATCGCCTGGACGACGCGCTCGCGATGATCGCCGACGCCGGCTACGACGGCGTGGCGCTGACGCTCGACCACAACCACCTCGACCCGTTCGCCGAGGACTGGAAGGCTCAGGCGGAGCGGCTCGCGGCGCGGCTCGGCGAACTCGGTCTCGGCTCGGTGATCGAGACCGGGGCGCGCTACCTGCTCGACCCGCGCCTGAAGCACGAGCCGACGCTGATCTCGCCCGAGCCGGAAGGCCGCGCCAGGCGCATCGCCTTCTACGAGCGCGCCACCGAGATCGCGGCGATCCTCGGGTCCGAGACCGTCAGCTTCTGGTCGGGCGTGCCGCGCGAGGGGGTCGAGCGCGACCGGGCGTGGTCCTGGCTGGTCGACGGCGTCGCCACCGTCGCGGTGCAGGCCGAGAACGCGGGCGTCGAGGTCTCGGTCGAGCCCGAGCCCGGCATGCTGGTCGAGACGGTGGCCGACTGGGCGCGGCTGCGCGACGACCTGCGCTCGGTTACCGAGGCGCCGGTCACGCTCGCGCTCGACACCGGCCACTGCCTCGTGACCGGCGAAGGGGAGCCGGCCGACATGGTCCGCGCCTACGCCGGCGCGCTCGGCACGGTCGCGATCGAGGACATGAAGCGTGGCAGCCACGTCCACCTGCCGTTCGGCCAGGGCGACATGGACCTGCCCGCCACCCTCGCCGCGCTGAGGGAGGCCGGCTTCGCCCGTCTCGTCACCGTGGAACTCTCGCGCGAGAGCCATCGCGCGCACGAGGCGATCCCAGAGGCGCTCGCGGCGCTGCACCTCGCCGAGGGGCGGCTCGGCGAGGACCAGCTCGGCTCGATGGGGGCGCTCTGATGCGGGTCTGCTTCGTCTCGCGGCGCTACTTCCCGGCGATCTCGGGCATGAGCGTCTACGCGCGGAACCTGCTTCGCGAGCTGGTCGCGGCCGGCGACGACGTGGTGATGGTCAGCCAGTACCGCGCCGACGCGGCGGGGGCGGGCATCTACGGTGGCGGCGCGCCGCCCGAGGTGCCGGGTGTCGAGGTGCGCGGGCTGCGCTCGCTCGGCGAGGAAGCGTCGAACGGGGGCTCCGGCTTCGCCGACTTCGAGCGCGACCACGACGAGATGGTCGAGACCGTGCTGCGCGCCCACGCCGAGAAGCCCTTCGACATCGTCCACGCGCAGTACGCCTATCCGACCGGCCTCGCCGCCATGGAGGTCTCGCGCCGCACCGGCGTGCCCAACGTCGTCTCGATCCAGGGCGGCGACGGCCACTGGGTCGGCAAGTGCTGCGAGACCCACCGCGCCATGATGCAGGCGGTGCTGACGGGGGCGCAGCGGCTGCTGATCGGCTCGACGTCCTTCGCGCGCGAGGTCGAGGAAGGCCACGGCGTGCCGGTCTCGCGCTTCACCATCGTGCCGGGCGCGACCGACGTGAGCCGCTACCACCCGCGCGCGGATCGGGCGGTCGGCGACCTGGGCGAGGTGCCGCGGCTTCTGTTCCACGGCCGGGTGGACCGGCGAAAGGGCGTGTTCGAGCTGATCGACGCCTTCGCCTCGCTCCGCGCCGAGGGCCGCGACATCCGCCTCACGATCTCGGGCATCGGCCCCGACCTCGACGGGGTGCGCGCGCGGGTGAGCCACCTGATGCTCGACGACGCGGTCGAGATCACCGGCTACGCCGACTACGAGGCCGCGCCGGCGGTCTACCGCCGCGGCGACATCTTCGTCACGCCGACCTACTCGGAGGGGTTCTCGAACACGATCCTCGAGGCGATGGCGACCGGGTTGCCGATCGCGTCGTGCGAGACGATCGGCGTGGTCGACTGCCTCGAACACGAGCGCGACGCGCTCCTGGTGCCGGTCGCCAACGACTGGGCGCTCGCCGCCGCGATCGCGCGGCTCCTCGACGACGCGCGGCTGCGCCGGCGGCTGGCCGAGACCGCGCTCGACGAGGTGCGCCGGCTCTACTCGTGGCGCGCGGTCGGCCGGCAGATCCGCGGCGTCTACGAGGAGATCCTGGGCGAGACCCCCGACGACGGCTGGACGCGCCACTACGATCCCGCCACCCATTCGGCCGATCGGGCGGACACGGGGTGTCGTTTCCGCCGAGAGCCCCATCTGCTCTGATATGACACGACGCGCCCTGTTCCTGTCGCCCCACCTCGACGACGCCGCCTTCTCGGCCGGCGGGCTGGTCATCGCGCTCGCGCGCGCCGGGTGGGAGGTGACGCTGGCGACCGTCTTCACCCGCTCGGTCGAGCACCCCACCGGCTTCGCGCTCGAATGCCAGACGTCCAAGGGCATCGCGCCCGAGGTCGACTACATGGCGCTGCGCCGTGCCGAGGACCGCGCCGCCTGCGACGCGCTCGGCGCCCGGCCGCTCTACATGGACTACCCCGAGGCGCCGCACCGCGGCTACGACAGCCCGGACGCGCTGTTCGGCGAGCGCGTGGACGGCGACGACGCGGCCGAGACGCTGGCGCCGGCCTTCGCCCGGCTGGTCGACCGCCTCGGCCCCGATCTCGTCGCGCTCCCGGAAGGGCTCGGCGACCACGTCGACCACCGCGCCGTGGTCGAGGGCTGGACCGGCGCCGAGCGCGGCACGGCCGTGGTGCGCTGGCGCGACCTGCCCTACGCCGCGCGCCTCGATCGGCTGGCTCCGGCCGAGGCCTGCTTCCTGATCGACCTGCCCGGCAAGCTCGGCGCCTGCGCCGCCTACGACAGCCAGCTCTATACCCAGTTCGGCGGCGAGGGCGGCATGCGCCGGCTGCTGACCGCCTTCGCCTTCGGCGAGGGCGCGGGGCGCACGGCGGCCGAAGGGGTCTCGGGCGAGGGCGCGGGGCTGCTCGCCGGGGTGCTGACGGCGCTGGAAGGGCGAGGCGAGGGCGCGGGACGGGACGACGAGGCCGTCGAGCCCAGCTGCGGCGTCGCCGCGCAGGATGGCCTGGCCGGCCACAAGCCCCTCACGGGAGCGCCGTCGTGAACGTCGCCGCCTGGAGCAAAGCCCCCCGCCCCGCCCTCGCCGCTCGCGTCGAACTCGGCGCCGAGGCACGGGTCCGCGCCGGCGCGATCGGGCTCGACCTGCCGCCCGGCGCGCCCTCGATGCTGGTCGAGAGCGGGCGGGACGCCGCCGCGGTCTTCGCCGTCGATCCCGCGCGCACCGGCGACGAGGACGCGCGCCTCGTGCTCGGCCCGGCCCCCTCGGCCGATCTCGCCGCCGAGACCGCGGGGCTCGCCGCCGCCACGGGCGTCAGGGTGTTGACCACGCAGTCGAAGGCGCGCGACGACGGCGCGACCGCCCGCGCGCTCGGAGCGGCGGGCTTTCGCGCGATCGACACCGCCACGGTCTACGAGGTCGCGATCCCCGCCGCCGCGGCGAGCGTGGCGCGCTCGGCCCCCGGCCTCGTCTCGCGGCTCGGCGAGGCGAGTGGGCTGAAGCTGGTCTCGCTCTCGGCGATCGATCCGGGCCTGGTCGCCGAGACGCTCGACGCCGAGTGCCTGATGGACGCCTTCGAGGTCGAGGCGCGCCGCCGTCCGGGCCATCCGCGCGCGCTGGCGCGCGACGAGAGCGTCGCCGCGCTCACGGGCGACACGCTCACGGGCTTCCTCGCGCTGGAGCATGTGCCGGCAGGCGAGGCGACCGGGGCGAGCGGCTACGCCATCGTCGCGCGCTGGGTGGCGCCGGGCGCGCGCACCGGGCTCGTCAATCTCGCGCTGATCGTCGAGGCGCTCGCGCGCGCCGAGGCGGCCGGCGTCGAGCGCGTGCGCTTCGCCGCCAACCCCGCGCGCCATGCCGACACCTTCGCCCTCGCGCGCCGGCTCGGCGCGACGGCGCTCTTCACCCAGTCGCGATTCCGCCGAAGCCTGACATCATGACCGTCCACGACACCGCCCCCCGCGCCTTCGCGCCCCCCGCCGGCGCCGCAGGCCCGGCCAAGGCCGATCTCGACGCCGCCGCCGAGCGCTACCGCCGCCACCTGCCGCCCGGGCGGCTGCGCGTCTACGACGTCTCGGCGCTCGACGACCTCGGCCTCGCCTTCTACGCCGCCTGCTACGTCGGGGACGAGGGCTTCGTCATGGACGGCTTCGGCTACGGCGCGACGGCCGAGGAGGCGATGGTCGGCGCGCTCGGCGAGATCTCCGAGACCGCCCACGTCGACCACGCGCTCAAGACGGCGCCGGGGGCGAACGGCGTCTCCTACACTGCGATGTGCCGCGCCTTCGGCGCCGACAGCGTGGTCGATCCGCTGCGCCTCTGCCTGCCGGCGGGCACGCCCTACACCGCCACCACGCCGCTCAAGTGGGTCGGCGTGCGCCGCTGGCCCGACGGCGCGCCGGCCTGGGCGCCGCGCGAGTGCGTCGCGATCTCGCCGGGCCAGTGGGCCGCCCACGGCTCCGAGGACCCGCGTGCCCCGACCCCCGAGGGCGAGGCGCAGATGCTGTTTCGCCCGATCACCTGCGGGCTCGGCGCCGGCACCTCGGTGGAGATGGCGCTCGCGCACGGGGTCCTGGAGTTGCTCCAGCGCGACGGCAACTGCACCTCGTTTCGCGCCATGGACCGCGGCTGGTCGATCGACCTCGACGGGCTCGAGGACCCCGGGCTGGTCGCGCTCGCCGACCATCTCGAAGGCCATGGCCTCGCGATGCGCCCCAAGCTCGCCTCGACCGAGTTCGGGCTGGCCAACCTGTTCGTGGTCGGCGAGCCGCGGGACGGCGCGCCCGAGCCGCGCCTGCCGATCCAGTTCACCGCCTGCGGCGAGGCGGTCCACCCCGACGCCGAGATGGCGCTCAGGAAAGCGGCCTACGAGTTCGTGGGCGCGCGCTGCCGCAAGGCGTTCATGCACGGCCCCCTCGACGCGGTGCGCCGCGCCGCCTCGGACGACTACCTCGACGACTACGTCGCGACCTTCGACCCCGCCGGCGAGGAGCCCCGCGCGCTCGAGGCCATGCGCGACTGGGTGCACCGCGACGGCGCCGATCTGGCCGCGATCCTGTCGGCCACGCTGTTTCGCGAGACCCGCCGCGTGGGCCTCGGCGTGCTGCCGCGCGCGCCCCGCGCGGACTGGGCGACGCCGGCGGCGCGGCTCGCGACGGTCGCCGGCCGGCTCGCACGGGCGGGGCATCCGCTCTACTGGTTCGACGCTTCGCCCGACGGCGGGGACACCCCGGTCGTGGTCAAGACGCTGGCCCCCGGCCTCGAAGGCGAGACCATGAGCTACTACCGGATCGGCATGCGCGGCGTGCGCCGCCTGCTCGATCGCGAGCCAACGCTGGCCGGCATCGGTGCCGCCCCTGAGGGCGCCGAGCCGGTGGCGATGACGGCCGAGGACGCCGACCGGCTCGGCGGGCCGGCTTGGTTCTCGCCCGCGCGCGCGGCCGAGATCGTCGGGTCGGCCTATCCGCTCTACCGGGAGCCGTCGAGCCACGCGGTGCGGCTGACCGAGCCGGACGGCCGCCGATGACGGAGGACGCTTGGCCGACGAGCTGATCGACGCGCCGGGCGCCCTCGTGCGCGGGACGCAGCGTCCGCGCCTCACTGTCGCCTCCCGGGCGCCGCGGGCGCTCGCGTCGGTCTGGCCGAGCCTCGCCCCCGCGCTCGACCGCCTGCTCGGGCTCGACCGGCTCGATCGCAGCTACCGCCGCATCCCCGCCGCGACGCCGTCGCGGCGCTTTCCCGCCGCGGCGCTCGCCGCGCACGACATCGAGTGGCGCACCGAGGGGCGCTACCCCTCGGCCGTGCCGGCGACCGGGCCGCTCGTGGTCGTGGCCAACCACCCGACCGGCGCGGCCGAGGGGCTGGCGCTGTTCGCGGCGCTGCTCGCGATTCGGCCGGACGTGCGCTCGATCTCGAACCGGATGCTGGCCGCGATCCCGGAGATGCGTCCGCTGATCTTCCAGGTCGACGCGCGTGCGCGGGGCGCGGCCAATCTGGGGCAGCTCCGGGCGATCCGGCGCCACCTGGGCGAAGGCGGCGCGATCCTGGCCTTCCCCGCCGGGACGGTCGCGCATTTCCAGTGGCGCAGCCTTCGCGTGGCCGAGGCGCCGTGGCACCCGATCGCGACCCGCCTCGCGCACGGCGCGGGCGCGACGGTGGTGGCGGTGCGCGCGCGGGGCGAGGCGGGCACGGGGTTTCACTGCGCCGCCGCGCTGTCGCGTCGCGCGCGCACCTGGCTGTTGCCCCGCGTGCTCGCCGATCAGCACGGACGGCGGATCGACCTCGCCTTCGAGACGCCGGTCCCGCCGGCCGAAGTGGCCCGCGCCGACCCCGACGCGCTGATGCGGCGGCTCAGGGCACGGCTCGCGCCCTGAGAAGGGGCCGCCCGGCCCGGACAGGGCGGGGCCGGCGGTCTCGATCCTCGCGCGGACCCGAGAGCCGGGCGCTCTCCGGGTCCCGCCGATCGCCTCAGGCGCCGACGAATTCCCAGTCGCCCGGCGCCGTCTCGGTCAGGGTCTCGACGAAGTCGAGGGTGTCGGCGTTCTCGACGCTGACGGCGAAGGCGTAGAGCAGGTTGGCGCGGCTGAAGCCCTGATCTTCGAGCACGCCGGTCCAGAACGCGACCCCCTCGGCCTCGCCCTCGCGGTTCAGCACGTTGCGGTAGAGCCGCTCGACCAGCGCCAGGTCGGAGAGGGCGTCGGGATCGCCGTACTTCTCCTGGAACTCCCTGCTGTCGAGGAAGGACTGCGCGGTCTCCTCGACCGAGAAGCCCCCCTCGCGGATGTCGATCCAGTAGTTCAGCCCTTCGAGGTCGATCTCGCCGTCGCGGTCGAGCCCGGTCTCGTAGAGGAGCGCCACTTCCCGCGCCTCCTCGCGCGACAGCGGCGCCTCGACGTCGAGCATCCGGTCGGGGGCCGCGCCCGTGGTGGTGCGCTGGATACCGTCGACCACCTCCATGCCGTCCACCACCCGACCGACGACGGTGTAGTCGCCGTCGAGCGAGGGGATGCGGTCGAGCATGATGAAGAACTGCGCGTCGGCCGAGTCGAGGAATATCTGTCGCTCGGGCTGGCCCGGACCGGCTTCCGGATCGGCGGCGCGGGCCATGCCGACCACGCCGCGCTCGAAGGGGATGCCGGAGAATTCGGCCGGCAGCCGCCCGAGGCCCGACGAGCCGCTGCCGACGAGGGCCGGGTCGTAGCCGTCCGAGAGATCGCCGTACTGAACGTCGCCGGCCTGGGCGACGAAGCCCTCGATCACGCGGTGGAAGGCGACGTCGTCGTATTCCCCCTCGCGCGCGAGCGTCTGCAACCGCTCGGCGTTGCGCGGCGCGACCTCCGGCAGAAGCTCGATGACGATCTCGCCCGCTTCGAGCGTGATGACGAACCTGTTGTCGACCAGCTCTTCCACGACCCCGTCCCCCCGTCGGTACTGTCCCCGACGGCAGTGTATGCCGCCCGGACCTCGCCTTGAAAAGCGGCGGCGTGGCGCGGTCGTGGTCCGGTTCCGCTTTGTCCCGTTGTTGGACAGGTCCGATCGGAGATCGGCGCGGGCACGGGCGCCGGCCCTCCGGGGGAGGCGTCAGGCGCTGCGGCGCACCGGCTCGGGCGCGAGCGCGCCGTCGGCGAGGAACCAGGCGGCGGTCTCGCGGATGCCGTCGGCGAGGCCGACGCGCGGGCTGAAGCCGAGGGCGGTGCGCGCGGCCTCGGTGCAGGCGCGCGAGTGGCGCACGTCGCCGGGGCGGAAGTCGCGGTGGCGGCGCACGGCGCGCGCGGGCCGGCCGAGGGCGGCGAAGGCGGCCTCGATGGCGCCGATCAGGTCGAGGAGCGTGGTCTCGCGGCCGTGGCCGAGGTTGTAGACGCCTCCCGGCGCCGCCTCGGCCGCGGCCAGCAGCGCGCCGGCGACGTCGGTGACGTGGCAGAAGTCGCGCGTGGTCAGCCCGTCGCCGTTGATCCAGATCGGGCGGGCGCCGGCGAGCGCGTCGATCCAGGCGGGGATCACCGCCGCGTAGGCGCCGGCCGGGTCCTGGCGGGGGCCGTAGATGTTGAAGAAGCGCAGGCCCGTGGCGCGGAGCCCGTGCGTCTCGGCCATCGCCGCCGCGGTGGTCTCGTTGGCGTGCTTGGAGGCGGCGTAGACCGAGAGCGGCCGGCCGATGCGATCCTCGCGCGACGGCGCCTCGACGCAGTCGCCGTAGACGGCCGAGGAGGAGGCGTAGACGAGCCGCGCGCCCGACCGCGCCGCGGCTTCGGCCACGGTGAGAAAGCCCCCGGCGTTGACCGCGAAGGCCTCGGCCGGGCGCTCGACCGAGGCCGCGACCGAGCCGATCGCGGCGAGGTGGATCACCGTCTCGGCGCCGTCGAGCGCGCGCGCGACGTCGTCGGCCGAGCGGATGTCGCCCTCGACCACCCGTGCGCGCGTGCCGTCGAGCCGCCAGGCGCGCCCCGTGGAGAAGTCGTCGAGCACCACCACCTCGGCGCCGGCGGCTTCGAGGGCTGCGACGGCGTGGCTGCCGATGAAGCCCGCGCCGCCGGTGACGGCGACGCGCCGGCCGCGCCAGGGGGTCGGCGGGACGGCACGGCGGGGCGACGGGAGGTCGTTCATGGCGTACTCGTTCGGCTCTTGGCGCGGCGCCAGATACTGGGCCGACAACGGCGGTGCCCAAGCGTTCGGTTGCCGATCGGGGACGTGGCGCGACGCCTCGGCGCAGCTTCCGGGGCTCGGCGACGTCTCAACCGAAGCCGAGCGCCCCGCGCGCCTCGGCCTCGACCGCCTCCGGCGCACGGCCCGCGTCGATTCTCCGCCAGCCCGGCCCTGTCGGCGCGGGATCGGGCTGGGCGCGCATCACCGCCGCGTCGGCGTCGGAGGCGTCGCCCGAGCGTGCGGCGATGCGGCCTTCGAGCACGTCGTCTCCGGCCGAGAGCCAGAGCCCGTGGAAGGCCGCGCCCGCCCGCGCGGCGGCGGCCTCGGCGGCGCGGCGCTCCTCGGGATCCAGGAACGCGCCGTCGAGCACCGCCGTGCCCCCCGCGCCGAGCACGCGCGCGCCGTCGCGCAGCATCCGGCGATAGACCCGCGCGGCGCTCTCGCGGGTGTAGGCCGCCGGGGGCAGCCGCGTCTCCGGCGCCACGCCGGCGAGGCGCTTGCGGATCTCGTCCGAGCGCAGCACCACCGCCTGAGGCACCGGCGCGAGCGCCGGCGCGAGGGCGGCAGCGAGGCGCGACTTGCCGGTGCCCGAGCGCCCGCCCACCACCACGAGGCGCGGCGGGGGAGGCGGGTCGAGCAGCCGCGTCGCCGTGGCCAGCAGATCGCGCGCCGTCGCCTCGCGCTCGGCGCCGGGCGAGATGAGCGCCACCATCGCCCGGATCGCCGCGCGCAGCGACATCATCGGTGCGAGCAGATCGACCCAGCCGTAGTCGCGCGTCGCCGAGAGGTAGCGCGAGAGCAGCACGCAGCCGAGCGCGCGGGCGTCGCGATGCGCGAGGTCCATCAGCGCGAAGGCGAGGTCGTAGAGCCCGTCGATGCGGCTGAGGCCGGGGTCGAACTCGATGGCGTCGAACGGGCGCACCCGGCCCTCGAACAGGCAGACGTTGGCGAGGTGCAAGTCGCCGTGGCCCTCGCGCACCGCGCCGTGGCGGGCGCGCGCCTCGATCCCCGGGCGCACCGCCGCGAAGGCGGGGGCGAAGCGCGCGTCCCAGCCGGCGGCGGCGTCCTCGACGGCGGTGCCCGCGGCGGCCTCGGCCAGCTCGCGGCGCAGCGTGGCGGCGATCGCGTCGAGCGGGCGTCCGGGCGCCACGGGCCGCTCGGCCCGGTGCAGCGCCGCTGTCACGTCGGCGAGGCCGCGCAGGTGGGCGGGCGTCAGCCGGCCGCGCTCGGCCATGTGGCTGAACAGCACGTCGTCCGCGAAGCGGCGCATGCGCACGGCGTAGTCCACCGCCTCGCCCCCTCCGTCGCCGGCGAGGTCGAGCACGAGGCCCTCGCCCGCGCGCCGGATCGCGGCGACGCCGAGGTAGATGTCCGGCGCGGTCCGGGTGTTGACGCGGATCTCCGCCTCGCAGGCCGCGCGACGCGCATCGAGCGTCGAGAAGTCGACGAAATCGCGCCGGACCGCGCGCTTGACCTTCCAGGCGTACTCGCCGGCGAGGAAGACGTGGCTGAGATGGGTCTCGACGTGCTCGACCGCCGCGCCGTCGTGGGTCGCGGGGTCGGTCATCAGCGCGACCACCTCGGCCTGCTCGGGCGTGTCGGCATCGTGCTCGGCCATGGCGGCACCCTTTCCCCGCCCGCCGCGGCAGGCGGGAGGGATCAGAGGCGGCGGTATTCGAAGGCGTCGTCGCCCGCGGCCGCGGCTTCGGCGATCGCCTCGGCGCGCATCGCCTCGTGGTGGGGCGAGAGGATGCAGGCGGGGTCGGTCGCCGCGGCGTCGCCGGTCCAGGCGAAGGCCTGGCAGCGGCAGCCGCCGAAATCCTTCGTGCGCCGGTCGCAGGAGGCGCAGGGCTCCTCCATCCAGCCGGTGCCGCGGTAGGCGGCGAAGGCCGGGCCGTCGCGCCAGATCGAGGCCAGGGGTCGGTCGGCGACGGTCTCGAAGTCGAGCGTGGTGATGGTCTCGGCCGCGTGGCAGGGCAGCACCTTGCCCGAGGGCGTGACCACGAGGCCGGTGCGCGCCCAGCCGCCCATGCAGGGCTTGGGGTACTTCGCGAGATGGTCGGGGGTGACGTAGTCGATCACCATCCGGCCCTTCAGCCGCTCGGCCGCCGCCTTCGCGATCTCGCCGGCATGGCGGACCTGCGCCATGGTCGGCATCAGCGCGTGGCGGTTGCGGTAGGCCCAGCCGTGGTACTGGGTGTGCGCGATCTCTAGCCGTCTCGCGCCGAGCCGCTCGGCGAGGTCGATGGTCTCGTCCAGCCGGTCGAGGTTCTGGCGGTGCATGACCGCGTTGACCGTCAGCGGCAGCGCCTCGGCGGCGATCCATTCGGCCACGCGCATCTTCTGGTCGAAGCCGCCCTTGTAGCCGCCCAGACGGTCGGCGGTCGCGGCGTCGACCCCCTGCACCGAGAGCTGCACGTGATCGAGCCCGCGCTCGGCGAGGTCGCGCAGCTTGGCTTCGGTCAGCCCGACGCCCGAGGTGATCTGGTTGGTGTAGAGCCCCGCCTCGCGCGCCCCCGTTAGGATCTCGGGCAGATCGCGCCGCGCCGCCGGCTCGCCGCCCGAGAGATGGACCTGCAGCACGCCCATGGCCGCAGCTTGGTGCATGACGTCGACCCAGGTGGCGGTATCCAGCTCGCCGGACTTCCGCGTCATCTCGATCGGGTTCGAGCAGTAGGGGCAGGCGAGCGGGCAGCGGTGGGTCAGCTCCGCCAGCATCGCCATCGGGATCGGCACCTCGGCCACGGCGGCCTTCAGCGTCTGGACCTGCTCGTTCATCGGAAGCTCACCATCCAGCGGGCGTTGAGGTCGGTCAGAAAGGCGCGCACGTCCGCGCCGATGCGCTCGCGCGGCGCCTGGTAGGTCTCGGCCAGATGCGCGACCACCGCGTCCACGTCGCGCGTGCCGTCGAGCGCCTGAAGGATCGCGGCCGCCACTGGGTCGAGGCGTACCGCCCGCTCCGGCGCGAGCAGGAACCACGCCTCGCGGATCCCGCAGTACCTGAGGCGCACGCCGCGCGGCAGGAAGGGGACCGCCGCGCCGTCGAGGGCGGGCGCGGCGGCCTCGCTCACGCCGCCCTCGTCGCCAGGAGCCCCTCGCCGGGCTGCCAGGCGCCGGGCGGGATGCGGCCCTCGACGTAGCCGTGCCAGAGCGCGTCGAGCTGCACCCAGAGCACGTCGGTCTTGAAGGTGAGCGCCGCGGCGGCGGCGTCCTGCTTCTCGGCCGTGTCGGCGTGGTCGAGCACGTACTTGAGGCCGAACTTCACGTCGCGCGGCGCCTGGTCGAGCCGGCGCTTGAAGTAGGACAGCGACACGTCGTCGGCGAAAGCGTAGTGCTTCAGCAGCCCCTCGATCCGCTCGCCGTGGATCTTGGGCGCGAACAGCTCGGTCAGCGAGGCGGCGACGGCGTCGAGCATCGGCATCTCGCGCACGAAGCGGACGTAGGCGTCCACCGCGAAGCGGGTCGCGGGCATGATGCCGACACCGGAGGCCACGTAGTCGGGGTCGAGCCCCACGGCTTCGGCGAGCTTCAGCCAGCGCGCGATGCCGCCCTCGGCCTCGTCCGAGCCGTCGTGGTCCTCGATGCGCCGGCGCCAGTCGCGGCGGAGCTGCGGGTCGTCGACCCGGCTCATGAATGCGGCGTCCTTCATCGGGATGCGCGACTGGTAGTAATAGCGGTTGACCACCCAGGCGCGCACCTCGTCGGGGGTGCACGCGCCGCCGTGCAGGCGGTGATGGAACGAGTGGCGGTCGTGGTAGCGCTCGGCGCCGATCGCGCGCAGCCGCGCCTCGAAGGCTTCTCGCGTATCGCTCACGGGTCGATCTCCATGCCGTCGTGGGCGATCTCCCAGCCCGCGGCCTCGACGGTGGCGCGCGCCTCGCTCCCGGGGTCCCAGACGGGGTTGGTGTTGTTCATGTGCACGAAGATGCGCCGGCCGACGTCGATGTCGCGGAAGGCGGCGAGCGAGCCGTCCGCGCCGTTCATCGCCATATGGCCCATGCGCCGGCCGGTCTTGGTGCCGACGCCGGCGCGCCGCATCTCGTCGTCCTCGAACACGGTGCCGTCGAACAGCACGACGTCCGCGCCCGAGAGCCGTTCGGCCAAGCGTCCGGTCATGCGCGCGCAGCCGGGCACGTAGGCGATCCGCTTGCCGCCCGCACGGATCTCGACGCCGACGGTCTGCTCGCCTTGGAGGTCGGTCTCGACTGTCTCGCCCTCCAGGTAGAGCGGCACCTTGCCGGGCACGGCGAAGAGCCGCGCCTCGACGCCGTCGAGCAGCGCGAAGGGCTCGCCGAGCCCGACCGCCTCGCGCGTCACCACCGCGGACAGCGCCTCGAAGATCGGGTTGGCGCGCAGGACGTCGTGGATGCCCGGCGTGGCGAGCAGCCGGAACGCCTGCCCCTCGCGCAGGGTCAGGAGGCCCGCGACATGGTCGATGTCACCGTTGGTCAGCAGCACCGAGGCGATCGGGCTGTCGCGCAGGCCGAAGCGGTCGGGATCGCGCGGCTGAAGGGCCGGGCGCGCCATGATCTGCGCGCGCAGGTCGGGCGAGGCGTTGATCAGCGCCTTGTCGGCCTCGCGCCAGTCGTCGTCCCGCCCGTCCACGAGACCGACGGCGAGCGAGGACTGCGTCGCAGGCGGCATGCGCGCAGCACCCGTCCAGAACGGGCGACCGCCGGGGCCGTTGCAGTTCCACTGCGGCAGCCCGCCGCCGGCGGCCGCACCGACGACGACCGCGCGCAGCCGGGACCGGCCGCGCGCGCCGGAGGCATCGCTCATCGCCCCGCGAGGACGCGGCCGGGCCTCAGACCCGCGCGTCCTCTTCGGCCGGGAAATACATGTTGATCTCCATGCCGCAGGCGGTCTCGGCGAGCGTCGGGGTGGTCCAGGCCATGGGTCGTCTCCTCCTGTTCTTGGTGGCGTCACTGCACGGAAAACGGGCGGTGGTGTCAACAGCGCCGCTCGTCGCCGGTGGGGGCGGTCCCGCCCGGCGCGAGGGCGGGGTCGGGCGTCAGCGCGCCAGCGTCCGGGCGAGGGCGGGCAGCGCGGCGAAGGCGTCGAAGCGGGCGCAGGCCTCGATCGCCTCGGCCGGGCCGCGGCGGTAGCCTTCGGTATGGAGCGCGAAGGGCACCCGCGCGGCCGCGGCGGTCTCGGCGTCGACCTCGCTGTCGCCGACGAACAGGCGCGGCCCGTCGCGGCCCAGCGCGTCGAAGGCGGCGCGGAGCGGCCCCGGGTCGGGCTTCAACGTCGCGGTGCTGTCGCCGCCCACCACCGTCGCGAAGTGCGAGGCGAGGTCGAGCGCGGCGAGCAGCGCGCGCGCCGGCCGTTCGGGCTTGTTGGTGCAGATCCCGAGCGTCCAGCCGTCGGCCGACAGAGCGTCCAGCGCGGCGACCGCGCCCGGATAGGGGCGCGAGCGCTCGGCCGGGGCGGCGTCGTAGTAACGGCGAAAGCGGACGACGCTCGCCTCGACGTCGCCCGCGCCCCCGGTCGCGGCCAGCGCGCGCTCGACCAGGCGGGCGACGCCGTCGCCGACGAAGCGGCGGGTGTCCGCCTCGTCGAGGGGCGGGCGGCCGAGGTCGGCGAGCGTGGCGTTCAGCGCGGCGTGGAGGTCGGGCACGCTGTCGACCAGCGTGCCGTCGAGATCGAAAACGACCGCGCCGCTCACGCGCGTCCCCATGTCCCGCCAGGACATGCGCCGGTCGCGCGGCTCATGTGCCGACGGCCGCGACCGCCGCGCGCAGCGCCGCGATGTTGCGCGCGTAAGGGCCGGGGTCCTCGGCCGAGCCGCCCGCGAACACCGCCGAGCCCGCGACCAGCACGTCGGCGCCGGCGGCGACCACGCCCGGCGCGGTCGCGGGCGTCACGCCGCCGTCGATCTCGATGCGGACGTCGCGCCCGGCCGTCATCTCGCGCAGGCGCTTCACCTTGGGGATCATCGCCTCGATGAAGGACTGCCCGCCGAAGCCCGGGTTGACCGTCATCACGCAGATCAGCGCGACGCGGTCGAGCACCCATTCGACCGCCTCCGGCGGCGTCGCGGGGTTCAGCGCCACGCCGGCGCGGCAGCCGGCCGCCCGGATCGCCTGAAGCGTGCGATCGAGATGCGGTCCGGCCTCGACATGGGCGGTGACGATGTCGGCGCCGGCCTCGGCGAAGGCGGCGATCAGGGGGTCGACCGGGGCGATCATCAGATGGACGTCGAGCGTGCCCGCGACGTGGGGGCGGATCGCCTTCACCATCGCCGGGCCGAAGGTCAGGTTCGGTACGAAATGGCCGTCCATGACGTCGACGTGGACCCAGTCGGCGCCGGCGGCCTCGACCGCGCGGCACTCGGCGCCCATGGCGGCGAAGTCGGCCGACAGGATCGACGGCGCGATCAGGACCGGGGCGTCGGGCATCGTCTCTCCCCTCGCAGGACGCGACGCCGCATGCGCCATGACGCTGTGCGGCGCAAGGGGGACGGCACGTCGCGAAGGGCTCAGGCGGCGACCGCCTCGATCGCCCGCCTCAGCTCGCCCGGCGTGATCGGCTTGGTCAGCACCGGCGCGTCGAAGCCCGCGAACGCCGGATCGCGGCTGGCGTAGCCCGAGCAGAACACGAGCCGGGTGCCGCGCTCCTTCAGCTTGCGCGCGATCGCGAGGCTGTCGCGCCCGCGTCCGAGGTTCAGGTCGAGAACGCCGATATCGAAGCGCTCGGCCTCGGTCAGCGCGTGCGCCTCCGTCTCGTCGAAGGCGATCGCGACGCGGCCGAAGCCGATCTCACGGAGCATGTCCTCGCCGTGCAGGGCGATGAGCACCTCGTCTTCCAGATAGATCACCGACAGGTCGGCGAGATGGGGCACGCAGGCCTCCCTGAAATCCGTTCCGCGTTCGACACTATGATTGTCGGGGCAACGATGGCCGCTGACAACCCGACGCACCCAGACGAATCATGCTTATCTGTCGCAGGTGACGTGGCGTCGCTGTCAAGACGTCGGGTTAAGGGAATGTTCGCCGTTTCGCTGCCCGAACGGTCCCGTCATGAAGCGTTCTCGATTGAGACACCGATCGTCCGGACCCCTCGCCCGCGTGCCTCGCGCGAGCGCCGCGTGCGCGGCCCGAGGGCGATGCCGCATGCGCGGCGGGCAGCGATACCGCATGCGCGGCGGACGGTGGGCCGCGTCCCCCGTCCGGGCGCCCGCCCCCTTCTTCCGTGCCGCCGGCGAGACGGAGGCGCGCACGCTGGTCGCGGATCGCATGCGATCGATCCGCCTGCCGAAGATCGCCGCCCGGCTCGAAAGACCCCGCTCTCGCCCCCTGATCGTTCAGGCGCGCATTCTTCGACGGCTCCGGAACAGCCGATAGTCTTTCCCGTTTCAGGACTCGGCATGCCCCTGACGGAGCGTGTCGCCAACAACGGGAGGAAGCCATGACGCTTCGAACAGCCGCCATCCTTCTCGCCGGCACCGCGCTGGCGACGACGGCACTCGCGCAGAGCACGGGCGGGGGTCAGTCGAGCGGGCAGTCGGGCCAGTCGGCCGCGTCGAGCGGGCAGGGGTCGGCGAGGGGGTGTGCCGCGCGGCGCGAGCAGGCGGGCATCGCCTTCGAGGAGGGCAGCGTCGAGAGCCGCGAGGAGGTGGTCTCGAACCTCGAGGACGCCGGCATGCAGGACGTGCGCGTCGAGGAGACCTCCTATCTGGTCGAGGCGACCACGCCGAAGGGCAACTGCGTGCGCCTGGTGATCGGTTCGGGCGGCTCCTCCGGGGGCGGCACGCCGATGATGGGCGGGACCGGGAGCGGCACGCCGGCCGCCGCGGCGGGCGCGGACCAGTCCGGCGCCGACGCGTCGAGCGACCGGCAGAGCGCGTCCGGCGGCTCGTCGTCCGACAGCATGTCGTCGAGCGGCCAGTCCGCCACCGGCGGGTCGTCCTCGGGCGGGGCCATGTCGAGCGAGCAGGCGCAGGCGTCGATGGAATCGCTGGAGCGCTCGCTTTCCGAGGCGGGCTACAGCGACATCCGCTTCCTGGAGGCGGCCTACGTCGTGCGCGGCACATCGGAGAACGGCGAGAACGTCCTGATGGTCGTGAACGCCGAGATCGGCACCGCCACGGGGGGCGACGACCGCTAGCCGGGCCCGGACGACCGACGCCCGGCTCCGAAAGGCCGTCCCGCCCGGCCGCGTCGGGCCGGGTCCGGTGCTCGGGAAACGACGAAGGCCGCGCCCCGAGGGACGCGGCCTCCGCGTGTCGGCAGGTCGACGCCCCCGCGAGGGGGCGCCGTCCGCGGCACGATCACATCATGCCGCCCATGCCCATGTCGCCCATGCCGGCGCCGGCACCGGCGTCGCCCTTCTTCTCGGGCTTCTCGGCGACCATCGCCTCGGTGGTGATCAGGAGGCCGGCGACCGACGCGGCGTTCTCGATGGCGCAGCGCACGACCTTCACCGGGTCGATGATGCCGGTCGAGACCAGATCGCCGTACTGCTCCTTCTGCGCGTCGTAGCCGAACTTCCAGTCGTCGTTCTCGCGGACCTTGCCGGCCACGACCGAGCCGTCGACGCCCGCGTTCTCGGCGATCTGGCGCAGCGGCTGCTCCAGCGCGCGGCGCACGATCGAGATGCCGGCGTTCTGGTCGCGGTTCTCGCCCTCGACGCCCTCGAGCACCTTCGCCGCGTGGACGAGGCTCACGCCGCCACCGGGGACGATGCCCTCCTGCACGGCCGCGCGGGTCGCGTTGAGCGCGTCGTCGACGCGGTCCTTGCGCTCCTTCACCTCGACCTCGGTCGCGCCGCCGACGCGGATCACCGCGACGCCGCCCGCGAGCTTGGCGAGACGCTCCTGCAGCTTCTCCTTGTCGTAGTCCGAGGTGGTCTCCTCGACCTGCTGGCGGATCTGGCTGACGCGGGCCTCGATCTCGCCCTTGTCGCCGGCACCGTCGACGATCGTGGTGTCGTCCTTGGTGATGCGGACCTTCTTGGCCTGCCCGAGCATGTCGATGGTGACGTTCTCGAGCTTCATGCCGAGGTCTTCGCTGATCACCTGACCGCCGGTCAGGATCGCGATGTCCTGCAGCATGGCCTTGCGGCGATCACCGAAGCCCGGCGCCTTGACGGCTGCGATCTTGAGCCCGCCACGCAGCTTGTTGACGACGAGCGTAGCGAGCGCCTCGCCCTCGACGTCCTCGGCGACGATCAGGAGCGGCTTGCCGGTCTGGATTACCGACTCGAGCAGCGGCACCATCGCCTGCAGCGACGAGAGCTTCTTCTCGTGCAGCAGGATGTAGCAGTCATCGAGCTCGGCGAGCATCTTCTCGCCGTTGGTCACGAAGTAGGGGCTGAGATAGCCGCGGTCGAACTGCATGCCCTCGACGACCTCGGTCTCGGTCTCGAGGCCCTTGTTCTCCTCGACCGTGATGACGCCCTCGTTGCCGACCTTCTGCATCGCATCCGCGATCTGCTGGCCGATCGAGGTCTCGCCGTTGGCCGAGATCGAGCCGATCTGCGCGACCTCGTTGGTGCCCTCGACGGGGCGGGCCATCTCCTTCAGACGCGCGACCACCTTGGTCGTGGCGCTGTCGATGCCGCGCTTGACGTCCATCGGGTTCATGCCCGCGGCGACCGACTTCATGCCCTCCTTGTAGATGGCCTGAGCGAGGATCGTCGCCGTCGTGGTGCCGTCGCCGGCCTCGTCGTTGGTGCGCGAGGCTACCTCGCGGACCATCTGCGCGCCCATGTTCTCGAACTTGTCGGAAAGCTCGATCTCCTTGGCGACGCTGACGCCGTCCTTGGTGATGCGCGGCGCGCCGAACGACTTGTCGAGCACGACGTTGCGGCCCTTCGGCCCGAGCGTCACCTTCACCGCGTTGGCGAGGGTGTCGACGCCGCGCAGCATGCGCTCGCGCGCGTCCGAGTGGAACTTGACGTCCTTGGCAGCCATAATTGTCTCTCCTGTCGGGGGTTGGTCGGGGTCGCCTGGCTCAGGCGCGGATCACGCGGCCTGTGCGGCGCTGTCGCCCGACATGACACCGAGGATGTCGCTCTCCTTCATGATCAGGAGATCCTCGCCGTCGATCTTGACCTCGGTGCCCGACCACTTGCCGAACAGCACGCGGTCGCCGGCCTTCACGTCCATGGCGATGCGCTCGCCGTCCTCCTTGCGCGCGCCGGCGCCGACCGCGACCACCTCGCCCTGCTGGGGCTTCTCCTTGGCGGTGTCGGGGATGATCAGGCCGCCCTTGGTCTTCTCGTCGGACTCGATGCGGCGGACCAGCACGCGGTCGTGAAGGGGGGTGAAGCTCATGGATAAGCGCTCCCTCGGGTTCGCTGTTGCCTCTCTCACCGGGCGATTGACGCCCGGGTGTTAGCACTCTCTGGGGGTGACTGCTAACTGGCGTGCAGATAGAAAACGCCGGAAGCCGTGTCAACAGGGGACGGCGCGAAAACGTCGCAGGCGCGAAACCGCCGTCGCCTTACGAGATGGGTGCGTCCGCAGTCGCGGTGAAGGGGAGGCGGGAGCGCGCTTCCGCGCCTCGGGACGGCGTCCGCACGAGGTGCCGGACGGGGCAAACCGCGCGCCCCGTCCCGCGTTGACCAAGCGGCGCCGACACCGGCCCGCGCCGCCCTGTCCGAGGGGAGCCACCATGTCCGACGCCCCGTACCGCCGCTCCGCCTGGCCCGAACGCGCGCGCTGGACGCTCGGCCGCCTCGCCGCCCTCGCCGTGGCGGGGGCTGTCGCGCTCGCCACGGCCCCGCACGCGCCGGCGGCCGAACTGCTCTGCGAGGGCGAGGACCTGATCGCGCGGCTCGCCGAGACAGATCCGGCGGCCCACGCCGCCCTCCTGGCCGAGGCGGAGGCCGTCGAGAACGGCGGCCGTCGCCTCTGGCGCATCGAGCCCGAGGCGGGGGGCGCGCCCTCGCACCTGTTTGGCACCTACCACGACACCGAGGCCGACGACACGCTGACCCCGGCCGTGGACGCCGCCTTCGAGACGGCCGAACGCCTGGTGGTCGAGCTGACCACGGCGGAGGTCGCGCGCATGGAGAAGCGCGCGCGCACCGACCCCGGCTTCGTGATGCGCCCCGAGCCGCTCGACGGCGTCGACACCCTGTCCGAACGGCTGTCGCCCGAGGAACGGGTCGCCGCCGAGGCCGTGCTGGCCGAGCGCGGGCTCAACCTCGCCGTCGCCGAGCGGCTGCGCCCCTGGATGCTGTTCTCGACGCTCGGCGTGCCGGCCTGCCAGATGCGCGCGCTCGCCGCCGGCGAATCGGTGCTCGACCAGGTGCTGGTCGAGCGCGCCGAGGCGAGGGGCCTCCCGGTCACGGGGCTCGAGACCTACGAGGCGGCGCTCGGCGCCTTCGACGCGCTCGACGACGAGGCGACGCGCCGCCTCGCGGTCGACGCCCTCCTGCTCGCCGCGATCGAGGAGGACGTGCGCGCGACGCTTCTCGGCGCCTACGCCGAGGGCGAGGTCGGGCTGCTGGCCGCTTTCGGCGACCGTCTCGCGCGCACCCGCACCGCGCAGACGTCCGAGGAAGGCGCGCGCCTCGCCGAAGCCTTCGCCGAGAGGCTTCTCGTCGGGCGCAACCGCGCCTGGATGGATCCCCTAGAGGCCGCGCTCGCCGACGGCGGCGCCTTCGTCGCCGTCGGCGCGCTGCACCTGCCGGGCGAGGACGGTCTGGTGGCGCTGCTGCGCGAGCGCGGCTACGCGGTCGAGCCGGTCGCCGAGGGGTTCTGAGCGCTCAGGCGAACACGGCGGCGAGACCGAGGCAGCCCGCCGCCCCCCAGCTCAGCGGCCGACGCAGCACCGGCCACCAGGCGGGCGCGCCGCCGCGCTCGGCGAGCGTCACGTCGGCGCTCAGCAGCACCACGAAGCCGACCGCGAGCAGACCGAGTCGCAGGGGATCGTCGAGCCAGAGCACCGGCCAGGCGAACAGCGCCGGGATCACCGACACGCCGTAGCGCAGCCACTCGCGCCGCGCGCCGCGCGCGTCGCCCGGCAGTGCCTCGCGTCCGAGGCCGGCCGCGGCGAAGCCCCAGCGACAGCCGCCCATGAACGACAGGATCACCGCGCCGTAGCCCGCGAGCAGATCGCGCGTCAGCGCGCCGGGCTCGCCCGAGAGCAGGAGCGTGCCGGCCGCGCCCAGGCCGAAGGGGATAAGCCCCGAGAGACCGAGCCAGGCCGCCGCCTCCGGCACGCCCGGCATGGGCCGGCGGTCGTCGCGCGCCGTCGCCGCCCGGCTCGCGGCCCCGGCCCGTCCCTGTCCCTGCGGCCCCCGGTCCTGCGGCATCGACGCCTCCGTCCTCGCCGTCGCGGCCTCGCGCGACCATCTCCAGGCCGAGATGCGACGCGAGAGGGAGACGACCATGGCCGAGACCACGCCGGAGGCCGCGACCGAACCGCGCGAAGACGGGTCGCGAGCGGCGGTGCGCGACGACGCGGCCGCCGCGGCGATCTACTACGACGGCGGCTGCCCGGTCTGCGCCCGCGAGATCGGGACGTATCGCGCCATGGCGGGCGCGGAGGCGGTCGAGTGGGTCGACGTCGACGACCGCGCCAACGCCGGCCGCCTGCCCGACGGCCTCGATCGCGACACGCTCGTCAACCGCTTCACCGTTCGCCGGCGCGACGGGCGCCTCGCGGACGGCGCGGCGGGGTTCTTCGCGATGTGGCGCGGTCTGCCGCGGATGCGCCGGGTCGCGCTCGCGCTCGACCGCCCGCCGTTTCGCCAGGTCGCCGAGGGTGCCTACCGGCTGTTCCTGGCGGTGCGCCCGCTCTGGCGCCGCCCCGGCTGAGGCCCGCGCCGCCGGGAGGGGCCGCCACCGTCGCGGGCGCGGCGCTCCCGATCGCCTCGGGCGGGAACGGGGACGCCCCGCGACCACGGCGCTTTGCCCGGGCGCCATGATGGGGTAGAGCGCGCGGCGACGCTCTACGACGCGGACCCCACGTCATGACGCAACTGATCGCCGGCTTCGACGACGTCGCCGAGGACTACGATGTCGCCCTGGTCGACCTCTGGGGCTGCTACCACGACGGCGAGCGCCCCTACCCGGAGGCGCTGGAGGCGCTCAGGCGCTACCGCAAGCGCGGCGGCCGGGTGGTGCTGCTGCCCAACGCGCCGCGCCCCTCGGCGGGGGTGGCCGAGTTCCTCGCCAAGATCGGCGCGCCCGAGGACACGCACGACGCCATCATGTCCTCGGGCGAGGCCTGCCAGCGCGCGATCGCCACTGGGCGGCACGGGCGGCGGCTGCACTACGTCGGCCCCGAGCGCGACCGGGCCATGCTTGCCGATCTCGACCTCGTCTCCCACCCGCTCGAAGAGGCGAGCGCGGTGCTGCTCACCGGGCTGCGCGACGACAGCCGCGAGCGGCCGGAGGACTACGACGACGAGGCCGGGCGCTGGCGCGCGCTCGGGCTGTCGGTGGTCTGCGCCAACCCGGACGTGGTGGTCGACCGCGGCGCGACGCGGCTCTGGTGCGCGGGCGCGGTCGCCGAGCGCTACGCCGCCGCCGGCGGGCAGGTGGTCTGGTACGGCAAGCCGCACCCGCCGAGCTACGAGGCGGCCTTCGCGCGGCTGCGCGAACTCGGCCTCACGCGTCTCGACCGCGACCGGGTCGTGGCGATCGGCGGCGGGCTGAAGACGGACGTGGCCGGCGCGAACCGCCAGGGGCTCGACGCGAGCATCGTCACCGGCGGGATCGCCGCGGCCGAGGTCGGCGACGATCCCGAGCGCCCCGACCGCGACCGGCTGCGCGCCTACTGCGCGCGCCACGGGCAACTGCCGCGCTACGCGGTGGCGCGGCTGCGCTGACGCGTAGAGGCCGGTCTCGGCCCGAGGTCGACATTCGAGAGCCATGATGCTGCCCCGAAGTAAGCGCTCCTACAGCGCTGAAAGAGCAGCTTATGGAATGTCATGTTCAAACGTGTGGGGGTGGCGCTACTCGCCGCCGTCGTGCCGGCGGGTGCCATCGCGGCGCCGATCGTGCTCGACTTCGACCGAGCCTACGAGGGGACGGTTAACGCGCGCGATACCGTCGACGGCGAGACGGTGACCAACGCGCCCAACACGGGCATCGTCGACGATCGCGGCCTGTTCCACGACGCCCTCGGCGTGCGCGTCTCGCTGCAGCGCCCCTCCGGCGAGACGCTGCCGGCGGTTCTCTACGACACCAACGCCTCGCCCGCCAACGCCGACCCGGACTTGCGCACCGGCACCGCCTTCGGCACGCCCGAGCTCGGTCGCGTGCTGATCGCGCAGGAGAAGCAGTCCGATATCGGCCTGAACGAGCAGGTCTACCTCACGGGCGGCACCGGCGAGTTCGACCCCTTCGGCTTCGAGCGCCCGGACGACGACGTGACCACGGCGACCTTCACTTTCTACTTCGATCCCGCCCGCTACGCCGACGGCGTGGACATGCGCGAGATGAAGCTCGTCGACCTCGACGAGACGGCCGTCGACGACGTGACCTTCGGCTTCTCCTACGTCGACCCGGCCAGGGCCGACGCGAGCATCAACGGCGCCTCGCCCCTGTCGATCGTCGTCCTAGAGAGCACCGGCACCGCGACCGCCTCCGAATGCGCGAGCGATGGCGACGGCGACGACGGCGTGTGCAGCGGCGACAACTCGCTGCGCAGCTTCGGCTTCGACCCGACCGGGGAGATCGCACGAGGCCTGCGCAGCTTCTCCGTCACGCTGGGCGGCATCTCGGGCGGGATCGAGGCGCTGTCCTTCGACCCGAGCGCCGCCGTGCCGCTGCCGGCGCCCGTCGCGCTGATGCTCTCGGCGATGGGTCTGCTCTACCTCGTGCGCCGCGAGAGGAGCACGCCATACCAGTAGCCCGGCCGTGCCCGGGCGACCGGTTCCGGACCGTGGAGAAGGGGGGTGTCCATGAACGGCGGGGGGACGACCCACCGCCCGGATGGGGTGCGCCTCGGACGCGGGCCTATGGTCGCCACCGGCGCGCGGTGTCGGCGCCGGTCGGCATGCCGGCGGGTGTCTCGCCGTGGCGCCGCCCGGACCGAAGCGCCCGCACGATCCGCGTCGAGCGGGCGCCCGGCTCCCAGCGTCTCAGTTTGGCGGCTACGCCGACGCGATTCGCTGAGAGCATGATTCTTGCGGGCGTCGCAGGACGACGCCGAGACACGGCCCCCGGCTCAGGCGATCGCGCGGCGCCGCCGCCCCTCGCGCCGCCCGCGCGCGCCCGCCTCGGCCTCGCCCTCGGCGACGGCCGGCTTGTTCGCCCTGATCCAGGCCGCGCCGTGCGGGTCGTGATTCATGAGCAGGTTGGCCGCGCGCACCGCCTCCATCTCCTGGGGCCGGCAGGGGTTCATGATCGCCGACGTCATCCCGGAGGCGATCGCCATCGGCAGGAAGGCGGCGTTGACGCCGTGGCGGTTCGGCAGGCCGAACGACACGTTCGAGGCGCCGCAGGTGGTGTTGACGCCGAGCTCCTCGCGCAGGCGCCGCACCAGCGCGAACACCTGCCGCCCGGCGCTCGCCATGGCGCCGACCGGCATCACCAAGGGATCGACCACGATGTCGGCGGCCGGAATGCCGTGGTCGGCGGCGCGCTCGACGATCTTCTTCGCCACCGCGAAGCGGACCTCGGGGTCCTCGGAGATGCCGGTGTCGTCGTTCGAGATCGCCACCACCGGCACGTTGTACTTGGCCACGAGCGGCAGCACGGTCTCGAGGCGCTCCTCCTCGCCGGTGACCGAGTTCAGGAGCGGGCGGCCCTGCGCCGTCTCCAGCCCCGCGACCAGCGCGCCCGGCACCGAGCTGTCGATCACGAGCGGCACGTCGACGAGATCCTGCACGAGCGTGACGAGGCGGCGCATCAGCGGCGGCTCGGTCTCGTTCGGGTTCGGGTTCGAATTGTAGACGACGCCGGCGTTCACATCGAGCGCCATGGCGCCGAAGCCGACCTGCTCCAGCGCGTCGCGCTCGACGGTCGAGAAGTCGCCGGCCTCCAGCTCGGCGGCGAGCTTCTTGCGCCCGGTGGGGTTGATGCGCTCGCCGATGACGCAGAACGGCTCCTCGAAGCCGATGGCGACCGCGCGGGTGCGGCTCTCGATGACGGTGCGGGTCATGGTCGGGTCTTTCCTGAGGAGGGTCAGCGAATAGCGGTCTGCGACCGCGCCCAGGCGGCGGTCTGGGCGACGCCGCCGAAGGGGAAGAAATGCACGCGCTCGATGGCGAAGCCCGGATGGCGCGCCTTGTGCTGGGCCAAGGGGCCGAGGAAGGCGTCCGGCGCGTAGGGCAGCAGCAGCTTGGTGACGTCGGCGGCGCGCTTCTTCAGCACCCGCATCGAGGCGCCGACGCCGCAGGTGGCCGCGAAGCGGATCAGCGTCTGCAGCTTCGCGGGCCCCGCCGTGCCGATGTGGACGGGCAGGTCGATCCCGGCCTCGCGCAGCCGCTCGCCCCAGGCGATCACCGGCTCGGGCTCGAAGCAGAACTGGGTGACGATCGCCATCTTCGCGTCGGTGCGCTCGTTGAAGGCCCGCTTCCAGCGCAGCGCGTCCATCACCGCGCGCTCGCCCCCCTGCGGATCGATGTCGCGGTTGCCCTCCGGGTGGCCGGCGACGTGCAGCCGGGTGAAGCCCGCGCGGTCGAAGGCGCCGCTGGCGAGCAGCTCCATGGCGTTGTCGAAGGCGCCCGTCGGCCTGTCGAGCCCGCCGCCGATGACGAGCGCGCTGGTGACCCCCGCCTCGCCCTGGTAGCGCGCGATCCAGTCCTCCAGCGCGCGCGTGTCCGGAACCGCGCGGGCGGGGAAGTGGGGCATCACCTCGAAGCCCTGACGCGCGAGGCTCGCCGCGGCCACCGTCATGTCCTCGATCGGCGTGCCGGCGATATGGGCGAGGTAGACCCGCGTGCGCGCCGGCAGGTGCGCCGCGAGATCGGTCGTCTTCGCGACCGTGGCGGGCACCATCTCGATCGAGTAGCCGTCGAGAAGCGAGGCGAGGGCCGGCCGCGGCGCGTGGTCGGGGCGCGTGAGGAACTCGATCAGGCGTGCCATGGAAGCCCTTTGCTCTCGGCGTGTCAGGCGTGGGGGACGGTCGACCAGCCGCCGCGCTCGACGAGCGCGCGGACCGTGTCGGGCGGATACTCGGCCTCGAGGCGCGCGGCCTCGACGTCGGCGAGCGTCTCGATCTCGCCGGCCGCGGGCTCGGGCGCCGCGCGGCGCCAGTCGGCGAGATAGGCGTCCTCGCCACGCGCGCCGGTGCGCATGGCGCAGCGGTCGATCGCCTCGACGAAGCGCGGCGAGAGTTCGCGCTTGGCCGCGCGGCGGCCCTCGCGGACGATCACCTGCGCGGGTATGTCCCGCCAGTAGACGACGACGACCTGAGCCATGCGGACCTCCCTCTCGCGTCCTCGATAAGCGAGGCGCGGGCAGGCGGGCGTGGCGGATTCGACGCCGTGAGGTCGCTTCGCGACAGCATCGCGATTTCCCGCGTCATGCGGCCGCGCCGTGGCGGAAACGTCGCACCGGAGGGCGGCGACGCCGGCTTGGGATCGACCGGGACGTCCCCGGCCGGACCGTTCCGGAAAGGGGCGGCCCTTCGCGAGCCTCGGGAGAGGCGACCCGCCGCCGAGAGATCCGGCGGTCGGACCCGTCGCGGCCGGAGCGCCGGGAGCGAGCCGTCGTCCCCGGTCCGGGCGCGGCGATCGGCGTCGGGCGCCGCGTCTCAGGTCAGGGAGGTCATCGGCAGGCGCAGCGTCGAGACCGTGCGGCCGGGGCGGCCGCCCCAGTCGAGCGTGCCGCCCATCTGCCGCGCGAGCGTCAGGCAGATCGAGGTGCCGAAGCCGTGCCGCGCTTTCGCGTCGAAGCCCGCGGGCAGGCCGCGGCCGTCGTCCACGAGGCGCAGCACCAGATCGTCGCGCTGCACGCCGCCTTCGAGGCGGATGGTGCCGCGCACGGGTTCCGGGAAGCCGTGGCGCAGCGCGTTGGTGGCCAGCTCGTTCAGCACGATGCCGATGTTGGTGATCGCTCGCGCCTTGATCGCGAGGTTCGGCGCGGCGTTGACGAAGGCGACGCGGCCGTCGCCCTGCGCGGCGAGCCCGTCGAACAGCCGCCCCACGAACAGGTGGAGATCGGCGTCGCGCGCCCCGGCGGTGCGATGGAGCAGATCGTGCGTCAGCGCCACCGCGCCGACGCGCGCGCGCGCCCGGTCGAGCGCCTCGACGAGGCGGGGGTCGTCGCCGGCCTGTCGCATCTGGATGCCGAGCAGGCCGGTGACCATCGCCAGCGAGTTCTTGACGCGATGGTCGATCTCCTGGAGCAGGTCGCGCGCCGCCTGCGCGTCGCGGCGCAGCACGATCTGCGCCGCCGCCTGACGCGCGAGCATGGCGAGCAGCTGCTCCTCGCGCGGAGCGAGCCGGCGCGGGTGGTAGTCGAGCACGCAGAGCGTGCCGAGCGGCAGCCCGTCCTCGGTCTCGATCGGGGCGCCCGCGTAGAAGCGCAGCCCCGGCTCGGTGCAGCAGAGCGGGTTGTCGCGCGAGCGCGGGTCTTCGAGCGTGTCCTCGATCACGGTCAGGCCGCGGTGGTGGATGGCGTGCGCGCAGATCGAGCGGTCGAGCCCGGTCTCGTCCAACGCCACCCCGACGCGCGCCTTGAACCACTGCCGCTTCTCGTCGACGAGCGAGATCAGCGCGACGGGCGCGCGGCAGATCTCGGCGGCCATGGCGACGATGGTGTCGAAGGGCGCCTCGCGCGGCGTGTCGAGCACCTCAAGGTCGTGCAGCGCCTCGAGCCGGGCTTGCTGGAGCGGATGAGGCGTCGGTTGCATGCACTCCCCCCTGGCACCCTTTCTGGTACTCGGTGTGATAGCGACGCTAGATACGGTCTCTCAAGTCCGGTGTCGCTACCGAATCGCGACCGACCCCTGCCTGTCGCATCGCGGAACGCTGTTCCGCCCGCGTCAAGCGGAGCACCGCGATCGTGCGGCGATGCGAAATTTTATTGCCCGAAGCGGCCTCGTGGCCTAGCTATCCTGCGAGCCGGCCAACAGGGGAGCGCCCGCGATGCTCGACGACACCACCAACCACCCGCCGAGCACGATCTGCATCGAGGACATGGAGATCGGAATCGCGCGCGGGCTCTCGAAGACGATCACCGACGCCGACATCCGCGCCTTCGCCGAGGTCTCGACCGACCGCAACCCGGTCCACCTCGACGAGGACTACGCCCAGGGCACCATCTTCTCGGGCCGCGTCGCGCACGGGATGCTGACGGCCTCGCTGATCTCGGCGGTGATCGGCGAGCAGCTGCCCGGCCACGGCTCGGTGTATCTGGGCCAGAACCTCAAGTTCCTCGGTCCCGTGCGGCCGGGCGACACCGTCGACGTCACCGTGAGCGTGACCGCGATCGATCATCGCAAGCGGCGCGTCACCCTTGAATGCGTCTGCCGCGTCGGCGAGAAGGCGGTGCTCAAGGGCGAGGCGCTGGTGCTCGCGCCGTCGAAGCGCTTCGACTGACGGCCCGCCCGGCGTCGCGCGCATCGGCGAGCGAGCGGCGAGGGACGGGGCAGTGCGGCGCATCGACGGATATCCCGAGCCGGCCGCGGACGGGCCGCCCCCGCTCGCCGGCGCCTCCGTCGCCATCGGCAATTTCGACGGCGTCCACCGCGGCCACCAGGCGCTCGTCGCCGCCGCGCGCGCCGCGCGCCCGCGTGCGCCCCTCGGCGTCGTCACCTTCGAGCCGCACCCGCGCCGGGTGTTCCAGACGGACGCGCCCCCCTTCCGCCTGACCACCGACGCCGAGCGCGAGCGGCTGATCGCGCGCCTCGGCGTCGAGGCGCTCGCGGTGCTGCCCTTCGACCGCCGGCTGATGCGTCTCTCGCCGGCGGCCTTCGCCCGCGACGTGCTGGTGCGCGGGCTCGGCGTCACGCACGTGGCGACCGGCGCCGACTTCCGCTTCGGGCGCGCGCGGCTCGGCGACGCGGAGGCGCTGCGCCGGCTCGGTCTCGCCCTCGGCTTCACCACCACGCGCCTCGCCCTCGTCGGCGACGAGCACGGCCAGTTCTCCTCGACCGCCGCGCGCGAGGCGGTGGCGGCGGGGCGCATGGCCGAGGCGGCCGCGATTCTCGGGCGCCCCCACGCGGTCGCGGGGCGGGTGATCGAGGGCGACAGGCGCGGGCGCACGCTCGGCTACCCGACCGCCAATCTCGCCTTCGGCGAACAGATCGTGCCGGCCTACGGCGTCTACGCCGCGCGCGTGCACGTGCTCGACGGGCCGCACGCCGGCGCCTGGGAGGGCGTCGCCTCGATCGGCGAGCGCCCGACCTTCGGGGTGAACGCGCCGAACTTCGAGGTGCACCTGTTCGACTTCGCGGGCGATCTCTACGGCGCGGCGATCTCGGTCGGGCTCGTCGCGTTCCTCCGCGGCGAGATCGCCTATCCGGGCGCCGAGGCGCTGATCGCGCAGATGGACCGCGACAGCCTCGACGCGCGGCGGGCGCTGGCGGCGGAGCCGCCGGCCGACCCCGCGCCCGTGGCGCTGCCGGGCCGGACAGGCTAGAGGGCGCGCCATTCCCCGATTCGCTGCCGGAGGCGCCGGATGCGCTCGCTCGTCTTCAACCTGTTCTTCTACGCGCTGACCTTCGGCGTCGCGCTGCGGGTCTGGTTCCTGGGGCTCAGGGGCGATCGCGACGGCATGTACCGGGTACTGCGGTACTGGGGCCGGACCACGCTGCGCGCGATCGAGGTGATCCTGCGCGGACGCGTCGAGATCCGCGGGCTGGAGCGGATCCCCGAGAGCGGCCCCGTCCTGTTCGCGGCCAAGCACCAGTCCGAGCTCGACATCGTGCTGCTCGGGCTGCTGATGCCCCACACCGGCGCGATCGCGATGCAGGAGCTGGAGCGCTACCCCTTCTTCGGCCCGATCCTGCGCACGCTCGACGTGGTGCTGGTGCCGGTGAGCCGCGGCCCGCAGAACCGCACCGAGAGCATCGTCGAGGGCACCGCGCGCTGCTTCGCGCAAGGCAGGCCGATGATGATCTACCCCGAGGGCACGCTGATGCGCCCCGGCGACCGCGAGCGCTACCGTCGCGGCGTCGGCCACCTCTACACCCGGCTGAACCCGACGGTGGTGCCGGTCGCGACCTCGGTCGGGCTGATCTGGCCGCGGCGCCACTGGCGAAAGCACGCCGGCCGCCGCGGCGTGATCGAGTTCCTGGAGCCGATCGAGCCGGGCCTCGACTTCGAGGCCTTCATGGAGCTGATCGAGCGCACCATCGAGGGCGAGAGCATGCGCCTCGTGCGCGAGAGCGCGCCCGCGGACGCGCTCGCCGAGGCCGAGGCGCGCTTCGAGGCCGCAGTTGCGGAGCGGGGCCTTTCGGGGCGCGATGCGGCATAATATACTATCAAGCGAGTCGGATGTTTTCCTGGGAAGAATGACACCGCAGGGGCGAACCGCAGCGGCCTGAACGGGACCGGCCGAGCCCGCAGACACACGTCAGCATAGGGACGCCGCCGTGAGCGACATGGACGACCTGAAAGCCGCCGCCGGTTTCGGCGACGCGGCGGCTCGGCGCGTGCTCGACCAGGCGCAGTACTCGATCTCGATCGCGGACCCGAGCGTCGAGGATTGTCCGCTCGTCTACGTCAACCGCGCCTTCACGCTGCTGACGGGCTATTCGGAGACCGACTGCCTCGGGCGCAACTGCCGCTTCCTTCAGGGCGAGGACACCGACCCCGCCGCCTGCGCCACGCTGCGCGAGGCGGTCGAGCACGGGCGCGAGGCTACGGTCACGCTCAAGAACTACCGCGCCGGCGGCGCGCCGTTCTGGAACCAGCTCGGCATCGCGCCGGTGCGCGACGACGAGGGCACGATCGTCTACGTCATCGGCATCCAGCGCGAGGTCGCCGCCCCGGACGAGCGCCATTCCGACACCATGCTGCGCGAGCTGCAGCACCGGGTGAAGAACCACCTCGCGATGATCGTGAGCCTCGTGCGCGTCGAGGCGCGGGAGTCCGAGCGCGCCGCCGACTACCAGCCGAGCGCGCGGCTCAACCGCCTCGTCGGGCGCATCGAGAGCCTGCAGCTCCTCTACGACCAGCTCAACGGCCGCGGCGGCGGCGAGACGGTCGACTTCGCGGCCTACCTCTCGCAGCTCACCGCCTCGCTGACCGCGCTCGCCGAGCGGCCGAGCGTGCGCATCGAGATCCGCGCCGAGACCTGCGTGCTCGACGTCGAGACCGCCGCGCGCCTCGGCCTCGCGGTCTCCGAACTCGTCACCAACGCGCTCAAGCACGCCTTTCCCGACGGCCGCCCGGGCATCGTCGAGGTCGCGCTGCGCCGGCGCGGCGGCAACGTCATGCGCCTCAGCGTTACCGACGACGGCATCGGCATGACAGGCGGGCTCGACACCACCGCCGGCATCGGCGGCCGGCTCGTCAAGGGCCTGCTCGCCCGCGAGGACGTCGCGTTCGAGCAGGAGGGAGTGGCGGAGGGCACGGCCTTCCGCATCGACTTCGCCGACGAGGCGGAACTCGGCACGATCCCCGCCTCCGGCGCCCACGCGGCGAGCGGTCGTCCCCCGCCGCCGGTGCCGCCGGAGCAGGGGGACTGACCGCTCGGGCCGCCGCGCGCCTCAGGCGGCCGCGCGGCTTCGCGCGAGACGCTCGTCGACCAGGGCGACGACCTCGTCGACCGCCGGGTGCGACAGCCCCTGGCGCCGCCCGATCGCCTGCACCAGCCGATCGACGCGTTCGATCGCGGGCGCGCCCGCGTCGAGCGCGCGGGCGGCCGAGGAGGGGCGCACCAGCCCCTCGGCCGCGGCGGCGTACTTCTCGAAGGGCACGAGGTCGGCCTCGGCCGCGCCGATCCCGCGGGCCACGCGGCAGACGAAGTCGTAGACCTCGCGCGAGAGCGCCGGGTCGTCGTGCACCGCCTCGCGGATCGAGCGCAGGCCCGTGGGCGTCACGCAGCGATAGTTGCCCGCCAGCAGCATCGCCCACTTCGCGAGCGGCACGTAGGGGCTCTCGAACACGCGCAGCTTCACCGGCAGGCTCGCGCCCTCGTGGTCGAGCGCGTCCACGCCCGCGGCCATCTCGCGCAGCATCGCCGTCGCGCCCTCGTCCTCGAAGCGCGCGATCTTGAAGTTGGTCGGCAGGCTCACCTGCAGCACGTTCGGCCCCGCCTCGGGCGGGCGGAACGCCTGCGGGTCGGGGCTCGCGAGGGTGATCGCCGCCGGATCGACGCCGTCCCAGACGCGCGCGTCGGTGTAGGCCTCCTCGAGCGCGCCCGTGTCGAGGCCGGGCAGGCGACGCAGGTAGGCCAGCGGCGGCATGTTCATGATCGACACCGCCGGCACGCGGGCGGCGGCCGTACGCTCGAGCAGTTCGCGCACGCCCGGCGCGCGGTATTGCGGCTCCTGCATGGCGAGCCCCACCATGTCGTAGCCGGCCGGATCGACCGAGGTGTCGGCCGTGTCGATCCGCCCCGGCGCCTCGGCGGAGCGCAGCACCAGCGGCGTCTCGCGCCCGCGGATCGGCAGGCGCAGCTCGACGCCGTCGCGGTCGATCGCCTCGCGCTCGGGGGCGAGGCAGACCAGCGTGACGTCGTGGCCGGCGAGCGCGAGCTTCATGCCGAAGAGCGAGCCGTAAGAGGCGCCGAGCATCAGCACTCGGT
Source organism: Paracoccaceae bacterium (assembly GCA_050330995.1). Lineage (GTDB taxonomy): Bacteria > Pseudomonadota > Alphaproteobacteria > Rhodobacterales > Rhodobacteraceae > Thermohalobaculum. The sequence goes on from JBHJHI010000037.1 coordinate 59,680, forward strand.
AGTTGCGCGCCATGGTGTTCCTCCTTGTCGGTCGGCCGGTCCGCGGCGGGACCGCCACTCGGCAGGATCGCACGACCGCCGCGCCGCGACAATCTATGGTTATTATTCAATAGTTATGGCCTATCAAAAGGGAGGGCTTCGCGGCTCCGCCCGCCCGGCTCCCGCTTGCCCGCGAGGCGCGGCGCCACACTCTCCGCTCGTCGCTTCGGCGGGTCCTTGACCGGCCCGCGGCGCTCGGACAGGCAGGACGCGGATGTCGCAGGCAAGGCTCGAACCCCGGCGCGAGGATCGCCCGCCCATGCAGAAGCGCCCGCAGGACGACCAGGGTGAGGCCGCGCCGAACCAGTTCCGCCTGCTGACCAAGCGTCGCTTCCTGCCGCTGTTCTGCGTGCAGTTCCTCGGCGCCTTCAACGATCAGGTCTACCAGAAGGCGTTCATCGCCCTGATCACCTACCGGCTGGCCGACACGGTGGACATGTCGATCGCGATGCTCGGCGTGATCGCCTCGGCGCTGTTCATCCTGCCCTTCGCCATCGTCACGCCCACGGCCGGCCAGATCGCCGACCGCGTCGACAAGGCCAAGATGACCCGCGTGGTCAAGGCCTGGGAGATCGTGGTCATGGGTCTCGCCGTCGTCGGCTACTACACCCAGAACATCGCCTTCCTCTATTTCGTGCTGTTCCTGATGGGCGCGCAGTCGGCGATGTTCGCGCCGATCAAGTACGGCGTGCTGCCGCAGTATCTCACGCGCGCGGAGCTGGTCGGCGGCAACGGGCTGGTGCAGGGCTCGACCTTCGTCGCGATCATCTTCGGCACGATCCTCGGCAACGAGCTGATCCTGACCGAGTACGGCGTCGCCATCGTCTCCACGGTGGTGGTGATGGTGGCGGTCGCGGGCTTCGTCGCCTCGCTGTTCACGCTGCCCGCGGGGCCGACGGGTCCGGCCGTGCCGGTCGACTACGTGTTCCCGCGCGCGATCTACCGCCTCGTGGCGCGCGTCGCGCGCAACCGCCCGGCGTTCCGGACCATGCTCTCGATCTCGTGGTTCTGGTTCCTCGGCGCCACCTTCCTGTCGCTGCTGCCGGCCTACGCCAAGAAGATCCTCGGCGCCGACGAGGAGGTGCTGACCGTGCTGCTCGCGGGCTTCTCGGTCGGCGTGGCGCTCGGCGCGATCTCGGCCGAGCGGCTCTGCGCGCGCCGCGGGCCGGTCGACATCCCGCCCTGGGGCGCGGTCGGCATGGCGGTGATGGCGATCGAGCTGTGGTTCGCCACCCAGGCCGCCGCCTCGCCCGGCGAGCCGCTGGTCGGTCGCGAGACGTTCTTCGCGACCGCCACGGGCTGGCGGGTGCTGGTCGACTTCGTCGTGCTCGCCACTTTCGCCGGCATCTACGTCACGCCCTTGAACGCGCTCTTGCAGGCGACGGCCGAGGCGGAGGCGCGCGCGCAGTACATCGCCGCCTCGAACGTGGTCGACAGCTCCTTCATGGTGCTCTCGGCCGTGGTGGTCGCGCTCCTGCTCGCCTTCGGCCTCGGCGAGGACGCGATCCTGGCGATGCTCACGCTCACGGGCTTTCCGATGGCGCTGATCGTCGCGCGCCATGCGCCCCAGACCCCGATCGGGCGGGTCGCGCTCCGGCTCTGGCCGCGCGGGCCGGGCTGAGGGACGCACGACCCTGCAAGGGCGCGAGCCGCGTCCCGCGGACGGGGCGGGCGGCTCACTCGATCGTGAGCGTCGCCTCGCCGCGGTGCTCCTCGACCCGGACCACCCGTGCCGGCCCGCGACGCGGGTGCTCGAACAGCTGGCGCGAGATCGGGTTGATGACGTAGGCCTCGATCCGGTTGCCGATGCCGCGGCCGCCGTCGTTCAACTCGGCGGTGCACAACTCCAGGAGCGTCGCGCGCGCCTCCTCCGAGAACGACAGCTCGACGGCGTGCTCCTCCTCGACCGCGCGCACCACCTTCTTCATCACCGCGTCGAAGATCACCACGCCCGAACGCGGGTTGATGAACTCGAACGGCACGATGTTCTGGCCGAGGCGGTTCATCAGCTCGGGGCGGCGCAGCTCGAAGCGGAAGTGGTCGCCGACCGCCTTGGTGAGCTTGGCCTCCACCGTCTCGGCGTTGTCGGAGGGCAGGATGTTCTGCCCCGCGTTGGACGCGCGGTCGCCGCCGGTCATGCCGATGTTCGAGGTGAAGACGATCAGGCTCTCGGAGAAGAAGCCGGTCTCGCCGCGGCTGTCGGACAGGCGGCCGTCATCGAGGATCTGCAGGAACGAGTCGAGGATGCGCGGGTGGCCCTTCTCGATCTCGTCGAAGAGGAACACGCTGAAGGGCCGCGCGCGCACGGCGTTGACCAGCTCGCCGCCGTTCTCGTGGCCGGCCGCGCCGGGCGGCGGGCCGATCAGGCGCAGGACCGAGGTCTCGTTCATGAACTCGGACATGTCGAAGCGGTACATCGCCGACTCGTCGCCGAACAGCACCTCGGTCACCGCCTTGGCGAGTTCCGTCTTGCCGACGCCGGTCGGGCCGACCAGGAACAGCACGCCGCGCGGCCGGGCGGCGCGCGTCGAGGTCTGCGCGCCCGAGAGCCCCATGATCGAGCGCGTCAGGATGTCCATGGTCTTCGACAGCGCCCGCGGCTGGCCCTTGACGCGCTGCTCCAGGAGCGCGGGCGCCGAGCGCACCCGGTCGCGCATCACCGTAGAGGTCCAGGGGTTGCGCGTGGTGCCGAGGCGGTAGGACCGGAGCGCGTCCTCGATGCGCGCGAGGCCGAAGCCCTCCGCGCGCGCGAGCGTCGCTACCGCGCGCATGTCGGTCACGCCCATGCCCTCGCAGCGCACCGCGAGCGTCTCGATCCGCGCGCGCCGCTCCTCGGGGTCGAGGCCGTGCGCGTCCGGCAGCGAGCGCGCGGCGCGCTCGACGAAGGCGAGGCGCTCTGTCAGGTCGGGGGCGGGGAGCGACAGCTCGCGCACGGCCGGGTTGTCGGTCGCGAACCATTCGGGCAGGTCGCCGCCGCGCTCGACCACCCAGAGCACGACGTTGCGCGGCATCGCGCTCTCGCGGCCGCGCGGGCGCGGGCGCGCCGGCCCGCGCGCGAGCTTGTCCATCGCCACGAACAGCCGCTCGACGCTCGGGCCGCCGCGGCGCAGCATCGGCGAGGCGTAGTCGATCAGCAGCGCCATCTCGAGGCGGGCCTCGGCGACGACCGCGCCGATCATGGCCGAGAGCGCCTCGGCGTCGGCGGCTACCTGCCCGAGCGGCACGCCCGCCTCGGCCAGCGGCCCGGCGAGGCGCTGGTCGCACCCCTCGTGCAGCCTGAGCCCGTCGACGGGGGCGTGGATCAGCAGCGCGCGGCAGCCGCGGGCGCGGACGGTACGCCAGGCGGCCTCGGCGAAGCCGACGAACTCGACGCCGCTCTCGCCCGGATAGGCCACGAGGTCGCGGACGTTGCCGGTGACGACGAACTGCGCGCGGATCGAGAGGCCGGTCGACAGCTCCTCGCACCAGGGCGGCAGGGCCGGGCCGGTCTCCACCCGCCCGGGCGCCGGGCCGGCATCCGCCGGGGCGTGGTCGTGGTCCTTCACGCGCGCCTCCTCCCCTCTGCGCTCGCCCGTCTCAGGGCGAGGGCCTGACACGCCGGCATGGCGCCATTGTGACAGGGCTAGGCACGGGGCCCGGCGCGGGGGGGGGGCGGACCGGGGCGCCGGGCTCAGAACTCGGCCGAGCCCTCGTAGATCGCCTTCTCGTCGCAGGGGGCCACGCGCAGGATGTTGGTGGTGCCCGGCATGTTGAACGGCACGCCGGCGGTGACGACGATGTTGTCGCGGCTCTCGGCGAGGCCCTCGCGCTTGGCCACGCGCACGGCCGCGACCACGGCGAGCTTGAAGCGATCGACCGGCTCGACGACGTGGTTGATGAGCCCCCAGACCATCTGCAGCCGCCGCGCGGTGCCGCGCATCGGCGTGAGGCCGAGGATCGGCACGCCCGGCCGCTCGCGCGCGAGCAGCGAGGCGGTGGCGCCCGAATGGGTGAAGCAGGCGATCGCCTTCACCTTCGTCGCCTCGGCCACCTCGCGCGCGGCCGCCGAGATCGCGTCGGCGACCGAGCGGCGGTCGATCTCGCGCGCGGCCTCGATGATCTGGCGGTGCAGCTCCTCGGCCTCCACCTTCTCGGCGATCTGGTTCATCATCGTGACCGCCTCGATCGGATACTGCCCGGCCGCGCACTCGGCCGAGAGCATCACCGCGTCGGCGCCCACGTAGATCGCGTTGGCCACGTCGGTCACCTCCGCGCGCGTCGGCACCGGCGAGGCGATCATGCTCTCCAGCATCTGGGTGGCCACCACCACCGGCTTGGCCGCGGCGCGGCACTTGCGCACGAGGCGCTTCTGGATGGGGGGCAGGTCGGCGTTGTCCATCTCGACGCCGAGGTCGCCGCGCGCGACCATGACGCCGTCGCAGGCGTCGAGGATCTCGTCGAAGCGCTGCACGGCCGCGGGCTTCTCGATCTTGACCATGATCGCGACCTCGCGGCTCCCGATCAGCTCGCGCGCCTCGAACACGTCCTCGGGGCGCTGCACGAAGCTGAGCGCGATCCAGTCGACGCCGTGCTCCAGCACGAAGTCGAGGTCCTTGCGGTCCTTGTCGGTGAGCGCGCGCAGCGGCAGCACCACGTCGGGGACGTTCACGCCCTTGTTGTTGGAGATCTCGCCGCCGACCACGACCTCGCAGGTCGCGTGCTCGGCGTCGTGCTCGATCACGCGCAGCTTCACCTTGCCGTCGTTGACGAGGAGGTGCGCGCCCGGCTTCAGCGCCGAGAAGATCTCCGGGTGGGGCAGGCACACGCGGCTCTCGTCGCCGGGCGTGTCGTCGAGATCGACGGTGAAGCGGCTCCCGATCTCCAGCTTGTGGGGTCCGTCCGCGAAGCGCCCGACCCGCAGCTTCGGCCCCTGGAGATCGCCGAGGATGCCGATCGGGCGCTCCTTCTCGTGCTCGATGTCGCGGATGAGCTGGATGCGCTCGGCCTGTTCGGCGTGTGTGCCGTGGCTCATGTTGAGGCGGAACACGTCGACGCCCGCGTCGAACAGCGCGCGCAGCGTGCCGCGGCTCGACGAGGCGGGACCGACGGTGGCGACGATCTTGACGTTGCGGCTGCGGCGCATGGCGGGCTCCTCTGGGCTCGGTCGTCGGCGTGGTGACCGGCGCGGGTGCCGGTACCGGGGCGGGCAGGCGCTCCGTCGACCCGATGGCCGGCCCGCGCGACCGCTTTAACTGGGCCGATACTGTCGGCTATCACGGCCGCGTCACAGAGCGATGACGCGCCTCGGCCGTCGTCGTTTCCGCACCGCGGGAGAGATCATGCCAGACGACACCGTTCGGGCGGGCCGCTTCGAGGCGGCCGAGGCGATCGAGCACGGCCCGGCGCTGACCGAGCCGGCGGCGGTCGTGGTCTGCGATCACGCCACCAACCGCGTGCCCGACGGCGTCGAGATCGGTCTGCCGGCCGCGGAGATGGCGCGCCACATCGCCTGGGACGTCGGCGCGCGCGGCACCGCGCTCGCGCTCGCCAGGGGGCTCGGCGCGCGGGCGGTCTGCTCGCGCTTCTCGCGCCTCGTCATCGACCCCAACCGGGGCGAGGACGACCCCACCCTGGTGATGCGCCTCTACGACGGCACCGTCGTGCCGGGCAACGCGCGGGCGGGCCGGGCCGAGATCGAGCGCCGGCTCGACGCCTACCACCGCCCCTACCACCGCGCCGTCGCCGCCGCGATCGCCGCGGCCGGGGCCGAGGCGGGGCGCGCGCCGGTGGTGCTCTCGGTCCATTCCTTCGTGCCCTCCCTGCGCGGGCGCGCGCTCAGGCCCTGGCACGTCGGGCTCCTGTGGGACCGCGACGACCGGCTGGTGCGCCCGCTGCTCGCCGCGCTCGCCGCCGAGCGCCTCGACGACGGCACCGCGCTCTGCGTCGGCGACAACGCGCCCTACTCGGGCGCGCTGGAGGGCGACTGCATGAACCGCCACGCCACCGGCCGCGGGCTCGCGCACGTCCTGGTCGAGCTGCGCCACGACCTGATCGAGACGCCCGAGGCGCAGGCGGCCTGGGGCGCGCGCCTCGCCCGCGTGGTGGGCGCCGTGCTGGCCGAGGCGCCGCCGGGGCGCTTCGACGCGCTCGCGGGGGGCGCTTGAAGCGGGCCGGCCGGGGGGCGATATCGCTGCGGACGCCACAGGCGAACGGCACCGGGAGGAGCCTCCGATGAGCGACCGCGAGCCCGACACCACCGAGATCGAGGCGGCCGTGTTCCGCCGCCTGCGCGACCACCTGCGCACGCGCACCGACGTGCAGAACATCGATCTGATGAACCTCGCGGGCTTCTGCCGCAACTGCCTCTCGCGCTGGTATCAGGAGGAGACCGAGGCGCGCGGCGGCTCGCTCGACAAGGCCGAGGCGCGCGAGATCGTCTACGGCATGCCCTACGACGCGTGGCGCGAGCGCTACCAGAGCGAGGCGAGCCCCGAGAGCCGGGCCGCCTTCGCCAAGTCGCAGCCGGACCACTGAGCGCCCCGGCGCGCCGATGCCGCGTCAGTACATCGAGCGGTAGCGCATGCAGTTCAGGCCCATCCGGGCGTTGCGCCGCTCCTCCTCCGCGCGCAGCGCCCCGAGCGTGCGCCAGCGGGTGCCGCCCGGACGCGCCAGCCTGTCGAGCTGCGCGAGGTTGATCGGCAGCAGGACCGCGTGCAGCGCGAGGATCGGCCAGAGCCCGGCACTCGCGCCGTAGGCGATGAAGAGCAGGTTCGAGCCGATCGCGAAGCGGCGCAGCCGGCGCGGGCAGGGGGTGGCGAACGTCAGCAGCACGAGGCCGCCGGCGCTCAAGCCGAGGAAGTCGATCGCGGTCATCGCGGGATCATCCCAGAAGCGGACATCCTCCCGTGACGACGCTCTCACGTCGTCGCCGTCCGCCGCAAGCGCGCCGACGGTCGAGGCGGGGGCGACGTCCGCCGCAGGGGCTGCGGTCGGACCCTCGCCTTCCCGGAGCGTCGAGCGAACCGAGGCGCGGCCGGCGAGGGACGGGCCGTGCCGAGCCCCGCAGCGGCGCGTGTCGTCGGATCGGGGGCGGCCTCGGGGAAAGGCCGTCGTCGTGAAACCGCATTCCGGATCTTGACCGCGCACCGGCGCGCCGAATCGGTGGCGCGCGCCTCCGCCCCGCCTTAAGCCGGTAAGCCTCGGCGCCTCGACGCGTCGGGCGGACGACACAAGAGCTAGAGGCGGAAGAGACGCATGGCAGACGATGCAGTAGGCGGCTTCGCCCGCGAGGGGTTCGCGAGCGAGGGCGTGGCGGCCGACCAGCTGCGCTCGATCATCGAGCGCGTCGAGCGGCTGGAGGAGGAGAAGCGCGAGATCGGCGAGCAGATCAAGGAGGTCTACGCCGAGGCCAAGGCCAACGGCTACGACACCAAGATCCTGCGCAAGGTGGTGACGCTCAGGCGCAAGGAGCCGGCCGAGCGCCAGGAGGAGGACGCGATCCTCGCGCTCTACCTCGACGCGCTCGGCATGGGCTGAGGCCGAGGGCGGCGTCCGGGCGGGCGGGCCGCTTCCCCGCCTCGCCCGATCGCGACGGGCGGGCGTCCCGTGGGCGGAGCGCCCGTCCTGTCCGAGCGGCTGGCCCGGACATCGCGAAAGCGCGAAATGCGGCCGGTCGGAGCGCGCGACCCGAGCGGATCGGACAGCGCTCTCGGGGCGCGCGAGCCGCCCGATCGCGCGGCGATCTCAGCGATCGCCCCCGCGGGGCTTTCGGCGCGTCCGGGTCTCGCGCGTCGCCCCCGGACGCTCAGGCTCGCTTTCTGGCGAGCCCCAGTTCGTCGAGCTTGCGATAGAGCGTCGAGCGCCCGATCCCGAGACGGCGCGCCACCTCGGCCATGCGTCCGTGGTAGAGCCCGAGCGCGCGCTCGATCGCCTCGGCCTCCAGCTCGGCGAGCTTGCGGATGTGCCCGTCCGGCCCGATCAGCGCGTCCGGTGCCGTCCCGCGCTCGCGCGCCGCCGTGGCGGGCTCGGTGCGGATCGTGAGGCCGGTCAGGTGCTCGGGGCGGATCTGCGGCCCGTCGGCGAGCACCACCGCGCGGTGGATCGTGTTCTGGAGCTGGCGCACGTTGCCGGGCCAGTCGGCCGTCTCGATCGCGTGCGCGGCCGCCTCCGAGAAGCCGCGCACCTGCGCGCCCTCGGCCGCGGCGCAGCGCGTCAGGAACATCCGCGCGAGCAGCAGCAGATCCTCGCGCCGATCGCGAAGCGGCGGCAGCGTCAGCGGGAAGGCGCTGACGCGGTAGAACAGATCGGTGCGGAAGGCGCCCGTCTCGACCGCCTCGGCGAGATCGGCGTTGGTCGCGCTCATCAGGCGGATGTCGACCGGCACCGGCGCGCCCGCGCCCACGGGGTCGACCTCGCCGCTCTGGAGCGCGCGGAGGAGCTTGACCTGCGCCTCCGCCGGCAGCTCGGCGATCTCGTCGAGGAACAGCGTGCCCCCTTCGGCCTCCTGGAACTTGCCGAGGCGCCGCGCGGTCGCGCCCGGGAAGGCGCCCTTCTCGTGGCCGAACAGGACGCTCTCGACCAGGCGCGTCGGCAGCGCCGCGCAGTCGACGGCGACGAAGGGCTTGCCCGCGCGCGAGCCGGCGGCGTGGATGGCGCGGGCGAACACCTCCTTGCCGGTGCCGCTCTCGCCGGTGATCAGCACCGGGATCGAGGAGGCGGCGGCGCGGCGGGCGAGGTGGATCGAGCGCCGGATCGCGCCCGACTCGGCGACGAGGTCGTCGAAGCCCGCGAGCTGCGCCTCGGCGCGCGAGAGCCGGGCGACGTCGGCCGAGAGGCTCGCGAGCTTGAGCGCGTTGCGGATCGAGGTCTCGAGCCGCTCGGGCGCCACGGGCTTGACCACGAAGTCGCTCGCGCCCGCGCGCATCGCCTCGACCGCGCGGCCGACGCTGCCGTCGGCGGTCAGCACCACGATCGGCATCGTCGCCCCCGCCGAGCGCGCCCGCGCGAGCGCGCTCAGCCCGTCGAGGCCCGGGAGGTTGAGATCCATCAGGCAGAGGTCGGGGCGCTCGGGGAGCGGGCCGGTCAGCCGCGCGAGCGCGGGCTCGGCGCTCGGATGGGCCTCCACCCGGAAGCCGGCGGCGGAGAGCACTGCCGATAGATAGCGGCGCTGCTGGCGGTCGTCTTCGACGATCAGGATACTGTCCGACATCACGTCTCTCTCGCGAACTCACGCACTGGCATCGTGATGGCAGGTGTTTTCGATGATCTCGGGGCGCGATCGCGGCGAAAGCACGGTGGGCGTCGTCGAGCCGCGGCCGGCAATCGCCGCGCCCCGGGCGCGTGATTGTCGAGTAGCGAGGTCTTTGGGTTACTCTGTTGTTTTCGAGCGACGGCAGGCCGAAAAACACCGGGCACGCATCACCTCGACCCGGCACGCGTTGTCGCCGCGTCGTGTTCGTGCGACAGCGCAGAAAGGCCGGCTCCGGTCGGACGACAACGATATTGCCGGGGCGTGGGCGCGCGCGCCTCGCAGAGATACGGAGAGAGGGATGACGAAAGTCACGATCGTAGCGATGGCCGTCTCGGCCCTGGCGCTCGGCGCTTGCGCCACCAAGCCGGATCTGCCGGGCTCCTCGCTCGGCGCCACCTTCACGGCCGAGCGCTACCTCGAGCAGGACCACGGCGGGGCCGGCTTCAACGGCGCCCTCGCCGAGGAGTACACCGAACTCGGCCGTCGCGCCGCCTTCACCGACGAGCGCTGGTACAACGCCACCGCCTACCAGGCCAAGATCCAGCAGGCCGAGGCTGGCCAGACCCCCGCGCCCTGGTCGCCCGAGCAGCTCGGCGTCTCGGGCGAGGCCGAGGTCACCCAGACCGAGGTGATCGAGATCGTCAACGCCAACCGCGCCGAGCGCCCGGCCGCCTGCGCGCGCATGCAGGCGATGTACGACCAGTACCTCGAGAGCCTCCGCGCCCAGCCGGCCGACTGCCCGCTCTCGCCGGAGGAGGCGCTCGCGCTGTTCCAGGAAGCCGCCGCCGCCTGCGCGCCCGCCGCGCCGATCGCGGCCGACGACAACTACATCGTCTACTTCGGCTTCGACCGCTCCGACCTGACGCCGCGCGCGATGGACGTGCTCGACGCGGTCGCCTCGGCCTACGAGTCGCTATCCTCGACCGCCCTCTCGATCGTCGGCCACGCCGACACCTCGGGTCCGTCGGACTACAACCAGCGGCTCTCCGAGCGCCGCGCGCGCAGCGTCGCCCAGGGCCTCGTGAGCCGCGGCCTGCCCGGCGACGACATGACGCTCGCCGGCCGCGGCGAGCGCGACCCCGCGCGCGTCACCGGCGACGGCGTGCGCGAGCCGCTGAACCGCCGCGTCGAGATCACCCTCTCGAACTGACGCGCCGAAGCGACGCCGGGACACCCGGCGCGAAGACCCGGGAACCCCGCGGCCCGTCCGCGGGGTTCTCTCGTTTCACGCCCCTCGGCGCGAGCGGCGGTCTTGCTCCCCGGCGCCGGGGAGCGCACACCTGTCCCTGGAGCGCTCGTCCGACCGGAGCGGCACGTCCGGGCGTCGCGAAAGCGCGCGTAGGCCGAACGATCGAGGCGCCGGACCCGATCCGATCGGGTCGCGCGGCGCTCCGACCCGAGGGAGGGAACGGAAATGACCCGACGCTCACGCCGGCGCGCCGGCGCTCTCGCGATCACCGCCGCGCTCTCCGCGGCGGTCGTGCTCGCCCCCGCGCGCGCGCAGGAGGACGTCGAGCCGGGGATCGACTTCGACGCGCTCAAGGACCGGCTCGACCGCGCCTGGGACAGCGTGGTGGACGGGCTGGAGCCGGCGATCGACCGCCTCTCGCGCACGCTCGCCGCCATGGAGCGGATCGACAGCCTGGAGCACTACGAGGATCCGGTGGTGCTCGACAACGGCGACATCCTGATCCGGCGCAAGGCGGACGCGCCGCCGCTCCCGCCGGAGGAGACCGTCCGCGGCGACGACGAGGGCGTTCGTCTCTAGGGCACCCGCCCGATCGGATCGCGCACCGGACCGTCGTTCCCGCGCGATCTCGCGACGCCCGGGCGTGCCGCCCGGACGGGACGAGCGCTCCGGGCGCCAATCCGCCGGACGGCACAGGCGTCGAGGCTCCCGCGACGCGGTCTTCGCGCCCCGGCCGCGATCGGCTACCACGGCGCCGACGCCCCGCCGCCCGACCCCCGGAGGACGCCATGGCCCCGATCCTCTCGCCCGAACCCGTCGCGCCCGAGCGCTTCGACGACGCCCGCGCGGCGGTCGCCCGCCTGACTGAGATCTACGAGCGCCACACCGCCTTCCTGCGCGGCCATTTCGAAGCCTACCTCTCGGGGCACGCGCCCGAGGGCTTCGTGCGCGCCTGCTATCCGCGGGTGCGCCTCGTGACGCGCACGCATGCCCGGCTCGATACCCGCCTCTCCTACGGCTTCGTCACCAAGCCCGGACGGCACGAAACCACGGTGACGCGGCCGGACGTGCTCGGCGCCTACCTCGTCGAGCAGATCGGGCTCCTGATCCACAACCACGGCGAGGCGGTCGAGGTCGACGTCTCCGACGAGCCGATCCCGGTCCACTTCGCCTACGCGCGCGACATCAACGCCGAGACCGCCGGCCTGCGCACGGGCGAGCCGCCCGAGCATCCCCCCTTGCGCGATCTGTTCGACGTCCCCGACCTCGCGCGCATGGACGACGCGATCGTCGAGGGGCGCCACGAGCCGGCCCCGGGCAAGTCCTGGCCGCTCGCGCCCTACCGCGCCGAGCGCACCGACTACTCGCTGCACCGGCTGCTGCACTACACCGGCACCGAGCCGGGGCGGTTCCAGAACTTCGTGATCTTCACCAACTACCAGTTCTACGTCGAAGCGTTCGTCGCGCTCGGCCGCGCCCGGATCGAGGAGGGCGATCCGCGCTACGCCCGCTTCGTCGAGCCGGGCGAGGTGGTGACCGAAGCCGGCGGGCACGGGGTCCGGACCCGTGGCGAGCCGCCCGCGCGGATGCCGCAGATGCCGGCCTATCACCTCGTCGCCGACGACCACTCCGGCATCACCATGATCAACATCGGCGCGGGACCGTCGAACGCGCGCACCATGACCGACCACGTCGCCGTGCTGCGCCCGCATCTCTGGCTGATGCTCGGCCACTGCGCGGGGCTGCGCAACAGCCAGCGCCTCGGCGACTACGTCCTCGCCCACGCCTACATGCGCGAGGACCACGTGCTCGACGACGCGTTGCCGCCCTGGGTTCCGATCCCGGCGCTCGCCGAGGTGCAGGTCGCGCTCGAACAGGCGGTGGCCGAGGTCACGGGCCAGGAAGGCTATGACCTGAAGGCGATCATGCGCACCGGCACGGTGGCGAGCGTGGACGACCGCAACTGGGAACTCGGCGGCCACCGCGGCGTGCTGCGCCGGCTCTCCCAGGCGCGCGCGATCGCGCTCGACATGGAATCGGCCACCATCGCGGCCAACGGGTTCCGCTGCCGCGTGCCCTACGGCACGCTGCTCTGCGTCTCCGACAAGCCGCTGCACGGCGAGATCAAGCTCGCGGGCATGGCCGGCGACTTCTATCGCCGCCGCGTGCGCCAGCACCTCGAAATCGGCCTCGCCGCGCTCGAACGGCTGAAGCGGCTGGAGCGCGGACGACTGCACTCGCGCAAGCTCAGGAGCTTCGCAGAGGTGGCGTTCCAGTAAGGGTTTCAGTAAGAATGGGGTGTCCGACCGCCTCGGTTCGGCCATCGTTTCGACGCGATCGACCGGGACTATCGACTTGCTGGTGGACGGCGCGAGATGGAGCCGACGACACGACACGGAACGCCATCGGGGGAACGCTCGTTAAGGGTTTCGTAACGCTTCTCGCACTAACTACCGATACGCAAAGGACGGCCGTCCGAAGCGCCAACCACGAAACGGCCGCCCCAAGTACGCAACACTACACAGGCCCACCCAGAGGACGCGATCGAATCCGGATTTGTAGGAACCGATCCCCTCACGTCGGGTTATAGCTGATTCTACCCCTGCCCGGAAGCGAGTCTCGTTCAGGAACGCGACCAATGTCACGCAGGGTCAGCTTCAGACGAGCCCGCCGGCCCGTTCGACCAGGGCCGCCACCGCCTCGACGCCCTCGCCTCGCTTCAGAGTGGTGAACAGCCACGGCCGTTCGCCCCGCATCCGTGCCGCATCGCGCGCCATCGCTTCGAGCGAGGCGCCGACCGCTTCGGCAAGGTCGGCCTTGTTGACCACCAGCACGTCAGAGCGCGTGATCGCCGGTCCGCCCTTGCGGGGGATGTCCTCGCCGGCGGCGACGTCGATCACGTAGACGGTCACGTCGGCCAGTTCGGGGCTAAAGGTGGCCGCGAGGTTGTCGCCGCCCGATTCGATCAGCACCACGTCGAGATCCGGGTGGCGCGTCGTCAGCTCGGCCACCGCCGCGAGGTTGATCGAGGCGTCCTCGCGAATCGCCGTGTGCGGACAGCCCCCGGTCTCGACCCCCACGATCCGATCGCGCGCCAGCACCTGCATCCGCATCAGCGCCTCGGCGTCCTCGGTGGTGAAGATGTCGTTGGTCACCACCGCCACCGACAGCCGCTCGCGCCAGTGCCGGCAGAGCGCGGCGGTCAGCGTGGTCTTGCCCGCGCCGACGGGCCCGCCGATGCCGACGCGCAGCGGCCCGTGCGGCGAGCGCGACGGGCGGGTCGTCCGGGGGAGCACGTCCTCGGCGGTCATGAGCGAAACAGCCTCACCGTCTGGGTCTCGTGGCGCATCGCACTGATGTCGCCACGAAAGCATGACTGGCCGTGCGCGTCGAGCGGGTGCGCGGCATGGGCGTCGGCCTCGGCGGCTGTCTCGCGCGCGACCCGCTCGCAGAGCGCCACGAGATCGCGCTGGAGACGCTGTCCTTCGGTCTGCCCGAGCGGCACGAGGCGCAGGCAGGCGCCGGCGAGGCCCGCGACGAACGCTTGGAGCGCGCGGGCCAGCACTGCCTCGCGCGCGATCCCGGCAGCGCGGGCCGCGCGCCCGAGCGCGACCGGCCAGGGTACCGGATCGCCGGGTCCGCAATCCCAGGCCCCGGACGCGAGGCGGGCGAGGGCGGCGCCCTGCACCTCGGTCTCGGCCAGCCGCTCGCGGCTCGCCGCGCGCGCGCGGGCGTGCTCGGCCGCCGCCGTCGGGTCGCCGGCCATGGCCTCGGCGATCAGGAGCACGTCGGCGCGGCCCGCGCCGAACTCGACCAGATCGGCGATCCAGGCGGTGGCGGTGGCCGCGTCGCGCACGCGCCTGTCGGCGACGGCCCGCTCGATTCCGTGGCTGTAGGCGAAGCCGCCCGTCGGCGTCGCGGGCGAGAGCCACGCCTGGATCAGCGCCTCGGCCGGCAGCTCACCCGCCATGGCGGTGCGGGATGTGCGCGTTCGGGTCGGCGTGCGGGTCGTGGTGGTGGGCGTGCGCGTGGGTGCGGCCGTGCCCGTAGGCACCGCCCTCGGGCGAGAACGGCGCCTCGATCGCCTCGACGGTGCCGCCGAGGCGGCGGATCATGTCGGCGACCACGTGGTCGCGCTCGATCACTAGCGCGTCCTCGCCGATCTCGGCGGGCAGGTGGCGGTTGCCGACGTGCCAGGCGAGGCGGGCGAGGGCGCGCGCGCTCCCGGCCGTGACGCGGTAGAGGGGTTCGGCCGCGGCGCGCACCGCGAGGCGGCGCCCGTCGTCGAGCACCAACGCGTCGCCGTCGTTCATCTCGGTCGCCTCGGGGAGGTCGAGCAGCACGTCCTCGCCCGCGTCGGTGGTGAGCCGGCCGCGACGGCGGTAGCGCTCGGCGCGGGGCAGGGTGACGCCGTCGGCGAGGTTCGCGCCGCCGCCGCGGGCCAGCTCCAAGGCTCTTCGCATCGTCGCCCCTTCGTCGTTCACCGCGCTTTCAGGGCGGTCCACCGATGATCGCGCGAGCGAGCGACGAGGGGAAGACGCCGATGCATCCGGCCGACGCGCTGTTCGAGACCCGCGAGGCGATCCGGCGGCTCCGCCGGCAGGAGGCGTGGCTGCGCGCGCAGGTGGTGGCGGCGCGCACCGACCGCCGCGGCGCAGCCTGGGAGGCGGTGGTGGGCGAGCGCCGCCGCCGGACGGCCGGGCCGGAGGACGGGCCGCGGCTCGGCGCGGGCGCGTTCTGGCGCGAGCGGCTGGAGCGGCGGGTGGTGCTGCGGCCGGTGGGCGGAGCGGACGGACAGGCCGGTCCGGCGAAGTGAGTGTTCTCACCGTCCATCGTCGTCAGGCAAGCCACGCACGTCGAGTTGCTCGCGCAGCGTGACGATCTCCTCGTGCGCATCATGCAGGGGATAGATGTCGGTCCAGATCCCGAGACCGAGATCGACGATGTTCCTTAACCGATCGGGTCCGAGGACGAAGCCGCCCCCTGACCGACATAGGCCACGAAGGTGACTTGTAGGGTCCATCGCGTAGCGAGCCGCAGCAACGCCTCCCTGTGAGGAGTCAGACGGAACATCAAATGATCCAGGTGCTCGTCGAAGCTCTGCGTGTCGTCGCGTCCGTTGTTCAACCGCCAAGTGCTGGATCGACGCTTGATCGGTAGCGCAACACCGCCGCGTTCGATTGGCTCGCCGTATCGCCAAGAGGCGTCCGGCTCCCGCCCCAAAGCCTCGGTCACTTCCGCCGGATCGCCGCTCAGGGAGCGAGCGGCGAAGTAGGCGTATTGACGGCTGGTCTCGGGCTCACTGCTCGCTGTTCAGAACAGAAAGTACCGCTGCGCCATCGGCAGCACCTCGGCCGGCTCGCAGGTCAGCAACTCGCCGTCGGCGCGGACCTCGTAGGTCTCGGGGTCGACCTCCACCTTCGGCGTCGCGTCGTTCAGGATCATGTCGCGCTTCGAGATCCCGCGCGTGCCGCGCACGCCGACGAGGTCCTTCGCGAGCCCCAGATCGCGCTTCAGGCTCTCGGCGATCGAGGCTTCCGAGACGAACAGCACCGCGCCTCGCTCCATCGAGCGGCCCCAGGCGCCGAACATTGGGCGCGAGTAGACCGGCTGCGGCGGCGGGATCGAGGCGTTCGGATCGCCCATCTGCGCCATCGCGATCGTGCCGCCGACCAGCACCATCTCGGGCTTCACCCCGAAGAAGGCCGGCGACCAGAGGCAGAGGTCGGCGCGCTTGCCGACTTCGACCGAGCCCGTCTCGTGCGCGATCCCGTGCGCGATCGCGGGGTTGATCGTGATCTTGGCCACGTAGCGCCGCGCGCGGAGGTTGTCGTTCTCGCCCTGCTCCTCCGGCAGGCGGCCGCGCTGGGTCTTCATCTTGTGCGCGGTCTGCCAGGTGCGGATGATCACCTCGCCCACGCGCCCCATCGCCTGGCTGTCGGAGGCGATGATCGAGAAGGCGCCCATGTCGTGGAGGATGTCCTCGGCGGCGATGGTCTCGCGCCGGATGCGGCTCTCGGCGAAGGCTACGTCCTCGGGGATCGCCTTCGACAGATGATGGCAGACCATCAGCATGTCGAGATGCTCGTCCACCGTGTTCGCGGTGAAGGGCCGCGTCGGGTTGGTGGACGACGGGATCACGTGGTCGAGGCCGCAGATCTTGATGATGTCGGGGGCATGGCCGCCGCCCGCGCCCTCGGTGTGGTAGGCGTGGATCGTGCGCCCCTTCAGCGCGGCGACGGTGGTCTCCACGAAGCCGCTCTCGTTCAGCGTGTCGGTGTGGATCATCGCCTGGACGTCCCAGTCGTCGCAGACGCTCAGGCAGCAGTCGATGGCGGCCGGCGTCGTGCCCCAGTCCTCGTGCAGCTTCAGCGCCATGGCGCCGGCCTTGACCTGCTCCTCCAGCGCCTCCGGGCGCGAGGCGTTGCCCTTGCCGGCGAGGCCGAGGTTGATCGGCATCGCGTCGAACGCCTGCAGCATCCGCCCGATATGGAAGGCGCCCGGCGTGCAGGTGGTCGCGAGCGTGCCGTGCGCCGGCCCGGTGCCGCCGCCGAGCATGGTGGTCACGCCCGAGTGCAGCGAATCCTCGATCTGCTGGGGGCAGATGTAGTGGACGTGCGCGTCGATCGCGCCGGCGGTCAGGATGCGGCCCTCGCCCGCGATCGCCTCGGTGCCGGGACCCACGGGGATGGTCACGCCCGGCTGCGTGTCGGGGTTGCCGGCCTTGCCGATGGCGGCGATGCGCCCGTCGCGGAGGCCCACGTCGGCCTTGTAGATGCCGGTGTGGTCGAGGATCAGCGCGTTGGTGATCACCGTGTCCGGCGTGCCCTCGGCGCGGGTCATCTGCGACTGGCCCATGCCGTCGCGGATCACCTTGCCGCCGCCGAACTTGACCTCCTCGCCGTAGGGGCCGGTCAGGTCGCGCTCGACCTCGATCACCAGATCGGTGTCGGCGAGGCGCAGCCGGTCGCCGGTGGTGGGGCCGAACATGGCGGCATGGGTGGCGCGGCTGATCCTCGTCGGCATGGGCTCTCTCCTGTCGATCGGGTGGGGGACTTCGCGGGCGCTAGCGGGTCGCCGCGCGCGAGAGCCGCTTCACGTTGGCCCCGGTCTTGGCGTGCAGCGGACGCATCGCCGCGCGCATCGCCGCGACCGGGTCCCGCCCGGCGGCCATGGCCCGCCCGGCGGCGAAGGCGGCCCTGGGGAAGGCCGCCTGCTTCTCGGCGATCATGCGGTCGTCCTCGGCGTTCGGCATCTTCCAGAAGCCGGCCATGCCCATCAGGCGCAGCCCGACCACGGCGTTCGCCTCGGCGGTGAGGCGCGCGGCCTCGTAGCCGGCCATCCAGAACTCCACCGGGGAGGGGGCGCGGTGCTTGGCCATCGTCGTCCTTTCGAGAGCCGAGGCGGAGCGGGACGCCCCGCCCTCACGACGCCGGCCAACGCGCAAGGCGGGCGTTTTGCGCCGCACAACGCCGCGGCATCCGCCTACGCCAGCGCGATCAGCCGCGCCGGCCCGCCCGAGCCCCCCTCGTGCTTCGGCGCGCCCACCACCAGCGTCGCCCCGCTCGCGGGCACCCGGTCGAGGTTCGCCACGCACTCGATGCCGTAGCGCCCGGTCGGCAGCCAAGCGTAGTGCGTCTCGAAGCTCGTCGACGAGCCGACGTCGAGCGAGAGGGTGTCGACCGCGAGGCCGACCGCGCCGGTCTCCTCGATCAGCATCAACGCGGCTTCGGGGTGGACGCCCGGATAGTGCTGCACGCCGTCCTCCTCGCCGCGGAACCTCGGCGTGCCGATGTGGCGCGCCCAGCCCGAGTGCATCGCCACCACCGCGCCGTCGGGGACGGGGCCGTGCGCCTCGACGTGGGCGGCGAGGTCGTCGGGGGTCAGCGTCGCCTCGGGGTCGTCCTCGGCCTTGGCGGCGATGTCGATCACGCGGAGCGGGCAGACCAGGTCATCGACCGCGATGGCGTCGACCGAGGCGCCGTCGGCCGAGAAGTGCAGCGGCGCGTCGATATGGGTGCCGGTGTGCTCGTTGATCGCCAGCTCGTATAGGTTGAAGCCGTGCTCGGCGAAATTGAACGCCTGCCTCGCCTCGATGCCGGGCGTGCCGAAGTAGGTCGGGAAGTCCGGCCCGTAGGCGTGGGTCATGTCCACCGCCCGCCGCGCCCCCTGCGCCAGCGCGGCCGTGCCAGGCGCGAGAGGGGCGGCGAGCGCGCCGGCCCCGAGCGCGAGCGGGGCGGTGCGCAGGAGGTCGCGGCGCGAGAGCATCCGCGCCTTGACGGCCTCGGTGACGCAGGCGTGGCACATCGGCGGGGCTCCTCCAGGTATTCTCGTCGCGCGGGCCCCGCGTCGGAGCCGACGTCCCGGTGTCGCGACGTCGCCGCGAATGCTGGACCTCGCGCGGCGTCATCGCAACGAAGAACGCGCGTCCGACGTGTCTCGCCAGTCTGCCCCCTTGCGCGCGCGTGCCCGCCGGGTTAGCGCGCACGCGCAACTCCACAGGCAGGGGCGGGCGCGTGCGGGAGACATCCGTGCGGGTCCACCGGTTGGGGCTCCGGCCCTGAGACCCCCTGCCGAGGTTCGAAACCGGAAAAGGATCCTCTCATGGCTCTGCCAGAGTTCTCTCTGCGCCAGCTGCTCGAAGCCGGCGTGCATTTCGGCCACCAGACGCATCGGTGGAACCCGCGCATGAAGCCGTTCATCTACGGCGAGCGCAACGGCATCCACATCATCGACCTGACCCAGACCGTGCCGCTGCTCGACGCCGCGCTGCAGGCGATGCGCGATACGGTGGGGCGCGGCGGGCGCATCCTGTTCGTCGGCACCAAGCGCCAGGCGGCGCAGCCGCTCGCCGACGCGGCGCAGCGCTCGGCGCAGTACTTCATGAACCACCGCTGGCTGGGCGGCACGCTGACCAACTGGAAGACGGTGTCGAACTCGATCAATCGCCTCCGCGAGCTGGACGAGCGGCTGGAGGGCGGCGCGCAGGGCTTCACCAAGCGCGAGCGGCTGGGCCTGGAGCGCGAGCGCAACAAGCTCACCCTGTCGCTCGGCGGCATCCGCGAGCTGGGCGGGCTGCCCGACATGCTGTTCGTGATCGACACCAACAAGGAGGATCTGGCCATCGCCGAGGCGAAGAAGCTCGGCATCCCGGTGGTCGCGATCATCGATTCGAACTGCGACCCCGACGGCGTGACCTACCCGATCCCGGGCAACGACGACGCGTCCCGCGCGATCGCGACGTACTGCGACCTCGCCGCGCGCGCCGCGCTCGACGGCATGGCGAGCCAGATGGGCGATGCGGGCTTCGACCTCGGCGAGCTGGAGGACGTGCCCCAGGAAGACCTGCCCCCCGCGGAGGAGCCGGTCGAGAAGGTGGCGCAGCAGGCGCCGCAGAGCGCCGAGGACGTGGCCGGCCCGATCAACTGAGGCCGGGCTCGGCGGCTCGCGACGTCCGCGTCCGCCCACCGGCCGTGCGACGCCTCGACGACGAGGTGTGGCGCGACCGGTCCCGATCCTGACCAGAGCGGCGCGCGCGCCACGATCGGCGGGTGCGCCGCCACCCCTTCGTCACAATCGGCTGGCATCGGACACCCCGAACGTAATTTTGTCGGGTGATTGCCATGTTGACCGTAAGCGCTCAGCCGACGCCCTCTGCGGCGCGGGTTGACGCGGGCGCGAAGGTCCAGGGCATCAGCTCGTCGATGCGGCTCATGGGATGGCCGTCGAGGATGGCGCGCAGCGTCGCCTCGACGTAGGCGGCTGGGTCGAC
>JBHJHI010000038.1:0-21670 GCA_050330995.1 Paracoccaceae bacterium
GTTCCGAAAGGTCACTGGCGGCTTCCGCTCGCCCTGGGGGCCCACCGTCCATGCCGGCTACCGGTCGGTCACCAGCACCGCCCGCCTCGCCGGGCAGAGCGCCTTCAGCGCCATCCGCTCCGTCGCCGACACCCTCTTCAGACCCACCGTTCAGACGGCCTGAAGCCAGCTGGGTGAGCAGATACAGCCAGGTAGCACTGAGAGACATGGCCCCATACGAGAGAATGAAGGAAAGCCAACGAAACTTGGAGAGTAATGCCAGAAGCCATGCGAGCCCGCCGACCTGGGTCAGCAGAGTAAGAACGAGTAGCATTGCCGAGTGCAGGAGTATCTTCGAGATCGATGCAACCAAATCCGCTGATCCATGATGAAGGCTCTGCACACGTCCCGGTCCTTGGCGACTGCAATCGGGTAATTCGAGCCCGGGCAGGCCTTCGAAGCCCGCGGGGCGAGAAGGCGCGGACCCACTGCCTCGGCTCCGGCAGGGGCGATCGCTCGTCTCGGGCACCGCGAGGCCGGCCCCTTACCGCAGGGCCTTGGCGTGCGTCGCCTCCGGCTCGTCGACCGGTTCGAAGCCGAAGCGGGCGAAGAAGCCGGCCGCGGCCGGGTTGCCGAGGCGCACGCGCAGCCGCGTGAGCCCGAGGGTGCGCGCCTCCGCCTCGATCGCGTCGAGGAGCGCCGCGCCATGGCCCACGCCGCGCGCGTCAGGCGCGACGTAGAGCCGGCGCACGCGACCGTCGCCGGGACCGCCCGAAGGGTCGGGCGTCAGTCCGCCGGGGCCGACGAGGGCGCCATGCGCCATCGCCCCGAAGAAGGCGTGGCCGGGACGCTCGACATAGCCGGGGTCCTCGGCGAGAGAGGCGGCGAGGCGGTCGAGGTGGCGATAGCCCTCTGCCCGCGCGTCGGCGCGGAGGGCGTCGAGGCCCGGCAGCGGCGTCGCGGCGCGCAGCCGCACGATTCCCATCGCCTCAGAGCCCGTCGAACAGCGCCGTCGACAGATACCGCTCGGCGAAGCTCGGCAGGATCGCCAGCACCCGCTTGCCCGCCATCGCCTCGCGTTCGGCCACCTCGATCGCCGCCGCCACCGCCGCGCCGGACGAGATGCCCCCCGCGATGCCCTCGACGCGCGCCAGGCGGCGGGCGGTGTCGAAGGCGGTGGCGTTGGCCATCGTCAGCACCTCGTCGATGAGGGCGCGCTCGCAGTTGGCCGGCACGAAGCCCGCGCCGAGGCCCTGGATGCGGTGCGGCCCCGCCGCGCCGCCCGAGAGCACGGGGCTGTCCTCGGGCTCGACGGCGATGAGGCGCAGCGACGGCAGGCGCGGCTTCAGCACGCGCCCGATCCCGGTCAGCGTGCCGCCCGTGCCGACGCCCGCGACCACCGCGTCGAGGCGGCCCCCGGTGTCGGCCCAGATCTCCTCGGCGGTGGTCGCGGCGTGGACGGCCGGGTTGGCGGGGTTGTCGAACTGGCGCGCGAGCACGGCGCCGGGCAGATCGGCGGCGATCGCCTCGGCCGCGGCGATCGCGCCCGTCATGCCCTCGGCGGCGGGGGGCAGCCGCAGCTCGGCGCCGAGGAGCGCCAGCATCTTGCGCCGCTCGACCGACATGGTCTCGGGCATGCAGAGGATCAGCCGGTAGCCCTTGGCGGCGGCGGCGAAGGCGAGGCCGATGCCGGTGTTGCCGCTGGTCGCCTCGACGACGGTGCCGCCCGCGCCGAGCGTGCCGTCGGCCTCCATCGCGTCGAGCATGGCGACGCCGATGCGGTCCTTCACGCTCGCGAGCGGGTTGGCGAACTCCAGCTTGACCAGGACCTCGGCGCGGGCGCGCGTGCCGTCGAGCATGCGCGAGAGCCGCACCACCGGCGTCGCGCCGACGGTGTCGGCGACGCTGTCGTAGACGCGCCCGTGCGGGCGGGGCGGTCGGCGCACGCGGGTCTCCCGGTTCTGCGGAGGGCGAGGGCCCCGGTTACGGCGCGGCCGGCCGGGCGGTCAACGCCCGGCGCCGCGGCGCCGGCGCGCCCCGGACCCGGGGACCGCGGCGTCAGATCGTGAAGTCCGGCGGCGTCTTGGCGTCGTGGGCGATGCCGAGGTCGTGCGCGCGCCGGCACAGGTCCTCCATGGTGATCGCGTCGAGGCGCTCCAGCATCGCCGCGTGGACCTCGGCGCGCAGCGGCTCGACGAGCCGCAGGCCGAGCGCGCCCTGGCTCGCGGGCTCGGCCTCGCCCCCGGCCTCCGCGCTCGCGCGCTCGACCACGCGCACCACCTCGCCGACGGTGATGCGCCGGCGCTCGCGCGCGAGGATGTAGCCGCCCTTCGGCCCGCGCACGCCCTTCAGGATGCCGTGGTGCACGAAGGCCTGCATGACGTGCTCGAGGTAGCGTTGCGGCACGCCCTGGCGGCGGGTGATGTCCTTCGATTGCACCGGGTCGGGGCGGGCGTTGTAGGCGACGTCGAGCACCGCCTCGAGCGCGAGCATGGTCTTGCGCGAGAGCCCGAGCACCGCGCTCACGCCCGCCCGGTGGAGCCGAAGCCGCCCGACCCCCGCGGGGTCTCGGAGAGCCGCTCGACCGGGGCGAACTCGACCGTGGCGACCGGGGCGACGACGAGCTGGGCGACGCGCTCGCCGTGGGCGAGGCGGTAGGTCTCGGCGCCGAGGTTGACGAGCAGCACCCGCACCTCGCCGCGGTAGTCGGCGTCGATGGTGCCGGGTGCGTTCAGCACCGTGATGCCGTGGCGCGCGGCGAGGCCCGAGCGCGGGCGCACCTGCGCCTCGTAGCCCTCGGGCAGCGCGATCGCGAGGCCGGTCGGCACCAGCGCGCGACCCATGGGCGCGATCGCGAGCCCGGCCTCGCGCTCGGCCTGCGCCAGCGAGGCGGCGAGGTCGAGCCCGGCCGCGCCCGGCGTGGCATAGGCGGGCAGGCCGAGGGCGGGGTCGCGATGGGCGAGCGCCCTCACCTCGACGCGCACGCGCCCGGACGGGGGGGCGCGCACGCCGCGCCCTCGCCGACGAGGCGGGCGGCGATGCGGGCCGCGAGGCGGCGGGCGACCTCGGTCTTGGGCGCGCGCGGCCAGGGCTCGGCGCCGTCCTCGGTCACGAGCGTCACCGCGTTCTCGCGCCCGCCCATCACCCCGCTCGCGGCGCTCACGTCGTTGGCCACGATCCAGTCGCACCCCTTCCTCAGCCGCTTGGCGCGGGCGTGCGCCTCGACGTCCTCGGTCTCGGCGGCGAAGCCGACCACGAGCGCGGGTCGCTCGCCCGCGCCGAGGCCAGCGACGCGGCGCAGGACGTCGGGGTTCTCGGTCATGCGCAGCGTGGGCGCCGAGGCGCGCCTCGGGTCCTTCTTGATCTTCTGCGCGCTCGTCGTCTCGACGCGCCAGTCGGCGACGGCGGCAGCGAAGACGGCGACGTCGGCGGGCAGCGAGGCCTCGACCGCGGCCATCATCTCGCGCGCGGTCTCGACGCGGTGGATCTCGACGCCCCAGGGGTCGGGCGCGGTCGCGGGGCCGGTGACGAACACCACCTCGGCGCCGAGCACGGCGAGCGCCTCGGCGAGCGCCGAGCCCTGCGCGCCCGAGGAGCGGTTGGCGAGGTAGCGCACCGGGTCGATCGGCTCGTGCGTCGGGCCGGAGGTGACGATCGCGCGCCTGCCCTTGAGCGGCCCGCGCGCGCGCAGCGACTGAAGGATCGCGCCGAGGATCGCGGGCGGCTCGGCCATGCGGCCGGGGCCGTACTCGCCGCAGGCCATGTCGCCGTCGTCGGGGCCGACGAGGGCCACGCCGTCGCGCTTGAGCTGGGCCACGTTGCGCTGCGTCGCGGGGTGCTGCCACATCCGCACGTTCATGGCGGGCGCGACCAGGACGGGCGTGTCGGTGGCGAGCAGCAGCGTCGTGGCCAGATCGTCGGCGCGCCCGTGCACCATGCGCGCCATCAGGTCGGCCGAGGCGGGGGCCACCACCACCAGATCGGCGACGCGCGAGAGCTGGATGTGGCCCATCTCCGCCTCGTCGGTGAGGTCCCAGAGATCGTCGTGGACGCGGTTGCCCGCGAGCGAGGACACCGAGAGGGGCGTGACGAAGTGGTGCGCGGCCGCGGTCATGACGGGCGTGACGGCGCTGCCCGCCTTGCGGATCAGCCGGATCAGCTCGAGCGTCTTGTAGGCGGCGATGCCCCCGCCGATGACGAGCAGGATGCGCTTGCCGTCGAGGGATGCGTCCAAGATCGCCTCCGGTGGGCTGACGACGCCTGCGCCGGGGCGAGCCGACACGGACCGAGCGTCTTGGTAGCCCCGCGCCGCCGTGCGGAGCAACAGCGCTGGAGGCTCGACCGCGCGCCGGTCATCCGAGCAGCGCCACCAGTCCGCCCGCGACCCCGAGCCCGACCAGGAAGCCGATCGCGGCGGGGCGGTTCACCGACGGCGTCGGCAGCTCGCGCACGCGCACGCCGATCGGCACGCGGAGTCGGCGGTTGCGCGCCTCCTCGGCGAACATGACCAGCTCGTCTGCGATGCCGGGCAGGCGCGGCCCGAGCCGCGAGAGCACCCGCATGGTGTCCACCGCGTCGCGCAGCGCCTGCCGCGGGCCGAGCCGCTCGCGGATGTAGAGCTCGACCACCGGCGCGGCGGCCTGCCAGATGTTGCAGCGCGGGTCGAGCGAGCGGGCCACGCCCTCGACCACCACCATGGTGCGCTGGAGCAGGATCAGCTCGGTGCGCGTCTCCATGCCGAAGCGCTCGGTGGTCTCGAGCAGATAGGCGAGGAGGCGGGCCATCGAGATGCGGCTCACGTCCTGGCCGAAGATCGGCTCGGCGATCGATCTGAGCGCGAGGGCGAACTCGTCGATGTCGCGGTCGATCGGCACGTAGCCCGCCTCGACGTGCACCTCGGCCACGCGGCGGTAGTCGCGCGTCAGGAAGCCGAACAGGATCTCGGCGAAGTGGCGCCGCGTGATCTGGTCGATGCGGCCCATGATGCCGAAGTCGAGCGCGATCAGCCCACCGTCGGCGGCGAGGCGCAGGTTGCCCTGGTGCATGTCGGCGTGGAAGAAGCCGTCGCGCAGCGCGTGGTTGAGGAAGGTGCGCAGGAGCCGCTGCGCGAGTTCGGCGAGGTCGAAGCCGTGCGCGCCCAGCACCAGGGGATCGACGGCGAGCCCCTCGACCCATTCGAGTGTCAGTACCCGCCGCCCCGTGCCCTCCCAGATCACCGCCGGCACGTAGAACAGCGGATCGCGTGCGGTGTTGTCGCGGAACTGGCTCGCCGACGCCGCCTCCAGGCGCAGGTCCAGCTCGGTCAGCACCACGCTCTCGAAGTGCTCGACGATGAGGGTCGGCTTCAGCCGCCGCGTGAACGGGGCGAGGAACTCGATGGCGTGGGCGATGAAGTAGAACGCGGCGATGTCGCGGCGGAACTGCCGGGCGACGTCGGGGCGCAGCACCTTGACCGCCACGCGCCGCCCGTCGGGGCGCCAGACCGCGGGGTGGACCTGCGCGATCGAGGCGGCGGCGACCGGCGCGCCGAGCTCGACGAGGTCCTCCCAGATCTCGGGGCCGAGCTCGCTCTCGATCATCGCGCGCGCCTCGGCGAGCGAGAACGGCGGCAGCCGGTCCTGAAGCACGCGCAGCTGCTCGACCACCTCGCCGCCGACGATGTCGGGGCGCGTCGACAGGATCTGGCCGAACTTGACGTAGGCCGGCCCCATCGCTTGGCAGGCGCGCCCCACCGGCGGCAGCGACGGGTCGCCGCGCGCGCCGAGCAGCCCGAACAGCCGCCCCACCGCGCGCACCGCGAGGCGCGCCGGGCGCGGCACCGCGAGCGAGGCCAGGATCACCGCGAGCGCGCCGGTGCGCTCAAAGGTGGCGGCCGTCCTGAGCAGCCGCCAGAGGTGGCGCGGGGCTCCGAGCATCGCGCTCAGAGGCGCCAGGCCGAGTGCATCGCCACGACCCCGAAGGTCATGTCGCGGTGCTCGACCCGACCGAGGCCGGCCTCGGCGATCATCGCGGCGAAGCGATGCTGGTCGGGGAAGCGCCGGATCGATTCCACCAGATACTGATAGCTCGCCCGGTCGCCGGTCACCGCCTGGCCGAGCGGGGGGATCACGCCGTAGGAGTAGGCGTCGTAGATCGCGCGCAGACCGGGCGGGCCGACGCGCGAGAACTCGAGGCAGAGGAACCGCCCGCCGGGCTTCAGCACGCGCCTGGCCTCGGCGAGCGCGACCTCCGGGCGGGTGACGTTTCGGATGCCGAAGGCGATCGTGTAGGCGTCGAACGAGCGGTCGGGGAAGGGCAGCGCCATCGCGTCGCCCTCGACCCAGTCGAGGCCGTCGAGACCCTCGGCCCCGGCGCGTGCGCGTCCCTCCTCCAGCATGGCGCCGGTCAGGTCGCAGACGGTGACGTGGCCCGCAGGCCCCTGCCTGCGGCGGATGCGGAAGGCGATGTCGCCGGTGCCGCCGGCCACGTCGAGGGTGCGCGAGCCCGGCCGCGGGCGCAGCCAGTCGACCATCCGGTCCTTCCAGTAGCGGTGGATGCCCGCCGACATCAGGTCGTTCATCAGGTCGTAGCGCGCGGCGACCGAGGAGAACACGCCGTGCACGCGTCCGGCCTTCTCCGCCTCGGGGATGGTCTCGGCGCCGAAATGGGTGGTGGCGTCGTCCGGGGCGCCGGGGCTGCCCGGGCCGCGGGGCGCCTCGCTCGGCCCGGGGGCCGCGCCGTCGCTGTCTGGTCGCTGGTCGGAGGTCATGGGCGCGCACCATAGCGACGGTGCGGCCGAGGGAAACGGTCCGCGTTGCCACCTGCGGCCAAAAAGCCCGCGCCGGGGGCGCGGGCTCGGATCGGGGCGAAGGGCCGCGGGCGTTCAGGCCGCCGCGAGGCGCGGGCGCATCACCGCCGCGGCGACGAGGGCGAACAGGACGTGGCCGACGAGCGCCACCCAGCTGATGCCGCTGAAGCCGAGGAAGGCGGGCAGCCCGACCACCAGGTGCGCCATGACGAAGAGCGCGAACACCCAGAGCGCGACACCGTAGGCCGTGGCCGAGAGCCACCAGGGCAGGGCCACGACCCGCGCCTGCACGGGGCGCCAGAGCAGCGCCCAGCCGGCCGGGTAGGCGACGAGCCCCGCGACGTAGTGCAGCAGGGTGCCCCCGTTCTCCGACGGCGCGCCGAAGAGGACGCCCCAGGCCTGGGTGGCGAGCGGCACGGGCGCGAGCTTGGCGAAGCCCAGCATCGGCGAGACCGCTTGGCCGTAGAGGTCGAACAGCGTGGTGGCGAGCGCGCCGCCGAGCAGGATCGCGAGCGCGGCGTTCGCGGCGAGGCGCGGCATCGCGGCGGCGACGGTCATCGGCGTGGCGTCGGCGGTGGTGGCGGACATCGTGGTCTTCCTCTCGTTCGGCCGCTCCGATGCGGCGGGACGAGCGGGAGGTGGGCGTCCGGGCCGGGCGCCGCTCGCGATGTTGCGCCGTTCTCACGGCAGTGTCACAGCGCGTGAGACGGCCGCCCCGCGTGGATGTGAGAGCAGCGCCCGGGACGGGCGTGAGGCAATGCCCGGGACGGGCGTGAGACGACGCCCGGGACCGGGCGTCGAGAGTGTCGCCCCGAGAACGGACCCGCGCCCATGCCCGAGCTTCCCGAGGTCGAGACCGTGCGCCGCGGCCTCGCGGGCGCGCTCGAGGGGCGCCGGCTCGTGCGCGTCGAGGCGCGCCGGCCCGACCTGCGCTGGCCGCTCCCCGAGCGCTTCGCCGAGCGGCTGACGGGCCGGCGGGTCGAGCGTCTGCGTCGGCGCTCGAAGTACCTCCTCGCCGATCTCGACACGCCACCGGAGGGGGCGGGCGAGACCTGGGTGATCCATCTCGGCATGTCGGGGCGTATCCTGATCGGGCGCGAGGCGCCGCGCGTGGTCGGCGCCTTCGTCCACGACGCCGGCGAGAGCGCGGGGCAGGGCGCGCACGACCACGTGGTGATCGACACCGACGCGGGCGCGCGCGTGGTCTACAACGACGCGCGCCGCTTCGGGGCGATGGACCTTTGGCCGACCGACGCGCTCGCCGCGCACCGCTGGCTCGCCCGCCTCGGCCCGGAGCCGCTCGACGCCGCGTTCGACGGCGCGGCGCTCGCGCGTCGCGTCGCAGGCAAGACCACCACGATCAAGGCGGCGCTCTTGGACCAGCGCGTGGTGGCGGGCCTCGGCAACATCTACGTCTGCGAGGCGCTGCACCGGAGCGCGATCGCGCCGACCCGGCTCGCGGGCGCGATCGCCGAGGCGCACCTCGATCGGCTGGCCGCCGAGATCCGCACGACCCTCGCGGAGGCGATCGAGGCGGGGGGCTCCTCGCTCAGGGACTACCGCCGCGCCGACGGCTCGGAGGGCGGCTTCCAGCACGTCTTCCGCGTCTACGGCCGCACGGGCGAGCCCTGCCCGCGCGCGGGCTGCCGCGGCCGGATCGAGCGGCTGGCGCAGGCCGGGCGCTCGACGTTCCACTGCTCGCGCTGCCAGCGCTAGCGGATCGACCGGGACGCCCGCGTCCCCGGCCGGGCCGTCCGGGGAGGGGGCGACCCCTCGGAGGGGCGCTCCGCCGCCGTGGACCCGGTGGCTCGGCCCGGCGCGGCCGAGCCGCCTGACGCCGTTCGGCCCGGCCGGATCGGTTCCGGCGCGCCGGTCCCCCGCGCCGTCGCGACGCCCGAAGGGCAGCTGGGCGGCGAAGCGCTGCCGGCGCTCCCGCGGCCGCGGCGACGGGTTTCCTTGATCGGTCCGGGCGGCGCGGCTACACCGCCGCGCGCATCCGACGCGGGGCCCGCGTCGACCGACGGCCGCGAGGGGGACCCCAGCCATGGCCTACGACACCATCACCACCGAGAAGCGCGAGGACGTCCTCCTGGTCCGGCTGAACCGGCCTCAGGCGATGAACGCGCTGAACTCGCAGCTCATGCGCGAGCTCGGCGACGCGCTCCTGAAGGCCGACGCCGACGAGGCCGTCGGCGCGATCGTGATCACCGGCAACGAGAAGGCCTTCGCCGCCGGCGCCGACATCAAGGAGATGCGCGCGAAGGGCTTCGTCGACGTCTACCGCGAGGACTTCATCACCGCCGAGTGGGAGACGGTGACGCGCGTGCGCAAGCCCGTGATCGCCGCGGTCGAGGGCTACGCGCTCGGGGGCGGCTGCGAGCTCGCGATGATGTGCGACTTCATCGTCGCCGCCGACACCGCCAAGTTCGGCCAGCCCGAGATCAATCTCGGCGTGATGCCGGGCGCGGGCGGCTCGCAGCGCCTGACCCGCTTTGTGGGCAAGGCCAAGGCCATGGACATGAACCTGACCGGGCGCTTCATGGACGCGGCCGAGGCCGAGCGCTCGGGGCTCGTGAGCCGGCTCTACCCGGCCGACCGTCTCGTCGACGAGGCGGTCGCGATCGCGCAGAAGATCGCCGACAAGGCGCCGCTCGCGGTCATGGCCACCAAGGAGGCGGTCAACCGCGCCTACGAGACCACCCTCGCCGAGGGCATCCGCTTCGAGCGCCGGCTGTTCCACGCCCTCTTCGCCACCGAGGACCGCATCGAGGGCATGGACGCCTTCGCCGAGAAGCGCACGCCGCAGTTCCGCGGGCGATGAGGCCGCGGCCGGACGGGGTTGGCCTCCGCCCTCTCCGGTGGCGACGACCCCGGGCGCGCGACTCGGGGGACGTCGACTTGACGGGGCGCGGGCTCTCGGCTATCCGCCCGCTCTCCACGGTTTTCCAAGGGTGACAGGGCTCCATGGCCAACACGCCTCAGGCGAGAAAGCGCGTGCGCCAGAACCAGAGGCGCGCGGATGTCAACCAGGCGCGCAAGTCGCGCGTGCGCACCTTCATTCGCTACGTCGAGGAAGCGATCCGGCGCGGCGACCGCGACGCGGCGCTCCTGGCGCTGAAGAACGCGCAGCCCGAGATCATGCGCGGCGCCAACAAGGGCGTGATGCATCAGCGTACCGCGAGCCGGAAGGTCTCGCGCCTGCACCAGCGCATCGCCAAGATCGGCGCCGCGGGCTGAGCCCCGCCGACCGTCTCCTCCATCGCTGCCGCCGCGCCTTGCGGCGGCCTTCGCCGACGCGGCCGCCCGGCCGCCGCGGCGGGCGTATCGTTGTTTCATCGTGCTGACGCGAAAACGACATGTTCCCCTTCTGACCCCGTTGAAGCGTCGGGCCGCCTCGCCGATGATCTTCGAGATGAAGAACACGCTGGAGGGCGTCGCCCCTTCCCGGCGCGTTTTAGATCTCCAATCAAAATAAATCCGAATCGACTACGGTGCGCTGCACCAATCCTCACCAGCCTACAACTTAAAAATTAGTTATAGGCGGGATGAAAATCCTTTGCGGCGAATCCCGGGCCGGACTAGGCCGGGGGCATGGCGACAAGCGGGAACGGCATGGACGGCGGCGACGGGGTACCGACCCTCGATCAGGTGACACCGGACGAGGCTTGGCGGCTCATCGCGACCGACACGGGGACGCGCCTCGTGGACGTGCGCACCCGCGCGGAGTGGTCGTTCGTGGGCGTCGCCGATCTCGCGGAGACCGGCTCCCGGCTCTGGCCGGTGGAGTGGGCGGGCTTTCCGCAGATGCGGCCCGATCCGAACGGCTTCCTCGATCGCCTCGACGCGGTCGCGGCCGAGGACGCGGGGCGGGAGGGCGAACTGCCCGAGCGGCTGCTCTTCATCTGCCGCTCGGGCGCGCGTTCGCTCGCGGCCGCCCGGGCGGGCGCCGAGGCGGCGCGCGCCGGCCGCTACGCCCGCGCGCCGCGCGCGGTGACGAACGTCGCGGAAGGGTTCGAGGGCGATCTCGACGAGGCCGGCCATCGCGGGCGGCTCAACGGCTGGAAGGCGCGCGGCTTGCCGTGGCGCCAATCCTGAAGCGGGACCGGCCGGCCCCGCGCGGACGGGGGCGGGCGAACCGGCGCGAAACGAGACGAAAGCGGGGAGAGAAATTGATGCTGACGAGCGGCATACCTGTGTCCGGAGCGCGCGAGAAGCGCGCGGTCCGCGCGTCCGAGCGAGCCGCGTCCCCCCTTGCCGTCCCGTCGCCGACCCGCTCCGCCGCTAGCGCGCCGCCGCTCTCGGAGGCGGAGCGTTCCGGCCTCTGGTCGCGCGGCTCGGCCGATCTGCGCAGCGAGATCGGCGCGGACGCCATGGACCGCTGGCTCGCCCAGGTCAGGCTGGTCGAGCTGCGCCGCGACCTCGCGCTCCTGAGCGCGCCCACCCGCTTCCTCGCCGACTGGGTCGAGCGCAACTACGGCGCCGCGCTGATCCGGGCGATGCGCCCGCACGTCCCCGGCCTGCGCCGCGTCAGCGTCGAGGCCGCCGCCGAGCCCGGTCCCCGCCGCGAGGCGGCGTGTCGCGACGCCGGGGCCGAGCCCGCGTTCCACGCCGGCGGCGCGCCGGCGGTCGGCCGCGCGCCGGAGGCGGCCTTCGTCCCCCCCGCCGAGGAGGAACGCGACGTCGCCGAGGCCGCTCCCGCCGCGCCTCATCTCGCCGCGCCCCACGTCGCGACGTCCCACGGCGCCACCCCGCAGCCCGCCGACGACCTCGAGAGCGCGCCGCTCGACGCGCGCTACACCTTCGACAGCTTCATCGTCGGCAAGCCGAACGAGCTGGCCCATGCCGCCGCGCGCCGCGTCGCCGAGACGGCCGACGCCACGTTCAACCCGGTCTTCCTCCACGGGGGCGTGGGTCTCGGCAAGACGCACCTGATGCACGCGATCGCCTGGCACCTGCGCCGCACCCGGCCCGGCTGCCGCGTGGTCTATCTCTCCGCCGAGCAGTTCATGTACCGCTTCGTGCAGGCGCTGCGCTTCCGCGACACCATCACCTTCAAGCAGCAGTTCCGCTCGGTCGACGTGCTGATGGTCGACGACGTGCAGTACATCGCTGGCAAGGATTCGACCCAGGAAGAATTCTTCCACACCTTCAACGCGCTGGTCGATCAGCACAAGCAGATCGTGATCTCGGGCGACAACTCGCCCGACCGGATCGAGGGCATGGAGGAGCGGATCCGCTCGCGCCTCCAGTGGGGCCTCGTGGTCGACATCCACCCGGCCGACTACGAACTCCGCCTCGGCATCCTTCAGGCCAAGGCCGAGCAGATGGCGCGTCAGCATCCGGGCGTGGCGCTCTGCCCGAAGGTGCTGGAGATGCTCGCCCAGCGCATCAGCCAGAACGTGCGCGTGCTCGAAGGCGCGCTCACGCGGCTCTACGCCTACGCCTCCTATTCCGGGCGGCGGATCGATCTGGAGATGACGCGCGAGTGCCTCGCCGATCTCCTGCGCACCGCCGAGCGCAAGGTCACGATCGAGGAGATCAAGCGCCGCGTCGCCGACCACTACAACCTGCGCCTCGCCGATCTGGTGAGCCAGCGCCGCGCCCGCTCGATCGCGCGGCCGCGCCAGGTGGCGATGTTCCTGGCCAAGACCCTCACCACCAAGTCGCTGCCCGAGATCGGCCGCGGCTTCGGCGGGCGCGACCACACCACCGTGCTGCATGCGGTGCGCAAGGTGGAGGAACTGATGGGCGGCGACGAGGCGCTCGCCGAGGACGTCGCCATCCTGCGCCGCACGCTGGAGGCCTGACGGCCCGCCGGAAGGGCGCGACCGGGCACGGCGAGGGGCTCGTTCGACCCGCCGGGACGTTTCGGCGAGCGACCGCGCGTGCATCGCACCATTGCGCGCTCGTGCGGTTCCGCTAGGCTCTGCCGCCCCGCCAACCGCCGCGAGCGCGCCTGTCCCGGGCGTGCCGCGCCCTGCCGGAGACGGACCGCCATGAGGGTGACGATCGAGCGCGCGAGCCTCCTGAAGGCCATGGGCCGCGCCCAGGGCGTGGTCGAGCGCAAGAACACGATCCCGATCCTCGCCAACGTGCTGATCGAGGCCGAGGGGGGCGAGGTGAGCCTCCGCGCCACCGATCTCGACATCGAGGTGATCGAGCGGCTGCCGGCCATGGTCGAGACCGCGGGCGCCACCACCACCGGCGCGCAGCGGCTGCACGACATCGTGCGCAAGCTGCCCGAGGGGTCGGACGTCAACCTCGCCCTCGACGCCAAGACCGGACAGCTGTCGCTGACCGCGGGGCGCTCGCGCTTCAGCCTCGCGACGCTGCCGTGCGAGGATTTCCCGGTGATGGCCTCCAGCGAGTACGCCGTCAGCTACCGCGCGAAGGCGCCGGTGCTGCGGCGCCTCTTCGACAAGGCCAAGTTCGCGGTCTCGACCGAAGAGACGCGCTATTACCTGAACGGCGTCTATCTCCACGTCGCCGAGGAGGTGGGCGAGGCACGGCTGCGCGCGGTCGCGACCGACGGCCATCGCTTGGCCCGGATCGACGCCGAGCTGCCCGAGGGCGCCGAGAACGCGCCGGGCGTGATCGTGCCGCGCAAGACCGTGGGCGAGCTTCGCAAGCTGCTCGAAGACGACGAGGCCACCGTCGAGGTCTCGGTCAGCGAGACCAAGATCCGCTTCACCGTCGACAAGCTGGTGCTGACGTCCAAGGTGATCGACGGCTCGTTCCCGGACTACACCCGCGTGATCCCGACCGCCAACAAGCGGCGGCTGGAGGTGGACGCGGCCGAGTTCGCGCATGCGGTCGACCGGGTGGCGACCGTGTCGTCCGAGCGCTCGCGCGCGGTGAAGATGGTGATGCAGGACGACCGGTTGAGCCTGTCGGTCAACGCGCCGGACGCGGGCTCGGCGGCCGAGGAGCTGGCGGTCGCCTATCCGGACGAGGCCTTGGAGATCGGCTTCAACGCGCGGTATCTGATGGAGATCGCCGGGCAAATCGACCGCGAGAACGCGGTGTTCCTGTTCGCCGACTCGG
Organism: Paracoccaceae bacterium; assembly: GCA_050330995.1. Taxonomy (GTDB): domain Bacteria; phylum Pseudomonadota; class Alphaproteobacteria; order Rhodobacterales; family Rhodobacteraceae; genus Thermohalobaculum. Next base: position 13,811 of record JBHJHI010000038.1, read on the forward strand.
GCGATCCGACGCTGGTGCGCGAGGGGGACGATCCGTCGGCGGTGTACGTGGTGATGCCGATGCGGGTGTGACGCCAAGCTCGCACGATGGCGAACCCGCCGTTCTCTCATCCGCTGTATGTCCGCCTTCTCGACGAAGGCGTGGATGTCTGTCGGCCGGTGAAGGCCGAATGGTGGCGCCATGGCCTGCTGCGCATCGTAGGACCGATAAGCGGCGACGCCGACGGCGAGCGTTGGGAGTTCCCGCCGGGAAGTATCGTTGGCTGGCGCTTCGAAGTTCTCGACAAGGGTGCCGTCAGGCTCGCCGTATCACCGAAATACGAACGCGAGCTGACGAGCGACGATGGCGTCTACGTGCGTGTCATCGAAGAGGGGATGACAGCCTACGCGCCAGTGCCGACCGAGCCAGCCGGTGACGACCCCGTCCGCATCGTTGCGCCGCCCGAAGGATACGACCACGAACTCGACTGCTGGGAGTTCCCGCCCGGCAGTCTTGTCCGTGTCAGGATCGGCACCCCTGGCTACCCGGAGATGAGGCTCGCCGTCGCGCCCGACGACGAGCCTTGAGCCGCGCCGTCCACCTCACGCCTCCGAGAAATTCGACGGGAACATCGCCCGCGCCGTCTCCTCGTCGAACGCGGTCTTGAACTCGATCCCCTCGCCGATCCTGCGCGCCTTCGCGACCGCCGCCCGCGCGTCGATCCCCTCGAACCAGCGCTTGACCTCCGGATAGGCGTCGATCCCGCCCTCGCCGAGCACCCGGACATGGCGGTCGACCCAGCCCCAGCCGGCCATGTCGGCGATGGTGTAGTCCTCGCCGACGATGAACGCGCGACCCTTCAGGTGCCGGTCCAGCACGCCGTAATGGCGGTGCGCCTCGTAGCGGTAGCGCCGCTTGGCGTAGTCGCCGCCTTCCTCCGCGCCCGCGGTCTGGAAGTGCACCCACTGGCCCGAGAAGGGCCCGAGCCCGGACGAGATCCAGAACAGCCAGGACAGAAGCTCGCCTCGGTCCTCGGCGGCCCCGAGGAACGTCCCCGTCTTCTCGGCGAGGTAGAGCAGGATCGCGGTCGAATCGAACACGCGCTTGCCCTCGTCGAGGATGGCCGGCGCCTTGCCGTTGGGGTTGATCGCCAGATACTCCGGGCCGTGCTGCTCGCCGCGGAAGGTGTCGAGGCGCTTGACCTCGTAGTCCAGATCCGCTTCGGCCAGGAACAGCGCGACCTTCATCGGGTTCGGCGTGTGATGGAAGTAGAAGGTGATCATGCGGGCCTCCCGGCGCGTGGCGTGGACTCCCCCGGAGGTGACGGCGCGCGCTCCCGCTGCAAGGGCGCGGACGATCACGTTGTCATGACGCTCCGGCCCGCGACGTCCCGGCCGTGAGCGCGCCCGCCCGTGCCGCCGTGCTCGGCCTCGCGCTGATGCGCTATCGCTCCTACACCTTCGAGGAGATCGAGACCGAGGGCGCCTCGGTGGTGCTGACCGGCCCGAACGGGGCGGGCAAGACCAACGTGCTGGAGGCGGTCTCTATGCTGACGCCCGGCCGGGGGCTCAGGCGCGCGAGCGCCGAGGAGGGGATGCGCCGCCCCGACACGCTCGGCTGGCGGGTGCGCGCCCTCGTCGACACCGGTACGGACACCGTCGAGATCGCGACCGGCGTCGACGACCCCGACGCGCCGCGCCGCGGCGTCGAGATCGATCGAAAGCCTGCGCCTCAGACCGCCTTGGGTCGGCTCCTGCGTCTCGTCTGGCTGACGCCGGCCATGGACCGGCTCTGGACCGGGCCGGCCGCCGAGCGGCGCGGCTTCCTCGACCGCGCCACCATGGGCTTCTTCCCCGAGCACGCCGAGACCACGCTCGCGCACGAGAAGGCGATGCGCGCGAGGAACCGTCTCTTGAAGATCGAGCGCGAGGGCGGCGGCCGCCCCGACCGCGCCTGGATCGAGGGGCTGGAGGCGCAGATGGCCCGTGCGGGCGCCCGCCTCGCCCGCGCCCGCGCCGAGGCGCTGGCGCGGCTCTCCGCGGCGCAGGAGGCCGTTAAAACCGCGACGGCGGAAGGCGATGCGTTGTTCCCGAGGGCGCGACTCTCTATAGTAGGGGACATGGAGCACCGCTTTGCCGAGGCGCTGGCCTCGGGCGACGATCTCGATGTTTTGGAAGCCGACGCGACGGCCCGCACCGGCCGCGCGCTCGGCCTGTCGCGCGCGCGTGACGCGGCGGCCGGGCGCACGCTGGAAGGGCCGCACCGCTCGGACCTCGACGCCGTCTACGCCGTCAAGGACATGCCCGCGCGCGACTGCTCGACGGGCGAGCAGAAGGCGCTCCTGATCTCGCTCTGCCTCGCGAGCGCGCGGGCGCTGTCGCGCGCCACCGGCGCGACGCCGGTGCTGCTGTTCGACGAGGTCGCCGCCCATCTCGACGAGCGCCGCCGCCGCGCGCTGTTCGCCGAGATCGACGCGCTCGGCGCCCAGGCCTGGATGACCGGCACCGACGCGGGGCTGTTCGACGGCCTGAGCGGGGCGCTTCGCCTCGACGTGACCGAGCGGCGCGGCGTCTCCGCGATCGAGGCGGCGTCATGATCGACGCGCGCCTTCTGGTCGTGCTCTGGCTCGCGCAGGTCCAGGCGGGCACGACGGTCGCGCTCGCGCTGGCGGTACGGCCCTGGGTCGCCATGGGCGACGTTTATCTGCCGTTCGGGCGCGGCTTCTCGCAGGACATCGACCCCGTCACGCTCTGGACGCTGCCCGAGCGTTTCGGTTTGCGCCGCGGCTCGCCGGAGGCGGCCGAGCTGATCGCGCTGTTCGGCCAGCAGCAGGGCCTCGTCCATGCCCTGCTCGCGCGCAGCGTCCCCTCCGAGGCGCGCGAGGGGGGCGCGGCTCCCGTCGCCACGCTCAGCGAGGGCGAGTGCGACCTGCTCGCGCGCACCTCGCGGCGCATCGCCACCCTGACCGGCGCCACCGTCGCGCCCGACACGAGAGCCACGCCATGAAGTTCTGGATGGGCTGCGCCATGATCGCGATCGGGATCGCCCTGATCCCCTCCGGCATCGGCATCCTGCTGACGATCCCGCTGTTCCTGCTCGGCATCGTGCTGATCATCGTCTCGATCCTGCATGGCGGGCTGGACGTGATCCTCGCGCCGTTCCGCCACCGCGGCGACTGACCCTTTCCCCGTCCGAGCGCCGGCCGCGACCGGCCCGCCGGCCGCCCCGGCGACCCACTTCGAGGCCCCTATGGCGAACGACATGAACGAGAGGCCCGGCGAGCCGGACGACGCCGGGCGCACGCCACCCACCTCGCCGGGAGCGGCGTCCGACCCGGACGCCTACGGCGCGAACTCGATCAAGGTCCTGAAGGGCCTGGAGGCCGTGCGCAAGCGGCCGGGCATGTACATCGGCGACACCGACGACGGCTCGGGCCTGCACCACATGGTCTACGAGGTGGTCGACAACGCCATCGACGAGGCGCTCGCGGGCCACGCCGACACCGTGAGCGTGACGCTGCACGCCGACGGCTCGGTCTCGGTCTCCGACAACGGCCGCGGCATCCCGACCGAGATGCACGAGGAGGGGGTCTCGGCCGCCGAGGTCATCATGACCCAGCTCCACGCGGGCGGTAAGTTCGACCAGAACTCCTACAAGGTCTCGGGCGGGCTGCACGGCGTCGGCGTCTCGGTGGTCAACGCGCTGTCGGACTGGCTGGAGCTGCGCATCTGGCGCGGCGGGCAGGAGCATCACGTCCGCTTCGAGCGCGGCGAGACCGCGAAGCCCCTGGAGGCCGTCGGCCCGCAGGGCGAGCGCAAGGGCACGGAAGTGCGCTTCCTCGCCTCGCTCTCGACCTTCAGCCATATCGACTACGACCTGAAGACGCTGGCGGTGCGCCTGCGCGAACTCGCCTTCCTGAACTCGGGCGTGGCCATCCGGCTGCGCGACCAGCGCCACGCCGAGGCGGTCGAGGAAGCGTTCCACTACGACGGCGGCGTCGAGGCCTTCGTGCGCTATCTCGACCGCTCGAAGACCCCGATCCTCGGCGCCCCGGTCGTGGTGCAGGGCGAGCGCGAGGGGGTCACGGTCGACGCGTCGCTGTGGTGGAACGACAGCTACCACGAGCAGATGCTCTGCTTCACCAACAACATCCCGCAGAAGGACGGCGGCACCCACCTCGCGGGCTTTCGCGGCGCGCTGACGCGTACCGTCAACGCCTATGCCGCCGCCTCCGGTCTCGCCAAGAAGGAGAAGGTGGCGCTTTCGGGCGACGACGCGCGCGAGGGGCTGACCTGCGTGCTGTCGGTCAAGGTGCCCGACCCGAAGTTCTCCAGCCAAACCAAGGAGAAGCTGGTCTCCTCCGAGGTGCGGCCCGCGGTCGAGAGCCTGATGGCCGAGCGGCTCGGGCAGTGGTTCGAGGAGAACCCCGGCCCCGCGCGCCAGATCGTCCAGAAGATCGTCGAGGCCGCGCAGGCGCGCGAGGCCGCGCGACGCGCGCGCGAGTCCAAGCGCAAGACGGCGATGGACGTCTCCAACCTGCCCGGCAAGCTCGCCGACTGCGCCGAGAAGAACCCCGAGAAGGCCGAGCTGTTCATCGTCGAGGGCGACAGCGCCGGCGGCTCGGCCAAGCAGGGGCGCAACCGCGAGTACCAGGCGGTGCTGCCGCTCCGCGGCAAGGTGCTGATCGTCGAGCGCGCGCGCTTCGACCGCATGATCTCGTCCGAGCAGATCGGCACGCTCATCACCGCGCTCGGCACGGGGATCGGGCGGGGCGACTTCGATCTCTCGAAGCTGCGCTACCACAAGGTCATCATCATGACCGACGCCGACGTGGACGGCGCGCACATCCGCACGCTGCTGCTGACGTTCTTCTATCGCCAGATGCCGGAGCTGATCGAAGCCGGGCACCTCTACATCGCGCAGCCGCCGCTCTACAAAGTGACCCGGCGCGGACAGTCAGTCTACTGCAAGAACGAGCGCGAGCGCGAGGACTACCTGACGCGCGAGGGCGTCGAGGGCGCGGTGCTCGAACTGGCCTCCGGCGCGCAGATCGCCGGCCCCGACCTCGTGCGGCTGGTCGAGGAGGCGCGGCGCGTCAAGGGCGTGCTCGCCGCCTTCCCGACCCACTACCCCCGTCCGATCCTGGAGCAGATGGCGCTCGCCGGCGCCATGCGGCCGGGCGTGACCCAGGACCAGGCCGACACCGTCGCCGCCCGCCTCGACCGCCTCGCGACCGAGACCGCGCGCGGCTGGCAGGGGATGCCGACCGTCGACGGCGGCCTGCGCCTGATGCGCACGCTGCGCGGCGTGGTCGAGGCGCGCACCGTCGACGCCTTCGCGCTGCGCGCGGCCGAGGCGCGGCGTCTGGCCGAGATGGCGCCGGGGCTGATCGAGACCTACGGCGAGCCGGGGTGGCTGCGCCGACGCGACCGCGTGGCGCCGGTGCGCGCGCCCTCCGAACTGATCGACCTGATCATGGCCGAGGGCGAGCGCGGGCTGTCGGTGCAGCGCTACAAGGGCCTCGGCGAGATGAACGCCCAGCAGCTCTGGGAGACCACGCTCGACCCCGAGGCGCGCACCCTGCTGCAGGTGCGCGTCGAGCACGGCCCGGAGGCGGACGAGCTGTTCGCCAAGCTGATGGGCGACGTGGTCGAGCCGCGGCGCAACTTCATCCAGGAGAACGCGCTGTCGGTGGTCAACCTCGACGTCTGAAGCCGTGCGCGAGGGGGCGGCGGCCGCCCATGCTCACTCCTCGCCCGATGGCGCCACGTCGATCCAGACCAGACGGTGGTCCGAGCTGACCGGCTCGCCGCCCGAGCGGCCGACCAGTCCCGCCCCCGGCGTGCCGGGCGCGGGCCAGACCACGCCCGCGCCGAGCACCCGGAACCCGGTCGAGGGCAGCAGGTAGTCGACCCTCAGGTTGCCCGGCGCCGGGTCGTCGCGGAAATCGGCGGTGTCGCGCTCGGCCGGCGTCGCGTGCCCGGCGTTGGCGCCACCCTGCGCCTCGGCGGCGGCGATCGCGCCCCGGCTCGCCGGCCGGGGGTCGGTGATGCGCGGATGGTCGAGGAGCGCCGACAGCCCCTCGCGGCGCGCCTCGCCGTCGGCGGGGTCGGCGTTCAGATCGCCCGCGACCACGAAGGGCTCGCCCGGGGCCAGCCCGCCCGTGCGGCCCTCGTCGTCCACCAGCCAATCGGCACCGTCGAGGATCGCCGCGATCAGCCGGATCTCGTCCGCGTTGCGCCGCCCGTTGCGGTCGGCCGCGCCGTCGAACACCGGCGGCGTCGGGTGGGCGGCGACCAGGGTGAAGCCCCCGCCGCCCGGAGGCTCGACCGGCAGCGCGAGGTGGGTCTTGGAGCTGAGCCTGAGCCGTGCCCAAGTCGCGTCGTCGTGCAGGGGCTCGCCGTTCGGCAGCACCGGGCGCGCGGCGTCGGGCAGCGCGCTCCAGGGGAACAACCGCCAGGTCCGCGGCTCGCCGAGTGGCAGCCGGCTCAGCACGGCGAGCGCGTACTGCCCCGGAAAGCGGCCGTAGCCCCAGGCGTCGGCCGGCCCGCCGACACGGCCATCGCCGTCCCCATCGAGCCCCGAGGGGCGGCCGGTGTTCGACATCGGCTGCACGCGGTGAGGGTAGGCGAGGCCGGGCCTCCCGCCCGCGCCGTCGGCGAGCAGGCCCGCGAAGGCGTCGAGCGCCGCGCCCTCGCCGTCGCGGTCCAGCTCGTTCACCACCAGCACGTCCGGGCGCGCGGCGAGCACGATCTCGGCGACCGCCATCACCTGGGGGTCGCGCTCGCGGATATCGGCGAGCAGGACGCCGGCACCGGAACGGTTCAGCGCGGCGTTGAAGACGGCGATGCGGATCGCGCCCGCCGGCTTGTCGGGTGGCAGCTCGGCCAGGGCCGTCCCGACGAGGGCGAGCGCGCCGGCGAGCCCGATCGCGGACGGACGCGCGATGGTACGGATCGCGCGCCTCAGCCGGCGGCGAGCCAGGGCGTCGCGTCGCGGCGCCGCGCCTCGTAGGAGGATATCTTGCTCTCGCGGTCGAGCGTCAGCGCGATGTCGTCGAGGCCGTTGAGCAGGCAGTGCTTCAGGTGCGGGTCGATCTCGAAGCGGATGGTGCCGCCGTCGGGGCCCTGGATGGTCTGCGCCTCCAGATCGACCGTGAGGCGCGCGTTGGCGCCGCGCTCGGCGTCGTCCATCAGCTTGTCGACCTCGGCCTCGGGCAGGGCGATCGGCAGGATGCCGTTCTTGAAGCAGTTGTTGTAGAAGATGTCGGCGAAGCTCGGCGCGATCACGCAGCGGATGCCGAAGTCCATCAGCGCCCAGGGCGCGTGCTCGCGCGACGAGCCGCAGCCGAAGTTGGCGCCCGCGACCAGGATCTCGGCCTCGCGGTAGGCCGGCTTGTTCAGCACGAACTCGGGGTTCTCGCTCCCGTCCTCATGGTAGCGCATCTCGGTGAACAGGTGCACGCCGAGGCCGGTGCGCTGGATCGTCTTCAGGAACTGCTTGGGGATGATCATGTCGGTGTCGACGTTCATCATCGGCAGGGGCGCGGCGACGCCGGTGAGCTGGGTGAAGGGCTGCATCGGTCGGGCTCCTCTCCTCGGGCGACGAACGCCAGCCGGTCTGCCATGCGCGCTGCGGGGCGGCAAGCGCGCCCGCACCCCGTGCCGACGGGCGTCGGCGCCTGCGGGCGACGGAAGCCCGCGGCTTCGCGTTCGGAAGACACGCACAGACCGGAGAGGCAGTCATGAGCCACGTTCTTCGCCTGATCGTCCCCGCCGCCGCGTTGCTCGGGGCCGTCGTCGCCGGCGCGCCCCTGGCCGAGGCGGCGCCGGCGCGCCCGGCCGACGCGATCGCGCCGTCCGTCGCCACGCCGGGCGCGGC
>JBHJHI010000039.1:0-36227 GCA_050330995.1 Paracoccaceae bacterium
CGCCGCGATGCGCTCGAGCAGCGCCTCGATCTGGGCGGCCTGCTCCTCGATCAGCCGCGACTGGCGCTCTAGGAGCGCGTCCTTCTCGGCGTCGGTCAGCTGATAGCGAGGCAGGCGAGGCATACGGACCATGACCCACACCCCACCCCTCGGATCAAGCCGGAATGCCAACCACGTGAGGAGTTACGGCGATGGTCGAGGCCCGGGACGGGATCGCTGATCACCCGGGCGTAGCTGACGAGCTTGTCGGTCACGATCACCCGGGGCCGGCCTCAGCGCCAGATCAGCTTGCGCAGGAAGCGCTGGGCCGCCCTGGTGTCCCGGCGCGACTGCATGAGAATGTCGAGCACCTCGCCCTCGGCATCCACCGCACGCCAGAGCCAGTGCCTCTCGCCGCCGTTCGAGACGACCACCTCGTCGAGGTGCCACTTGTCTCGCGGTCCCGGCCGATCCCGGCGGATCAGAGCGGCGAACTGGGACGCGAACTTGACCACCCAGATCCGGATCGTCTCGTAGGAGACGAGCACGCCGCGCTCGGCGAGCAGCTCTTCGACATCGCGCAGGCTGAGGCAGAGGCGCAGGTAGAGCCGCACCGCATGGGCGATGGTCGCGCGGGAAGGGATGGCCCTTCGGCCGGGGCAAGAGGGAAGCGGATGCGTCTGGCATCGCTCTCGACTACGCACCAACGACGAGAGCGTTGGCGTCCTGACCATGCCGCTGGTTCAGCCGTCAAGAAATCGTTCGCATATGGGAGGGCCAGCGCATCGGGCTCCAGTAGCGGTGCGGCACTTTGCGATACTGCCCGCTCTGAGATCGCAGCGAACCGTCACGCCACACGAAGTTGAGTTCTTGACCATCTTCAGATGCTGTCATTCGGTGCTATGAATCCAATAACTTCCGCGAGCTCGACTGTGCCGTCCGGCGTGACCTGCACGAACGTCCGCTGGCATAGGCCGAGCCGACATGAGTCGATCGACCGCTCATGGTGCAACCCGGGCGCTCGCAGCCAGATCGAACAGTGCCCGCAGCACCCAAGAAAGCCGACCATCCCCATTCGTCAGCCCGCGGGCGAACGATGCCACACCCAGCGTCGCCCGGCACCAGCCATGCGGCGGGTTCGCCGTCCGCCCCGACCCGACGGACGCTCCGAACCCCGACCCGAAACACCACCTCGGCCGGGCGAGCGTTGACCCCCCGCCGGCGCGGCTGGTATCGACGCCGGGCTGCCGCGTTAGCTCAGCTGGTAGAGCAACCGCCTTGTAAGCGGTAGGTCGTCCGTTCGAGCCGGACACGCGGCACCGCCGTCCCCCGCCTCACGGACGTCCGCGCGCCGGCTCGGCGAGGCTCGCGGGACGCACGGGTCCCGCCAGGCTCGCGGGGCGCGCCGCCTCGGCGAGGCCCGCGGGGCGCGCGACGCCGTCCTCGTCGATCTCCTGCACCGCCTCGACGAGGTAGAGCGGGCGCTGGCGCACCTCGATCGCGATGCGGCCGATGTACTCGCCGAGGATGCCGAGCGCCACGAGCTGGATCGCGCTCAGGACCAGGATCACCGTCATCAGCGAGGCGTAGCCCGGCGTGTCGACGCCGTAGAGCAGCGTGCGCACCACGATGATCGCGGCGTAGCCGACGGCGGCGAGCGCGAGCGCGCCGCCCGCGTAGGTCCAGACCCGGAGCGGCAGCGTGGTCGAGCCGGTGATGCCGTCGAGCGCGAAGTTCCAGAGCGACCACGCCTTCCACTTGGTCGCCCCGGCGCTGCGCGGGGGGCGGGCGTACTCGATGGTGACCGGCGCGTAGCCGAGCCAGGCGAACAGCCCCTTGGTGAAGCGCACCCGCTCGGGCATCGCGACCAGCGTGTCGACCACGCGGCGGTCGAGCAGGCGGAAGTCGCCGACGTCCGTGTGCAGCGGATAGGCCGAGAGGCGGTTGAACACGCGGTAGAACGTCGCCGCGCTGCGGCGCTTGAACCAGCCGTCCGACGAGCGGTCGACCCGCACGGCGTTGACGATGAAGGCGCCCTCGCGCCAGGCCTCGACCATGCGCTCCAACAGCTCGGGCGGGTCCTGCAGATCGACGTCCATCGGCACGACCATGTCGCCCCGCGCGTGCGCGAGCCCGGCGGCGAGGGCGCTGTCCTTGCCGAAGTTGCGCGAGAGCTTGACGAGGCGGATGGTGCCGCCCGCGAGCCGGCGCGCGCGCACGACCTCGACCGTGCGGTCGCGCGAGCCGTCGTCGACGAACACCACCTCGGCGCCGAGCGCGAAAGGCTGGCGCGCCCGCACGCGCTCGATCGCCGGGGCGAGGGCGTCGAGGAAGGGGCCGACGGTCTCCTCCTCGTCGAGCACCGGCACCACGATCGAGAGCAGCGCCCCCCTGTCGCCGTCGCGCCCGCCGTCCATGGCCGCCCCCTTCGTCAGTACACCCAGAGCCGGCCGGCGACGTAGTTGACGGCCGGGATCGTGGCGATCGCGAGCCCGAGGCGCAGCGCCTCGGGCAGCGCCTCTACGCCGGCCAGCGCGCCGAGCGCGAGCACGGAGACGGCATAGCCCGAGAGCGCCACCAGCGCGAAGCGCGAAAGGCCGACGCGGTGGGCGCGCCGGCTGCGGAAGGTGACGTGGTAGTGCCCGAGGTAGGAGACGGCGAAGGCGACCGCGAAGCCGGCGCCGTTGGCGATCTGCGCGGACGCGCCCGCGAGGCCGAGCGCCGCGGCCGAGACCGAGAGATGGACCAGCGTCGCGACCGCGCCGACCGAGGCGAAGCGCAGGAACGTCGCCAGCTCGGCGCGCAGCGTCTCGGCGCTCGCGATCGGGATCGGTCTCATCGGCACACGGCTCCCCTGCCCGACGGCCCGGTTAGCACGCCGGACACCGGCGCGTCACGCGCCGGCGGTCGAGTTCGGCCGTCGTGCCGGCGTCCCCCGCTTTCGCGGGGTCGGGGAGGTCATACGGGCGCACCTCCGCTTTCGCGGCGTCGGCCGGCCGGGCGCGGGGCCGCTCAGGCCGAGACCCGCGTGCTCGCCTCCCCGCCCCTGGCCGGGACCAGCGCGCGCACGAGATCGGTCATGCGCAGCGTGCCGACGCGGGTGCCGTCGCGCTCGACGGCGAAGGCGAGCGCGGTGTCGCCGCCCGCGCGCGCGATCACGTCCTCCAGCCGGTCCTCGTAGCCGATGCTGCCCTGCACCTCGGCATCGGTGTCGGTGTCCATCACCGAACGCGCGCGCAGCACGCGGGCGCGGTTGATGTCGGCGATGAAGTCCTCGACGTAGGGATCGGCCGGGTCGAGCAGGATCGCCTGCGGCGCGTCCTGCTGCACCACCCGCCCCTCCTTCAGGATCACGAGATGGTCGGCGAGCTTCAGCGCCTCGTCGAGGTCGTGGGTGATGAACACCACCGTCTTCTGCAGCTCGTCCTGCAATTCGAGCAGCAGGTCCTGCATGTCGGTGCGGATCAGGGGATCGAGCGCCGAGAACGCCTCGTCCATCAGCATGATCTCGGCGTTGGAGGTCAGCGCGCGGGCGATGCCGACGCGCTGCTGCATGCCGCCCGACAGGTGGTGGGGGTGGTAGTGGCCGTAGCCGCCGAGGCCGACGCGGTCGAGCCACTTCGCGGCCTCGGCCTCGTAGTCGCCCCGCTTCCAGCCGCGCGTCGACAGCGCGAGCGCCGCGTTCTCGGCCACCGTGCGGTGCGGCAGGAGCGCGAACTTCTGGAACACCATGGTCATGCGCTCCTGGCGGAGCCGGCGGAGGCGGTCCTCGTCGTAGGCGAGGATGTCCTCGCCCTCGACCTCGATCGAGCCCGCGGTCGGCTCGATCAGGCGGTTCAGGTGGCGGATGAAGGTCGACTTGCCCGAGCCGGAGAGGCCCATCACCACCGTGATCTCGCCGGCCATCATGTCGATGCCGATGTCCTGGAGCCCGAGCACGTGGCCGCGCTCCTCCAGGAGTTCGGGCTTGGTCATGCCGGCGTGGACGTCGGCCAGCGCGGCCGCGGGGTCGTCGCCGAAGATCTTGTAGAGCCCGCGCACGCGGATCTTGGCCTCGCCCTCGCGGCGCGCGCCGTGGCCGACGTGGGTCATCCCGGCGGCGGAGGTGTTGCGCTCCAGCATGGTCAGCCCTTCTGCGCGGCGTTGATGCGGCCGAGCGACGCCTTGGTGGTGCGGTCCAGGATCACCGCGAGCAGCACGATGCCGAGGCCCGCCACCAACCCGGTGCCGAGTTCGAGGTTGTTGATGCCCTGGAGCACCAGCACGCCGAGGCCGGGCGCGGAGACCAGCGAGGCGATCACCACCATGGCGAGCGACATCATGATGGTCTGGTTGACGCCCGCCATGATGTTCGGCAGCGCGAGCGGGATCTGCACGCCGATCAGCTTCTGGCGGTCGGTCATGCCGAAGGCGTCGGCCGCCTCGATCACGTCGCGGTCGACGAGGCGGATGCCGAGGTCGGTGAGGCGGATCACTGGCACGATGGCGTAGAGGATGATGGCGATGCCGTAGAGCTTCGACTCCGTCACGCTGAACAGGAAGATCAGCGGGATCAGGTAGACGAAGGGCGGCAGGGTCTGGAGCATGTCCAGGACCGGGATGATCGCCTGTCGCGTGCGGTCCGAGCGCGACATCAGAATGCCGATCGGCACTCCGAGCAGCACGCAGATGAAGGCGCAGACGAAGATGATCGAGAGCGTCCGCATCGCCTCGTCGTAGTGGTCGATGAAGGCGAGCAGGAAGAAGCAGCCGGCGACGAAGGCGGTGAGCTTCGCCGAGCGCGCCACGAGCTGCACGACGGCGAGCAGCACCGGGATCACGATCCACCACGGCGTGTTCAGGACCGCCCAGAGCGCGCCGTCGAGCATCCAGCTGAGCGGCTGCGTGATCGGGTCGAGCACGAAGCGCAGCACCTCGCGCACGTCGAGGAACAGGTTCTCGAGCCCGCGCGTGACCGTGCGCGAGCGCGGCACCGCCGAGCAGGCCTCGTTCAGCGCGTCGAGCGAGGGGAAGGGCAGCTCCCAGACCGACACCTCGGCCTCCTCGCGGCCCCGCGCCTGCGCGGCCAGGTCGTCGAGCGTCATCGGCCCGGCGCCGTCCCCGCCGCCGCACCAGTCGCGCAGGCCGAGGCGGTCGAACACGAAGTCGTAGGTCGCCATCCGTCAGGTCCCCCCGTCGAGACGATGTCGAGACGATCGCGCGCCGCGCGGTGCCCGGGGAGGCGCGCTCCCCGGACGCCGCGCGGCCGCACGGGCCGCCGTCCGGCTCACTGCCCGAGCAGGTTGGCGAGGTTCTCGCGCGCGTCCTCGCTCAGCCAGCCCGACCAGGCGTCCTGGTAGGTGGTCAGGTAGTGGACCGCCGCCTCCTGCGCGGTGGCGTTGTTCTCGTCCTTCCAGGCGAGCACCGAGGACAGGGTCTCGACGTCGAAGCTCATGTTCGACAGGAACTCGGTGATCTCGGGGTGCGACTCCTGGAACTCGGTGGTCACCACCGTGAACACCGGCGCGTTCGGGAAGCCGCTGACGCCCGGGTTGTCGGCGTCCTGGTTCTGGTTGCGCGCGTGCACCTCGGGCTTCACCTCGCCGAGCTCGACCTCGACCATGTCGTACTTGCCGAGCGGCACGGTCGGCCCCCAGTAGTAGCCGAACCAAGGCTCCTCGTCCTCGTAGGCCGCGGCCATCGAGGTCGCGAGCGTCGAGCCCGAGCCGTGGTTGAACACTTCGAGGCCGGAGGCCTCCAGATCGAGCGCGCGGACCAGGTTGTCGTTGACGACGCGGCAGCCCCAGCCGGTCGGGCAGTTGTTGAAGCGCCCGCCGACGAGGTCGGGGTTCTCCATCACGCCCTCGATGGTGGTCAGCTCCGGGTGCTCCTCGGCGAGGTAGGCCGGGATCCACCAGCCCTCGACGCCGCCGGGCTCGATCACCTTGGTGAGCCGCTGCACCTTGCCCTCCTCTTCGAGGCGCTCGTAGGTGTCGCCCGTGGAGTTCAGCCACAGCTCGGTGACGATGTCGGGCTCGCCGTTCTCGGCGAGCGAGGTCACGGCGGGCACGGTGTCGGAGGGGACCACCGTCACCTCGCAGCCGTAGCCCTCGCGCATGATGAAGCTCGCGACCGTGGTGACGATCTGGGCCGAGGCCCAGTTCATCTCGGTGATCGACACCTCGCCGCAGTCGCCCGAGGACTGGGCCTGGGCGAGCGCCGGGGCGGCGACGGTGGCGAAGAGGGCGCCGAGAAGGGTGCGCTTCATGGGGGTGGTCTCCCTGGTCGGATTTCGGCTCTCGTCGGAGCCGTTCGAACACGATCGCGCGGGCGGCGCCGGGGTCTCGCCCGGGCCTTCCCGACGGTCGGGGCGGCCGAACGCCGCCGGTCTTGCCGGCGCGGCGGGGCCGCTGGCCCGGCACCGCGCCGCTCTGCGAAGGTCGGGGACCGCGGCGCTCGCGCGCGACGGCCTTCCTCGGGGTTCGTGATAGCCCGTCGCGGGCGACGATCAAGCCGCCCCCTTGCCGTGGCGACGCCGCGGACGCCTCAGCGCCGCTCGAAGCCGCGGCGAAGCGCGTGGAGCAGCTCGTCCTGGCGCTCGTTCGGCAAGGCGCCGTCGGCGCGGGCGACGCGCTCGGCCATCGCGACCAGGTCGGGGCCGGCGGCGTCGCCGGCGAGACGGCGGATCGCGCGGGTCAGGCGGCGCACGGCCTCCTCGGGCGTGCCGCACTGGCCGGCGACCCAGCGGCCGAAGGCGGCGATCTCGTCGGCCTCGGCCGGCCCCGCGCCGAACACCCGGCGCGCCTCGGCCGCGATGGCGTCGATCTCGGCGCGCGACAGCGCGCCGTCGACGCCCGCGACCGCGGCCATGACGCCGGCGGCGGCGAGGCGGCTGTCCTCGACGGCGTCGGCCGGGTGGACGTCGGCACGCCTTCGATACCCGAAGCGGCGCACGGCGGCGCGGACGTCGGCGGCGGCGTCGAGCAGCTCGCCACCGGCCTCGCGGGCCATCTTGACGCGCCAGTACCAGACGGCGGCGACGCTCAGGACGCCGAGGAGAGCCAGGATGAACGGCATGTCGGATGACCCCTCCGTGAAGACGGGCCGAGGCTAGCCGGGCTTTGCGACGGGACCGCGGCGCGGCCGGTCCCGCGTCGCCGCGATGCGTCCGTTCGGCTCCCTCCCGCGTTCAGCGTCCGCCGGGGCCGCGGCCGATCGGGGCCGGCCCGGCGGAGAGGCCACCGTGAACGATGCCAGCCCGATCAGGAGCGAGCGCCCCCGGCCCGAGGGCCGCGACCTGACCGAGGCGCAGCCGCTGCGCGCGGCGCACATCTACGAGATCATCCGCCGCGAGGGCGAGGAGGAGCTGGAGCGCCCGACGCTCGGCCTCGTGGTCTCGGGCCTCGCCGCCGGCATCGCGATCGGCGCCTCGGTCTTCGTCATGGGCATGCTGAAGATGCGCCTGCCCGAGACCGAGTGGGCCAAGCTCGTCTACGACCTCGGCTATCCGGTCGGCTTCCTGATCGTGATCTGCGGGCGGCTGCAGCTCTTCACCGAGCACACCATCACCGCGGTGACGCCGGTGATGCTGTCGCCGTCCTTGCGCAACGTCGCCCGGCTCGGGCGGCTCTGGGTGCTGATCTTCTTCGCCAACATGGCCGGCTGCGTGTTCAGCGCCTGGTTCATCGTAGGCAGCGGCGCCTTCTCCGAGGAGGCGGTCGAGGCGATCCTGTCCATCGGGCGCCATCTGGAGCACTTCCCCTTCGAGGTGATGGTGATGAAGGGGGTGGGCGCGGGCTTCCTGATCGCCTCGCTGGTGTGGCTCCTGCCGAGCGTGCGGTCGAGCCAGGTGCTCGCGATCTTCCTGATGATGTACGTGATCGTGGTCTGCGACTTCGGCCACGTGATCGCCGGCTCGGTCGAGGTGCTGGCGCACGTGATCGCGGGCGAGACCGGGCTCGGCTGGGCGATGGGGAACTTCATCCTGCCCGCGCTGATCGGCAACATCATCGGCGGCACGACGCTGTTCACGGCGCTCGTCTACAGCCAGATCTGGCGCGAGGCGCAGGAGGAGGCGGCGAAGGGGGAGTAAGGGCAAAGGCGAAGCGCGGCTCGTGGGGCGAGGTTTACCCTGTAGATGGTGCCGACGGTGAAAGGTGGCGAGGTGAACCCCGCCCCACGCTTGATACATCAGAATGGTATCTCATCGTCCAAATCGTCGGCGAACCGAGAGCCGCGCTCTATCTTTCTTGGTGGTTCAATCTTCTTAATATCAGAGGGAGGAGGAAGCTGGGGCTCAGAGCTTTTGGCCTCATCAACCACACCCATGATAACTTTGAACCACTTCCACCACGGCTCCGCCCCATCTGCGACGTCTTTGCTAACCCCAGCCAGCCCACGAGCGAAGTCACCAAAGCGTTCAAGACCAGCCCTTGGCTTATCAATTTCCTCAGATAGCTTTGCAATAATTGTGAAAATTCGCTCTTTCTTGTCCGTTGACGCAGAAGACTTGCCAACTTGCTCGCGTATTTTATTAATTAGGCTATGTATTTTCGATTTTTGCTCATCGCTCAATCCAACACTTCTTTCTTTTATCTGTCGAGAATAGCGCACTCTAATCTGTATAATTAGGCCCTCTACCGCCCTCTTGAACGCGGAGAACTCTGCCGAAAACTCCCTGCTATTTTCAAACTCAACTCTAAATGTAAGAAAAGCATCAATATCCAATGCCTGCGAGGCAGCAATGGTTTTATTCGTATAGTTTGATGCACAATACTCGAAGTTCGAGTTACTGTCTCCCATCAGCGAGTTGAATTCACTCTCAAATTCGGAATGAAGCTGAATAAAGGCGACGTACTTATCGTCGGATAGGTCTGAGAACCCCTCAATCATATAAACTTCCTTTTAGCCCGTGAGGTGCGTGCTTGCACGCACCGTCCCGGTTGCGGCGTTTATGGCATGTGCAAAGCGCCCATCCTCAAGCCCGCACGGCGGCATCCTCCTCCCGCCCCAGCGCCGCCAGCGCCTGCGCCACGATGTGCGAGGCGTTCATCGCCGCCGTCTCGTACATCTTGTAGGGGCTGTCCTGGTCCAGGAAGGCGTCCGGCAGCACCATGGGCCGGATCTTCGCGCCGTGGTCCAGCGCGCCCTCGTGCGCGAGCAGATGCAGCACCGCCGAGCCGAAGCCGCCGATCGAGCCCTCCTCCAGCGTGATCACCGCTTCGTGCTCGCGCACGAGGCGCAGGATCAGGTCGCGGTCCAGGGGCTTGGCGAAGCGGGCGTCGGCCACCGTGGTCGAGAGACCGCGCGCCTCCAGCTCCTCGGCCGCCGTCAGGCTCTCGGCGAGGCGCGCGCCGAAGGACAGGAGGGCGATCTTGGTGCCCTCCTTCACGATGCGGCCGCGGCCGATCTCGAGCGGCGTGCCGCGCTCGGGCATGTCGACGCCCATGCCCTCGCCGCGGGGATAGCGGAAGGACGAGGGGCGGTCGTCGATCGCGCGGGCGGTCGCGACCATGTGGACGAGTTCCGCCTCGTCGCCCGCGGCCATGACCACGAAGTTCGGCAGGCAGGCGAGATAGGCGATGTCGAAGCTGCCTGCGTGCGTCGCCCCGTCGGCGCCGACGAGGCCGGCGCGGTCGATGGCGAAGCGCACCGGCAGCTTCTGGATCGCGACGTCGTGGACCACCTGGTCGTAGCCACGCTGGAGGAAGGTCGAGTAGATCGCGGCGAAGGGCTTCATCCCCGCCGCCGCCATGCCGGCGCAGAAGGGCACCGCGTGCTGCTCGGCGATGCCGACGTCGAAGGTGCGCGCGGGGAAGCGCTTGCCGAAGACGTCGAGGCCGGTGCCGGCGGGCATGGCCGCGGTGACGGCGACGACGCGCTCGTCGGCCGCGGCCTCCTTGATCAGGGCGTTCGCGAACACCTTGGTGTAGTTCGGCGCGTTGGCCGGGGCCTTCTTCTGCTCGCCGGTGACCACGTCGAACTTGGCCCGCGCATGGCCCTTGTCGGCCGCGCCCTCGGCGGGCGCGTAGCCCTTGCCCTTCTTGGTGATGGCGTGGATCAGCACGGGGCCGTCGGCGTACTTGCGCACGTTGCGCAGCACCGGCAGGAGCTGGCTCATGTCGTGGCCGTCGATCGGGCCGATGTAGGTGAAGCCCAGCTCCTCGAAGATGGTGCCGCCGACGGTGATGCCCTTGGCGTATTCCTCCAGCTTGCCCGCGGCGGTGCGGAACGGCGTCGGCAGAAGCTCCAGCGCCTGCTTCGCCGCGTGGCGGAAGTCGTGGTAGGTCTTGCCCGAGAGCAGCCGCGCCAGATAGGCCGACATCGCGCCGACGGGCGGCGCGATCGACATCTCGTTGTCGTTCAGGATCACCACCAGGCGACGCCCGAGATGGCCCGCGTTGTTCATCGCCTCGTAGGCCATGCCGGCGGTCATGGCGCCGTCGCCGATCACGGCGATGGCGTCGCCCGTGCCCTCGGCGCCGAAGTCGCGCGCGACCGCGAAGCCGAGCGCCGAGGAGATCGAGGTCGAGCTATGCGCCGCGCCGAAGGGGTCGTACGCGCTCTCGGCGCGCTTGGTGAAGCCCGAGAGGCCGCCGCCCTGGCGCAGCGTGCGGATGCGCTCGCGCCGGCCGGTGACGATCTTGTGGGGGTAGCACTGGTGGCCGACGTCCCAGATCAGCTTGTCGCGCGGGGTGTCGAACACCGCGTGGATCGCCACCGTCAGCTCCACCACCCCGAGGCCCGCGCCGAGGTGGCCGCCCGTGGTCGAGACCGCCGAGATCGTCTCGGCGCGGAGTTCGTCCGCGAGCTGTCTCAGTTCCTCGTCGGTGAACTGTCGCAGGTCGGCGGGCACGGCCACGCGATCGAGCAGCGGGGTCTGGGGGCGGTCGGTCAACGGAACCTCCGGCGAGCGGCTGTCAGGTCATCCTGACATTCGGGCGATGGACGGTGCAAATCGTCTCTGGATTCGGTCATGGTCGATCGGGATCGGCCGATCCGACGTCTTAACGACGAACGCGGGGACGGGCGCAAGGGGCGCGACCGCCTCAACCGGCGTCGAACGGCTCGGTCGCGGCCTCGCCGTCACGCGCGGCGACGATGCGCTCGACCTTCATCTCGGCCTCGTCGAGGCGCTTCTCGCAGTGGCGTCGGAGCTTCTCGCCGCGCTCGTAGAGCGCGATCGAGCGGTCGAGCGCGACCTCGCCGCTCTCGAGCTGGTCCACCACCTCCGAGAGCTGCGCGAGCGCGTCCTCGAAGCTGAGCTTGTCGATCTCCGCGTCGGCGGTCTTGGCCATAACGTCCTTCGTGGGTCTTCCGGGTCAGCGCTCGGCGTGGGCGACGAGCGCGTCGAGGTGGCAGCGCAGGCTGTCGGCCAAGCCGTCGAGGTCGTAGCCACCCACCAGCGTCGAGCCCACGCGGCCGCCCGCCACATCGGCGGCGACCTCGCAGAGCCGCTCGGTCACCCATCGGAAGTCGCTGTCGAGCCAGTTGAGGCCGGCGAGCGGGTCGTTGGCGTGCGCGTCGAAGCCGGCCGAGATCATCACCAGCTCCGGGCGGAAGGCGCGCAGCTGCGGCAGCACCGTGCCCTCGTAGGCGCGGCGCATCGCAGCACCGCCCGACATCGGGTCGAGGGCCACGTTGACGACGTTGCCGACCCCGGTCTCGTGCGGCGCGCCGGTGCCGGGATAGAGCGGCATCTGGTGGGTCGAGGCGAACATCACGCGCGCGTCGCGCTCGAAGATGTCCTGCGTGCCGTTGCCGTGATGGACGTCGAAGTCGACGATCGCCACGCGCGAGAGCCCGTGGCGCGCGATCGCGTGCGCCGCGCCGACGGCGACGTTGTTGAACAGGCAGAACCCCATGGCGCGGTCGCGCTCGGCGTGGTGGCCGCAGGGGCGCACCGCGCAGAAGGCGGCGCGGGCCTCGCCGGCCATCACCGCGTCGACCGCGGCGATGCTGGCGCCCGCGGCATGGCGCGCGGCCTCCAGCGAGCCGGGGGACATGTGGGTGTCGGGGTCGAGCGCGACCGAGCCGGCCTCGGGCGCGACCGCGGCGATCGCGTCGACGTAGGCCTCGAGATGGACGCGCTTCAGCGCCGCGTCGTCCGCGGCGGGCGCCTCGCGGTGGACGAGACGGTCGAACTCGGCGCTCGACAGCACGGCGTCGACGGTCTCGATCCGCGCCACGCGCTCGGGGTGGCCGGGCGGCGTGACGTGGCGGTGGCTCGACGGATGGCGAAGGACGATGACGCTCATGGGCAGCGACGATAGACCGGCCGGGAGGCCGGCGACAACGCCCCCGCCCGCCGTTCGATCGCCCTCCCGCCCGTTTCGCGCGCATGCCGCTCGCCTCCCCCGCCGCGCGATCGACCGGGCGGCGGCGCAACGGGGCCGGGCGGGCGCCCACAAGCACCGCGGCGGCGCCCTGAACGCGTCGCCGCCGCGGCGCCGCTCCCGGTCCGCGGCCGCCACGCCGCCGGCCCAAGGAGCCCTGCGATGAACGATCCCTTCCTGCACCGCGCCACCTCGGTCTCGGGGCCGGGCCTCGACTACGTGCCGGTCCTGCCCGACGACGACGCCGACCTGCCGACGGTCGCGGTCGCGCTCTACGTCGAGGAGGCGGGCGCGGTCAGCTTCGTCTCGCAGAAGGGCCACGCCCGCACGGTGCGCGTGCCCGACCACGGCTACGTGCTCTGCGGCGTGCGCCGGGTGCTCGACGCCGACACCACCGCCGCGGGCATCCACGCCATCGTGGTGAGCTAGAGCGCAATCCGATCGGCGCGAAACGGGGACCGGGTGACCTGCGCGCCGAAACGACGATCCAGGGCGCGCGGCTTGGCCCGGTCGGGCAGTGCTCCGGGCCGCACGCCCCGCCCGCGCGCGGCGCCCGGGCGTCCGGTGAGAGCGCGGGCTCCCGACGGCGTGAAGCGTGCGACCCGGTCGGGTCGCGCGCTCCGGGGCGCTCAGCCGTCCGACGGCGCCCCGGTCCCGCCCTGTCCCTGCGCCCCGTCCCCTTCCTCGCCCTCTTCCTCGCCCTCGGGGCGCAGCGGCACCAGCGTGCCTTCCGGCGCGTCGTCGGAGGGGTAGATCACGCGGTAGCGCCGTCCCGAGGGCTCGGGCGAGACCTGCTCGCGCCCGTCGGGGCGGCGGCGGCGGCGGTACTCGACGCCGGCGAGCAGCGTCGGCCGGCCGGCCGCGCCGGCCGCGGCGATCAGGAGCCCGCGCGGGGTGTAGCGCTCGTCCGCGCGGCCGTCGGCGTAGCGGCGCGTCCAGCCCGCGTGGCTGCCGTCGGCGAGCCATTCGTGGACGTCGCGCCAGGGGCGGCGCGGGAACAGCACCGGGTCGACGTAGGCCTCGGCCCCGGCCTCGGGCGCGAAGTCGATCTCGGCGAGGCGCCGCCCCCCCTCGCCGTCCGCCTCGTAGCGCCGCGCCTGGTCGCGCGGCATGGCGATCGAGACGAAGGCGGGCGCCGACAGCTCCTCGCCGTTGTCCACGAACACGGCGACGTCGACGCGGCGCGAGGCCATGTCGGGGTGCGCGCCGGAGGCGATCTCGTCGTGCCAGTCCACCTCCAGGCGCGCGCGCCGGCCGTTCTCGCCGAGCGGCGTCAGGCGCACCCGCTCGGGATCGCCCTGGAGCACGCGCCAGACGAAGCGCGGCTCCAGGCCGGGCTCGGCGGCGTAGGTGCCGGCCACGAGCATCATCGAGCGCGAGCCGGCGGTCGAGCGCCAGAGCCGCGCGATCGCGAAGGGGGTGTCGAACAGCCGCTCGTCGAGCCCGCCGGAGAACAGCTCGACCGCCTCCGAGGCGTCGAGGTCCTTGAGCACGCCCACCACCGCCGCGGGCGGCGCCGAGGCCGGCGTCAGCCGCTCGGCGATCGAGCGCATCCGCGCGAGGTCGATGCGCCCGGCGTCGAACACCACCGGGTGCGCGTCCGCGCTCAGGTAGGCGTCGCGCTCGTCGTCGATGCCCGCCATGCCGCGCCTCAGCACCATCTGCACCGTCGGCGCGATCAGCCCGCGCGCCTCCAGATAGGCGCGCGTCTCGGGGCGCATCGCCGCGAGGATGTGCGCGATCGCCTCCAGGAACGGCTCGTCCGAGCCCGAGGAGCCCTGGCTCACCACGAAGAACGGGGTGTTGGCCGGGAACAGATCGCCCTCGCCCCCGTCGGTGGCCGGGTCGTGGTCGCGGTGCTCGGGATAGACGTAGAGGTGGTTCAGCCGGTAGAGCGTCGCCAGCCGCTCGGCGCCGCCGGCCTCGGTCAGCATCGCGCGCGGCTGGCTGCGCCAGAACGTGCCCGCGGTGTGCGCGGTCGACGAGTTGCCGAAGGTCGGCTGGTCGAACACGATCTGGCGCGCGGCGCCGTAGTGGATGCCCGCCTCTCGCGCGGCGTCGGAGTACTCGACGAAGGCGAGGCCGGGGTAGTCCTCGCGCTCCAGCGTCGAGTGGCCCCCGTCCCGGTTGTCGTAGAGCAGCCCCGCGAGCCCCGCCGCCTCGCCGGCGTTGATGCGCCGCGCGAGGCGGCCGCGGCCGAAGTCGGAGAACGGCTCGTCGGGCGAGCCGATGCGGAACAGCGCCTCGAGCGACTGCAGATCGGCGCGCCAGCGGGTGTTGCCGGCCTCGACGAGCGCGGTCTGGCCCTCGACCCGCGCCGGGAAGGCGCGGCGCGGCGTCGGGATCCGGGGCGGCGTGCGCTCGCGCCCGGCGAGGTCGCGAAAGCCCGGATCGCTGGTCAGCGCGCTGAAGGCCGGGGTGCGGCGCACCCGGCCGAGGTGGTCGTAGCCGAGATCGAGCGCGACGTCGAAGGCGCGCAGCGCCGCCCCCGAGCGGTCGAGCCGCGCGAGCAGGAGCGCGCGGGTGGCGTGGAAGTCGCCGATCAGCGGATGGCGCGCGATCAGGCGCTCGACCGCGCGCAGCGCGCCGCGGGTCTCGCCCCGCGCGGCGAGGCCCGCGACCACGCGGGTCTGGGCGAAGACGCGCGGCATCTCGAACACGCCGACGCCGGGAAAGCCCGGGACCTCGGAGCGCACCGAGGACCACTCGACCGCCTCGAGATCGGGCGTCAGCCCCCGGGCGCTCCCCTGGGCGCCCCCCTGGGCGAGCGCCGTGGCGGGCGCCGCGGCGAGGGCGGCGCCGAGGAGCGCGGCGAGGCCGGCGCGCGGGCGGGATCGCGGGCCGGGATGCGGGCGGGGGCGGCGCGTGCGGGTCATGGCCATGGCGGCGCTCTCGATCGACTTCGGACGTGGGGTGTCGGACGCGCGACGTCGGAGCGGACGCCGGGCGGGGGTTTCGGGCGTGCGCCCACCCTGCCCGGCCGCGCCGGCGGACGGAAGGGGCGCCGCGCCGGCCGGGCGCGCGGGCGCGGCGGAGAGGCCGCCCTCGGAGCGCCCGCTCAGTCGGGCGTGAGCATGTAGCCCGCGCCGCGCACGGTCTGGAGATAGCGCGGCGTCTTGGGGTCGGCCTCGATCTTGCGCCGGAGCCGGGTGATCTGGACGTCGACGGCGCGCTCCTGCACCTCGCCGCCGGCGCCGCCGAGTTCCTCGGCCAACCGCGCGCGCGAGATCGGCTCGTTGGGGCGGCGCGCGAACACCCTCATCAGCGCCTGCTCGGAGGTGGTGAGCCGGATCACGGCGCCGTCGCGTTCGAGCGCACCGCGCGTCAGGTCGTAGCGCGTCGCGCCGAGCGTCAGGGTGAGCTGGACGGGCGCGGCGGGCTGGGCCGGCGCGGGCTGGGCGCGGCGCAGGATGGCGTTGAGGCGGAGCAGCAGCTCGCGCGGCTCGAAGGGCTTGACGAGATAGTCGTCCGCGCCGGCCTCCAGCCCCTCGATGCGCTCGGCCGTCTCGCCGCGCGCGGTCAGCAGCAGAATGGGGGCCGCGAAGTCGTCGCGGATGCGCCGCGTGAAGCCGATCCCGTCCTCGCCCTCCATCATCACGTCGAGCACCATGGCGTCGAAGGCGAGGACGGCGCAGAGCCGCTCGGCGTGCTCGGCGTCGCGCGCCGCCGTCACCAGGAAGCCGTGGCGCTGCAGGAAGCGCTTCAGCAGATCGCGGATGCGCGCGTCGTCGTCGACGACGAGGACGTGCGCGCCGCCCTCCCCGCCTCCGCCGACCACGACGCCCGCCTTCTCCCCGCTCATCGCTCCTCGCGCTCGACGAGGCTCATCACGCTCTCGCGCCCCTCGTCGTCGAGCATCCGCTCGAGCACCGCGCGAAAGCCCGCGACCGCCTGGGGACCGGCTTCCGAGAAGGCGCGGCGCAGCCGCGCGCGCTGGGGCTCGGAGAGCTGGCGCTCCAGCGCCTCGCCGGCGGGCGTCAGGTGCAGGTTGCGCTGGCGACGGTCCTCGCGCCCGACGGAGGAGACCACGAGCCCGTCGTCGACGAGCTGGCGCAGCACGCGGTTCAGCGACTGCTTGGTGATCCGCAGGATCTCCAGGAGCCCCGCCACCGTGACGCCGGGGCGGCGCTTGATGAAGTGCAGCGCGCGGTGGTGGGCGCGGCCGTAGCCGCGATCGGCGAGCACCGCGTCGGGGTCGGAGGTGAAGTCGCGGTAGGCGAAGAACATCAGCTCGATGCCCTGGCGCAGCTGCTCCTCGGTCAGGAACAGTAGCCGCTCGGACCGGTGCGCCTGGCCGCGCCGCGCCCCGAGCCCCTCGCTCCTCGACGCCATGGTCTCTCCGGCCCCCGCTGCGTCCCCGGCCGGCAGCCGCGCCGGCGGGGGAATTTATGTCAGCCATGTTGACCGGAGGCAACCGCAATGTTACGCGCCCCTGGCGTCGCGGAGCGGCAGATTCTGTCGTCCCGCGACGCGGACACGCAACGAAGCAGGCCGGGCGCGCCCGGCGAGGAGACTGTGGATGGCCCCCGGCAGCGGCTACGACGATCGCGACGGCTTCATCTGGATGGACGGCGACCTGGTGGAGTGGCGCCGCGCCCAGGTACACGTCTTGACGCACGGGCTGCACTACGCCTCGGCCGTCTTCGAGGGCGAGCGCGCCTACGGCGGGCGCATCTTCAAGTCGGAGGAGCATTCGAGGCGCCTGCTCGCCTCCGGCATGGCCTGCGACATCCCCGTGCCCTACACCGTCGAGGAGATCGAGGAGGCCAAGGCGGTGACGCTGCGCGCCAACGGGCACGCGGAGTCCGACGCCTACGTGCGCGTGGTCGTCTGGCGCGGCGCGGGGCCGGACATGGGCGTGGCCTCGGCGCGGAACCCGATCCGCATGGCGGTCGCCGCCTGGCCCTGGGGCGCCTACTACGGCGACGCGAAGCTCAAGGGCGCCAAGCTCGCGATCTCGAAGTGGAAGCGCCCGAGCCCCGAGACCATTCCCTGCCACGCCAAGGCGTCCGGGCTCTACATGATCTGCACCATGTCCAAGCACGCCGCCGAGGCAGAGGGCTGCGCCGACAGCCTGATGATGGACTACCGCGGCTACGTCGCCGAGGCGACCGGGGCCAACGTGTTCTTCGTGAAGGACGGCGCGGTGCACACGCCGACGCCCGACTGCTTCCTGAACGGGCTCACGCGCCAGACGGTGATCGAGATGCTGCAGGCGCGCGGCGTCGAGGTGATCGAGCGCCACATCCAGCCTTCCGAGCTGGAGAGCTTCGAGCAGTGCTGGCTGACCGGCACCGCCGCCGAGGTCACGCCGGTGGGCGAGATCGGCGACTACACCTTCGAGGTCGGCGCGCTGACCAAGGACATCGCCCAGAGCTACGAGCGGGTGGTGCGCGGCAACCACTGACGCCCGTCAGGGGGGCCGGCGACGGCCGCTCCCCCAACGACGAAAGGAGGCGGCAGCAGCCGCCTCCCCGATAATTCAGGCCCGGCGCGCGTCCGCCCTCGGCCGCGCGTGTCGGGTCTCAGGCCGCGTTGCGGCGGCTGGCCAGCCCGATGCCGGCGATGCCGACGAGCAGCAGCGCCGCCGCCGGCGGCAGCGGGATGACCGTGCCATTGTCGTCGCCTTCGAGCAGCGTGAACTCGTACCTGAAGTTGCCGCTGCCCCCCATGCTCGCCACCTGCAGGCCGTAGCCCATGCCGGCCGCGAGGCCAGACGCGACGGTCACCGGGACGCTCGTGCTCGCCGAGGCCGAGCCGAGCGACGAGATGGTGCCGTCGGGCTCGAGCAAGGTGACATCGACCTCGCGCGAGGGGGTGGCGATCGAAGTAATGTTGACGTCGAACGGGACGGTCGAATCGAACAGGAACGAATCGGTTCCGGTGCTGACACGGCCCTGTACAATGAACTCGCTGCCGTCAAAGGTACCAAGGAACGGCGCCGTATTGAACGAACTCGTGAAGTTCGGGGCGTTGTCGTTCTCAACGAACGTCACCGCCTGCGCGCCGCTGGCGGCGAGCCCGGCGACGAGCGCCGCGGCGATTCCAAGCTTGAGCATTTTCCCTCCTCGAGGAGACTGCGACGGGCACGCCCTCACGTGCTCCCGCACTGCAACCTGACGCAACGGGGGGGCGAAGGCAAGCGCCGCACGCCCTGCACTCGTGAAAATTTCCCTAAAAAACAATGGAACCAAGTCCGATTGTTCGGGAGCCGGGCAGTACAGGCCCGGAAAACACGCGGCGATCTCGGACGATCCCGGGCACGGAGCGGCGGCACCCTCCGAGGACGCGGCCGCCCGACGCGGCCGCGCGCCACGTCTCCACGGCTTGTGATGCGTCATGCGGCACGCTACCTTGACACCCGAGCCAAACGCCGAGAGGCCGGCCATGTCGGTCGGCACGGCCCGTTGACGGAGGTCCGTTCTGGCTGACCCGATCGCGACGAGCGCCGAGCGCGCTCCCACGCATCCCGCCGCCAAGGCGCCCTCGGAGGGCCGGGCCCTGCTCGACCTCGTCCTCCACTCCCTCGACCAGGACGGTGCCGAAGCGGTGGTCGACATCGACCTCGCCGGCAAGTCGGACATGGCCGATTTCATGGTGGTCGCCTCCGGGCGCTCCAGCCGCCACGTCTCGTCCATCGCCGAGAAGCTGGTCGAGCGGCTCAAGCACGAGGCGGCGACGCTGCCGCGCATCGAGGGGCGCGACACCGCCGACTGGGTGCTGATCGACGCGGGCGACGTGATCGTCCACGTCTTCCGCCCCGAGGTGCGCGAGTTCTACCAGATCGAGAAGATGTGGCTGACACAGCCCGAGGCGCGCGCCGTCCAGGCGTGACGCGCGGCGCGGGCGGGCCGCGGGTCCGGGCAGGGCGCGGGGCGGCGCGCGCCTCGTCGCGTCGGGCCGCGCCGGCGAGGCGGACGGCCCTCGTCGTCCCCGCGGGACGGGCCCTTTCCGCCGCCTCCCCGAGGCGAGAAGCTCACCTCGCCCCCGCGAGGCGGGCGCTTCTCCCCGCACTCGCCAGGCGGGTGACGCGCGCCACCCCTTCGGGCCTGCGATGACCCGCCTCGACCTCCTCGCCGTCGGCCGGCTCAGGGGCGGGCCGGAGGCCGATCTGGTCGCCGACTATGCCGCGCGCGCCACCGCCGCGGGCCGCGCGATCGGGCTCGGGCCGCTCGCCGTCCAGGAGATCGACGAGCGACGCGCCCGCACGGCCGAGGCGCAGGCCGCGCGTCTCGTCGAGGCGGCCGGCGCCGCGCATCTCGTCGCCCTCGACGAGCGCGGCCGCGCGCTGTCGAGCGACGCCCTCGCCCGCCATCTCGCCGCGCTGCGCGACCGCGGCACGTCGCGCCTCGCCTTCGCGATCGGCGGCGCCGAGGGGCACGGCCCCGCCCTGATCTCGCGCGCCGACGAGACGCTGTCGTTCGGCGCGATGGTCTGGCCGCACGCGCTCGCCCGCGCGATGCTGGCCGAGCAGCTCTACCGCGCGATCTCGATCCTGGCGGGCAGCCCCTATCATCGCGGTTGAGCCGGCCGCCGCGGACAGCGTCGTCTCGCGCGGCCCGAACAGCGAGAGAGCCGGCCCCGGCCGTCCCGCGCCGCCCTCGGCCGAGACGACCGGCCGGACGTGCCGCGCCGCCGCGCGGCAGCGTCCCGGTTTGAATTTCAGGGCGTCTGGAGAGGGCTAGTGGACTCCGGCGTCGACCCGGCTCCCTGAAGCCGACGCTCCTTGCTATGCCGGGGAACGGGGAAGGTTGACCCAAGGCGGACGGTGACGCGGGCATGTCACTCCTTACCGATGCGGCTTACGATCAGGGCCACTGCTGCAGTCGAGCCGGCACCGAGCTTTCCGCGTATGCTTGATAGGTGTGTCTTCACCGTACTCTCGGCGACGCCTAGCCGTTCGGCGATCCGGCGGCGCGAGAGAGCGAGCGGCGTCAGGCGCGCAACGCTCGCCTCCGCCGGCGTCAGGCCGAGTGTTCCCTGCAGCCGCTCGACGCTCGGCAGGCGCGCCTCGTCGCAGGGGTCGGTGACGACGAGGCTCGCGAAGGCGGCATAGGCACCGGTCGCCAGCGCGAAACCAGTGGTGCGGAAGAGCGAGACCGACAGCGGTGGCAGGCCGCCACGCCGCCGAGCCTGGAGCGGGGTCTCCGTCGGCAGGCTACCAGGTGTGTAGAGCCTTTCCATGCGCCGGCGCAGCAATGCGTCCGAAGCGGGGTCGGTGAGGTGCAGACGACCGCGGGCCTCGCGAACGCCGTCGGCCGCCTGGAGGAGTTCGTCGGCGACAGCGTTGCGCAGGAGGATCCGGCCCTGCCGGTCGAGGAGCAGGACGGCCGAGCCGAGGTGGGCCACAATCTCGGCGAGGCTCTCCTGCGCCGCGCGCCCGATCTCGAGGCGCAGGCGCATGTCGATGGCGCGGCGCAGGTGCGTCAGTGTCGCGTCGAGCCGGGCGACCGCCTCCGGCGCCATCGGGCCACGTCTGATCGAGGGCGCGACGAACCCGCCGGCGACGGCACCGCCGTCGCGCAGCACCGTGAAGGTCTGGCCGGGTAGGATGCCGTTGCTGACGAGACACCTGTGGACGAACGTGCGCTGGCGTTCCGTACCGCCCGCGTAGACGTCCCAAGTATCAAAGCTCTGGTTCAGCGGCTGGACCATGGCTCGCGCAAACGCTTGGTTAGTTGCCGGGTCGAAATTGTCGGCGAAGACAAAGCCGCCGCTCGCGAGTTCTTCCTCGCCGAAGTTCCGGTCGACAGCGCGAAACGAGGCCGGATCGGAGAGATAGCCGTCCGTCACGAGCGCCGCCGCGCCGTCGAAAGCTTCGCAGAGCGCGCGCGGGATCTCGGCCCAGTCGGTCTCGCCGGCGGCGGCAGCGTAGATCGTCGAGAGGAGGGCGTCGTGATCCAAGGGTCATCCCTCCCAGCACGTCGGTCTTCTTCGAATAATTGAACTGTTACGCGAATCGCCGGCGCGAACACTACCCAAGGGTGAGAATACCGCGCCTCAGCCTTTTGGGGGAGGTTCGATCCGTCCCAGAACGCGACAGTGGCTCGCACGACGGCCCGCCTTTCTCCGGGAGCCACTCTCCGTCGGAAGACGCGGACACAACGAGAGGCGCTCATGCGGCGACGTCGAAGCGCGACTTTCGGAGAACCACATCCTCGGCCGGCCGGGAAACGGCCGGAAGCGGAGCCGGGCCGCCCCGCCCGGCGACGACAGGGCCCCCGTTCCGACGACTGCACGCCTCGAGGCGTGGATGCGTCCTGAGCAGTTCGCAGTGCCGGCGCGCTCGCAAGGGGCCGGCGCCTTCGTCGCGGTCCTCGTACTCGCCCTCGTCGCGGCGACGCTGCCCTACGGCCGGGTCGCGGCCGTGTGGGCGAGCCCCGTCGCCGAGGCGGTCGTCGCGGGCTGCGTCCTCGTGGCCTTCGCCGCCGCGCTCTGGCGCGGTATGCCGGTGGTCCTCGTCGCGCCGGCGCTCGCGGCCGCGCTCGCCCTGCTCGTCGCCGGGGACGAGGCGACGACCTGGTTCGAGACCCGCTTCGCCGCGCCGGTCGGCCGGTTCGTGACCGAGTTCCTGGTGCTCTTCGTGCTCGGCGCGATCTTCGGGCGGGCGATGGACGAGAGCGGCTGCGCCGGCGCGCTCGCCGCCGCCGTCTCCCGGCGCACGACGCGCGCGCAGGCCCCGCTCGCGGTCGCCGGGCTCTGCGCGATCCTCACGCTCGGGGGCGTCGGCGTGTTCGTGATCGCCTTCTCGGTCTTTCCCATCGCGCGGCGGATCTACGCCCGCGAGCGGCTGCCGATCGGCCTCGCGCCGGCGGCGATCGCGCTCGGCGCCTTCACCGCCACCATGACCGCCGTGCCGGGCGCGCCCTCGCTGACCAACATCGTCGCCGCGCGAGCGCTCGGCACCGACGCTTTCGCCGCCCCCGTGCCTGGCCTCCTCGCCGCGCTCGTCATGGCGGTCTTCGGCGGCTGGTGGCTAGCCCGCGTCGCCGCGCGCGCGCCGCTGGCCGAGAGCGGCGAGGCCGAACGTGCGGGGCGGTGCCCGCTCGCCCATCTCGCCACGCTGCCGCCGGCTGTGGCGCTCGCGACCAATGCCGGGCTGACCTGGGCCTTCGGGGCCGGCGCGCTCGCGGCT
The DNA here is from genome assembly GCA_050330995.1 of Paracoccaceae bacterium. Taxonomy (GTDB): domain Bacteria; phylum Pseudomonadota; class Alphaproteobacteria; order Rhodobacterales; family Rhodobacteraceae; genus Thermohalobaculum. The sequence continues at coordinate 22,429 of JBHJHI010000039.1, forward strand.
CCGGCTGGAGCGATGGGGCCGGCCTTCTACGCCGTCGTCTGCGCTCTTCTCGTCGGCATCGCCGTCGCCCTCGCGCTCGGCGAGCGCGCTCGCGCCCGTACGACGCTCGAGAGCGGGGCGGTGGCCGCGGTTGGCCCGCTCCTCGGCACGGCCGCCGGCGTCGGCTTCGGCGCCTCGCTCGCAGCGCTGCCGAGCACGGCAACCCTCGTCGACGCGCTCGCCGAAGCGACGGACGGCGATACCGCAGTCTTCGCCGCCGGCGTGGCGATGCTCTACGCGGGGCTCATCGGCTCCTCCTCGGGCGGGCTGCTGCTCGCGTTCGAGGGCGAGACGGGCGCCATGCTCGCCGAGGCCGCCGCCCCGGAAGCGGCTCACCGCTTCGCCTCGCTCGGGGCGGGCGTGATCGACACGCTGCCCCACAGCGGCGCGGTCATCGCGCTGCTCGCGGTCTGTGGCGCGCATCACGCGGGCGCCTACCGCGACATCTTCGTGGTCACCGTGATCGGCCCGGCGCTCGCGCTCGGCGTCGCGCTCGCGCTCTAGGCGCCCCCTCGTCGCCCAGAGCCGGGCAGCGTGCCGACGATCCCGGTCCGCTCGCCGCGGACGGTCCAAGCCCAGGAGGGACACCGCCATGCTCCACGCGCTCGCCCGCATCCTCGTCTTCCAGGCGCTCGGCGACCTGGTCTGCGCCGCCTTCTCGCTGCCGCTGCCCGGCGCGGCGGTCGGGCTCGCGCTCGCCTTCGGCTGGTTCCTCGCCCGCGGCGGGCCCGACGCCGAGACCGGACGGCTGTTCGACGGGGTCGTGGGCCACCTGCCGCTGCTGTTCGTGCCCGCCGCCGTCGGCGTCGTCGCTCGGCCCGACCTCGTCGCCGGCGGCTGGCTGCCTGTCCTCGTCGCCGTGGTCGCGGGCACGGTCGTCACCCTGGCGCTGACTGCGCTCGCGGGCGCGGCACTGATCCGATGGCTGGCGCCCGCGCCGGAGCCCGCCCCCCGGGGACGCACGGTATGAGCGGCGAGGGCATGATCGAACGCATGGGCGTCTTCCTCGAAGGCCAGCCCATGCTCGGCCTCGTGGCGACCCTCGCCGTCTACGCCGGCGCCGTCGGGCTCCACCGCACCCTCGGCGCCCCGACGCTGATGCCGCCCTTCGCGCTCGCCACGCTCGCCATCGGGCTCGCCCTTCTCGCCGGCGGGATCGAGTACCGCGCCTACTTCGAGAGCGCCGAGCCGCTGCACTGGGCGCTCGGCCCGGTAGTCGTGCTGCTCGCGGTGCCGCTCCATCGCCGGCTCGGCGACATCCGCGCCGCGGCCGGGCTCGTGGCGATGCTGCTCGCCTTCGGCTGCGCCGTCACGCTCGGCGTCAATCTCGCCGTCGGGCGCCTCTTCGAGATCGAGCCCGAGGTCGCCTCGAGCCTCGTGGCGCGCTCGGTGACGACGCCCGTGGCCGTCGGGATCAGCGAGATGCTGGGTGGGCTGCCGGGGCTGACGGCGCTGGTGGTCATCGCCACCGGCCTCGTCGGCTCGGTCGTCGCCGAGCCGCTGTTCCGCCTGATGCGCGTCGAGGACGACCGCGCGCGCGGCTTCGCCATGGGCGTGGCCGCGCACGCGCTCGGCACCGCGCGGGCCTTCCAGATCTCAGAGACCGCCGGCGCCTTCGCCAGCCTCGGCATGATCCTCAACGCCCTCGCCACCGTCGCCGTGCTCGCCGTCGGCGTGACGGTGTCGGGCTGAGGCCCGACCGCGCCGGGGCTTCGCTTGTCGAACCCTCTATGGCGCGTTCTGGCGCAACCAAGACGCCCAAACTACGCCCGCACCGCTCCGGACAGCGGACCCTCGACCTCGCCCTCCAGAACCACCCGCTCCACCCGGCTGAACACCTCGAAGCCGTCCTCGCGCGCCACCGCGATCAGGGTGATCCCCGCCGCCTCGGCGGTCTCGACCGCGAGCGCGGAGGGGGCCGAGACCGCGACCAGCATCGGGGCGCCGAGGCGGGCGGTCTTCTGCACCAGCTCCACCGTGACGCGGCTGGTCAGCACCACGACGCCCCCGGCCCCGGTCTCGCCCGCCCGCGCGAGGCCGCCCGCGAGCTTGTCGAGCGCGTTGTGGCGCCCGACGTCCTCGCGCACGGCCACCAGCCCGGCGGCGGGGCGCCAGAGCGCGGCGGCGTGGGTCGCGCGCGTGAGACGCCCGAGCGGCTGATGCGCCGAGAGCGCGGCGAGGGCGTCGGCCACGTCCTCGGGGGCGAGGCGCAGGTCGGAGGCGACCGCCGGCGGCAGCGCGAGGGCGGCGGCGAGGCTCTCGACGCCGCAGAGCCCGCAGCCCGTCGGCCCCAGCATCGTGCGCCGCCGTTCGGCGAGCCGCGCCGCGCGGGGCCGTGCGAGCCAGACTCGCGCCTCGATCCCCTGCGCGCGCTCGACCGTCTCGATCCCGCGCAGCTCCTCGGCGCGCTCGACGATCCCCTCGGTCAGCGCGAAGCCGAGGGCCAGATCCTCGATCCCGGTCGGGCTCGCCATCAGCACGGCCTCGGTCGTGCCGTCGAACACGAGCGCGACCGCCGCCTCGACCGCCGCCTCCCGCGTGCCCTCGCGCGCGCGGCCGGCGACCACGCGGACGCGGGCGACGGGGCGCGCGGCGGCGCTCACGCGAGGTCCGAGGCCGGCGCCGATGCGCGGGCGACACGCACCGGCACGCCCTTGTAGGCCGGCGTCTTGGCCTGCGGGTCGTGCTGCGACAGCGGGATCAGCGGGTTGGCCTCGGGGTAGTAGGCGGCGCAGCAGCCCTCGGGGATGTCGTAGGGCACGATCCTGAGCCCGGTGACGTGGCGGTCCTCGCCGTCCTCGATGGCCGAGCGAAGCTCGGCGTAGCCGTCGGGCGCGAGGCCGAGGCGCTCGATGTCGGCGCGGTTCATGAACACCACCATGCGCGTGCCGTCGATGCCGCGGAAGCGGTCGCGGTAGCCGTAGATCGTGGTGTTGAACTGGTCGTTCGAGCGCACGGTGGTGAGCGTCAGCACGTCCTCGCCGGAGCCCCCCGGCACCACGTCGAGCGCCGAGGGCGTGAGGAAGTTCGCCCGCCCCGTCGATGTCTCCCAGCGCCGCTCGCGCGCGCCGAGCGGGCGCACGAGGCCGCCGGGCTCGAACATCCGCTCGTTCAGCCCCGCGAAGACGTGCGGCCAGGTTCGCTCGATCGCGCCCCGGATCAGGGAGTAGTCGCCGACCCAGTCGTCCCAGGGGATCGCCGGGTTCGGCTCGAGCGTCGCCTTGGCGATCCCGGCGACGATCGCGGGCTCCGAGCGCAGATGCTCGGACGCGGGCCGCACCCGGCCCTTCGAGCCGTGGAAATGCGCGGTGCTGTCCTCCATCGACACCGCCTGCGGGCCCGTGGCCTGCGCGTCCACTTCGATCCGCCCGAGGCAGGGCAGCAGGTAGGCCGCGCGCCCGTGCACCACGTGGCCGCGGTTGAGCTTGGTGGCGATCGAGACGGTGAGCGGCAGCTCGCGCCACGCGCGCTCCAGCCGCGCGCGGTCGGGGGCGGCGCGCAGCAGGTTGCCGCCGAGCTGGACCAGCGCCTTGACCGAGCCGTCGACGATGCCCTCGAAGGTCTCCTGGCACGCCTTGCCGGTGTGGCGCGGCGGCTCGAAGCCGTAGAGGTCGCGGATCTGGTCCAGGGGCGCGAGCGAGGGCTTCTCGGTGATGCCGACCGTGCGCTGGCCCTGCACGTTCGAGTGGCCGCGCACCGCGCAGATGCCGGCGCCGGGGCGGCCCATGTTGCCGCGCAAGAGCAGCAGGTTGACCAGCATCCGCACGTTCTCGGTGCCGCGCATCTGCTGCGTCAGTCCCATGCCGTAGAGCGCGATCACGTTGTTCGCCCGCGCGTACTGCCCGGCGAAGGCCTCGATCGCGGTGCGCGAGAGGCCGGAGAGCCGCTCGATCTCGTCCCAGTCGGCCGCCTCGCACCAGGCGGCGAAGTCCTCGAAGCCCGCGCAGTGCTCGTCGAGGAAAGCGCGGTCGAGCACGCCGCCCCTCGTGGCGTCGAGCGCGATCACCGCCTTGCAGAGCCCCGTCATCAGCGCGAGGTCGCCGCCGACCCGCACCTGATGGACGGTCTGGCTGATCTCGGTCTCCTCACCGGTCAGCATCTCGCGCGGGCTCTGGGGGTCCTTGAAGCGGCGCAGCCCCTTCTCGCGCAGCGGGTTGACGCTGATGATCGGCACGCCGCGCTTGGCGGCGCCCGCGAACTGGTGGAGCATCCGCGGCGAGGAGGTCGCGACGTTGTGCGCGACGTAGAGGATCAGGTCGCAGGCATCGAAGTCGTCGAGCTGGATCGTGCCGACGGGCACGCCGATGCTCTCGGGCAGGCCGACCGAGGACGGCTCGTGGCACATGTTCGAGCTGTCGGGAAGGTTGTTGGTGCCGTAGGCGCGGGCGAACAGCTGGTAGAGATAGCTCGTCTCCAAGGACGCGCGCCCGGAGGTGTAGAACACCGCCTCGTCGGGGCTCGCGAGAGCGCGCAGGTGCGCGCCGATCTCGGCGAAGGCCTCCTCCCAGGGCACGGGGACGTAGCGGTCGGACGCCGCCTCGTAGCGCATCGGCCGCGTCAGCCGCCCGGCCTCCTCCAGGTCGAAGTCGCGCCAGCCCTCCAGTTCCGTCAGCGTGTGGCGCTCGAAGAAGGCCTCGTCCGCGCGCTTGGCAGTGGTCTCCCAAGCGGTCGCCTTCACCCCGTTCTCGCAGAACTCGGCCGAGTGCGGCTCGGCCGGCTTCGCCCAGGCGCAGGAGGTGCACATGAAGCCGCCGGGCTTGTTCTGGTACAGGAGATCGACGCTGCGCTCGGGGATGCGCTCGCGCGCGAGGATCACGGCCACCGATTTCAGCGAGCCGTAGCCGCCCGAAGGGCCGTCGTAGGGCTCGTGTTCGGGGTGGTCCTCGGTGTCGCTCATGGAAGGTCCGTTCCTCTCGCAGGGCGGCGCGGTCGGCGCCGGCGCCCGCGCCCCGACAAGGCCGAGGCCATGGAGAGGCGATGGGCGGGAGGGAAACCGGCGGCGAGAGCGCGGCGTTCCGGAACCACCCCGCGTCCGAACGGGACGGTTCGCCTTCGCAACCTGAGGGGAAGGGGGAGCCGGGCGACCGGGTCCGGCAGCGCGCACGCGCCGGACCCGCCCCCGCCGGTAACATTTCGTAGCATCCGCCTGGCGGTGCGTCGATCCGTTTCACGGTGGGACGGACATCGCCTCGGCATGGTGGCCGAATTGACACGCTCGGTGGGCATGTCCGGCGGCTCTCCGGCCGGATCGGCGCGCCTCGGCGCGATCGGTCCGCATCGACGGCTCCGGCCGTTTCGAACGGTCGCGCCGGCCTCGGCGCGAGCCGTCGCGACGGGCGGGCGTTCGCGGTCCGCGTCTCCAGGCGCTCGTGGCGTCCCGCTTCCTCTCCTATATGATCGCCACCATGATCCCGCGCCTTCGCCTTCGCCTCCGCCGCGATGCCGAGGCCGCGCGCCGCCACAGGCGGGCGCGGCGTCATCCGCTCTACCTGGGCGCGCGCCTCGGGCTCGCGGTCGCAGCGCTCGCGGGGCTCTGGTTCGGACTGCCCCAGGCGGCGGTGACGCTCGAGCGGATGCGCACCGCCAACGCCACCGACGACCTCGCCTTCCGCGACACGCTGGTGGCCGAGACCGTGGCCGCCGCGGCCGGGATGGACGCGGGCGCGCGGCTGACGGCGGCGCTCGACGCCGGGGACTACCAGCTCGCCGAGGCGCTGCACGCGGCCGCCCGCCTCGCCGGCACTTCGCTCGCGCCCGAGATCGAGGCGCGCTACGAGGCGGCCACGAGCCCGCTCGCGCGGAGCCTGCGCGCCGGGCGCGACGCGGTGGGCGGCGCGCTCACCGGCGAGTGCGCCTCGGTCGCCTGCCTCGCCGGCGCGCTCGGCGCCGATCTCGCCGTGCCCCTCGCGGCCGATCTGCGCGACGTGGTCTGGCAGGGCGGCCGACTCGCCACGGGCACGGGCGGCGACGAGGCGATCCTCGGCCTCGCCGCGATCGGCCTCGCGATCCCGCTCGTCCAGCCGATGACCGATCCGCTGAAGGCGGCGCTGCGCTTCACCCGCCGCTCGGGCGCGCTCGCGGCCGACCTGCGCCGCCTGGTGGCCCGCGCGGTCGATCTGCCGGGGCTGAAGCGATGGGCGCGCTCGGGCGGGGCGCTCGCCGATCCGGGCGCGGCCGCGCGCTTCCTGCGCCGCGCCGAGCTGTCGCGGCTGACGCGCGCGGGCGACGATCTGATCGCGACCGCGCGCCACGGCGGGCTCGGCGCGGCGGCGCTGGCGCTGCGCCACGCCGACGGCGCGGCGGACCTGCGCCACTACCGCCGCGCCGCGCGGGTAATGGGCGACGACGCGGCCGCCGCGGCGGCGGTACTGGGCCGGCGGCTGCCGAAGCTCGCCAAGGCGTGGCGGCTCTCGCGCCCGCTCGTGGCTGAGCTGGTCGCGATCGGCGCGCTGATGGCGGGGGCGGTGCAGGCGCTGGTCATCGCCCTCGCCTCGGGGATCGGAGAGGGGCTGGCGCGGCGCGGCACGCTCGCGGGCCTCGCCGGCTGGCTCGCACGGCGCTAAGACCCCCTGCCCGACCGAGCCCCGACCGGCTCAGCGCAGGGAGTCGATCGCCCGGCGCAGCTCGGTGGCCATGTCGATGCGGCCGAGGTCGCCGTCCGAGACCCGGAAGCGTGCCGAGCGCTCGCGGCCGAAGGAGAAGAAGCCGCCGCGGTTGTCGACGGTCAGGTGCACCTCGATGCCGCCCCGTGCCGGCGAGAAGGCGATCTCGACCTCCTCGACGCCCCAGTCGCCCCAGCCGGACGGCTTGAAGTCGAACTCCTGCACGAAGGGGTTGGCGCGGCGGCGGTCGTACTCGACCTCGGTCTCGGCGAGGCGGAAGCCCTCCTGTCGGAGCCCGTCGAACACCGCGCGCATCGCCCGGTTCGGCGCCAGCACCACGCGGTCGCTGTCGCCCGGGTCGAGCGCGCCCGCGACGTCGAGGCGGGTCTTCAGCCGCGTCGAGGTGGAGCCCACGCTGAGCGGCGCGCTCACCGGCACCTCGATCGCGATCGGGATGGCGCGCCGCTCGCCGGCGCCGATCCGGCCGGGGTTCACGCGGGCGGAGGCGACGGTGATGTCGGCGCGCACCTTGTCGTCGCCGCGCGGCGGCTCGACGAGGCAGCTCGTCACCAGCTCCAGCGCGACCTCGCGGATCTCCTGCTCGACCGAGCCGGTCTCGATGCGCACCTCGCCCCTCAGCGTCTCGCCGACGACGACCTCCTGGCGCTCCAGCACCGCGTCGACGCTCGCGCCCCCGATCCCGAGGCTGGCCAGCACCTTCCTGAACATCGCGCTCCTCCTGACGGCTGTCCGCGGCACGTAAGGCGCCGGTCCCGGGAGCGGAAGCGGGCCCCGGCGCTCGAACGCGACCCGGCCCGCGCGGATCGCGAGATCGCGGCGCACGCCTCCGAGCAGGAGGTCGCGGGTCGGCGCCGAAGACATCGCGGCCGAACACGGCGACGTCGGCGCTCTGGCCGGGGACGAGGCAGCCCTTGTCAGCCACGCCCCCCCCGCCCCACGGCGGCGCGGGTGCGGACGTCGAGCGCCTCGGCGAGGCTCACTCGCTCGGCCGTGCTGGCGGCGAGCCCGCGCCCCGCCCCGATCGCCAACGTCTCGGCGGCGCCCTCCCGCCGGAGGCGACGGGCCCGCGCGAGGCCCGCCCGCTCGTCAGGACCAGATCGGCCGCGGGGTCGCTCAGAGCCAGCGCTCGCGGTTGCGCCTCTGCGCGCGGACCGGGGGGAAGACGTAGCCCATCAGCCAACCGACCGCGAAGCCGCCGAGGTGCGCCTCCCAGGCGATCGCGAGCCCGCCGACGCCGAAGGCCATCACCGCGTTGACCGCGATCACGCCGACGATGCGCGCCCAGATCGCGTCGCGCGGCGCGCCCCGCTCGGCCAGCCAACGCTCTTGCCAGGCGGTGAGCGTGCCGAGGAAGCCGAAGACCGCACCCGAGGCGCCGATCAGCGGCACGCGACTGTCGGCGACGAGCCCGAAGGCGAGCGCGCCGCCCGCGGCGGTCACCAGGAAGATCACGAGCGTCGGCCCGATGCCGCCGTCGCGCGACAGCCCGTGGCCGAGCCCGAGGAAGGCGGCGGCGTTGAGGCCGAGGTGCAGCCAGCCGCCGTGCAGGAAGGCGTGGGTGACGAGCGACCAGACGAGCTGGGGATCGATCCCCTGGCCATGGAGCGCGCCGTCGAACTTGGTGTCGAAGAAGCCGAAGGCGGTGTAGAGCACCCACGGCTGGAAGGCGCGCGGCAGCACGCCGACCTCGGCGAGATCGGCGAACACCTCGATCGCCGCCCAGGTCGCCACCATGGCCCAGAGCAGCGGGTGGACGGGGGCGTTGAGCGGCGGACTGCCGGGAGCGACACGGTTTACGGGCATGACCGGGGCTGCTTACAGCCGCGCGTCCGACAGCGCCAGTGCAGCGCCTCGACCCGCCCGGCCACGGCGGGAGGGTCGCGTCCCGGTGCCGCATCGAACCGCCGGCGAGCGCCGCTCCGGCGGGACCGCGTGCCGGCGCGGGCGCGGAGCAGGACGAGGGGAGATGCCTCGGCCCAACGCGCGGCCCGCCGGCACCGGGCGGCACCGGTCGGTCCGGGGCCGGCGGCGGCTCCTGCCCGGTCCCGGCCCCTCGCTTGACGCCCGTGGCGGTGGCGCCGCATAGACGCGCGACCCCGTGCGAAGGCCCGTGCCCATGACCGACGCCCCGACCGTCTCCCCCGCCGCCGACGCGCCGCGCGTGCACACGCCGCGGGTGTTCTCGGGCGTGCAGCCCTCTGGGCGGCTCCAGCTCGGCAACTACCTCGGCGCGGTCAAGCGCTTCGTCGAGTTGCAGGGCAGCGGCATGGAGACGGTCTACTGCATCGTCGACCTGCACGCGATCACCGTCTGGCAGGAGCCCTCGGAACTGCGCGCGGCGACGCGGGAGCTGGCGGCGACCTTCATCGCCTGCGGCATCGACCCCGAGCGCTCGATCCTGTTCCACCAGTCCGGCGTGCCGGCGCACGCCCAGCTCGGCTGGGTGATGTCCTGCATCGTGCGCCTCGGCTGGCTCAACCGCATGACCCAGTTCAAGGACAAGGCCGGCCGCGACCGCGAGAAGGCCAGCGGCGGGCTCTACATGTATCCCGCCTTGCAGGCCGCCGACATCCTCGCCTACCGCGCGACGCACGTGCCGATCGGCGAGGACCAGAAGCAGCACATCGAGCTGGCCCGCGACATCGCCGACAAGTTCAACCACGACTACGACGCGCCCGGCCACTTCCCCCTGCCCGAGGCGATGATCGAGGGGCCGGCGATGCGGGTGATGTCGCTCCGCGACGGCACGAAGAAGATGTCGAAGTCCGATCCCTCCGACATGAGCCGGATCAACCTCACCGACGACGCCGACGCGATCGCGTCCAAGATCCGCAAGGCGCGCACCGACCCCGAGCCGCTGCCCGAGACGACGGACGGCCTCTCCGGTCGGGCCGAGGCGCGCAACCTCGTCGGCATCTACGCCGCGCTGACCGACAGGACCCCGGCCGAGGTGCTCGCCGAGCACGCCGGACAAGGCTTCGCCGCCTTCAAGCCCGCCCTCGCCGAGATCGCCGTCGAGCGCCTCGCCCCGATCGCCGCGGAGGTGCGCCGGCTGAAGGCCGACCCGGCCGAGATCGACCGCCTGCTCGCCGCCGGGTGCGAGCGCGCGAGCGCGATCGCCGAGCCGGTGCTGGCCGAGACCTACGAGCGGGTGGGCCTCCTCGCGGTCTGAGCCGGTCCGACCGGGTCGCGCTGCGCCGTCGTCTTCGCGCGCTCGCGAAGCGATCGGGCGTTCCGCGCCGGAGGAAACGGGTTCCGGAATGCGCCCAATGCGCCCGCGCGGGGCTCCCTGCTCTTCTGTGGTGTCGGGCGGCGGCAAGGCCGATCGGCCGCGTCTTCTCCACATTCGCGTGCCACTACCCTCGCCGTCCGGCCCGAGCGCCGGGCCGGTCGCGATCACGGGGAGGGCCCGCCGGACCGCCTGCGGGCATCCGGCGCGGCGAAGCGTCGGCCGGAGACGTCGGAGACGAGGAGCAGGACAGCGAGATGCGCGAGAGCATGGCGTGCCGGACCGAGCGGTCGGTCCTCCACGAGGCGTCCACGACACCGGACGCGGCGACGGTGCGGTCGGCACGGGAGAGCGGCTCGACGGGCCGGGTTCTGGTCCGGACGGCCGCCTACGCGACGATGGCGGCGCTGACCGCGACCGTCGCCCTCGTCTCGCGGCCGGCCGCCGCCGAGGAGGCGCGCGATGTCGGCGGCGCGTTCGCCACCGTCGAGGAGACGCTCGCCGGCGACGAGCCGGCCGAGGCGGCGCCGGCCATCGCCAAGGCGGGGGCGCTCGCCGCCGCGCTCCTCTCGGAGCTCGAGCGCCTGCGCGGCGACGTCGCACGGCTCAACACCGAGCGTCAGGAAGCGCTCGACCGCCTCGCCGAGACGGAAGGCGCGCTCGTCGAGGCGCGCGCGACCATCGACACGCTCGGCAACGAGATCGCGGTGCTGCGCGCGGCACGGGAGGTGGAGCAGGGCCGGCTGCGCCTCGCCGCCCTCGGCGGCCTGCCGAGCGCGGCCGATCTCGGCTTCGCCGCGCTGTCGCCGGAGACGCTCGCCGGCGCCGCCACCGCCGCCTCCGCCCCGGGCAAGCCGCTCATGGCCGCCCCGGAGGAGACCGTCCGGCCCGATGCGCCGCGGGCGACGATGGCGCCCGGCAGGGCCGCCCCGGACGTCGTGCCGGGCGTCGCGACGCCGGCGGTCGCGCCCGGCGCGCCGCGCCCCTCGGGAGCGGCCTCGCCGAACGCGATCACCACCGCGCCGGTCGAGACCGACATCGTCGTCGCCACGCTCGATCCGGCCGTCGCGCTCACGGAAGCGGTGGTGCCGCGCCCGCGCACGGCCGACGTGGCGCCGCCGGTGGTGGTCGACAAGCTGCGCGGCGCGGCCTACGTCCAAGCGGGGATCTTCGTGCTGACCTCGTACGGCCATCGCCTGCGCGACCGCATGGAGGACGCGGGTCTCACGGCCGAGATCCTGCCGACCAGCTTCCGCGGCCGCGCCGCGATCCGGCTGCGCACCGGCCCCTTCGCGAACCGCGAGGAGCGCGACTCGGCGATCGCGACGCTGCGCGACCTCGGCGTCGACGACGCGCTGCCGGTCGCGCGCTGAGACGACCCGGCCGGCGACGCGCCGGCCGACCTCGCGACGCGAAGAGGTTCCGGCCCGTCGGACCCGCGTCGTCCGTCCCGCGGAGGCGAGCGCCCCCGACCGGCCGTCGCGCGACGACGCGCCGTGCGGGCCGGGGCGGCGGGGCCACCCGCCGACGCGATCAGGTCGCGAGCGGGGGCAGCGTGCGCTCCAGCCGCGCGCGCAGGGGCTCGTGCTGGTCGGGCAGTCGCAGCGCGCTCCCGAGATGCTCGACGTCCTCGTCGGTGGCGAAGCCCGGCTCGTCGGTCGCCACCTCGAACAGGATGCCGTCGGGCGTGCGGAAGTAGATCGCGAAGAAGTAGTCGCGGTCGATCCGCGGCGTCACCCGGTGGCCCGCCGCCGCCACCGCCTCGCGCACCCGGTCCTGCGCGGCGCGATCGGCGACGCGGAAGGCGACGTGATGGACGGTGCCCGCCCCCTCGACGCCCGCGGGCAGGCTCTCGTCGACCAGCAGCTCGACCACCGCCGAGGGGTCGTCGGGCTTGGCGTAGCGCACCCGCACGCCGTGCTCTGCCGGCTCCTCGCCGGTGCGGGCGTAACCGAACAGACCCGACAGGATCGCGCGCATCGCGTCCTCGCCGCCGACCGCGAGCCTCACCCCCGAGAAGCCGCGCACCGCCTGACCGGCGTCGACCCCCGAGCCGGTCCAGGGCTCGCGCGGGTCGTCGGGCGCCTCGACGAGCACCAGCCCCAGGCCCTCCGGGTCGGCCGCGACCAGCCGCTCGGTGCCGAAGGCCGCCGCGCGGCCCAGCACCTGTCCGCCGTGCGCGGCGAGGCGCGCGGCCCAGAACTCCAGGCTCCCCGCCGGCACGGCGTAGTGCGTCTCGGTCGCCTGCCCGCGCCCCGGCCGCCCGCGCGCGGCGTTCGGGAAGGGGAAGAAAGTCATCACCGTGCCCGGCGTGCCGACCCGGTCGGCGTAGTACAGGTGGTAGACCTCGGGCGCGTCGAAGTTGACGGTCTTCTTGACGAGCCGCTGGCCGAGCGCGCGGACGTAGAAGTCGTGGTTGCCCTGCGCGTCGCCCGAGATCGCGGTGACGTGGTGCAGGCCGACGATGTCCCGGGTGGGGTCCTCGGTCATGGGTTCTCCTCCGCTCGTGGGGTTGCGCGACCGATCTGCGGTCGCCGCCGCGCGCGATCAACGCGCCGGAGGGCGAAGGATCGTTGCCGGCCGGGCAAGGACGACGGCGCGCTCCGCTTGCGCCCGGGGCCTCGCGCCGCCATCGTGGCGGGCCGGGACGGCGGTACGGGTCCGGGGAGGGTCGATGCGCAAGTTCCTGGTCGTCGTCGACGACACGCCCGAGTGCAGCCAGGCCATGCGCTTCGCCGCGCGGCGCGCGCAGAAGACCGGCGGCGGCGTGCTGATGCTCTACGTGATCACGCCCGACGAATTCCAGCACTGGATGGGCGTGGCCGAGATGATGCGCGCCGACGCCCGCGCGCGCGCCGAGGAGCGGCTGCTCGAACTCGCCGAGGAGCTGCGCGGCCTCTCCGGCATCACGCCCGAGTTCACCATTCGCGAGGGCAAGGCGGCCGAGGAGGTCATGCGCCAGATCGAGGAGGATCCCGAGATCGGCGTCCTCGTGCTCGGCGCGGGCGAGGGTGGCGACGGCCCCGGCCCCCTGGTCAGCCAGCTCGTCGCCAAGCACGGCGCCAAGATGCGCGTGCCGGTGACGGTGGTGCCGGGCGCCATGTCGCTCGGGCGGATCGACGAGATCAGCTGAGCGCGCCCGTCAGCGACCAGAGGCTCGCGAGCGCGAGGTCCGGCGCGAGCGTGCCGGCGGCGCGTACCAGCCCGCCGGGAGGAGCGAAGGGCGCGAGGACCGCGCCGAAGCGGGCGAGCGCGGGGGCGAGAGGAGCGCGGCGAACGCCGGGGCCGGCTCAGGGAAGCGCACCCGGCCGTGGTCCCGGCGATACGAGCGCATGTCGCTCGCGCGGCGCGCTTCGTAGGCGGTGAGGAAACGCCCACGCGCGAGGTTCTCCTCGACGACGCGCTCGGCCGCGAAACGCCGGCGCACCCCGTCCAGTCTCGGCGGCGAGAGCGTCCGGGCTTCGAGGCGGTCGGCGTGGCGGCGCTCGATCAGCGCCCGCTCAGCCGGTGCGAGACGGGTCTCTCCCTCAGGCCGGGTATCGATGTCCGTCCGCGGCGGCCTCGGACGCAGCGGCAGGCGCTTGGCGAGCACGCGGCGGTATGACATCGGACCTCCTCGGTAGCGATGCGGCGAGCTTGCCTCGTTCGGCCAGGCGAGCCTACGGCATCGGCCGGTAGCGGCCCGATCGCGCGGCTCCGGTCTCGGGAAGCACCGATCCCAGCGTCGGCTCGGGCCGCGCTAGCAGACGCTGCGCGGCCGTCGGGTTGTGTGAAGGGTTTCGGATGCCGCTGCGGGGTATTGAGGCTGCGCTGGGGGTGCCGGCGTCCGAAAGTCGCCAGGGGACGAACCCGCGGGACGCCTGGTCGGCGGGTCGAGGTCTATGGGGAAAGCGTCGTTCGCCGGGGCC
>JBHJHI010000040.1:0-45915 GCA_050330995.1 Paracoccaceae bacterium
GTTTCTTTCTGCGGGCGGTCGGCGTGCTTGTGGTCTCCTTCCGCGCCGGCGTGCTGTGCTGCTTGGCGTTGCGGGCTTTCTCGTTTGCGGCGGCCGCCGCGATCCTGCGCTCGGGAATGGGGCGCAGCCTCGTCGGCGTGATGCACAACGAGCAGCGCATGCGCGCCCTCGGCCTCACCGTCTGGCGGGTCAAGGCCGACGTCTTCGGCCTGTCGGGCCTGATCGCGGGGCTCGCGGGCGTCATGGCGGCGCAGCACGTCATGTTCGTCTCGCCGGGCCTCCTGTCCTGGACGGTGTCGGGCGAGGCGCTGGTGGTGGTCATCCTCGGCGGCCTCGGCACGCTCATCGGGCCGATCATCGGCGCGGTCGTCTTCGTGCTCCTGAAGCACGAGATCGGCGAGATCACGACCTACTGGCACCTGGTGGTCGGCGTGATCCTGATCGGCGTGGTCATGAGCCGCGCGAACGGCGTGTTCGGCTTCCTGGAGACCCGGATCGAGCGTTGGTCGGCGCGCAGGAACAGGCCCGCCCGCGCGCTACGCGACGACGACGAGGCGACGCGCGGTGCGCGGGTCGGCGGCTCGAACGTCACCGCGCCGGGAGAGTGAGACCATGCTCGAGACCCGTAACCTCTCCAAGAGCTTCGGCGCGGTCCAGGTCACCAAGGACGTGTCGATCAAGCTGGAGCGCGGCGAGCGCCGCGTGATCCTCGGCCCCAACGGCGCGGGCAAGACCACGCTGTTCAACCAGCTGGTGGGCGAGCTGGCGCCCGACGCGGGCAGCATCCACCTCGCCGGCGAGGACGTCACCGGCCTAAGGGTCGCCGAGCGCGCCGGCCGCGGCCTCTCGCGCAGCTACCAGAAGAACACGCTGTTCGACGGCCTGACGATCGAGGAGAACCTGTCGCTGGCCGCCGCCGTCGCCACCGGCAACGCCACCCGCCTCACGGGCGACAGCCTGACCAGGACCGAGGTGCGCGAGATCGTTCGCGAGGTCGCCGGGCAGATCGGCCTCGCCCCCCACCTCCACGCCAGGGTCGACGAGGTCTCCTACGGCGTGCGCCGCCAGCTGGAGGTCGGCATCGCGCTCGCCACGCGGCCGAAGGTCATCCTGATGGACGAGCCCACCTCGGGCGTCGGGCCGGAGATGTCGCGCGGCTTCCATCAGTTCCTGAACGCGCTGCCGCGCACGCTGACGCTCGTGATCATAGAGCACGACATGGACCTCGCCTTCGAGGTCGCCGACACCATCACCGTGCTGAACTACGGCGAGGTGGTGTTCGACGGCCTGCCCGACGCCGCGCGCAGCAGCGATCTCCTGCGCGAGATCTATCTCGGGAGCTGGGAAGATGCTTGAGCTGCGGGGAATCGACAGCGGCTACGGCGAGACGCAGGTCCTCCACGGCATGGACATGACCGCGCGCCAGGGCCGCGTGCTCGCCGTGCTCGGCCGCAACGGCGCGGGCAAGAGCACCACGCTGAAGACGATCATGGGGCTCTTGCCGGTGCGCTCGGGCGAGATCCGCTTCGACGGCCGGGCCATGACGGGCATGAAACCCTACGACGTCGCGAAATCCGGCATCGCCTACGTGCCCGAGACGCGCGACGTCTTCCCCTCGCTCTCGGTGCGCGAGAACCTCGACCTGACCGCCAAGCGCTTCGGCGCGCCCGAGGTCGAGGGGGCCTGGACCATCGACCGCGTGCTCGCGCTGTTCCCGCGTCTCGGCGAGCGGCTGGCCAACGGCGGCACGCAGCTCTCTGGCGGGGAGCAGCAGATGCTGACCATCGCGCGGGCGCTCCTGATGAACCCGCGGCTCCTGCTCCTCGACGAGCCGACCGAGGGGCTGGCGCCGATCATCGTCAGGCTGATCCACGACAAGCTGGCCGAGCTCAAGCACGCCGGGCTCTCGATGGTGCTGGTCGAGCAGAACTTCGGCTTCGCCACCAGCCTCGCCGACGATGTCGCCATCGTCAGCAAGGGCAGCGTGGTCTGGACCGGCACGCCGGGCGAGATCCGCGCCGACACGGAGGCGCAGCACCGCTGGCTCGGCGTCTGAGGCCGTCCCGCCTCACAGCGTCTTGCGCGCCACCGACGTCGCGATCTGGATGAACTTGCGCACGTGCACGCCCCGTTCGTCGAGCCGCAGGTTCACCGACAGCGCCGTCTTCGCCAAGGGCTCGCGCACGCGGTGAAAGCGCAGGCCCTTGCGCGTGGCCGAACTGACCGACGCGGGCACGACGCACACGCCCTCGCCGATCGCCACCAAGCTGAGCGCGGTCTGCAAGTCCATGGTGAAGACGCGCTTCTCGACCTCGAAGCCCTGCGCCTCGCAGCTGTTCAGCACGAAGTCGGCGAAGCTCGGCCGAGGGTATTCCGGATAGAGGATGAACGGCGTCTCGCGCAGCTGACCGAGGCCGACGCCGCCGTCCGTCACGGCCAGGGTGTCGGGGGCCGCGACCACGAGCGGCTCCTCGGCCAGCATGTGCGTCGTGAATTCGGGGTCCGTGAGCGCGGGGCGCGCGAAGGCGATGTCGATCTCGCGGCTGACGAGGCTGCGGTGGAGCTGGGCATTGTTCATCGGGATGAGGCTCAGGACCACCTGCGGATGGTTGGCCCTGAAGGATTTGATGATCGTGGGCAGGATGCCGTAGGTCGACGAGCCGACGAAGCCGATCCTGAGCCGCCCCTCGGCGCCCTGCCCGATGCGCCGGACCTCGAGCTTGGTGTCCTCGATCTGGCGCAGGATGCTCCGCCCGCGATCGAGCAGCCGCTCGCCCGCCTGCGTGAGCGCGATGGCGTTGCGGCCGCGGTTGAACAGAAGCGCGCCGAGTTCCTCTTCGAGCTGCTTGATCTGCCGGCTGAGCGGGGGCTGCGCCATGCCGAGCCGGTCGGCGGCGCGGCCGAAGTGCAGCTCCTCCGCGACGGCGACGAAGTAGGCGAGCTGCTTCAGGTTCACCGGGCCGTCCCTCCCAGGACCTTTTGCTCTCCACGGTGCTACGGCGTCGCCGGCCGCGCCAGCACGAAAAAGGGCCCCTGCCGCCGGCAGGAGCCCGAACCATCGACCGGTGGGGAGAGGGTCACTCCGCGGCGAGCGCCGCGCTCCCGGCCGACTTCAGGACGAAGTCGAACTCGACGTGCAGATCGGTGTCCAGATCGTCGCCGGCCTTCTCGAAGCGGCCGATCAGGCTCTCCTTCACGGCGAAGACGCTGTCGTCGTCGAGATGGGCGCTCTCGCTGTCGTAGATCTGGCTCACCAGCGTGCGGTAGCCGCCCTTCGACAGGATGAAGTGGATGTGGGCCGGGCGGTTGGGGTGGTGGCCCATGTAGCGCAGCAATTCGCCGGCGGTCTCGTTGTCGGGGATCGGATAGGGCACCGGTCGCAGCGCGCGGAAGGCGAAATGCCCGTTCTCGTCAGTCTGGAACCGGCCGCGCAGGTTGTAGTCGGGCTGGTCGGGGTCGAGGTTCTCGTAGACGCCGTTCGGCGCGTCCTCCCAGACGTCGAGCGTCACGCCGGCGATCGGGCCGCCGTCCACGCCGCGAACGTGACCCTCGAAATATACCGTCTCCTGGTTCTTGAAAGTCTTCTGCGAGGTGCTGGCGCCCTTCGGCAGCACCGGGGGGTTCTCGCGGTAGAAGGGGCCGAGCACGGTCGATTCGCTCTCCTTGCCGTCGACCGTGTTGGTCAGCATGTCGACCAGCACCTCGACGCCGAGGATGTCGGAGAGCAGGATGAACTCCTGGCGGTTGTCGTTGCAGGTGGCGCCCGCCCGCGCGAGGAACTGGCAGGCCTCCATCAGCTCGTGGTGCTGGAGCTTCACGTCCTTGCAGAAGCCGTGCATGTGCTTGAGCAGCGAGGTCATGATCTCGCGCTGGCGGTCGGTGATCTCGCCGTGCTGACCGAGCGAGCCGATCACCACGTCCGTGATGTTGTCGACGGTGACGTTGCGCATTCTTTCCTCCGTCATGACGCGCCGTGACGGACCGACCGCCGCCCGGCTGTTCTGTTGTCCCGGCCGCAGCATCGATCAAGCTCGTCCGGTCTCCAAGGCCCGCCTCGGTATCAGTCGATACTTTGAAGCCGTCGGACCGCGCGACGTCGCGATCCGCACTCCCCGGACACCCGGCGGGCGCGGCCTTCGAGGGTATTGCCGCATACCCGACCGATCATTGTTCGGCCTCGACGGCGTTCCGCACAGTCGTGACAGGACGATCGAGGGACTGTCGCGGGAGAGACGCATGACCAGAGAAGATCCCGAGATCGCCGTCGTCGGCGCAGGCATCGGCGGGCTCGCCCTCGCGCTCGCGCTGCAGGATCGCGGCCTGCCGGTCGCCGTCTACGAGCGCGCCGAGGCGCTCGCCGAGATCGGCGCCGCGATCGCGCTCTCGGCCAACGCCACGCGCGAGCTCGCCCGCTTCGGCTGCCTGCCCGCGATCGAGGCGGCAGCCTGCGAGCCGACCGAACTGATCTACCGCCGCTGGCGCACGCAGGACCGGGTCGCGGCCCACCCCGTGCGCGAGGGCGGCGCCTACCGCGCCCGCTTCGGCGCGTCCTACTTCGGCATCCACCGCGCGGACCTGCAAAGGGCGATGGCCGCGCAGGTGACGGACGGCACGCTGCGCCTCGGCCACGCGCTGAGCGGCCTCACCGAGACGGACGAGGGCATCCGGCTCGACTTCGAGGGGCGCGACAGCGTCGTGGCCGACATCGTGATCGGCGCCGACGGCATCCGATCGCGCGTGCGCGACCACGTCGCCGGTCCCGACGCGGTGCGCTACACCGGCACCAGCGCCTTTCGCGGCATCGTGCCCGTGGACAGGCTGCCCTCGCTGCCCGACCCGCAGGCGATCCAGTTCTGGATGGGCCCCGACGCGCATCTCCTGCACTACGCGATCGGGCCGGAGGGTGGCGACGTGAACTTCTTCGCGGTCGCCGAAGGACCGGCCGAGTGGCCCGACCCGCGCCGCTGGGTGATCGAGACCGATCCCGACGATCCGCTGCGCGTCTTCGCCGGCTGGGACGAGGCGGTGCTGGAGATGGTCGGCCAGAGCGACAGGGTCGCGCGCTGGGGTCTGTTCTCCACCAAACCGCTGCGGCGCTGGCACAGGGGACGCGCCGTGATCATCGGCGACGCCGCCCACGCCATGCTGCCCCACCACGGCCAGGGCGCGAACACCTCGATCGAGGACGCGGTGACGCTCGCCGAACTGCTCTGGCGCGACGGGCTCGGCGATCTCGACGCGACGCTGACCACGTTCGTCGCGCTTCGCCGCGCGCGCACCCGCGTCATCCAGATGAGCGCGCGGGCGACCAACGACGCGCTGCACCTGCCCGATCATGCCGACCTCGACCGCCGCGACGCGCGCATGGGGCGGTTTCCGGAGGAGTTCGGCTGGATCCACGCCTTCGACGTGCGCCGCGCCATGGCGACGCCCCAGGCCCGGCTGCGCGCGTGAGCGGCGGCTCGGAACCGCGCCGGACGCGCGTCGCGCCGGCAGGCACCGCGGGTATCGACCCTTACCCGGCGCGCCATTGCCGCGCCGGCCCATCGCGGCTTTGTTGACGCGAAGCCACTCGACGGAACGACGACCATGCGAGGAGCCTCCGATGCTCGCCACGCTGACGCGGATGCAATCGCGTCTTCAGGACACGCCCCATCTGCTTCGTCTCGGCCGCCTGTTCTCGGCGACGGTGCTGCTGAAGGTCGACGGCGACGAGTATTACCTGACCTTCGAGAAGGGCGTTCTGGTCGAGCTGGCCCCGGGTCCGAGCCGCAAGACCCCCTGGCAGTTCGCGCTCGCCACCGACCGCGAGGCGCTGGAGCGCTTCTGGCAACCCCTGCCCGCGCCCGGTTTCCACGACATCTTCGGCCTCGTGAAGATCGGCCGCGGCCGGATCGACGGCGACATCCTTCTGCTGGTCAAGAACCTGCGCTTCTTCAAGGAGTTCATGGCGCTCCCCCGCGAGGAGGCCGCGCCGTGAGCATCGAGCCGATCCTCGGGCGCTACGTGACCCTCGACCTCGGCGGCGTTCCTCATCGCGTCTTCTTCGAGGAGGCGGGCGAGGGCCGGCCGGTGGTCTGCCTGCACACCGCCGGCGCCGACAGCCGCCAGTGGCGCCATCTGATGAACGACGCCGCCATCACCGCCGAGAACCGGCTGATCGCCTTCGACATGCCCTGGCACGGCAAGTCGCTGCCGCCCGAAGGGTTCGAGACGCGGGAATACCTGCTGACGACCGAGCGCTACGTCGAGACGGTGCTCGCCTTCTGCGACGCGCTCGGGCTGGCGCGCCCGGTGATCGCCGGCTGCTCGATGGGCGGGCGCATCGCGCTGCAGCTCGCGGCGCTGCATCCGGAGCGATTCTCGGGCTTCGTCGCGATCGAGGCCTCGGACTTCCAGCCCGCCTGGTACGACATCGACTGGTTCCACCGCGCGGACGCGCACGGCGGCGAGATGGGCGCGGCGCTGGTCTCGGCCAACATCTCGCCTCACGCGCCCAGCGCCGAGCGCTGGAACACGATGTGGATGTTCATGCAGTCGGGTCCCGGCGTGTTTCGCGGCGACCTCAGCTTCTACGTGCACGACGACAGCCTGATCGGCCGGCTCGGGCGGATCGACACCGCGAGGACGCCAGTCCACATCGTCGTCGGCGCCTACGATCTGACCTGCACGCCGGCGGACGCGCGGCGCACCGCCGACGCGATCCCCGGCGCGACGCTCGCGGTGATGGACGAGCTCGGCCATTTCCCGATGAGCGAGCACCCGGAGGGCTTTCGCCCCTTCTTCCTCGAAGCGCTGGCGAGGATGCCGCGCCACGCCGCCTGACGCGCGGCCGGCGCCCCGCCGCGCACGGCCCTTCGCGGACCGGAGACAGATCCCATGAGAACCATCGCGACCAAGCCCTGCATCATCTGCGTGGCCATCACCGGCTCGCTGCCGACCAAGGCGAACAACCCGGCGGTGCCGATCACCGTCGCCGAGCAGATCGAGAGCACGCAGGAAGCCTTCGAGGCGGGGGCGAGCATCGTACATGCCCACGTGCGCAACGACGACCAGACGCCGAGCGCCGATCCCGAGAAGTTCGCGCGGCTGAAAGAAGGGATCGAGCAGTACTGCCCCGGCATGATCGTGCAGTTCTCCACCGGCGGACGATCGGGCGCGGGACGCGAGCGCGGCGGCATGCTGTCGTTGCGCCCGGACATGGCCTCGCTCTCGGTCGGCTCGAACAACTTCCCGACCCGCGTCTACGAGAACCCGCCCGACCTCGTCGACTGGCTGGCCGGCGAGATGCGGGCCTACGACGTGAAGCCCGAGATCGAGGCCTTCGACCTCAGCCACATCCATCAGGCGGTGGCGATGCACCGCGACGGGCGCCTCCCGGCCACGCCCTACGTCCAGTTCGTGATGGGCGTGAAGAACGCCATGCCGGCCGATCGCGACGTGTTCGACTACTACGTCCGCACCGTCGGGCGCCTGATCCCCGGCGGTGAATGGTGCGCCGCCGGGATCGGACGCCATCAGATCACGCTCAACGAGTGGTCGGTCGCCGCCGGCGGCCATGCCCGCACCGGGCTGGAGGACAACGTCCGGCTCGATCGCGGGACGCTCGCGCCCTCGAACGCCGCCCTCGTGCGCCGCGTGGTCGAGATCTGCGCGCGCTACGGCCGCCCCGTCGCGACCACGGGACAGGCGCGGGAGATGCTCGGCCTCGCCGACGTCGCGGCGGCGCAAGGGGCGGCGTGACCGGGGCGGCCGAACACGAAGCCGCCCCGGCGCCGCGGGCGAGCGTGCTGGCCGATCTGTCGCCGTCGGCCATCGCCGCCGGTTTCCTCGTGGTCCTGGTCTCGTACTCGGGCCCGCTGCTGATCTTCCTGCAGGCGGCGCGGGCGATGGAGGTGCCGCCCGAGACCTTCTCGTCGTGGGTGTTCGCGATCTCCATGGCCGCGGGCGTGTCCAGCATAGCCCTCAGCCTCGCCCTGCGTGCGCCGATCGTGACGGCGTGGTCGGCGCCGGGCACGGTGCTGCTGATCACGCTCGGCCCGGTGCTGCCCTTCTCCGAGATCGTCGGCGCCTATCTCGCCGTCGCCCTCGTGCTCGTCGTGCTCGGGATCACGGGGCTGTTCGACCGCATCGTGGCGGCGATCCCGCCGGCGGTGGCGAGCGGCATGCTGGCGGGCATTCTGTTCGGCTTCGGCCTCGACGCCATGGCGGGCCTCGGCCAGGCGCCGCTGGTCTTCACCGTCCTGCTCGTCGCCTACCTCGTGCTCGGCGCGCTGATGCCGCGCTACGCGATGATCGCGCTGCTCGTCGTCGCGCTGCTGCTCGCCTGGGGGGTCGAGGACGTCGCGATCGAGGGTCTCGGCCTCGCCCTCGCCACGCCGACGCTCACCGCGCCCGCCTTCTCGTGGGCGGCGATGCTGAGCCTCGGCGTGCCGCTCCTCATCACGACGCTCACCGGACAGTTTCTGCCGGGCCTCGCGATCCTGCGGGCGAACGGCTATCCCGCGCGAGCGCGGAGCGTGCTCGTGTTCTCGGGGCTCGCCTCCGTGCCGGCCGCGCTGCTGGGCGGCATCACCACGGCGCTGGCCTCGATCACCATGGCGCTTTCGGCGAGCCCGGAGGCCCATCCCGACCCGGCGCGGCGCTACGTGGCCGGCGTCGCCTGCGGCGTGTTCTTCTGCCTCGGCGGCCTGTTCGCCGGCAGCATCGTCGAGCTTCTGACCCTTCTGCCGGTCTCGATGATCGCGATGCTGGCCGGCTTCGCGCTGCTGGGCGCCATCCAGAAGAGCCTGACCGACACCCTGACCGGCGCCGGGCACGTCCAGGCGGGCCTGCTGACCTTCGTCGTCACGACGGCGGACGCCGACCTGTTCGGCATCGACGCCGCGTTCTGGGGCGTCGTCGTCGGCCTCGCGGCCGTCGGGATCGACCGTGCCGTGGGCGCCGCGAGACGCCGGGGAACGCCTTCCCGGCGGCTCGACCCGGCCGATGGCGACACGCCGAAGCCGCGTCGGACGGACACCCGAGGAGGGACCGAAGGACGACAGGCGATCTCGTCGCCGCCGTCGGCATGACCCCGCGAACGACGCTGCCGGGAGGCTGCGTTCGGCGCGCTGGCGGATGAACTCCTCGCGAGCGTCCC
This sequence comes from Paracoccaceae bacterium, assembly GCA_050330995.1. Lineage (GTDB taxonomy): Bacteria > Pseudomonadota > Alphaproteobacteria > Rhodobacterales > Rhodobacteraceae > Thermohalobaculum. The sequence goes on from JBHJHI010000040.1 coordinate 9,143, forward strand.
ATCGGTCGGACTGCTCCCGCGCTCGCGTCCATGCGTTCGAAGGTGAACCGGTCCGTGTAGAGACACTCGGTTCGGCCGCCGCACCGCTCCGTCACCAGGCGGCGGCTGCGAAGACGGCGGGGGTGCGAGGCCGGAACGGCGGCCCGACTAAGAACTCCGCAAACGCTCAAGAATCAGGCATCCTATCCCTCGACAACAAGAATACGCGAAGGGAGGAACGTCATGAGGTGCCAGAGACTCGCTGAAGTTGGCCGCCGGCAGTTCCTGCGAGGCGGTGCGGCCGCGACCTTCGGTGCGGCGGCCATGGCGGCAACGGGCGACACGCACCGAGCGGTCGCGGCCGCGCGCGTGGAGTACCCGGTCAGTCGCCTCGGCAATCTGGCCGACCTCTCCGTGAACGTGCCGCTCGAGGTCAGCTACCCCGATGCGAACGCGCCGGGCGTGCTGCTGAAGCTGGGCCGGGCCGTCGAGGGCGGCGTCGGCCCCGACGGCGACGTCGTCGGCTTCTCCACCGTTTGCCCGCACAAGGGCTTCCCCCTGAGCTACAGCGCCGGGAGCCGGACGTTCAATTGCCCCGGCCACTACTCCGTCTTCGATCCGGAAGCCGGCGGTCAGCAGGTCTGGGGCCAGGCCACGCAGAACCTTCCGCAGTACGTCCTGAGGGTAGACGGGACAGGCGACATCCATGCCGAGGGCGTGGACGAACTGCTCTACGGCCGCCTCAGCAACGTGCTCTGACAGGGAGGGAAGACCGATGGCCTACAAGCGCCAGATCGATCGTCTGCCGATCATTCCCGCGGACGCGAAGCGGCACAACGTCACCTGCCATTACTGCATCGTCGGCTGCGGATACCACGCCTATTCCTGGCCCATCAACAAGCAGGGCGGCACGGCGCCGGACCGGAACGCCTTCGGCGTGGATCTCGCCCGGCAGCAGCCCGCCGAGACCGACGCCTGGTACGCGCCGTCGATGTACACGATCGTCAAGCAGGACGGGAGAGACGTCCATCTCGTCATCAAGCCCGACGCGACGTGCTCGGTGAACTCGGGCCTCGGCTCGATCCGCGGCGCGCGGATGGCCGAGAACCGCCGCTCGGACGTGCTCGGCACGCAGCAGCAGCGCCTGACCGAGCCGCTCGTCTGGCGCTACGGCACCTGGCAGCCGACGTCCTGGGACGACGCGCTCGACCTCGTGGCCCGCGTCACCGCGCGCGTGATCGACCGCGACGACGAGGACGATCTCTTCGTCTCGATGTTCGACCACGGCGGCTCGGCCGGTGGCTACGAGAACACCTGGGGCACCGGCAAGCTCTACTTCGGCTCGATGAAGGTGAAGAACTGCCGCATACACAACCGCCCGGCCTATAACTCCGAAGTGCATTCGTCGCGCGACATGGGCGTCGGCGAGCTGAACTACTGCTACGAGGATTATCGGCTCACCGACGCAATCTTCATGGTCGGCGCGAACAGCCTGGAGACGCAGACCAACCTGTTCCTGAACCACATGATCCCGGGCGTGCGCGGCGACACGGCGGCGCTCAAGGAGCGGGAGCTTCCGGGCGAGGCGCACCCGCCGGTGAAGGTCGTGGTCGTCGATCCGCGCCGGACGGTGACGATCAACGCCTTCGAGGACGCCGTCGGCAAGGACAACGTGCTCCACCTCGCGATCGCCTCGGGCACGGACCTCGCGCTGTTCAACGCCCTCTTCACCCACATCGCCGACCGGGGCTGGATCGACGCCGACTTCATCGCCGCCTCCACCTATGCCGACGGCATCGCGCAGCCGCAGGACGCGCGGTTCCCCGCCGCTCTCGGCAGCTTCGAGGCGGCGCGCGACGCCTGCCGGCTGTCGCTCGACGCCGCCGCCGGGATCTGCGGCGTGTCGGCGGCCGATATCGAGACGGCGGCGCGCTGGATCGCGGAGCCCAAGGACGACGGCGCACGGCGGCGCACCGTCTTTCCCTACGAGAAGGGCATCATCTGGGGCAACGACAACTACCGCACGGTCGGCGCGCTGGTGAACCTCGGCCTCGCGACGGGCAACGTCGGCCGGCCGGGTGGCGGCGTCGTGCGCCTCGGCGGCCATCAGGAGGGCTACATGCGCCCCCCCGAAGGCCATGTCGGCCGGCCCGCGCCCTATGTCGACCAGCTGATCATCGGCGGCGGCGGCAAGGTCCACCACGTCTGGGCCAACGACCACTACAAGACCACGCTGAACGCCTCCGAGTTCAAGCGCGTCTACAACCGGCGCACCAACATGGTGAAGGAAGCGATGGACGCCCGCGCCGGGGCCACGCGCGAGGAGACGGTGGAGGCCATCGTCGCGGCGATCGAGGCGGGCGGGCTGTTCTCGGTCAACGTCGACATCGTCCACACCCAGATCGGCCAGCAGGCGCACGTGATCCTGCCGGCGGTCGAGTCCGGCGAGATGAACCTCACCTCGATGAACGGCGAGCGGCGGATGCGCCTCGTCGAGAAGTACATGGACGGCCCCGGCTCGGCGAAGCCCGACTGCATGATCGCCGCCGGCCTGGCGCAGCATCTGGAGCGGGTGCTGCGCGAGGAGGGACGCGACGCCTATGCCGATCGGTTCAGGGGCTACGACTGGGCGAGCGAGGAAGACGCCTTCATGGACGGCTATCACGCCAACACCGGCGGGATCGTCACCTACGACCGGCTGCGCGCCATGGGCAACGACGGCGTGCAGGAGCCCGTGACCGGCTACGAGGACGGCAAGCTGATCGGCACCAAGCGGCTCTACGCCGACGGCCGGTTCGATCGCCACGGGCGCGAGGACGGCAAGGCGCTGTTCTGCTGCGGCGCCTGGCGGGGCCTGCAGGCGCCCGGCAAGGCGGCGCAGAAGGCGGAGCATCGGTTCCTGCTCAACAACGGCCGCTCCAACATCAACTGGCAGAACTGGTTCCTCGACAAGGACAACGACTTCGTCGCCGACCGCTACCCCTATCCGTTCATCGAGATGAACCCCGTCGACATGAGCGATCTCGGCGTCGGGCCGGGCGACCTGGTCGAGGTCTACAACGACGTCGGCGCCACGCAGGCGATGGTCTACCCGGTGGAGACGGCGCGCCCGGGCGAGACCTTCATGCTGTTCGGGGCGCCTTCGGGTACGCAGGGCAACGTGATCAACGCGGGCACCAACGAACTCGTCCTCCCGAACTACAAGCAGACTTGGGCGAACATCCGCAAGATCTCGGACGCCCCGGCGGCCGTCGCGCATCTCTCCTTCAAGTCCAAGGAGTATCGCCCCGACTGAGCCGCCACGTCCTCCGCCCGGACGAGCCCTGCCCGGGCGGACCGTCGAGGCGACATGCCTTTCGCAAGTCGCCCCCGTTCGTGGTGGTACCGCGAGCGATCCGTGCGACGGAAGCGACGGCGCGAAGGCCGGCTCCATCCGGAGGTTCTGGCAGGCCCTGCCCCGATACGCCGCCCCCTCGATCCGTCATCGATCGGGGTCGCGCGTCGCTCGCCTCGCACCCGTCGCAGCCGACACCCGCGCCGCCTGATCAGCGCCCGGCCGACCCCGGACAGACGCCACGCGCCGCGACCGCGCTGGCGCGCCCGGCCGCCGGTCCCGGCAGGCATTCCGCGCGGGTCCTCAGCCGCCGGTCACGAAGACGACGAGGCGCGTGAGATAGGTGTACTGCGCTTCGAGCACCATCAGGCCGACGAGCACTAGGAGGACGAGCGGTGGCGCGAGGATCGCCGTGCGCAGCGCCAGGCGTTCCCAGCGCATATGCATGAAGACGGCGATGATCAGGCCCGCCTTCAGCGTCATGAAGACGAGGATCAGGACCCAGCGCATCAGGCCTTGCACACCGAAGTAATCGACCGCGTAGGACAGGGCGCTGAGAATGAACAGCCATCCCCAGATGATCAGGTAAGTGCCGATCGGATGCTGCTGGCCCCGTGCCTCGGCCATGGCCTACCTCACCACAGATAGAAGAACGCGAAGATGAAGACCCAGACCAGGTCGACGAAGTGCCAGTACAGTCCGGCGACCTCGATCGCCTGGTAATCGCCGCGTCGCTCGTAGTCGCCGCGTAGCACCTTGAGGGCGACGATCGTCAGATAGATCACCCCGGCGCTGACATGCAGGCCGTGAAAGCCGGTGATCATGAAGAAGGTCGAGCCGAACTGCGGCGCGCCGAACGGGTTCTCCCAGGGCCTGACGCCCTCCTCGATCAGCTTCGACCATTCGAAGGCCTGCATGCCGACGAAGGTCGCACCGAGGAACGCGGTCGCCAGCACCAGCGCCGCCGTCGGCCAGCGTCGGCGGCGATAGGCGAAGTTCACGCCCATCGCCATGGTGCCGCTGGAGGAGATCAGCACGAAGGTCATGATCGCGATCAGGAGAAGCGGCAGCTCCACCCCGCCGATGGTCAGCGCGAAGACCTCGCTCGGGTTCGGCCAGGGCACCGTCGTCGACATCCGGACGGTCATGTAGGAGGTCAGGAAGCAGCCGAAGACGAAGGTGTCGCTGAGCAGGAAGATCCACATCATGGCCTTGCCCCAGGGCACGGCGCGGAACGCCTGGCGGTCGGCCGACCAGTCGCCGGCCAGCTCGCGCCAGCCGGCTGCCGGGGCGGTGGCGGGCGCGGTCCCTGTCTCAGCCATGGCGTCGTCTCCCCCGTCGCGGGCGGCCGGTCCGGCGGCTCACGGCCCGATGCTCCCGATGAAGGCGCGGCACATCGCGATCACGTCGAACGCTCCCCGGTTGTCGGCGAGCATGAGGCCCAGGATCACGGCCCAGACGACCAGCAGGAAGTGCCAGTAGATCGCGCAGAGCCGCACCGTCTGGCCGGCCTCGCGTCCCCGCTCGGGGTCGCCGGCCCGCGCCAGCGTCGCACCGAGCACGGCGAGGCCGCCTGCCAGATGCAGCGCGTGCAGGAGCGTGAGCAGGTAGAAGAAGGCGAAGGCCGGGTTGGCGGCGGCGTAGAAGCCGCGTTCCCAGAGCATCCGGCAGGCCAGAGCCTGTCCGGCCAGGAAGACCAGCGTGAGCACGCCGGCAGCGGCGAGCGCCTCCCTCATGCCGCGCCGGTCGCCGCGCCCGGCGCGCCACGACGCACGCTGCATCGCGAGGCTCGTGAGCACGAGGACGGCGCTCGTGACCCAGAGCAGGTCCGGCTCCTTCACCGGCACCCAGTCGCCGAGGCTCATGCGCGTCAGATACGCCAGCGCCGTCAGCAGGAACAGCACCGTCACGACCGCGAGGAACAGCCAGAGCCCGGCCCGCCGCGTCGGCAGGCGGCTGGCCGCGCCGGGATGGATCGCCCCGGCGGGACGCGGGTCGGGTCGCCAGGGCCGTTCGGCGAGGGCCGCGATCGGGTTCATGGCGCGCCCCCCGCTGCCCCGGCGGTCGCTCCGGTCCCCGCCGCCTCGCGCCCGGTGGTCTGGGGCACGAAGTCCCCGGCCGCGCCGGGCAGGTTGTAGTCGTAGGCCCAGCGGTGGACCACGGGCAGGCGCGCGCCCCAGTTGCCGTGCGCCGGCGGCGTGTCGGGCGTCTGCCACTCGAGCGACGTGGCCCGCCAGGGGTTCGCTCCCGCCTCGCGGCCGTAGCGCAGGCTCCAGGCGAGATTGACGAGGAACAGCACCTGCGCGGCACCGACCACCAGCGCGGCGACGGTGATCGCCGCGTTCAGCTGGTGCGCGCTCTCGGGGATGAACTCGATGCCCTCGAAGCTGTAGTAGCGCCGCGGCATGCCCACGAAGCCGAGATAGTGCATCGGGAAGTAGATCGCGTAGGTGCCGAGGAAGGTGATCCAGAAATGGAGCTGGCCCATCGTCTCGTTCAGCATCCGGCCGGTCACCTTCGGGTACCAGTGGTAGATGCCGCCGAAGACGACCAGGATGGGCGCCACGCCCATGACCATGTGGAAATGCGCCACCACGAAATACGTGTCGCTGAGCGGCACGTCGACCGCCACGTTGCCGAGGAACAGCCCGGTCAGCCCGCCCACGATGAAGGTCAGGATAAAGGCGATGGCGAACAGCATCGGCACGGTGAGGTGGATGTCGCCGCGCCAGAGCGTCAGGATCCAGTTGTAGACCTTGATCGCCGTCGGCACCGCGATGATCAGCGTCGTGGTCGCGAAGAAATAGCCGAACAGCGGGTTCATGCCGCTGACGTACATATGATGCGCCCAGACGATGAAGCTGAGCGCACCGATCACCACGATCGCCCAGACCATCTGCCGGTAGCCGAAAATGTTCTTGCGCGCATGGGTCGAGATCAGGTCAGAGACGATGCCGAAGGCGGGCAGCGCGACGATGTAGACCTCGGGATGGCCGAAGAACCAGAACAGGTGCTGGAACAGGAGCGGGCTGCCGCCGCTGTAGTCGAGCGGCTGGCCGAGCGAGACCAGGACGGGCATGAAGAAGCTCGTCCCCACCACCTGGTCGAGCAGCATCATCACGCCCGCGACGAAGAGCGCCGGGAAGGCCAGCAGACCCATGACGGTGGCGACGAAGATGCCCCAGACCGTCAGCGGCATGCGCATCAGCGTCATGCCCTCGGTGCGCGCCTGCAGCACCGTCGTCACGTAGTTCAGCCCGCCCATGGTGAAGGCGACGATGAAGACGACGAGCGAGAGCAGCATGAGCAGGATGCCCCAGCCGCTGCCCGGCGTGCCCTCGGTGATCGCCTGCGGCGGGTAGAGCGTCCAGCCCGCCCCGGTCGGCCCGCCCGGCACGAAGAAGCTCGCGACGAGGATCAGCACCGCGAGGAGGTAGACCCAGTAGCTGAGCATGTTGAGATAGGGGAACACCATGTCCCGCGCGCCGACCATCAGCGGGATCAGGTAATTGCCGAAGCCGCCGAGGAAGAGCGCGGTCAGCAGGTAGATGACCATGATCATCCCGTGCATGGTCACATACTGGTAGTAGGCCGAAGGCGAGATGAACTCGAAGACGCCGGGGAAGCCGAGCTGCAGCCGCATCAGCCAGGACAGCACCAGCGCGACGAGGCCGATGGCCATGGCCGTCAGCGTGTACTGGATGGCGATGACCTTGTGGTCCTGGCTCCAGACGTAGCGCGTGAGAAAGCTCTGCGGCTCGTGCAGCGCGTGGTCGTCGCCGTGGATCGAGACATCCGCCATCGCTCAACTCACTGTTGGTGATCCCCCACGTCGGACCGTTCGGCCAGCGTCACGGCCCCGTTGGCGCGCGCGGCCTCCATCATCTCCGCGAAGCTCGGCTGCGCGTCGCGCCAGGCCTGCCAGTCGGCCTCGTCCTCCACGATCACGGCACCGCGCATCTCGGAATGGTTGGTGCCGCAGAGCTCGGCGCAAAGGATCTCGAAGCGGCCGGTGCGCGTCGGCGTGAGCCAGAAATACGTGACCATCCCCGGCACCAGATCCATCTTGGCGCGGAACTGCGGCACGTAGAAATCGTGCAGCACGTCCACCGAGCGGAGCAGGAGATGCACCGGCCGATCGACCGGCAGGTGCAGGTCGCCGAACTCGATCAGGATGTCGTCCTGCGCCTTCGGATCGCGGGCGCTGAGCCCGAACGGCGTCTCGTAGACCGCCCGCGTCGAGACCGCGCCGAACTGGCCGTCCGGTCCGGGCAGGCGGTACGACCAGTACCATTGCTGCCCGACCACCTCGATCTTGATCGCGTCGGCCGGCGGGCGGATGAAGTCGGCCCAGGCGATCAGCCCCGGCGCCAGCATGGCCACGATGCCGACCGTCGTCGCCCCCGCCAGCGTCCACTCCAGCCGCTTGTTCTCGGGCTCGTACCGCGCGCCCTGTCCGGGGCGATGGCGATAGCGCCACACGGCATAGGCCATGAACACCGTCAGCAGGACGAAGACGACGCCGCAGATCCAGAAGGTGATGATCAGCGCCTCGTCGATCCCGCCCCAGTTCGACGCGATGGGCGTGAACCACCACGGACTGACGAGCGTGAAGACCACGCTCGCGACAAGGATCAGGACAATCGCCAGTACCGTCAGCATCGAGCACAGTCTCCCGTTCGGGTTTCGAACGTGCTCTCGGGTTTCCCGCTGCCGAAGTCGCCTCGCCGTGCAGCGTACCGTATTCAGGCGCCCGGCGGAAGTCGCTCGACCCGCCGGCCGCCGCTTTTCGGCGCATCGGGCGCTACGACACCGGCTCGAACGTGCGGCGGTACAGGTGCCAGGTGGCGTGGCCCAGTACCGGCAGCATCACGACGAGGCCGACGAACAGCGGCAACGACCCGAGCAGCAAGAGGGCGACGACGACGCAGCCCCAGGCGGTCATCGGTGCCGCGTTGTAGAGCACCGTCACGACGGAGGCGCAGATCGCGCGCCCCACGCGCGTCTCGCCGTCGACGATCAGCGGCACCGAGAAGGCGCCGATCGCCATGGCGACGAAGCCGAGGCCCGCGCCCGCCCCGACGACCAGGATCGCGCGCGCCCAGCCGCCCTGGATTGCCGCTGACGGCGACGCGGCGGTCGTCGCGCCGAGGTCGTCGAGGAAGACCGCCGCGCCGAGCGCGAGCCACAGCGCGTAGAGGACGGCGAGGATCAGGGCGACGACGAGCACGCCGAGCACCTTGTCCATCCCGATCCGGCCGAGAGCGCGCAAGGCGCTTTCCTGCGGCGCGATCTCCCGGGCGCGGCTGAGCGCGAGCAGGCCGAGCAGCGCGACCGGCCCGACCAGCGCGAAACCGGTCGTCATGATCGCCGCGAGGGGCAGGATGTCGTAGCCGAAGCTGATCCAGGTGAGCCCGAGGCCGGTCAGCGGATAGTGGATCATGAGCCAGACGGAATGCGTCGGCCGCGCGAGGAAGTCCGCGAGGCCGGCGCGCAGCGCGTATCGGAAGTCGCGGGCCGACAGCCTCCGTACCCGGATCGACACCGGGTTCGAGGCCGTGTCGAGCTTGACACCATCGGCTGGCATCGTCGCGCCGCATAGTGTCGGGCCGGATCATGCACCGCCCGACGGCACACCATGCTGGCTCTCCCCTATCGTTAGCACGGTCGGGACGCCGGCGCATCCCAAGCATCGAGGCGCGTGGCGTGGGGGCTGCCGGCGCGTTCGTCATGCTCGCGCCTCCGCATGGTCAGCGAGGGGGAGGCGCGTCGCCGGGCCCGGCGCGACCTCGCGATCACGCCGCCACCCGGGGGCATCGGCTCAGATGCCGCCGCTGCAGGTGACGACCTCGCCGTTGATCCAGCCCGCGTCCGGATGGGCCAGGAAGGCCACGACGCGCGCGATGTCCTCCGCCCGGCCGAGGCGGCCGAGCGGTGTCTGCCGGGCGAGCGTCTCGCGCGCTTCCGGCGACGTGACGCCCGCCAGCATCTCCGTGTCGGTCGGACCGGGCGCCACGGCGTTCACACGCACGCCGCTCGGGCCGAGCTCGGCCGCGAGCGCCCTCGTGACGGCCTCGAGACCGGCCTTGGTCGCGCTGTAGACGCTCGCGCCCGCCACCGGCCGCGCGCCGTTGATCGAGGAGACCGAGACCACGGCGCCGCCGGTCAGCGCCAGGTGCGGGGCGGCGGCACGGACGGCGATGAGCGGCGAGACGAGGTTGACGGTCAGCTGGCGCAGCGCCGAGGCCGCGGTGATCGCCTCCAGCGGCTCCAGGACGCCGACGCCGGCGTTGTTGACCAGGATGTCCAGCCGGCCGGCCTCGCGCACGACCGCCTCGACGACCGCGGCCGCCGCCTCCGGGTCGGCCAGGTCCGCCTGCAGCGCGCGGGCGCCGCCGCCCGCTGCCGCGATCCGGGCCACGGTGGCCCGGGCGGCGTCCTCCCGCGCGGCATAGGTGAGCGTGACGTGGGCGCCCTCCGAGGCGAGCCGCTCGGCGATGGCCGCGCCTATCCCGCGCGAGCCGCCGGTGACGAGCGCGACCCTGCCCTCCGGCCTTCTCGCGGTGGCCTCCATGCCGCCTCCTCCGTCATCCTGCCGTGCCTTGCCGTCCGGGTCCGGAACGCCCGTCAGTCCCCGGCCGGTCTCTCCGGGGCGCTTCCCGCACGGACGCGCCCGAAGGGCCGCGCCACCGCCGCAGCAGCGCGCCGTGCCGCGACCCCGTCGGCGATCCGGTCGGCCGCGATACGGGCGGCGTCGAAATACCCCGTGAAGATAGGGCGGAAGCCGGTGAACCAGAGGCCCGGATTGGCGGGGTCGGCCTCGCCCATCGGACAGCGCGGCCTGCCGTCGTCGTCCAGCACGCCGAGCGCGCCGAGCAGGGGCTCGAGCCGCGGGCGATAGCCCGTCGCGGCGATCACCACGTCGGGCCTCACCGCGCTGGCGTCGGCCAGCCGGACCCGGTCCCCTTCGAAGCCCTCGATCGCGGCCACGACCCGGAACCGGCCCGCCCCGAGCGCGGCGACGAAGCCGTCGTCGATGGCGAAGGCGATGCCGTCGCGCAGGAGCCGCGTGCCGCCGCCGTCGGAGTGGCTTCCGAGGCCGAACCGGCGCAGGTCCCCCAGGAACAGCCGCTGCGTCAGCCGGAAGGCGGGGTCCAGGACCGCCGGCGGCAGCGCGGCGAACACCCTGGCCAGCCGGTGCAGCGCCAGCCCGAACACGCGCGTCGGCACCACCGCCGGACCGTGACGCACGGCGATCGACACCGCGCGCGGCCGATGACGCGCCAAGTGGTTCAGCACGTCCGAGCCCGAGTTGCCGGCCCCGGCCATCAGCACGTGCAGCCCGTCGAAGCGGGCCGCATCGCCCAGGTCCGCCGCATGGAGGAACGCGCCCGCGAACCCCTCGCGCCCCGGCCAGTCGGGTACCCAGGGCACGCTGTCGCGCCCCGTCGCGAGCACGACGTCGCTCGCCCGGAGCGTCCGGTCCCCGGCATCCACCAGCCAGCCCGCGCCCTCGCGACGGATCGCGGTCACCTCGGCGCCGAAGCGGATCGGGGTGTCGAGACGATCGGCATAGCGCTCCAGATGCCTGACCACGGTGTCGCGCCGGAGGAACGCGCCGTCCGAGCGCGGCGCCGGCTGCCCCGGCAGCGCGGCGAAGCGGCGATGCACGTTGAGGCGCAGGGCCGGGTGGCGGGCGCGCCAGGGCTCGGCCACCCGCGGCGCCGCCTCGAGCACGACCACGGGCAGGCCGCGTCGCTCCAGCGTCCACGCGGCGGCGAGGCCGGACAAACCGGCCCCGACGACCACCACCGGCGCCTCGGCGCCCGGCTCGGCGGGAACGGTCCCCGTCTCCACGACCGAGACCGTCCCGGGCCGTTCGGGGACCACGGGGCCGGCGGCTCGGGATCGTCGAAGGGTCTTCGCGACGTTCGTCATGCTCTCATGGCCCTGCTGGCTGGCAATCCGGCGCCGCCGCGCGGCGCGTGGCTCCGGCGCATCGATGGACGCCGCGCGCCCCCGCCGCTAGGCTCTCACCGGTACTGACCGGCCCGTATCGGACTCTGCGCTGGATCTCTCATGGCCCGGAACATCGAGACGGTCGTGATCGGAACGCGCCATGCCGGGACGTCGACGCTGTTCTCGCTCACCGACGTGCTCGCCTCGGTGGGGCGCGACTGGGAGATGCTGCACGGACTGGACGCGGACGGCCCCCGTTTCTCGACCAGCCTGCGCACCCTCGACGGCGCGCCGTACTGGGACGTGAACGGGCGCAAGATCACCCCCGACGCGCTGCTCGGCGAGGCGCCTCGTCCCGACCTCGTCATCGTGCCCGACCTCCACGTCGATCCCGGCGGCGACGTGCCCCCGGACCTCGCCCCCGTGGCGGCGTGGATCGCGACCGCGCACGCCGGGGGCGCGATCGTCACCTCGGTCTGCTCGGGGGCGATCCTGATCGGCGCGGCGGGCCTTCTGGACGGCCGGGAGGCCACGACGCACTGGGGATACGGCGACATGCTCGCGCGGCTCTTCCCGAACGTCACGGTCCGGCGCGAGCGCATCCTGGTCCCCGCGGGCGAGGGGCACCGCATCGTCACCGCCGGCGGCGCCTCGGCCTGGGCGGATCTGGTGCTCTACATGGTGGGGCGGCTGGCCGGCGCCGAGGCGGCGCGGCGTATCGCGAAGCTCTACCTGCTCGAGCCGCACGACCGGGGACAGCTGCACTACGCGTCGCTGACGGCCGGGCGCCAGCACCAGGACCAGATGGTGGCCGAGGCGCAGCGCTGGCTGGCCGACAACTACGCGGTGGCCAACCCGGTCTCGGCCATGGCCGGGCGCAGCGGCCTGACGAACCGCGGGTTCCACCGCCGGTTCCGGCTGGCGACGGGACAGACGCCGTCGGACTACGTCCAGACGCTCCGCATCGAAGAGGCTAAGCACATGCTCGAGAAGACCGACGCGCCGGTCGAGGCGATCGCCGAGGAGGCGGGCTATGCCGAGCCATCGAGCTTCCGCGCTGCCTTTCGTCGCCGCGTCGGGATCTCCGCCTCCGCCTACCGGCGGAAATGGCGGTCGATGCGGCACCTCACCGGCTGCTTCCCGGGCGACCCGGCCCGCTCGGGCGACCGCGTCGATCCCCGGCGGACACCCCTTCGCGCGTCCCCGCCCCGGGCGGAACGCCGCGCGCCTCACGTCGCGAGACCAGCGACATGCGGGCGCCGATCGACCCGAGGGCCGAGAGGGTCCGCGCGGCGAGCCTGCCGCGTCGAGATGCTCCGCTCACGAACCCGGGCTTCGCCGCGCTCGCGCGTCAAGGGCGGAGGCCGATCCGGTCCGTTCGGGCTCGAAGGGGGCGGCCGCGAGCGCGTTCGCCCGACGCGATGGGAGGCCACCGGCGCTTGTCGGCCCACATGGTCACGGACGCGCTGCGGCGGTGACGGGGCAGATCCCGTCCCGCTCTCCGGCGCTGTTCCATCGGAAGACGTAACCGCTTCGGGTTGCTCGCTCCGGGCGTAGCGGCTAACTTCTAACCCGTAAAAGGTGTTTGTCTCGTATCTGCGGGTTTTTGCGTACGCGTGAAGGGGGTCGGTGTGGCCGATGCATGGACGGGCGGGGCGGACATCGAATGTCCTCCCGAGACGGAGCATTCTCCGGAGCCGGCTTCGCTCGGCGCTGCACGGCCGACACGGCTGCACTGGCAACGCTTCTCGGTGCCCTACGAGTACCCGGTCGCGTTCACGCGCGGGCTTCTCGCGCCCGCCAATCCGCTGCTCGCCGAGACCCTCGCGCGTCGCGAGACGGACAAGCGCCATCGCTGCCTCGTCTTCATCGACGCCGGCCTCGCCGCGGCGCGACCCGATCTCGCCGGCATGGTCGAGGCCTACGCCAGGGCGCATTCGACGCGCATGGTCCTCGCCGCCGCGCCGGTCGTCGTGCCGGGCGGCGAGATCGTCAAGACCGACCCCGCCCACGTCGAGGCGATCCGCGGGGCGATCCACGCCCACGGCATCGACCGCCACGCCTACGTGATCGCCATCGGCGGCGGCGCGGTGCTCGACGCGGTCGGCCTCGCCGCCGCGACGGCGCACCGCGGCGTGCGCCACGTCCGCGTGCCCTCCACGGTGCTCGGCCAGAACGACAGCGGCGTCGGCGTCAAGAACGCGGTCAACCTCCACGGGGTCAAGAACTACACCGGCACCTTCGCACCGCCCTGGGCCGTGCTCAACGACCTCGGCCTGCTCGACGCACTGCCCCGGCGCGAGCGCCGCGCCGGCATCGCCGAGGCAGTGAAGGTCGCCCTCATCCGCGACGGCGCCTTCTTCCGCTGGCTCGAGGACAACGTCGGGGCGCTCGCCCGCTTCGAGCCGGCGGCCGAGGCCTGGATGATCGAGCGCTCGGCCACGCTGCACATGCGCCAGATCGCGCACGGCGGCGATCCGTTCGAGAACGGCTCGGCGCGGCCGCTCGACTTCGGCCACTGGTCGGCGCACAAGCTCGAAAGCCTGACGCGCCACCGGATCGGACACGGCGAGGCGGTGGCCATCGGCATCGCCCTCGACGCGCGGTACTCCGTGCTCGCGGGGCTGCTCGAGCCCGGCGCGGACGAGCGTGTCGCGGCGCTGCTCGAAGGGCTCGGCCTTCGCGTCCATCACCCTGCGCTCGGCCGACGCGGCCCGGACGGCCGCCTCGCGGTTCTCGCGGGCCTCGAGGAGTTCCGCGAGCACTTGGGCGGCGATCTGACCGTGACGATGCTCGCGGGTCTCGGCGGCGGCGTCGAGGTCCACGAGATCGACGCCGGCCTCATGGCCGAGGCGATCCGCTGGCTGGCGGCGCGAGACGCCGGATCGACGCCGCCCGAGCGCGATCCGGCCGCCCTCACCTACTGCCTCAACGTCCATGCCGGCGAGGACTGGGCCGCGCTGAGGCGCGCGCTCTCGGGCCCGGCGCGCGCGGTCAAGGCGGCGGTCTCGCCGGACACGCCCTTCCCGCTGGGCCTGCGCGTCTCGGCGGCCGCGCTCGGCGAGCTGGCCGAGCCCGCGGCGCGCGCCGAGATGCGCGCGCTCCTGGACCCCGCGTCGTTCAAGGCGGTGAGCGTGAACGGCTTTCCCTACGGCGCCTTCCACGGCACGGCCGTCAAGGAGCGGGTCTACCAGCCCGACTGGCTGAGCGGCGCGCGGCTCGACTACACCCGCGCGCTCGCCGATCTGATGGCCGACCTCGCCCGGCCCGGCGAGACGGTGAGCCTCTCGACAGTGCCGGGGACCTTCCGCCCGCTCGGCCTCGGGCGCGAGGCCGAGATGGCCGCGACCCTCGTCGACGCGGCCGCGCACTGCGCCCGTCTCGCCGAGCGCACCGGCGTGACGGTAGCCATCGCCGTCGAGCCCGAACCCGCCTGCTTCCTCGAGACGACCGAAGAGGCGGTGCGCTTCTTCGAGGACCACCTGTTCTCGTCCGCCTCGGTCGCGCGGATGGCCGCGAGCACGGGTCTCGCGCGCGGCGCGGCGGCGGAAGCGCTGCACCGCCATCTCGGGCTCTGCTACGATGTCTGTCACGCGGCGGTGGAGTTCGAGGACGCCGCCGGCGGCATCGCCGCGCTGCGCCGCGCCGGCATCGGCGTGCCCAAGCTACAGCTCTCCTCGGCGCTCCGCGTGCCCTCGGTCGACGCCGAGGCGCGCGAGGCGCTCCGTGCCTTCGCCGAGCCCGTCTACCTGCATCAGGTGGTCTCGCGTCGCGGCGACGGTCCGCTCCGGCGCGAGACCGACCTGCCGGCGGCGCTCGCGCGTGGGGCGGCAGCCGACAGCGAGGAATGGCGCGTGCACTTCCACGTCCCCGTCTTCGTCGCCGAGGCCGGCCCCTTCGCCACCACGCAGGACTTCCTCGCCGAGATCCTCGCGCTGCACCGGGCGGACCCGATCTCGCCTCACCTCGAAATCGAGACCTACACCTGGGACGTGCTGCCGCCCGCGCTGCGCGCGTCGAGCCTCGAGGCATCGATCGCGCGCGAGATCCGCTGGGTCGCCGAGAGGCTCGCGCCGTGAGCGTCGCCGGGACGGCCGCGCCGCGGCCGCGACTGTCTACGCTGCTCGCGCTCGGGCGCGTGTCCAACCTGCCGACGGTCTGGACCAACGCGCTCGCGGGCGCGGTGCTCGCCAGTGCCGCCGCGGACACGGCGCCGAGCGCCGGGGTCGTCCTGGCGGTCGCGGCGACGCTCTCGCTGTTCTACGTCGGCGGCATGTGGCTCAACGACGCCTTCGACGCCGAGTTCGATCGCCGCCACAAGACAGACCGGCCGATCGCGCGCGGCGAGATCGGCCGGTCCACGGTCTATGCCGTGGGCTCGGGGCTCGTCGCGCTCGGCGTCCTCGCCGGCGCCGCCCTCGGCGCGCCGGTCACGGCGCTCGCCCTCGCCGCGGCGGTCGTCGCCTACGACGCCCTGCACAAGCGCGTCGCCTGGGGGCCGGTGATGATGGGGGCGACGCGCTTGCTCTGCTACGCCCTCGCCGCCGCGGCGCTGACCGGGGCGCTCGCGACGCCGGTGGCGCTCGCGGGCGCGGGGCTCTTCGCCTACGTCGTCGGGCTCACCTACGCGGCTAAGAACGAAGCCTACGACCGCCTCGACGGCGCCTGGCCGCTCGCGGTGCTCGCCCTGCCCGTGGTCTACGCGGGCTGGCAGGCCACCGCCTCGCCCGCCGCCGCGGCGGCCTTCCTCGCCTTCGCGCTCACCCTCGGCGCCGCGCTGCGGCGCCTGTTCCGCCGCGCGCCCGGCGACGTTCCGAAGGCGGTGGTGACGATGATCGCCGGCATGGCGCGCTACGACGCGACCCTGGTCGCCGCGGCCGGCGAGACGGGGCTCGCCGCGCTCTGCGCCGCGGGCATCGCGCTGACGCTCGCGTTGCAGCGGATCGTCAGCGGCACCTGACCCGCCCTGCCCTCAGCGTCCGAAGACGTGCGCGAGCGTCAGATCCTTGAAGTCGGTCGCCGCCACGGGACCCTCCGGCATCAGGTCGGGCTCGGAGGAGATGACGAGCGGGCCGTGGTCGGGATCGTCGGTGAGCCGCCCGTGCGTGCCCTTCACGAGATGCGTCGCGTTCGGGGAGATCACGTCGAGGAGCTGGCGGAACCCGAGCTTGCGCTTGGCCAGCCGCCAGCCGGCGGCGAGTTTCGGGTTGCCGAGGTCGGGGTCGAAGAACAGCTCGACGGGGTCGTAGCCCGGCTTGCGGTGGATATCGACCGTGCGCGCGAAGTCGGGTGCCTTCTCCTCGTCGAGCCAGTAGTAGTAGCTGAACCAGCGATCGGCCTTCGCGATCGCGACCAGCTCGCCCGAGCGCGGATGGTCGAGGCCGTTCGCGCGCTTGCCCGCCTCGTCCCAGACGCTCTCGACGCCGTCGAGCCCCTCGATCAGCGCCTTGACCTCGCCGACGCGGGCCGGGTCGGCGACGTATACGTGGGCGATCTGGTGGTCGGCCATGGCGAAGGCGGCGCTCGCGCCGGCGTCGAGGATCTCGCGGCCGTGCTCCTCGGGCCTGACCGCGATCAGCCCCGCCTCGCGCAGCGCGCGGTTGATGGGGACCGCGTCCGTGGCCGGCGTGATGCCGTACTCCGAGACCACGATCACGCGCCGCCCCTCGGCCTCGGCCGCCTCGATCAGCATGGCGCAGAGGTCGTCGACCTCCTTCAGGTCGGCCTGCAGGCGCGGATGGCCGAGGTCCGGCCCGAGGCGCTGAAGGTTGTAGTCGAGATGGGGCAGGTAGGTGAGCGTCAGCGTCGGCCTGCGCGTCGCCATGACGTGCGCCGTCGCCTTGGCGATCCAGTCGGAGGACTCGATGTCGGCGAGCGGCCCCCAGAACTTGAACAGCGGGAACTGCCCGAACTTGGCGTCGAGCTCGTCGTGCAGGCCATGGGGATGGGCATAGTGGTCCGGGACCTTCCGTCCGTCGGCGGGATACATCGGCCGCGGCGTCGCCGAATAGTCGGCCGAGGCGTACATGTTGTACCACCAGAACATCTTGGCGCAGGTGAAGTCGGGATCGCGCGCCTTGCCGGCCTCCCAGATCTTCTCACCCTCGACGAGGTTGTTGGGCTGGCGCCAGAGCAGCACCTCGCGCAGGTCGCGGAAGTACCAGCCGTTGGCGACCGCGCCATGGCCCGAGGGCATGAGCCCGGTGACCAGCGTGGACTGAGCGGTGCAGGTCACCGCCGGCGTCACCGTCGCGAGCGGGCGCAGGCCGCCGCGGCCCGCCAGGCGCGCGAGCGCGGGCGTATGCGGGCCGACGAGATGGGGCGCGAGGCCGACGACGAGGATGACGAGGGTCGAATGCACGGGGCTTTATTCCTACGCGGGACCGGGAGTTCTCGCTTGAACGATTCCGGGACGGGCTTCAACGGTTCTCGTTTCTGTGTCATCTCATAACGACTAAGCAGGGGGAAAACGTCATGGCGACACCGTGCGCACTCTTGCGTGGCTGGGTCGCGGACCGCGCCGGCGCGCACCGCGCTTGGATCGAGGACAGTCTCGACGGTCTCGCCGAGGGCCGGCCCGAGCGCGACCTGCACGTCCTGCTCGGCCTCGCGCCGCGCCGGCTCGGCAAGGCCGACCTCGATCTCGGCGCCGACGACCTCGCCGCCGCCGACGCCGCGCGCCCCGGCTGGCGGCCGGCCGGCTGGAGCCTCGACGGCGCGGCGCGGGTGCTGGCGCTGCTCGTCTTCCGCGGCGAGCGCCCGTTCGCCGAGACCTTCAAGGACCTCCGCCGCACGGCGGACGCCGCCGAGCAGATCGCGCTCTACCGCGGCCTGCCGCTCTATCCCGCGCCGGAGGCGCTCGACTTCGAGGCCGGCGAGGGGCTGCGCTCGAACCTGAAGCCGGTGTTCGAGGCGATCGCGCACGACAACCCGTTCCCCCGCGACCACTTCGACGAGCACCGCTTCAACCACATGGTGCTCAAGGCGCTGTTCGTGGGCTCGGCGCTCGGCCCGATCACGGGCCTCGACGCGCGCGCCAACCCCGACCTCGCGCGCATCCTGATCGAATACGCCGAAGAGCGGGGCGCCGCCGGCCGCCCCGTCAGCCCGGAGCTGTGGCGCCCGGTGCGCCCGTTCGCCGAGCACCCGCAGGTGCGCGAGGTCTACGAGCGCGCGCGCCGCGCGGGACGCATCCCTTCGGAGGCCGCCTGATGTTCATCGACCCGCACGCGCACATGATCTCGCGCACCACCGACGACTACGAGGCCATGGCCGCCGCCGGCGTCGTCGCCGTGATCGAGCCCGCCTTCTGGCTCGGCCAGCCGCGCACCTTCGTCGGCACCTATGTCGACTACCTCTCGACCATCGTCGGCTGGGAACGCTTCCGCGCCGGCCAGTTCGGCATCCGCCATTACTGCACCATCGGTCTGAACTCGAAGGAGGCCAACAACGAGGAGCTGGCCGAGGGCGTGATGGAGTGGCTACCCCGCTTCGCGCTGAAGGAAGGGGTCGTCGCCATCGGCGAGATCGGCTACGACGAGCAGACCCCGCTCGAGGACCATTACTTTCGCCGACAGATCGAACTGGCGATCGAACTCGAACTGCCCGTGCTCGTGCACACGCCGCATCGTGACAAGAAGCGCGGCACCTCGCGCTCGATGGACGTCTGCGACGAGATGGGCATCGACCCCTCGCGGGTGATCGTCGATCACAACAACGAGGAGACGGTCGCCGAAGTTCTCCAACGCGGCTACTGGGCCGGCTTCTCGATCTACCCTTCCACCAAGATGGGCAACGCGCGCATGGTGGAGCTGCTCCGGCAGTACGGCGCCGAGCGCATCATCGTGGACAGCGCCTGCGACTGGGGGATCTCGGACTGCCTCGGCGTCGCCAAGACCGCCTGGCTCGCGCGCGAGAGCGGCATCCCCGAGGCGACGATCCGTGCCGCGACCTACGCCAACGCGCTCGCCGCCTACGGTCAGAGCGGGCAGATGACCGAGAGCGACTGGCTGAACCCGCCGGCGATCGACCAGCGCACGCTCTACGAAGGCAACACGATCCTGCGCGGCGGACGCGAGCCCGCGGTCGTGGACGCCGCCGAGCGTCGATCGCGCCTGCTCATCGAGTAGAGCGTCGTCCGGGCTCCGGCGCGGCGTGGCCCGTCCCGACGGCCGCTCGTCGCTCGACGCGCACCGAAGGCGCGGCCGGCAGGAGCCGTGCCTTCGCGCACGTCGTCGCTTCGCGGCGGCGCGAATGGGTTGTGACGCCGCGGGACCATCCCCGCCTCGAGGACACGTCCGCCGCGGACTTACGGGATTGGCGCAGCTCGGGCGACCGAGCTGCGCCCGACCCTCCCGTTCTCGCTGCCGTCCGCGACGGCGTCGGCGATCGGCATGGGCCGGCCCGATCCGGGCGCTCGCGACGACGTGGGACGGCCCCGTCGGGCGTCCCGTCATCTCCGTCCTTTCGAGAGTCAGACCGAGGCCGCGCCGGCCGCGGGCTTGGAGAGAGCGATCGCGACAACCACCGCCGCGCCGTTCACGAGATAGAAAGCCGCGTCGAGGCCGGTGAAGCCGAGGGCGAAGGGCAGCGCTAGGAAGAGGAGGCCGACAGCCAGATCGACGGCGAGGTGCAGCCTGTAGGGGAGGACGCGGAAGACGCCGAGGTGGTGGTCGGTGAACAACGTGAGCAGGAAGGCCGCCACGCCGACCACCGGCGAGATCGTCAGCGCCAGCGGGTGGGACGCGCCGAGCCCGAGAAGGAACGGAAGGGCGATCAGGGCCAGCGCGACCGGGTAGTCGAGCCAGGCGTGGATGGTCTTGGTGACGAAGCGCATGGGTGTCGGGTCCTTTGTCCGGAGGTCGGGATGGCGCGGATGCGCCGAAGCCCGATCTAGACCGCCCCGAGCGGCGCCTGAATGTCATACTGTCCCGTATGTTTGTCCGATCGTCCGCAAACTTGGACTTCCGGTCAAACCGCTCCGTGCCTAGACCCCGCGGAGCGGAACGCGGCCGGCGGCAGGCCGATCTCCTTCTTGAAGACCCGGCTGAAGGACGACTCCGAGGCGTAGCCGGCGATCTCCGCCGCCTCGGCGACGGAGAGGCCCCGCCCCGCGAGCGCTTCGCGCGCGATCTGCATGCGCCACGAGGTCACGTAGGCCATCGGCGTCAGGCCGATCCGGGCCGAGAAGCGCTCGGCGAAGCCGGTGCGCGAGAGGCCGGCCTCGCGCGCCAGCCTCTCGACCGTCCACTCCGACGCCGGCCGGCGGTGAAAGGCGGTCAGCGCCCGTGCGATGTGCGGATCGGCGAACCCCGCGACGCCGGTCTCGCCCGCCGCCGACTGCTCGATATGGGCCCGGATCGCCTGGGCGAAGATGGCCTCGGACACCTTGAGCGCGATCAGGTCGCCGCCGAGCCGCGCGCCGCCCGCCTCGGCGCCGATCACGCGGAGCGTCGCGTCGAGCCAGGGGCCGAGATCGTCGCCGTACCCGCGGAGATGGATGAGCGGAGGGAGGCGATCGAGCAGCACGTGGCGCGAGCCCTCGGCCAGCGCGAAGTGCCCGCAGATCAGCTGCGTGTCCTTGGGCGACTCGTCGCCCCCCCAGACGAGCGCGCCGTGCCCCGGAAAGCCGGAGCGCGCGAGCACGTCGTCGAGGGGCAGCACCTCGTCGGGGCCGGTGTGGCGGCACGAGAGCACGTGCGCGGCGCCGTGGGGCACCATCACGAGATCGCCCTGCGCGAGCGGGAGCGGCGCCCGCCCGTCCCCGACCCGCACGAGCGCCTCGCCCCGGTGGGCGTAGTGGAACCGCGTCACGTTGCGAAAGGCCGGCACGCGCACGCCCCAAGGCTCGGTGAAGCTCGTCCGGAAGTAGAGCGTCCCCTCCAGAGACAGGCGCGTCAGGATATCGCTCAGCAGATCCAGCATATGGCCATCATGCGGAAGGGCCGGTCGCTGCGTCCAGTCTTCCGGACGACCTGACACATCTGACGGAGTATCCGACATTCGAAAGCCGGTCGGGACAAACCGATCCAGCATCGTCGACATCCGAACAGGGGCACGCCCGACGAAGCCGCCCGTCCTCGCCCTCGCCGCGGCCGTCGCCGCGGATTACCCGGCCTGGCTCGAGCGCTTCGTCGAGACGCGAGACGGCGCGCTGGCCGCGTCGGAGGCGTCGCTGTCGCTCGGCTCGTGGGCGAGGATCTCACCGGTGCCGGCAAGCACAGTGAGATGCCACCTGCGCCGCGCCGGGCCGTGAAGGCTCAGCCCGGCGCCGTCGAGGACGAGATCGACCGGGCCCTTGCGCCCCGGCGCGGTCATGTCGATGGGCACGCGGCGTCGGCGGCGGGCGAGCGTGCCATGGTCCGGCACGGCGGGGTCGAGACCCAACGGCGCCATCACGGCGCGGGCGTTCGCGCAGCACCCCGTCTACGGCAGGAGGCCACAATCGTGCTCCGGCCGGTCCGTCACGCGACAGCGGACCTTCGGCAATCGGCGGCGGCGCGGCTTATGGAGCCAGAAGGGCCCGATCACCATGTCCGACCGTGCCGCCGCGCCTGCCGCCATCCTGATCGCCGACACCCGCGCGAAGGCGCCGGTCGCGGGCCGCCCCGGCCGGCTCGTCGCTCATCCCGGCAGGACCGCGCCCGCGATCGCCGTCGCCGCGACGAGCAGCACCAGCGTCTCGGCGACGACGAGGCCGAGGTGCGCGGGGCCGAGCCGGCAGACCGCCGCGAGCGAGGTGCGAACCCCGATCGCGGCGACGGCCGTGACCAGGAGCCAGCGCGACGCGGTGGCGAGCGGCGCCGCGACGGCCTCGGGCACGAGGCCGAGGCTGTTGGCCGCCGCGAGTGCCAGGAAGCCGAGCACGAAGCCGGGCATCCGCACGCCAGCCCCGCCGTCGCGGCGGCTGAGCGCGACCATGATCGCGACCAGCACCACGGGCAGGAGCGCGACGCGCAGGAGCTTGACCACCGTGGCGGTCTCGCCCGCGGTCTCGGAGATCGAGTAGCCCGCGCCCACCACCTGCGCGACGTCGTGGATCGTCGCGCCGACCAGGAAACCCGCCGACTGCTCGTCGAGGCCGAGCGCGGTGAACAGCATCGGGTAGACGATCATCGCGACGGTCGAGAGCGTGGTGACGGCGACCACGGTGAAGCCCGTGTCGCGCTCCAGCGTCGGCCCGCGCCGGATCACCGCGGCGAGCGCGAGCGCGGCCGAGGCGCCGCAGATCGCGACCGCGCCCCCGGTCAGCAGACCGAGCCGCCAGCCGAGCCCTGCGAGCCGCGCGAGCGCGAGGCCCGCCGCGATCGTCAGCGCGACGAGCGCGACCACGCTCGCGAAGGGCGCCGGCCCGATCGCGGCGATCTCGCCCGCGGTGACGCGCGCGCCGAGCAGCACGATGCCGAGGCGCAGGAGCGTACGGCTCGCGAAGCCGAGGCCGGGGCCGCAGCGCGGGTCGTCGGCGAGGAAGTTGAACGCCATGCCGATCAGCAGCGCGAACAGCATCACCGGTGCGCCATAGTGGTCGTTCAGGAACCCCGCCGCCGCGGCGACCACGAGCGCGAGCGCGAGGCCGGGGCCCCGGGCGTGCGCGGCGCGGCGCCATCGCGCCATGGCGGCGATCGGGCGAGCCGCCTCCGCCCCGTCGTGGTCCCGCGTCATGGCGACGGGGCAGGAGACGTCGAGGCCGCGGGCATCGCCGGGCGGTCGTCCGCGCCGCCGGTCGCGAAGGCGACGACCGCCTCGGCGAGCAGCTCCAGGGTGTCGATCACGGGGACATCGGGACGCCACGGGCCGGCGAGCATCGAGAACTCGGTGCAGGCGATGAGCGCGACCCCGGCGCCGCGGCCCGCCACCTCGTCGATCGCCCGGCGCGCCGCCGCCTCGGCCTCCGGCGTCGGCCCCATGCGCTTCAGCGAACGGATGGCGTCGAGGAGCGCGGTCTCGTCGCTCGGGTAGATCGCGCTCATGCCACGCGCCGCGAGCGCGCGGTCGTAGAGCCCGATCCGGCGCAGCGCCGGCGAGCCCACCACGGCGATCGTCGCGCCGCGTCCCCCCGCCCGTTCGGCCGCCGCCACCGCGAGCGCGACCATGTCGAGGAACGGCACCGAGACGGCGCGACGGATGGCCCCGGCGTAGTGGTGCGCCGTGTTGCACGGCATCGCGAGCGCCGCCGCCCCGCCGCGCTCCAGCCCTTCGGCCATGCGCGCGAGCACGGGGGCGGGGTCCGCGCCCGCACCCTCGATCAGACGGGCGATGCGCGAGGGCACGGCGGTGTTGCTGTCGACGAGGAGCGGCACGTGGTCGGCGTCGTCCTCGGCCGGCGTCAGCGCGATGATCCGCGACATCAGGAGAACCGTGGCCTCCGGCCCCATGCCGCCGAGGATGCCGACCCGCCTCGGCGGGCGACCCGTTACCCGCACGCCCGGGCGGTCTCGAGCGCGGCGCCGGTCGGCTGCCCGAACGCCTTGGCGTAGCCGAACAGCGCGGCCGAGCCGCCGGTGTGCAGAAACAGCACGCGCTGGCCCTTGGTGAAATGCCCGCGTCGCACGAGGTCGATCAGCCCGGCCGCGCCCTTGCCCGAGTAGACCGGGTCGAGCAGCACGCCCTCCAGCTCGGCGAACATCCGGATCGCCTCGATCGTGCCCTCGGTCGGGATGCCGTAGCCCGCGCCGACGTAGTCGGTGTTGGCGACCACGTCCTCGCGCCTCACCACGCCCGGGCAGCCGAGCTTGTCGGCGGTGCGCTCGGCGAGCGCGAAGACGTTGGCCTCCTGCTTCTCGCGGGGGGCGCGCACGCCGATGCCGAGGAGCGGCAGGCCGACGTTCATCGCCCTGAGGCCGACGATCAGGCCCGCCTGCGTGCCGGCACTGCCGGTCGCGTGCACGAGGCAGTCGACGGCGAGGCCGGCGTCGTTGAGCTGGCCCACGGTCTCGAAGGCGGCGCCCACGTAGCCGAGCGCGCCCGTGGGGTTCGAGCCGCCGCCCGGGATCGTGTAGACGCGCCGTCCCCCCGCCCGCCAGTCCTCGGCCACCCGCTCCATCTCGGCGTTCATGTCGAGCCCAGAGGGCCGCGACTCGGTGCTCGCGCCGTGCAGCGCGTCGAGCAGCACGTTGCCGTTGGCGGTGTAGTCGGGATCGGTCGAGCCGGTGCGGTCCTCCAGGAGCAGGTGGCAGGCCATGCCGAGCCGGGCGGCGAAGGCGGCGGTCTGGCGCGCGTGGTTCGACTGCGTGGCGCCCTGGGTCATCACCGTGTCGGCGCCCGTCGTCTCGGCCTCGGCCATCAGGAATTCGAGCTTGCGCGTCTTGTTGCCCCCGGTCGCGAGCCCGGTGCAGTCGTCGCGCTTGATCCAGATCTCCGGCCCGCCGAGCTCGCGCGAGAGCCGCGGCATCGGCTCGATCGGCGTCGGCAGATGCGCCGCGCGCCGGCGCGGGAAGCGGGCGAGGTCCATGTCCGTGCCTCCGATCATGCGTCGCCGCGACGTTAGCGGTCGGCGCGGGGCTTCTCCAAGGCAAAGAAGCACCCGCGTCGCGCCGACCCGCACGATCCGGGGGGCCGGTGGGCGACGCGAACGGATCGACGGCCCGACCGCGCGCCGTGACGGCGATCCGAACGACAGACCCGGTCCGGGACCGGGCCAGGCGGGGGAACGCGGACCGACGGACGATCGCAGCGAACGGTGGGCGCCCGCGCGGGCCTCGTCTATCGTCGGGGAGGCGGCGGCGTCGCGGTCCGGCGGTCCGACTGCCGGGCTTCGGCCGCGCCCGCCACGATCGAACACGACGCCCGAGGGTCGGCGCACCGGCCGGGAACTCCGGGAAAGGAGGCGGACATGCGCTGGCGTATCCTCGCGGCGCTGACGCTGGCGCGCGTCGCCATGGCGCTGGCCTTCCAGTCGGTCGCGGCGCTGGCGGCCCCGATGATGGCGGAGGCGGGGCGCGACTGGGGCGAGATCGGCGTGCTGGTGGGGGCGTTCATGGCGCCCGGCGTCGTGGCCGCGCTGGTCGGCGGCTGGCTCGGCCAGCGCTTCGGCGTCGGGCGCGTGGCGGTGGCCGGCCTCGTGACGATGGCGCTCTCCGGCCTCGCCATGGCCGCCGCCACCGGGTTCCCCACGCTCCTGGCCGCACGCCTCGCGGTCGGGGCCGGCGCGGTGGCGCTCAACGTCATGCTCACCCGGATGGCCGCCGACTGGTTCCCGGGGCGCGAGCTGCCGACGGCGATGGGGGTGCTGTCGTCGAGCTGGCCGCTCGGGATCGCGCTCGCCCTCGTCGTGCTGCCGCCCCTCGGCGCGGCGACGGGCTGGCGCGCGGCCTTCGCGGGCAACGCGGCGCTCGGGCTTCTCGCCGCGGCGATGCTGGCCGCCGCCTGGCGCGTGCCGGCGAGGACGGCCGCGCCCGCCGAGGCGCCGGGCGGTCTGACCCGCCACGAGACCGCCCTGACCCTGCTCGCGGGGCTCGTCTGGGGGCTCTACAACGTGGCGCTCGTCTCGGTGCTGTCCTTCGGCGCCGACCTTCTGGTCGCGCGCGGACGCGACCCCGTGAGCGCGGCGGCCGGGATCTCGAGCGTGAGCTGGGCCTGTGTCGCCACCATCGCCCTCGGTGGCTGGATCGCCTCGCGCTCGGGCCGGCCGGGGCTCGTGACCGGGCTCTCGCTCGGCGCCACGGCGGCGGCGCTCGCGGCGCTCGCCGTCGTCGAGACGGCCTCGGCGACGACGCCGCTCCTGATCGTCGCCGGGCTCGCGTTCGGCCCGGCGGCCGGGCCGATCCTCGCGCTCACCGCCGACATCGCGCGCGAGCGGGTGCGCACGCTCGCGACGGGCGTGTTCTTCGCGTTCTTCTACGCGCTCTTCGCGAGCGGCCCCGCGCTCGTGGGGCTCCTGCGCGAGGCGACGGGGGCGCCCGAGACGGCGATCCTCGCGGCCGCGGCGATGCTCGCCCTCGCGGCTCCGCTCTACGCGCTCTTCCGCCTCGCGCCGCCCGTGGCCCCGACGGCGCAGGCGGCGGCATGACCGGCGAGGAGCCGTTCGACGTGCTGATCCTCGGCGGCGGCTCGGCCGGCTGCGTGCTCGCCGCGCGTCTCTCCGAGGACCCGGCGCGCCGCGTCGCGCTGGTCGAGGCGGGTCCCGACCTGTCCGACGACGCCGCGCGCGCGAGCGCCTATCCCGGGCGCGCCTCCTTCCGGCCCGGGACCGTCTGGCCCGGCCTGAGCGCCCGGTTCGGGGCCGCGGGGCGCAACGATCCCGGCGCGCGACCGGAGGCGCCCTACGCGCAGGCGCGCCTTCTGGGCGGCGGCTCGGCGCTCAACGGCCTCGGGGCCAACCGCGGCGCGCCGGAGGACTACGACGAATGGGCCGCGCTCGGCGCGACGGACTGGGACTGGGCCGGCGTCGCGCCCTACTTCCGCAGGCTCAAGCGCGATCTCGACATCGCGGACGCGCATCACGGCACCGACGGGCCGATCCCGGTGCGCCGCCCGCCGCAGGGGGAGGCGAGCCGCTTCGCCCAAGCGGCCGCAGCGGCGCTCGCCGCGCGCGGCGCGCCGTGGCGGGCCGACCAGAACGGGGCCTGGGAGGACGGGCTGTTCCCGATCGCGCTCAACCTCGACGAGGCGTGGACGCGGGTCTCGGCCGCGCGGGGCTATCTGACCCCGGCCGTGCGCGCGCGGGACAACCTCGCGATCCTGGCCGGGACCGAGGCGCGGCGTATCCTGTTCGAGGACTCCCGCGCGGTGGGCGCGCTCGTCGTCCGCGACGGCGCCGAACGCCGGCTGCACGCTCGCGAGACGGTGATCTGTGCCGGCGCGCTGCACACGCCCGCGCTCCTGCAGCGTAGCGGCATCGGCCCGGCGGCGGTGCTCTCGGCCCTCGATGCGGCCGTCGTCGCCGTGCGCGAGGGCGTCGGCGAGAACCTGCTGGAGCATCCCGCCGCCGGGGTCGCGGCCTTCCTGCCTAGGGGCAGCCGGGCGGCGGAGGGAAGCCACCATATCCCCGTCGTCGTGCGCTTCTCCTCCGGCCTCGCCGACGCCCCCCCCGGCGACATGCACTGCGCGATCATGGCCCGCGCCGCGTGGCATCCGGTCGGGCGCCGGCTCGGGATGCTGTTCGTCTGGGTCAACAAGAGCGTCTCGCGCGGCCGGGTCCGGGCGACGCCGTCGGGGCTCGACGTCGATTTCCGCCTCCTGTCCGACCCGCGCGACCGGACGCGTCTCGCCGCCGGCTTTCGCCGCGCCGCGGCGGCGCTGACGGACGCCGCGGCGGCGGGCGCCTGCGGCGCGCCGTTTCCGGCCCTGCCCTCGGCGCGCGCGCGGCGCTTCGCCTCGCCGAGCCTCGGCGCCGTCGCCGCGACCAGTCTCGCCGCCCTCGCGCTCGATCTCGCTGGCAGCCGGGTGCCCGGTTTCGCGGCGACGCTCGCCGGCGCGCCCGCGCCGCTCGCGACGCTGCTCGCCGACGCCGACCGCCTTGACGCCTTCCTCGACGCGGCGGCGACCGGGGTCTGGCACGCCTGCGGCACCTGCCGGATGGGCGCGCAGGGCGACCCCGCGGCGGTGACCGATCCGACGGGGCGCGTGCACGGGGTCGAGGGCCTGCGGGTCTGCGACGCCTCGCTGTTCCCGAGCATCCCCTGCGCGAACCTGAACCTGCCGGTGATGATGACGGCCGAGCGAATGGCCGATCTGATGCGCGGGCGCGCCTGAGCGGGCGCCGGTGCCCGTTTCATGCGCCGTGCCGTCGCCACTCCATGGAACCGGGCCGGCCCGTTGCGCCATTTCTTTTGCATTTCCGCCTCGCCTGCGGCTTTCTTGGTCAGGCGCGTCGCTCCGCGGAGCGATCCGTGCCCTCAAGAAGAACAAGCCGACAGGAGAGGCCTCCGATGAGACGACTGACCCTTGGTGCCGCGATCGCGGCCATCGCGGCCGGCCCGGCGCTCGCACAGGAGAGCGGGGGCACCATGGTGATGGTGACCCAGCCCGAGCCCCCCAACCTCGCCTCCTACCTCTCGACCTCGGGGCCGATCGGGCAGGTCGCGGCCAAGGTCTACGAGGGCCTGATCGACCTCGGCCCGGGCTTCGAGATCGAACCCGCGCTCGCCAAGGCCTGGGAGGTCTCCGAGGACGGGCTGACCATCACCTTCCAGCTCCAGGACGGCGTGACCTGGCACGACGGCGAGCCCTTCACCTCCGCCGACGTCGTGTTCTCGATCGACGAGTTCCTGCGGGAGACGCATCCGCGCCTGCGCTCCTCGCTCGTGCATCTCGACCGAATCGAGGCGCCGGACGACCTGACGGTGGTGTTCCACCTCAAGAACGCCTTCGGCCCCTTCATCGGCCTCTTCGAGCCCGGCACGGCGCCGATGATCCCCAGGCACGTCTACGAGGGCACCGACTACGCGGACAACCCGGCCAACAACACGCCCATCGGCACTGGACCGTTCGAGTTCGAGGAGTGGCAGCGCGGTGCCTACATCCACCTCGTGCGCAACGAGGACTACTACCTCGACGGCCTCCCCCACCTCGACGAGATCTACTACCAGGTCATCCCCGACGCGGCCTCCCGCGCGGTGGCCTACGAGACGGGCCGCGTGGACGTGCTGCCGGGCGGCTCGGTCGAGAACTTCGACGTGGCCCGCCTGACCGCGATGGAGGACACCTGCGTCACCGACGCGGGCTGGGAGTTCTTCGGGCCGCTGTCGTGGCTGTGGATGAACCTCGACCGCCCGCCGCTCGACGACGTGCTCGTGCGCCGGGCGATCATGCACGGGCTCGACCGCCAGTTCGCGCTCGACGCGCTCTGGAACGGGTTGGGCGAGATCGCGACCGGCCCCGTCTCCTCCTCCACCCGCTTCCACTCCGCCGAGACGCCCGAGATCGGCTACGACCCGGAGCGCGCGCGCGAGCTTCTGGCGGAGTCCTCCTACGACGGGGAGACGATCGGGCTGCTGGCGCTGCCCTACGGCGAGACCTGGCAGCGCTGGGCCGAGGCCGTGCGCCAGAACCTCACCGAGATCGGCATGGAGGTGGAGATCGTGGCCGCCGACGTCGCCGGCTGGAACCAGAGGGTGAGCGACCGCGACTTCGACCTGGCCTTCACCTACCTCTACCAGTACGGCGACCCCGCGCTGGGCGTCTCGCGCACCTACATGGGCGACAACGCCGAGCCCGGCTCGCCCTGGAACAACGTCGCCAACTACCAGAACCCCGACCTCGACGCGCAGTGGCGGGAGGCGGCGCTGATGGCCGACCCGGCCGATCGCGAGGCCGCCTACGCCGAGATCCAGGCCGCCGTCGTCGAGGACGTGCCCAACGCCTGGCTCCTGGAGCTGGGCTTCCCCACGATCCACCGCTGCTCGGTCAAGAACCTCGTGACCACCGCCATCGGCGTCAACGACGGGATGCGCGACGCCTGGATCGAGGGGGAGTAGCCGGGCCCCGGCATGGCGCGGTTCGTCCTGGCGAGGCTGGTCAAGGCGGTCTTCGTGCTGCTGGCGGTCCTCGTCCTCAACTTCCTGCTGATCCACGCGGCGCCCGGCGACCCGGCCGCCGGCATGGCGGGCGAGGCC
Source organism: Paracoccaceae bacterium (assembly GCA_050330995.1). Taxonomy (GTDB): domain Bacteria; phylum Pseudomonadota; class Alphaproteobacteria; order Rhodobacterales; family Rhodobacteraceae; genus Thermohalobaculum. The sequence continues at coordinate 38,969 of JBHJHI010000040.1, forward strand.
GGGGCGGCCGACGAGAAGTTCCTCGCGGACCTGCGCGCGCGCTTCGGGCTCGACCGGCCGCTGCACGTGCAGCTCTGGACCTACCTGCGGGGTGCGGTGCAGCTCGACCTGGGCTTCTCCTACCGCCAGCAGGCGCCGGTGGCCGAGCTGATCTGGGAGCGGCTGCCGGCGACGCTCCTGCTCACCGGCACGGCCTTCGCGCTGTCGCTGGCGCTGGGGGTCGTGGCAGGCGTCGCGGCCTCGGCGCGCCAGGGGACCTGGGCCGACACCGCGATCTCGACGCTGGCGCTCGTGTTCTACGCCACGCCGCTCTTCTGGGCCGCGCTGATGGCGGTGCTGGTGTTCTCGGTCTGGCTGGGCTGGCTGCCGGGCTTCGGCTACGAGACCATCGGGGCGGGATACACGGGGCTCGCGCGCGCGCTCGACGTGGCCCGCCACCTGATCCTGCCGGCGACCACGCTGGGGCTGTTCTTCACGGCTGTCTACGCGCGCATGACGCGGGCCTCGATGCTGGAGGTCTCGCGGCTCGACTTCGTGCGGACCGCCCGCGCCAAGGGCCTGGCCCCGGGCGTGATCCAGCGCCGCCACGTCCTTCGCAACGCGGCCCTGCCCGTCATCACGCTGGCGGGCCTGCAGGCGGGGCAGGTGTTCGGCGGCGCGATCCTGACCGAGACCGTGTTCGCCTGGCCGGGCATCGGCCGGCTCATGTTCGAGGCCATAGGCCAGCGCGACTACAACGTGTTCCTGGGCGTGTTCTTCGTCTCGGCCGCCATGGTGCTGCTGTTCAACCTCGTCACCGATCTGCTCTACGTCGTGGTCGATCCGCGCATCAGGCTCACGGGCGCCGCGTGAGGGCGTTCTGGGGGCGGTTCGCGGCCAACCGCGGCGCGGTGGCGGGCCTCGTGAGCCTCGGGCTGGTGGGGCTCGTCGCGGCGCTCGCGCCGCTCCTGTTCCCAGACAGCCCCTGGCGGATGGTGCAGCGCCCGTTCCTGCCGCCGCTGACCGACCCCACGCTCCCCCTGGGCACCGACGCGCTCGGCCGCGACGTGCTCGCGGGCCTCGCCCACGGCGCCTATGTGAGCCTTCTGGTGGGCCTCGTCTCCACCGTGGCCGCGCTCGCGATCGGGGTGCCGGTGGGGGCCGTCGCGGGCTACTTCGGCGGCTGGGCCGACGACGTATGCATGCGGTTCACGGAGTTCTTCCAGACCATCCCGAGCTTCGCGCTGGCCATCGTGCTGCTGGCCATCTTCCAGCCCTCGCTGGGCTTCGTGATCCTGGCCATCGCGGTGGTCAGCTGGCCGCCCGTCGCGCGGCTGGTGCGCGGCGAGGTGCTCAGCCTCCGCACGCGCGAGTTCGTCGAGGCCGCGATGCTCTCCGGCCAGGGCCACGGGGCGATCATCCTGCGCCAGATCCTGCCCAACGCGCTGCCGCCGATCATCGTGCTGGCCTCGCTGATGGTGGCGACCGCGATCCTCCTGGAGAGCGCGCTGTCCTTCCTCGGCCTCGGCGATCCCAACGTGATGTCGTGGGGCTACATGATCGGGGCCGCGCGCACCGTCATCCGCACGGCGCCGTGGCTGTCGGTCCTGCCCGGCACGGCGATCCTGCTGACGGTGCTGGCGCTCAACCTCATCGGGGAGGGGCTGAACGACGCGCTCAACCCGCGCCTGCGACGGCGGGCCGGATGAGCCTCCTGGCCGTGCGCGACCTCACCGTCGCGCTGCCGCCCGGCGCGGACCGCGCCCACGCCGTCGAGGGGGTCTCCTTCGAGCTGGCGGCGGGCGAGATCCTGTGCGTCGTGGGCGAGAGCGGATCGGGCAAGTCGGTCTCGGCCAACGCGATCATGGGGCTCCTGCCGGAGGGGCTGGAGGTGGTCTCGGGCCGGATCGACTTCGACGGCCGCGACCTCCTGAGCCTGTCCGAGGCGCAGATGATGGCCCTGCGTGGGCGCCGCGTCTCGATGGTCTTCCAGGAGCCCATGAGCGCGCTCAACCCACTGATGCGCGTGGGCGCTCAGATCGCCGAGGCGTTCGAGGCCCACGGCGCGCTCGCGCCCCGCGAGCGCCGCGCCCGGGCCCTGGCGCTGCTGGACGAGGTCGGCATCCCCGAGCCCGAGACGGCGATCCGCGCCCACCCGCATCAGCTCTCCGGCGGCCAGCGCCAGCGCGTGACGATCGCCATGGCGCTGGCGCTCGAGCCCCAGATCCTCATCGCCGACGAGCCCACCACGGCGCTCGACGTCACCACGCAGGCGCAGATCCTGGCCCTGATCGAGGCGCTCAGGCGGAGGCGCGGCATGGGCGTGCTCTTCGTCACCCACGACTTCGGCGTGGTGGCCGACATCGCCGACCGCGTCGTGGTGATGCGCGCCGGCCGGATCGTGGAGGCGGGCCGGGCGGAGGAGGTCCTGCGGCGCCCGCGTCACCCCTACACGCGCGCGCTCATCGACGCGATCCCGAGGGCCGCGGCGCGGGCGGCCACCGGCCGGACGGGCGCGCCGATCCTGGCGGTGGAGAGGCTGTCGAAGACGTTCACGTCGGGCGGCGGGCTCGGGCGCGCGCGGCGCGTCGTGCACGCGGTGCGGGACGCGAGTTTCGAGCTGATCGCCGGGGAGACGGTCGGCATCGTGGGCGAGAGCGGGTCCGGCAAGTCGACGCTGGGGCGCTGCGTCGTGCGCCTGACCGACCCCACGGCCGGCCGGGTTCTGCTGGGCGGCACGGACATCGCCGCGCTCAGGGGCCGGGCGCTGCGGGACGCGCGGCGGCGGGTCCAGATGATCTTCCAGGACCCGTTCTCCTCGCTCAACCCGCGCGCGCGCGTGGGCCGCATCCTGACCGAGGGGCCCGTGGCGCACGGCACGCCGCGCCCGCAGGCACGGGCCCGCGCGCGCGAGATCCTGGAGATGGTGGGGCTCGATCCTGGCGCCATGGACCGCTTCCCGCACGAGTTCTCGGGCGGGCAGCGCCAACGGGTCGGCATCGCGCGCGCGCTGATGCTCGACCCGGAGGTGATCGTGGCCGACGAGGCGGTCTCGGCGCTCGACGTGCAGGTCCAGGCGCAGGTGCTGGCGCTGCTCGCGGACCTCAAGTCGCGGCTCGGCCTGTCGATGCTCTTCGTGACGCACGACCTGCGGGTCGCGGCGGCGATCTGCGACCGCATCCTGGTCATGCAGCGCGGCCGCATCGTGGAGGCCGGGCCCGCGGCCCGCGTCCTGAGCCGGCCCGAGACCGACTACGCCCGGAGCCTCCTCGACGCGATCCCGGGCCGGGCGCGCGAGCACGCGCCGGGCGAGCGGCCGACGGGCTCGTAGCGCCCGCCCGCCGGCAGAAGGTGATGCGGACGACACCCCCTGCCCCGGGCGCTGCGGGCGGTGGTCGGACCCGTCGGCCCCATCGCGTCCGCCCTCCGCCCCGAGCGGTGGTCTGACGGGCGACCGAAGGCGGGGCCCGCCGGCTCTCGGAGGACCTGCTGAGCGATCGCGAGGCCATCCCTCGCGACGAGGCGAGGCGGTCGACCGACTGGCCGGACGGCGATCCAAGCGGCCGCGGTCGAGGCCCACGAGACCGAGCGACCCGTCTCCGTCGTGCGTCCGGCGGACGGCACCTCGCACGCCCCGCGCCGATCCGGAGCCCGCGGCCTCAGTCGATCGTCGCGAGCAGGCCGGCCATGACGCGGCCGCGGCTGGCCAGGGTCTCCACCCGGAGGTGCTCGCCCAGCGTGTGGATGCCGTTGCCCTCCACGCCCAGCCCGTCGAGCGTGGGCACGCCCATGGCACCGGTGAAGTTGCCGTCCGAGCCCCCGCCCTGGCTCTTGTGCCAGGTCTCCACCCCTAGCTGCGCCGCGAACGCCTCGGCGCGCTCGACCAGCGCCAGGGTCTCCTCCGTAGGCTCCCAGACGGGCCGGGTCACGCCGCGGGCGACCTCGAAGCGCACCTCGGCCTCCGGGTCGGCGAGCGCCAGCATCCGCTCGACCCCGCGGTCGAGGTCGCCCTGGCGCTTGGCCATGCTGAGCACCTCCGCCGTGGCCTCCGACGAGACGCAATTGACCCAGCGCCCGGCGTGGACCACGCCCACCGAGAAGGTGCAGTCCTCGTCCGTCATGGCCTCCACCTCGAGGATCCGGCGCGCCATCTCGGCGATGGCCGAGCGGCCCTCGGACAGCCGCGCGCCCGCGTGGCTCGGCCGGCCGAGCGTGCGCAGCTCGTAGCGCGCGATGGCGTAGCGGCCGGAGCACAGGCCCCCGTCGGCGATGCCGGGCTCCGGGACCAGCACGGCGCGCATGCCCCTCGCGGTGTCCTCGATCAGGTCGCGGTTGGCCGGCGTGCCGATCTCCTCGTCGGAGGTGAGGAGCACGGTGACCGGCAGCGGCGTCTCGACGCCCGCACGCGCGAGCTGACGCAGCGCTTCGAGGGCTGCGTAGTTGCCCCCCTTCATGTCACAGATGCCCGGGCCGTAGGCCACGTCGCCGTCCCGGCGGAACGGCAGCACCTCCAGCGTGCCGACCGGATGCACGGTGTCGAGGTGGCCCATCACCAGCACGCCCGGCTCGTCCGGCCGCGGGTGGGGCAGGCGCGCGCGCAGGCTGTCGCCGAGGCCCATCCGGCCGGGGATCCGCTCGATCTGGGCACCCATCGCGCCGAGGTCGGCCGCGGCGAGGTCCATCATGCGGTTCACGGCCGCCGCGTCGAAGGTGGGGCTCTCGCACTCCACCCAGGGGCGCAGGCCCTCCAGCATGGCGTCGGCGTCGAACGGCAGTTCTGCGACGTCCATCGGTCCTCCTCAGGCGGGGGCGGGCTCGCGCTCGGGCGCGAGAGGCCGCATGCGGGCGAAGTCCCAGTGGCGGCCCGGGGCGGCCTCGATCAGCGCGCGGGTGTAGTCGTGCAAGGGCTGCCCCAGGACGTCCGCGGCCGGGCCGTGCTCGACCACCACGCCGCGCTGCATCACCATCACCTCGTCGCAGATCTGGGCCGCCACCCGCAAATCGTGGGTGATGAACAGGATCGCCACGCCGAGCCGCGCCTGCACCTCGTCCAGGAGCCGCAGCACCTGCGCCTGCACGCTCACGTCGAGCGCCGAGACCGCCTCGTCGGCGATGAGCAGGTCGGGCTCCATGGCCAGCGCGCGGGCCACCGCGATGCGCTGGCGCTGCCCGCCCGAGAACTGGTGAGGGTACCGCTCCAGCGCGCTCGGCGGCAGGTGGACGAGGTCCATCAGCTCGCGGGCGCGCTCGCGGGCCTGCTCCCTCGGGACGCCGAAGTTGGTGGGCCCCTCCGTGATCGAGTCCACGACGCGCAGGCGCGGGTTGAGCGAGCGGAACGGGTCCTGGAACACGATCTGGAAGCGGCGGCGGTGGGGCTTGAGCGCTCGGCGCGACAGCGTGGCGATCTCCTCCCCGGCGACCTTGATCGAGCCCGCCGTGGGGTCGATCAGCCGCACAATGCAGCGCGCCACGGTGGACTTGCCCGACCCGCTCTCGCCCACGATGCCGAGCGTGCGGCCGCCGCGCAGCGTCAGGTCGACGTCCTGGGCCGCGCGCACCTCGCGGCCGCGCGACAGGAACCCGGCCTCGCGGTAGGTCTTGGACAGGCCGCGCGTCTCCAGCACCACGGGGGCGCCGTGGTCCTCGCGGGGTGGCCGTGGCGCCAGGCTCGGCACGGCCTGCAGCAGCGCGCGGGCGTAGTCAGTGCGCGGCGATGAGAGCAGGGAGCGCACGGGCTGCGCCTCCTGCAGCACGCCGTGGCGCAGCACCGCGACCTCGTCGGCGATCTCGGAGACCACGCCCATGTCGTGGGTGATGAACAGCACGGCCGTGCCGCGGCTCTCGCGCAGCTCGCGGATCAGCGCGAGGATCTGGCGCTGGGTGGTCACGTCGAGCGCGGTGGTGGGCTCGTCGGCGATCAGCAGCGCGGGCCGCAGCACGAGCGCCATGGCGATCATCACGCGCTGGCGCTGGCCGCCCGAGAGCTGGTGGGGGAACGCGTTCTGGAGGCGCTCTGGCTCGGGCAGGTGCACCTCGTCCATGATTTCGACGACGCGGGCGCGGCGGGCGGCGGCGTCGAGCTCGCCGTGGGCCTCCAGCACCTCGGCGATCTGGCGGCCCACCGGCAGGACGGGGTTCAGCGCCGTCATGGGCTCCTGGAAGATCATCGACAGCGCGCTGGCCCTGAGCGCGCGCATCCGAGCGGGCGTGGCCGCCGTCAGGTCCTCGCCCCCGAGCCTGATCGCGCCGCCCGTCACGCGCAGCACGCCCGGCGGCAGGAGCCCCATCACGGCGAGCGCCGTCACCGACTTGCCGGATCCGCTCTCGCCCACGAGGCACAGCGTCCGGCCGGGTCGCACGTCGAAGGACAGCCCGTCCACGACCCTCGGACCGCCCACCACGCCCACGTCGAGGTCACTGACGGACAGGCCGGGCCCGCTCATCGGCCCACGCCGCGCTTGGCCATGCGGGGGTCGAGCGCGTCTCGCGCGGCGTCGCCCACGAGGTTCATGGCGAGAATGGTGACCGAGACGACGAGCCCCGGCCAGAGCACGATGCCGGGGTTGATGGGGAAGTAGACCCGCCCCTCGGCCATGATGTTGCCCCAGGTGGGCGTCTCAGGGCTGATGCCGGCGCCGAGGAAGGACAGGATCGCCTCGGTCAGGATGGCGGCCGCCGCGACGTAGGTGCCCTGCACGATGAGCGGCGCGACGGTGTTGGGCAGCAGGTGGCGGACCATGATGCGCCAGGTGGAGGAGCCCTGCGCGATGGCGGCCTCCACGTAGGGCTCCTCTCGCGCGGACAGCACGACCGAGCGGACGAGCCGCACGACGCGGGGCACCTCAGGAATCGTGATCGCCACCAGCACGGTCCAGAGCGAGGCGCCCCAGAGCGAGACGATGGCGATGGCCAGGAGGATGTTGGGCATGGCCATGAGCCCGTCGACCATCCGCATGACGACCGCGTCC
>JBHJHI010000041.1:0-72427 GCA_050330995.1 Paracoccaceae bacterium
GATTCGCGGGCGCGGATGAATTCGCGGAGGTTCATGATGTCCGTGTACGGTTGATTGCATCGCCCGTCAACCATCAACCGCTTGCTCCGCGTTCCGCAATCCGGGTTGGCCGTCCTCAAAATTCAAACTGAGACACCACCAAGCCGCCGGCCTCCTTGACCTCCTTCATCCCCTGCGTGCCGTCCGAGCCGGTGCCCGAGAGCACGATCGCGATCGCGCGCGTGCCCTCGTGCTTGGCGAGCGAGCGGAACAGGCTGTCGATCGGGGTGCGGTGCAGCCGCGGCGGCGCCGGGCGCTCGACCCGGAAGGCGCCGTCGCCGCGCGTCAGCGTCGAGTTCGGCGGGATCACCACCACCTCGTTGGCCGCGATCGCCATGCCCTGCTCGGCCTGGCGCACCGGCATTTTGGTGCAGCGCGCGAGCAGCTCGCTCAGCATGCTCTTGTGGCCGGGGTCGAGGTGCTGGACCACCACGAGGCAGGCGCCGAGGTCGTCGCCGAGCGCGCCCAGGAACTCCTTGATCGCCTCGAGCCCGCCGGCCGAGGCGCCGATGCCGACGACCGGCACGCGCCGGCCGGCCTCGCCCGCGACCGCCCCGTCTTCCTCCTCGTCCTGCAGGTGTTCGTCGTTCATCGCGTCTCCTGCGCCGCCACCCCGTCAGAACGGGCGGGCGGGGTCGGGGTTCGTTCGCTTCGGCCGAACGCGCGCCGGCGGGGTCGCGGCCCGGCGAGCCGCGGACGGGGAGCGAGGACGGATCCGCGTGCCGAGGCGATATCAGCCACGATCGTTCCTCCGACGGCGGGTCGGACGAGAGGTAGAGGGGGAGTGTTCGACCGAATTCCGCCTGGCACGCGCGGGTGTCAACGCCGCCGGACGCTCGGTCCGGGTCCATCCCGCGCTTCGAGAACCCTCCCCGACGCGCGGGCGCGATCGTCGCACCGGGCGCCTCGCCCTCCCGGCCCGGCAGACCATGTGGAGCCGCGCGCCGGAGGGACGGACGCCTCGCGTGAAGGGCTAGGGGAGGACCGCTCGGTGCCGAGGCTCGCCGCCATCGCCACGCACGCGATCGCCGGGCTGGTGCTCGCCGGCGCGGGATACCTGGCCGTGACCGCGCGCCATCCGCTGCCCGATCCTTACGTCCCCGGCGCCGTGCCCGACCCGAGCGCGCCGGAGACCTTCGTCACCCCGGTCCAGATGGCCTTCGCGCGCGAGAACTACGGGCTCTGCCGCCAAGCGATCGCCAACGCCGGGGTCGCCGCGCCGGCGCGCGGCGCCGTGGCCGGGCAGGGGGCCTGCGGCGTCGAGGAGGCGGTGCGCCTCTCGCGGCTGAGCGAGGCGCGGCTGCGGCCGCTCACCGTCCCCTGCGCGCTGGCGCTGCCGCTCCTGTCCTGGGAGGTCCACGACCTGCAGCCGGCCGCGCGCGAACACCTCGGAACCTCGGTCGCGCGCGTGCTGCACTACGGCGCCTACGCCTGCCGGGGCGTCCGCACCGACGCGGGCGAGGGGGCGCGCCTCAGCGCCCACGCGACCGGCGAGGCGATCGACATCGCCGGCTTCGAACTGAGCGACGGCCGGCGCGTCACGGTCCTCGATGACTGGGCAGGCGACGGCCCCCGCGCGCGGTTCCTGCGCGCGGCGTTCGAGGGCCTGTGCGGGCGGTTCGCGCAGGTGCTGGGGCCGGACTACAACGCCGCCCACGCGAACCATTTCCACGCGGCGATCAGGGGGTGGGGGATGTGCCGGTGAGAGGCGTGCCGTCTCAGAGCCCCGACCCCGGCCGCCGCGGTATCCGCATGTTCAGCATGCCCCGCACGATGAAGTTCGACAGCCGCCGGCAATCGAGCGTCTCGTGCACCGCGGGCGCGCGCTCGCCGCAGAGCGTCGTCTCGATCGCCGCGCGGGTGTAGAACGGCGCGTCCTCGAAGGACTGCACGAGGCGCGGTGCGGCCTCGGCCTGGGTATGGCGGTCCAGGAACCACGAGCCGCGGGGCAGGGCGCGGCGCTCGGGGGGCTCGAACGGCTCGGCGCGGCCGGTACGGTCGATCCGACGCGCCGTGGCGACGCGCCGGCCGTCGGCCAGCGTGCGATCGTAGAGGATCGCCGAGGCGCCGTCCGAAAACCGCGTGCGCGACCAGTCCCAGCGGCGGAACCCGGCCTCCAGGGGCTCGGTGCCGGCGTTGGTGTCGAGATAGGCGTGGCCCGACCACGACAGCGCCGGCTCGGCCATCTCGACCCTGACCCGCGCCGAGGGCGCGAGCGGCTGCCACTCGTGGCGCCGGGCATGGTCGAGGTAATGGCGCTCGGACCCCGGCGCCTCGACGTCGAGCACGATCCGCCCGCGCATCGGGTAGGGCCGCTCCAGCCGCGGGAAGGGGGTCGAGCGCTCGTCGACGTCGAGCACGAGCCGCCCGTCCTCCCAGGCCATCGACGAGGGGCCGATCGCCAACGTGTCGGCCGTGCGCGCGAGATCGCCTTCGCCGCGCTCGGTCATCGCCCAGTGCTTGCGCGGCCCGTAGAGCGCGAGGTTCAGGCAGCAGTGGTTCTCGGGCCGGCGGCGGCCGGCGAACCAGTAGTAGGTCGAGAACACCGAGCCGACGAAGGCGATCGTCGTCAGCCCGTGGACCCCGTCGTCGGAGACGGCGTCGAGATACCACCAGGCGTAGCCGCGGGGCGGAACCGCGGCGTCGAAGCGCGGTCGCGGCTCAGCGCCTCGGCTGCCAGCTTCCCCGAGAGCGCCGCCATCGGCACCCCCGCGCCCGGATGGGTCGAGCCCCCGGCGAGGTAGAGGCCCTTCAGCCGCGTGCGCGTGCCCGCGCGGAAGAAGCTCGCGTTCGGCCCGTGCGTCGCCTCGCCGTAGAGCGCGCCCCCCGTCCCCGGAAACAGCCGCTCGAAGTCCGCCGGCGTCGTGGTCACGGTAGTCCGGGTCGAGAGCGAGAGCGTCAGTCCCGCCCTCCTCATCAGGGCCTCGGTCTCCCTGCGGCATGTCTCGATCTCCTCGGTCGTCATCGGGTGGGTGTCGCCCCGCGCGGGGGCGTTGATCTGGACGTGCAGCCGCTCGGGGCCGCTCGGCGCCGGGCCGTCGGCGGCGTCGCGGTCGAGCGCGCAGACGTAGGTGGTCGCGTCGCGGGGCGGGCGGCCGGCGGCCATCGCGTCGAACTCGGCGCGGTAGTCGGGGCCGAAGAAGATGGTGTGGTGCGAGAGCGGGAAGCCGCGCGCCTCAGCGTGGGCCGAGAACACCACCGCCGAGAGCGAGCGCCGCTCGGGCGCGATCCGCCGCACGGCGCGCGCCGCCGCCTCCCCGAGCCGTCCCGCGCCGAGCGCGCCGGCGTCGCCGTTGAACACGACCGCCCCGCAGGCGATGCGCTCGCCCCCCGCGAGGCGCACGCCCGCGACCCGCCCGCCCTCGGTCTCGATCGCCTCGACGTGGACGCCGGTGCGGATCGCGGCGCCGCGGGCCACGGCGAGGCCCGCGATCGCGCGGGCGAGCGCGCCCATGCCGCCCGCGACCTGCCAGACGCCGACGCGCTCGACGTGCGCGATCAGCGCGAGCGTCGCCGGCGCGCGGTAGGGCGAGGACCCGCAGTAGGTGGCGTAGCGCGCGAAGAGCTGGCGCAGCCGGTCGTCGTGGAGCTGATCGGCGATCACCGCGAACAGGTTGGCGGCCGGCCGCACCGCGAAGAGGTCCGGGATGCCGCGGAGCCCGATGCGCGCGAGCACGTCGAGCGGCGTCGGGCGCGGCGCCTCGATGAAGGCGGGGCGGAACAGGTGGTAGGCCCGTTCGGTCGCGCGGGCGAAGGCGCGGTAGCGGTCGGCCTCGGCCGGGCCGGCGAGGGCGGCGACGGCCTCGGCGGTCTCGTCGAGATCGGCGTGGAGATCGAAGCGCGAGCCGTCGGCCCAGGCGTGGCGCGCGAGCACGCGCGCCGGCGTCAGCCCGACCGCCGCGTCGAGATCGGCCCCCGCGGCGGCGAACAGCTCCTCGAACACCCAGCGCATGGTGAAGACCGTGGGGCCGGCGTCGACCGCGCGACCGCCGGCCTCGACCGTGCGCGCCTTGCCGCCGACGCGCGCGGCGCGTTCGAGCACCACCACCTCGCGCCCCTCGGCGGCGAGGCGAAGCGCCGCGGCGAGACCACCGAAGCCCGCACCAACTACCACTGTGCGGTCGCCGCTTCCGGAGGGCGGACGCGGCGCGGCGAGCGCGGAGAAGGCCTCGGTCAGCGCGCGCGTCCCGCCGTCCCGCGCCGTCGTCCGCGCCACGGGCCGTCGGCGGCGCGGCCCGGCGGGCGCGCGCGCGCGGGCGAAGCCGGGCAGGAGCGGCGGGGTGGCGTCGGTCATCGCTGGCTCCTCGCTCGTCCCCGCGCGCCAGGCCGGCCGCGGTGCCGGGGCTACTCTGGGACAGGCCGGCCGTCGTTGTAAATGAATGTGGACGCCGCTAGTGTCAGGTTAACTGGACAGTCGGCTCGCGATCAAGAGACACCACCGGGAGGCCCGCGCCCATGGACGAGACATCCCGCATCGAGGCCGCCCTCGACCGTGCGCTGGCCCATGCCGAGGCGCCCGGCGCACCGCCGACGCTGGCCGAGGCGCTGCGCCACGCCGTCTTTCCCGGTGGCGCGCGGGTGCGCGCGCGGCTGTGCCTGTCGATCGCGCGCGCCTGCGGCGAGCCCGACCCGGCCGCCGCCGACGCCGCCGCGGCGGCGATCGAGCTGATGCACTGCGCCTCGCTGGTGCACGACGACCTGCCCTGCTTCGACGACGCCGACACCCGCCGCGGCAAGCCCTCGGTCCACGCGCTCTACGGCGAGCCGGTCGCGGTGCTGGCCGGCGACGCGCTGATCGTCCTCGCCTTCGAGACGCTCGCGCGCGAGGCCGGGCGCGACGGGCGGCTGCTCGGGCGGCTGGTCTCGATCCTCGGGCGTGCGACCGGCATGCCGGGGGGCATCTGCGCGGGCCAGGCCTGGGAGACCGAGCCCGAGCCCGACCTCTCGGCTTACCAGCGCGCCAAGACCGGCGCGCTGTTCGTCGCCGCCTGCGCCGCCGGCGCCGCCGCGGCGGGCCAGCCGCCGGTGCGCTGGACGCCGCTCGGCGACCGCCTCGGCGAGGCCTACCAGGTCGCCGACGACCTGCGCGACGCGCTCGCCGACGCCGACAGCTTGGGCAAGCCGGTCGGCCAGGACGGCGCGCACGACCGGCCGAACGCGGTGGCCTCCCTCGGGGCCAAGGGCGCCAAGACGCGGCTCGACGCGCTGGTCGCCGGCGCGGTCGCGGCGATCCCGGACTGTCCGGGCCGGCCGCTCCTGGAGGCGCTGGTGCGCTCGGAGGCCAAGCGCCTCGTGCCCCCCGACCTCGCCGCCCTCGTCGGCTGAGCCCGATGCCCGACGACGGCTCGCCGCCGACAGGCAAGGCTGGCGCGCCCCTCCGGGAAGAGGACGGAACGCCTCTGCAAGGTGGCAGCGCCCCGGCGGCCTCCGCCAGGAGGGGGCTTTTCGCCCGGCTGCGCCGCGCCCTCGCGCTTCGGCGCAACCGTCTGATCGCCAGCCCCGCCTTCCAGCGCCGTGCCGCGCGCTCGGCCGTCCTGCGTCCCTTCGCCAACGCCGAGGCGCACCGGCTGTTCGAGTTGACCGCGGGCTTCGTCCATTCCCAGATCCTGGCCGCGCTCGTGCGCCTCGGCGTGCTGGAGCGGCTGACGGCCGCGCCCGCGAGCACCGCCGTCCTCGCGGGCGATCTCGGCGTACCCGAGCGCGCCATGGCCGCGCTGATGCAGGGCGCCGAGGCGCTCGATCTGGTCGAGCGGCACGTGGGGGACGACGGGGGCGACGTCTGGCTGCCCGCCGTCCGCGGCGCGGCGCTGGTCGCCAACCCCGGCGCGGTCGCGATGATCCGCCACCACGACCGGCTCTACCGCGACCTCGCCGACCCGGTGCGTCTCGCCCGCGAGGGGGTGGGCGCGGACGGCGAGGCGCCCGAGACCGCGCGGCTCTGGGCCTACGCGCGCGATCCGGGCGCGGCCTCGGGCCTCGCGCGCGGCTTCGACCGCGCAGCGGTCGATCACTACTCGGAGCTGATGGGCGCCTCGCTCGCGCTCCTGGCCGAGGACGTGCTCGACCGCCTGTCGATGCGCGGCGTGGCGAGCCATCTCGACATCGGCGGCGGCGAGGGGGCCTTCGTCGCCGCCTGCGCGCGGCGCTACCCCGGCCTGCGCCTCGGGCTCGTCGACCTGCCGGCGGTGGCCGAGCGCGCGCGCGAGCGGCTCGCCGCTCAGGGGCTCGCCGAGCGGGTCGCGGTGAGGGGAGGCGACTTCTTCGCCGATCCCGCCCCCTTCTCCGCCGAGGGCGGCGCCGATTCGGCGAGCCTCGTGCGCGTGCTCTACGACCACGACGACGAGCACGCCCTGGCGATTCTGACGCGCGCCCGCGCGAGCCTCGCGCCGGGCGGGCGCCTCGCGGTCGCCGAGCCGATGGCCGGCCTCCCCGGCGCGCGGCGCACGGGCGCGTACTTCGCGCTCTACCTGCTCGCGATGGGTTCGGGGCGGCTGCGCACGCCGGCCGAGATCGCGCGGCTCATGCGCGCCGCGGGCTTCGCGCGGCCGCGTCCCGTGGCGACCGCGCGGCCGATGCTGACGGGGCTGATGGTCGCGCGCGCCTGACGCTCGAGCCCCGCCCCGGCCCCTGGCAGTGTGTCCACTTACCTTGACAGTTGCCCGCGTCCAGATAGGGTGACAGAGATCGAGGAGACGGCGCGGCGACGGCGCCGCGGGGCCTTTGGGCCGAGGGAGGCAGGCATGCGAACGACGGCGGTGGTGCTGGACAGGCCGGGGGAGATCGGGCTCGCCTCGATCGCGCTCGACGCGGCCGATCCGGGCGACCTCGTCGTCGACGTCCGCCATTCCGGCATCTCCACGGGCACCGAGAAGCTGCTGGTGACGGGGCGGATGCCGCCCTTCCCCGGCATGGGCTACCCGCTGGTGCCGGGTTACGAGAGCGTCGGGCGCGTTCTGCGCGGCGCGGCGGGCTTCTCGGAGGGCGACGCCGTCTTCGTCCCCGGCGCGCGCTGCTTCGGCCCGGTGCGCGGGCTGTTCGGCGCCAGCGCCGAGCGGCTGGTGGTCCCGGCGAGCCGCGCGGTGCGCCTCGACGGGGACCTCGGCCGCGAGGGCGTGCTGATCGCGCTCGCCGCGACGGCGCACCACGCGGTCCACGACCGCGACCGCCTCGCGCTCCCGGACCTGATCGTCGGCCACGGCGTGCTCGGCCGGCTGATCGCGCGGCTGACGGTCGCCCTGGGCGGCGCGCCGGTGGTTCACGAGACCGCGGGCGCCCGCCGCGACGGCGCGGCCGGCTACGCGGTCCGCGACCCCGAGGGCGACGAGGCCAAGTACGACCGCGTGCTCGACGCCTCCGGCGCGGCCGGGGCCCTCGACCGCGCGATCGCGCGGCTCGCGAAGGGCGGCGAGGTGGTGCTCGCGGGCTTCTACGCCGAGCCCGTCGCCTTCGCCTTCCCGCCCGCCTTCATGGCTGAGGCGCGCATCCGCGTCGCCGCCGAGTTCACGCCCGCCGACCTCGACGCCGTCACCGGCCTCGTCGCCGCCGGGCGGCTGTCCCTCGCGGGCCTCGTCACCCACCACCGCCCCGCGACGGCGGCGGGCGAGGCCTACCGCACCGCCTTCCACGAGCCGCGGTGCCTCAAGATGACCCTGGACTGGAGCACGACATGACCGCAGCGGACGGTGCCGGCCCCCGGCATGACGACCACAGCGTCGAGACCCGCTCCTTCGACGATCTCGCCGCGAGCCTGCGCGACGAAGCCGCGCAGGAGCCCGACGCGCCCCACACCGGCGAGGCGAAGCGCGCCTGCCAGGTGATCGCGATCTACGGCAAGGGCGGCATCGGCAAGTCGTTCACGCTGTCGAACCTCAGCTACTCGATGGCACGGCAGGGCAAGCGGGTGCTGTTGATCGGCTGCGATCCGAAGTCTGACACGACCTCGCTCCTGTTCGGCGGCCGGGCGTGTCCCACCATCATCGAGACCGCGACGAAGAAGAAGGCGGCGGGCGAGGAGATCTCGGTCTCCGACGTCTGCTTCAAGCGCGACGGCGTCTTCGCGATGGAGCTCGGCGGCCCGGAGGTCGGGCGCGGCTGCGGCGGGCGCGGCATCATCCACGGCTTCGAGACGCTGGAGAAGCTCGGCTTCCACGAGTGGGACTTCGACTACGTCCTCCTCGACTTCCTCGGCGACGTGGTCTGCGGCGGCTTCGGCCTGCCGATCGCGCGCGACATGTGCCAGAAGGTGATCGTGGTCGGCTCGAACGACCTGCAGTCCCTCTACGTCGCCAACAACGTCTGCTCGGCCGTCGACTATTTCCGCAAGCTCGGCGGCAACGTCGGCGTCGCCGGCCTCGTGGTGAACAAGGACGACGGCACCGGCGAGGCGCAGGCCTTCGCCGAAGCCGTCGGCATCCCGGTGCTCGCCGCGATCCCCGCGCACGAGGACATCCGGCGCAAGTCGGCCAACTACGAGATCGTCGGCCATCCCGAAGGCGAGTGGGGGCCGCTGTTCGCCGAGCTCGGCCTGAACGTCGCCGAGGCGCCGCCCCGCCACGCGACGCCGCTCCACCACGACGGTCTCCTGGCCCTGTTCAAGGCCAAGGAGACCGGCGCCGACGTGGTGCTGGAGCCCGCGACGCAGGCCGACATGCGCGGCAGCCACTACGCGCCGAAGCCGTCGCTCGAAGTCGTCTACGACGACGCGTGAGGGGGCGCGGATGACCGACGACCAGACCCACCGCGGCCCGCCTTCCGTCGAGACGATCGCCGGCGAGGCGCTCTACGACGAGGCCGGCACCGCGCCGCTCAGTCCGCAGCGCGACCTCGGCCCGGCTGAGGCGCCCGCGACGGCGGCGGACGGGCAGGGCGGCTGCCACGCGCCGGGCGAGATGCGGGCGGCGGCCGAGAAGAACGGCGCGGGCGCGATCCTGGAGCGCTTCCGTGCGGACTACCCGCAGGGTCCGCACGATAAGCCGCAGTCGATGTGCCCCGCCTTCGGCAGCTTGCGCGTCGGGCTTCGCATGAAGCGCACGGCGACGATCCTCTCGGGGAGCGCCTGCTGCGTCTACGGGCTGACCTTCACCTCGCACTTCTACGGCGCCAAGCGCTCGGTCGGCTACGTGCCGTTCTCCTCGGAGACGCTGGTCACCGGCAAGCTCTACGAGGACATCCGCGACGCGGTCGTGCAGATGGCCGACCCCGAGCGCTACGACGCCATCGTCGTCACCAATCTCTGCGTGCCGACCGCCTCGGGCATCCCGCTGCGGCTTCTCCCGAAGGAAGTGAACGGCGTGCGCGTCGTCGGCATCGATGTGCCGGGCTTCGGCGTGCCGACCCACGCGGAGGCCAAGGACGTGCTCGCGGGCGCCATGCTCGCCTACGCCCGCACCGAGGCCGAGGCCGGGCCGGTGCAGGCGCCGGGCAATCGTCAGGATCTGCCGACCGTCACGCTGGTCGGCGAGATGTTCCCGGCCGACCCGGTCACCATCGGGCGGATGCTCGCGCCCATGGGCCTCGCCGCTGGGCCGATGGTGCCGCCCCGCGAGTGGCGCGAGTTGTATTCGGCGCTCGACGGCGTGGCGGTGGCGGCGATCCACCCGTTCTACACCGCCTCGATCCGCGAGTTCCGCGCGGCCGGGCGGCCGGTGGTGGGCTCCGCCCCGGTCGGCGCCGAGGGCACCGCCGCCTGGATCGAGCGCATCGGCGACGCCACCGGCACGGCGCGCGCGAAGATCGACGACGCGAAGAACGCCATGGTCGAGGCCACCCGCGCCGCGCTCGCGAAGGCCCCGATCAGCGGGCGGATCACGCTCTCGGGCTACGAGGGCTCGGAACTGCTGGTCGCGCGCCTCCTGGTCGAGTGCGGCGCGGACGTCCGCTACGTCGGCACCGCCTGCCCGAAGACCGAGTGGTCGGCCGAGGACGCCGCCTGGCTGGAGGCGCACGGCGCCCACGTCGAGTATCGCGCCTCGCTGGAGGCCGATCTGGCGGCGATGGACTGCTTCGAGCCCGACCTCGCGATCGGCACGACGCCGGTGGTGCAGAAAGCCAAGGAGCGCGCCACGCCCGCGCTGTACTTCACCAACCTGATCTCGGCGCGCCCGCTGATGGGGCCAGCCGGGGCCGGCTCGCTCGGGCAGGTGGTCAACGCCGCGATCGCGGGCAAGGCGCGGATGGACGCCATGCGCGCCTTCTTCGAGGGCGTGGGTCATGACCGCACGTCCGGCACCTGGCACGACCTGCCGGCCGACCGCCCCGACTTCCGCAAGAAGTTCGCGCGGAGCCTCGCGAAGCTTCGCGAGCGCCAGGGCCGCGAAGAGGAGATCGGGACGTGAGGGCGCGCGATACCGGAGAGGGGAGGAGTGAATGCTGATCCTCGATCACGACCGCGCCGGTGGTTACTGGGGCGCCGTCTACGTCTTCACCGCCGTCAAAGGGCTTCAGGTGGTGATCGACGGCCCCGTCGGCTGCGAGAACCTCCCCGTCACCTCGGTGCTCCACTACACCGACGCGCTGCCGCCGCACGAGCTGCCGATCGTGGTGACCGGCCTCGCCGAGGACGAGCTGTCCAAGGACGGCACCGAGGGCTCGATGAAGCGGGCCTGGGAGACCCTCAACAAGGACGAGCCCGCGGTGGTCGTCACCGGCTCGATCGCCGAGATGATCGGCGGCGGTGTCACGCCCGAGGGCACCGGCCTCAAGCGCTTCCAGCCGCGCACCATCGACGAGGACCAGTGGCAGGCCGCCGACCGCGCGCTGACCTGGCTCTGGACCGAGTTCGGCATGAAGGCGGGCAAGGCGCCGAAGAAGCGGCCCCTGAAGGAGGGCGAGGCGCCGCGGGTCAACATCGTCGGCCCGATCTACGGCACCTTCAACCAGCCCTCCGACCTCGCCGAGATCCGCCGTCTGATCGAGGGCATCGGCGCGAGGGTGAACATGGTGTTCCCGATGGCGAGCCATCTCGCCGACGTGCCGCGTCTCGGCGACGCCGAGGTCAACGTCTGCCTCTACCGCGAATTCGGCCGCGGGCTCTGCGAGGCGCTCGACGTGCCGTATCTGCAGGCGCCGATCGGGCTGACGTCCACCACCAAGTTCCTGCGCAAGCTCGGCGAGCTGACCGGCCTCGACCCCGAGCCGTTCATCGAGCGCGAGAAGCACACCACCATCAAGCCGCTCTGGGACCTCTGGCGCTCGGTCACGCAGGACTTCTACGCCACCGCCTCCTTCGGGGTCGTGGCCGGCGAGACCTACGCGCGGGGGCTGCGCCATTTCCTGGAGGGCGACCTCGGACTGCCGTGCAATTTCGCCTACTCGCGCACGGCCGGTTCGAAGACCGACAACGAGACGATCCGGTGCGCGATCCACGAGACGCCGCCGCTGATCCTGTTCGGCAGCTACAACGAGCGGATGTACGCGGCCGAGGCCGGCGGGCGGTGCCAGTTCATCCCGGCGAGCTTTCCGGGCGCCATCATCCGCCGCGCCACCGGCACGCCGTTCATGGGCTACGCTGGCGCCACCTACGTGGTGCAGGAGATCTGCAACGCGCTGTTCGACGCGCTCTTCCACATCTTGCCGCTCGGCACCGACCTCGACGCGGCCGACCCCGCGCCGACGCGGCTCGTGCGCCAGCTCCCCTGGGAGGGAGCGGCCGAGACCGCGCTCGACGCCGCCCTCGCCGACGTCCCCGTGCTGACCCGGATCTCGCCGGCCAAGCGGCTGCGCGACGCGGCCGAGGCGGCCGCGCGGGCGGAGGGCGCGGGCGCCGTCGCCCCGCGCCACCTCCGCGCAGCGGGCGGCGGACGCGAGACCGGAGCGCGGGACGAGACCACCGAACCCGCAGAGGAGACCGCCTGAGCGCGGCTTCGCCGAAGACGCCGCCCGGCGGGCTCGGGCGGCGACGGGGAACGAGGGGCCGAGGCCCCGACGACAGGGAGAAACGAGATGCTGGACACGACCGCGACCGACACCGCGCTCACGCGGCCTCGCCTGACCGACGGCATCGATCCGGTGCGCCTCGCGCGGCTGAAGCGCCAGGAATACGCGACGATGTTCTGGCTGATCGCGCCGGTTTGCCTCGTGGTCGCCCTCGTGCGCCGGCTGGTCCCCGCCCGCGATGCCTTCCATTCGACCCACAGCGCGCCGAGGCGCGGCCTCTTCGGCGAGGCCGCGCACATGGCGCACACGGTCATCCCCTTCGCCTTCTGGCGCTGAAGGGGACTGGGACGCCGCCCGGGGTGCAGCCCGGGCGGCGCCCCGCCTGCCGGTCGTGACCTTGGCGGGCCACGACTGCGTAAGGCGGAAGGCGCGTTCGGAGCAACGCCCGCGCGCGCCGCCGGCGCCGGTGTCGCACCGGCCGTCGGGATGCCCCCGCCGCACGGGGACGGTGCGGTGACGGCCCCCGGACTTCCGGACCACGGGCCACAGCAGCCGGAGGTAACTAGATGGCTGAAGAAAAGGGCTCGCTGACGGGCCTGACCGACGACGAGGCCAAGGACTTCCACGAAGTCTACATGTCGGGCCTCATTCTGTTCACCGGCGTCGCCGTCGTCGCCCACATCCTCGTCTGGCTGTGGCGGCCCTGGTTCCCGGAGAGCCCGACCGAGGGCTACACCGCGATCGAGGGCGCGACGGAAGTCGCCCGTCTCGCCATGACCTCGCTGATCTGAGGAGCGCCGAGAGATGCAGAAGTTCTACAAGATCTGGCTCGTCTTCGACCCGCGCACGGTGCTGATCGCGCAGGCGATCTTCCTGTTCTCGCTGGCGGTGATGATCCATCTGGTCGTCCTCTCGACCGACCGGTTCAACTGGCTCGACGGCCCCGAGGCCGCCTCGGCCGCGCCGGTGATCGAGCAGACCACCATGCTCGGCTGACGAGGCCGCGCGCGACACGGCCGCGGGCGGGCCTCTCCCCGCCCGCGGCCTCCCGACCCGGACAACGATGAGCCGCCCGCCCTGGGTGGTCCCGGAGGACAAGCCATGGCCTTGCTCAACTTCGAGAAAAAATACCGCGTCCGAGGCGGCACCCTCATCGGCGGGGATATGTTCGACTTCTGGCTGGGGCCGTTCTACGTCGGCTTCTTCGGGGTCACGACCATCTTCTTCTCCGTCGTCGGGACGCTGCTGATCTTCATCGGCGCGGCGTGGCAGGGGACCTTCAACCCCTGGACGATCCACATTCAGCCGCCACCCCTGGAATACGGCCTCGCGCTCGCGCCGCTGCGCGACGGCGGGCTCTGGCAGATCATCACCATCTGCGCGATCGGCGCCTTCGTCTCCTGGGCGCTGAGACAGGTCGAGATCAGCCGCAAGCTCGGCATGGGGTTGCACGTGCCGGTCGCGTTCTCCTTCGCGATCCTCGCCTACGTCACGCTGGTGGTGATCCGCCCGCTGCTGATGGGCGCCTGGGGGCACGGCTTCCCCTACGGCATCTTCAGCCACCTCGACTGGGTGTCGAACGTCGGCTACCAGTACCTGCACTTCCACTACAACCCGGCGCACATGATCGCGGTGACGTTCTTCTTCACCACGACCATGTTCCTGGCGCTGCACGGCGCTCTGGTCTTGTCGGCGGTGAACCCGGAGAAGTCCGGCGAGGGCGAGTTCGACGGTCGCGTCAAGACGCCCGAGTTCGAGGACAGCTTCTTCCGCGACTTCATCGGCTACTCGGTCGGCACGCTCGGCATTCACCGCGTCGGTCTGTTCCTCGCGCTGAACGCGGGGCTGTGGTCGGCGATCTGCATCGTGATCTCGGGACCCTACTGGACCCAGGGCTGGCCGGCCTGGTGGGACTGGTATCTCGAGCTCGGCATCTGGCCGTGAGGAGGGGCTGACCAATGGCCTTCATCGAATACCAGAACCTGTTCACCCAGACGCAGGTGCGCGGCACGCCCGAGCCTAATATCGAGAGCCCGCGCAACACCTGGAACCGCCTCGGCAAGGGGGGCTTCAACTACATCGCGGGCCTGATCGGCAACGCGCAGATCGGGCCGATCTACATCGGCGGGCTCGGCGCCGCGTCGATCATCTCGGGCACGCTCGCGATCAACATCATCGGCTTCAACATGCTGGCGTCGGTGGACTGGGACATCTTCGAGTTCGTCCGCCAGGGCTTCTACCTCGCGCTGGAGCCGCCCCCGCCGGAGTACGGTCTCTCCTTCCCGCCGCTGAACGAGGGCGGCTGGTGGATGATCTCGTCGCTGTTCCTGTTGATCTCGGTCATGCTCTGGTGGGTGCGCACCTACGAGCGCGCCAACGCGCTCGGCATGGGCAAGCACGTCGCCTGGGCCTTCGCCTCGGCGATCTGGCTGTTCCTGGTGCTGGGACTGTTCCGCCCGATCCTGATGGGGTCATGGTCGGAGGGCGTGCCCTACGGCATCTTCCCCCACCTCGACTGGACCGCGGCGCTGTCGATCCGCTACGGCAACTTCTTCTACAACCCGTTCCACGCGCTCTCGATCGTGTTCCTCTACGGCTCGGTGCTGCTCTGGGCGATGCACGGGGCGACCATCCTCGCCTGCAGCCGCGTCGGCGGCGACCGCGAGATCGAACAGATCGTCGACCGCGGCACCGCCTCCGAGCGGGCGGGTCTGTTCTGGCGCTGGACCATGGGCTTCAACGCCACCATGGAGTCGATCCACCGCTGGATCTGGTGGTTCGCGGTGCTGACCACGCTCACGGGCGGCATCGGCGTGCTGCTGACCGGCACGGTCGTCGACAACTGGTATCTCTGGGCGGTCGATCACGGCTTCGCGCCGCAGTACGAGCAGCCCTATCCGTCGGCGATCGAGCCGCCGGGCGCCGGCGAGCCCGGCTACAACCCCGCGACCCTGGAGGGCATGCGATGAGACGCGAAGTGCTCGTCGGCGGGCTGATCTTCGTCGGGTTCTGGACGCTCCTGTTCGTGGGCTGGAACCTGACGCTGCGCACGCCGCTGGTGACCGAGCAGCTCGGTCCCGACGGCGTCGGCATGGTCCAGCTCGCCTTCGCCGACGACAAGGCGAGGAAGGAGAACCTCGCCATCAACCGGCCGCTCGAAGAGATCTACCCGCTCACCGAGGCCGATCTCGAAGGCCCCCGCGCCGGCGAGATCTACGAGAACGTGCAGGTGCTCGGCCATCTGTCGGACGCCCAGTTCAACCGGTTCATGGCGCAGATGACCGAGTGGGTGGCGCCGGAGCAGGGCTGCGGCTACTGCCACGGTAACGACGGCAACTTCGCCCATGACGGCTACTACCAGAAGGTGGTCAGCCGTTGGATGATCCGCATGACGCAGGACATCAACGGCAACTGGCAAAGCCACGTCGGCAACGCCGGCGTGAATTGCTACACCTGCCATCGGGGCCAGAACAATCCGTCGTACTACTGGTACACGAACCTGGAGGCCTCGCGCTCGACGGGCGAGCTGGGCTGGCGCGGCGGCGGCAACACGCCTGGGATCGGCCTCGCCACCCTGCCGGCGGACCCCTACACCCCCATGTTGCTCGGCGACGCGCAGATCTGGGGCGTGGCCGACTACGTCCACCCCGGCCAGGAGGGCACCAAGGGCACCAAGCACATCGAGTGGACCTACGCGCTCATGAACCACATGAGCATCTCGCTCGGCGTGAACTGCACCTACTGCCACAACAGCCGGAACTTCGGCTCGTGGGAGATGTCGCCGCCGACCCGCACCACCGCCTGGTACGGCATCCGCATGGTGCGCGACATCAACCGCGACTACATGGAGCCGCTCTACACGGTCTATCCCGACCACCGGCTCGGGCCGGAGGGCGACAGCCCCAAGGCCTACTGCACCACCTGCCACTACGAGGTGGCCAAGCCTCTCTACGGTGCGGACATGGTCTCGAAGTATCCCTCGCTTCAGGCACCGGGGCCGCAGCCCTGGCCGCCGATCGGGGGCATGCCGCCGCGCACCGATCCGATGCCGGACACGAGCATGGACCAAGCCATGGCCGAGTGAGGCCCTCCGCCGGCTCCCGCTCGGGCCGGCGCCAACTCCCCACACGGGGTCCGAGGCGGCCGTCTCCGGCCGCCTCGTCTCGTTTCGGCGAGCC
This sequence comes from Paracoccaceae bacterium, assembly GCA_050330995.1. GTDB lineage: Bacteria > Pseudomonadota > Alphaproteobacteria > Rhodobacterales > Rhodobacteraceae > Thermohalobaculum. The sequence goes on from JBHJHI010000041.1 coordinate 16,092, forward strand.
GATCCGAGACCGCGTCGCAGAGCCCGGCGCGCGCCTCGATGCGGCGATCGCCCCGTCCATCCGGCACGGACAGGCGAAGACGGAAACGGGCGAAGGGCTTTGGTCGGAGTGCCATGCCCGATCAGACCGCGTCGCGCGGCGTCCCGGGCGAGCGTCCTTCCACTGCCGGAACGCCCGTCGCGCCCATGCATGCGCCGTTCCGGTTCGCCCTTTGTTGCCGTTACGGCAGGTCTGATCGAACCTTCGCGAAAAGTGGGGAGATCCGTCCACAGCGAGCGCCGAAGACTGTGGAAGACGCGCTTCCAAGCAGTGGAAATCCAGTTATCCACAAGGACTCCGAAGGGTCCTCGATCCCGTCCCGGTCAGCCGGCCGGCGCTCTCGTGCAGCCGTGCGCGTCGTCCGCGACCCGCGCGTCCGTCGCTCCCGACCGATGCCGATCGCCGCGCCTGCGGCCGTTCCGCAGGAGGCGACGGGCGTCGTGAGTCGGCTGTGCTGCTTCTGCAGAACGTTGAAAGTCATAGAGAAAATCAGAAGATTGCTGTCATCCTGCGGCAGGCGCGGCGTCGCTCCCGGTAGCGGCAAGCCCCTGCCGACGTCGCACCGGCCATGGCCCCTCGGCGCGACGGCTCGTGGCGGCCGGCATGACCGCCTCCGAACAGGGTCACGCCGCCCGGCGGGGCCAGGGGCGGGGCGATGCGGCGGCGCCCGTCGCCCGGCCGATCCCTCGGCGGCACGAGCGCGATCCACTGCGTTATCCACAGGGGCGTCCCCAGGGCCGACGGCCCCCGTTGTCCGGGGCGCGCGTCTCCCCTAAAGCCGCGGTTCGGAGCCGCAGGAGGCGAGAGATGGACGAGCGCACGAAGGGGTTCCTGGCCGCGGGCGCCGCGATGGCCGCGGTGGTCGCGGTCTCGAACGTGCTGGTGCAGTTCCCGCTCGGGGACCTGCTGACCTGGGGCGCCTTCACCTATCCTTTCGCCTTCCTGGTGACCGACCTCGCGAACCGGACGATGGGGCCGGGCGCGGCGCGGCGCGTGGTGCTGGTCGGCTTCGCGGTCGGCGTCGTGCTCTCGGTCTGGCTCGCGGGGCCGCGGATCGCGATCGCTTCCGGCACGGCGTTCCTCGCCGCCCAGTTCCTCGACGTCGCGGTGTTCGATCGCCTCCGCCGCGGCGCGTGGTGGCGCGCGCCGGCGGTGTCGAGCGTGGTCGGCTCGGCGCTCGACACGGCGCTGTTCTTCGCGCTCGCGTTCGCGCCCGCCTTCGCCTTCCTCGGCGAGGACGCACCCTGGGCGGCCGAGACGGTCGGGCTGCTCGGGTCCGGGGTCGGCGTCGCGCTCTGGGTCAACCTCGCGGTCGGCGACTTCCTGGTGAAGCTCGCCGTGGCGGCGCTCGCGCTGGTGCCGTTCCGGCTGATCGCCACCCGACTCGGCCGGCTGTCGGAGGGCTGAGCGTGCCGGTGCGCGTCAACGACCACATCACCCTCGCCGACTGGGAGATGACCGAGAGCTTCGCGCGCTCGGGCGGCCCGGGCGGGCAGAACGTCAACAAGGTCGAGACGGCGGTGCTGCTGCGCTTCGAGGCGGCGCGTTCGCCCAACCTCGACGACGCGACCAAGACGCGCCTGAAGCGGCTCGCCGGCCGGCGCTGGACCGAGGAGGGCGCGGTGCTGATCCGCGCCGACGAGCACCGCAGCCAGGCGAGGAACCGCGAGGAGGCGGTGGCGCGGCTGGTGGCGCTGGTCCGCTCGGCGCTGGTCGTGCCGAAGCGGCGCAGGCCGACCCGCCCGACGCTGGCCTCGCAGCGCCGCCGGGTCGAGGCCAAGAAGGCGCGCGGCGCGGTCAAGAACGCGCGCGGGCGTCCGCTCTGGGAGGAGTAGCGCCGCTCCTCCGTCGCGGGCGCGCGGCCGGGGCGAGAGGCAGGGTCAGGCCGCGGCCGCCTCGTGCAGCACCGCCACCGTCTCGGTGCCCCGCTTGACGACCACCCGCCGGACGTGGCGGGCGATGTCGGGTACGGCATGGTCGACCGCGAGTTCGACCACCCGCTCGCCCTTCGGCCGCTTCGCCCGCCAGTGCGCGTAGTCGTAGTCCTCGATGCGCGCGAAGCTCGTCTCGTCGCGCGGCGCGCCGAACGGCTTGGTCGCGCCGCTGTTGATCGGACAGAGCCAGATCCGCTCGCGGTGCGCATCGACCAGCGAGCGCGCGTCGATCTCCAGCACGTCGTGCGCGTCGTCGCGGTAGGCCTTGGCGCCGGTCAGCCGGTGCAGCCGCGCCTCCGAGAGCCAGAAGAACACCTTGGCGTTCAGGAGCGCGAGCCAGTCCTCGGGAGCGAGCCGCGCGGGCAGGCAGCGCTCCAACCCCGCGCGGCTCATCGGCTTCTGGTCGCGCACCACCGCGGGCGGCAGCCCCTCGGCGCGAAGCGTCACGCCCTCGGGGCGATGGTCGCGCTCGATCGTCGACCGCGCCGGCTCGGGCACGGCGTAGAGATCGAGCAGCGCCGTGGTGCTCAGAAGCCCCCGCGCCGCGATCGCGGGCCAAGAGCCGCGCTCGGCCATGTGGTAGAGGGTCGGACAGTCGGCCAGCAGCGCGTCCAGTTCCGTCTCGGTCACGAGGACGCCCGTAGCGCGAGCGATCTCTTCTGCGCTCGCAGTGCGAGCGACATCACAACCCGTAGCGCGCCCAGAGCGCACGCTCCTCGACGGCCGCCGCGAGCCCGGCGACCGCGTCCTCGGCGACGCCGCCGGCCGCGTCGCCGCCGAGGCGCCGCCAGATCGGCTTTCGGGCGGGCGAGAGCACCTTGACGCTCGCCTCCTCGCCGCAGCGATCGCGCACGACCGCGTGGACGTCGCCGAGCGCGTCCACGAGCCCGAGGCGCTGCGCGGTGGCCCCGCTCCAGAACAGGCCCTCGAACAGCGGCTCCTCGTCCGACAGCTTCGCGCCGCGGCGCTCCTTGACGAGGTCGATGAAGTGGCGGTGCACCTCGGACTGGAGGCGCTTGATGTGATCGCGCTCCTCCTCGCGCTCGGGGCGGAAGGGGTCGAGGAAGTCCTTGGAGCCGCCCGCGGAGTAGACCCGGCGCTCGACGCCGCGCCGCGCGATCGCGTCCTGGAAGCCGAAGCTCTTGGAGATCACCCCGATCGAGCCGACGATGGAGGAGGGGTCGGCGACGATCTCGTCGGCGGCGCAGGCGAGCATGTAGCCCCCCGAGGCGGCGACGTCCTCGCAGAAGGCGACGACCTTCTTGTCGTGGCGCTCGGCCAGCTCGCGGATGCGCCGGAAGATCAGGTGCGACTGCGCCGCCGAGCCGCCGGGGGAGTTGATCAGGAGCGCCACGAAGGGCACGCGCTTCAGCTTGAACGCCTTCGACAGCGTGCCTTCGAGCGCGGCGAGGTTGAGCTGGCGCCCGATCCCGGCGCCGGCCGCGATGGTGCCCTGGAGGCGCACCGCGGGCACGACGGGCGGGCCGCTGCCGGTGATCGAGCGGCGAAGGCGCGCGAGGGGAGAGGCCAAGGCGAGGTCTTTCGATGGAGAGGCCGACCCGCGCCGACGTGGCGCGCGCGCCGGCGCGGACAAGCGGCGCGCCGAGATTTCGGGACGGGTCAGCCGCCGTCGCTCCGATCCCCGCAATCGTCGCTTGGCTGGAGGGGGGCGCCGTTGGTCACGTGCCGGCGCAGGAAGGCGCGGATCTGACGGTCGAGCGCGACCATCTCGCCCTCCGCCACGCGGTGGGTCCGAAACTTGTAGCTAACCGTCAGATCGCAGGTGAGCGCGTAGCCCACACGGCAGAGCTTCGAGCCGCCGCGCTGGAAGGTCGCGTCGCATTTGGCCGTCAGCGGCAGGCCCTCGAACTCTTCGTAGACCCCCGGCGCCGCGATCAGGGTCGATCGCCCGTCGGCCGCCGTCAGCCCGAACTGCTCGCCCAGGCTTCCCCAGTCGTTCTGGTAGCTGCCGATCACCTCGTCGCTCGGGCGCAGCACGGTGATCTGCTCGAGGTGTTGGTGGCGGTGGAAGAACTCGAAATTCATCCTCTGGACCGACAGCGGCCCGTGGCGGCTTTCGCGCATGCGATGCAGGCCGATGGCGCCGACGGCCCAGTCCGGGTCGAGCGGGCCGACGCTCGGGTCGCCGAGCGAGGGGTCCCAGCCGAAGCCGAGGCCGGGGGTGGCGACCGGATGGCCCGGACAGCCCTCCGGCTCGGCCTCGTCCACCGGCAGGCCGGTGGGGTCCGAGCCGTCGCCGAAGAACTTGTTGGGCACCTCGATCGGAAAGGCGAACTCTTGGCCGGTGTAGAGCCGGACGTGGATCATCCCTTCGGGATCACGGCTGCACGCGTCCATGCGGTAGGTGAGGCCGTCCTCGGCGGCGCCGGGACCGGGCCAGAGCGCGAGCAGCACGCAAGCCGCCCCCGCCCGTCCCGAGGGCGTGCGACGACGGCGAGAGAAAGGCTCCGGGCGCATGGCCCTTCGCCTAACTCGGGATCGTGGCGCCGATCGGGCGCCGGCCTCCGCGGGGGCCGGCCACGCCCTTCGCGCCGCAGCCCCGGCGGCGGGGCTCACGCCGCTGTGCGAGTGACGGGGCTCACGCCGCTGCTTAAGTGGCGGGGCTCACGCCCCGACGATCATCCCCCCGTTCGGATGCAGCGTCTGGCCGGCGAAGAAGCTGGCGTCGTCGGAGGCGAGGAAGAGATAGCTCGTCGCGATCTCCCAGGGCTGGCCGGCGCGGCCCATCGGACAGCCCGAGCCGAAGTCCTCGACACCCTCGGGCGAGAAGCCGGCCGAGGGGATGAACGGCGTCCAGACCGGGCCGGGCGCCACCGTGTTCACCCGGATGCCCTTCGACGTCAGCTGCTGCGCCATCGAGCGGGTGAAGGCGGTGATCGCGCCGCGCGTGGAGGAGTAGTCCACCAGCGAGGCCATGCCGGCGAAGGCGTTGACGGATGCCGTGTTGATGATCGAGGCGCCCTCCTTCAGGTGGTCGAGCGCGGCCTGGGTGCAGAAGAAGTAGGCCATGACGTTGCTGTCGAACGTGCGGCGCAGCTGCTCCTCGGAGATGTCGCGCAGATCGTACGCCGCCTGCTGCATCGCCGCGTTGTTGACCAGGATGTCGAGCTTGCCGAAGTGCTGCACGGTGTCGCCGATCGCGCGGCGCGCGTGCGCGCTGTCGCCGAGGTCGCCCTTGATCAGGAGGCACTCGCTGTCCTCGGCCTCGACGGCGGCTTTCGTCTCCTCGGCGTCGCGGTCCTCGTCGAGGTAGGCGATGGCCACGCGGGCGCCCTCGCGCGCGAACAGCACGGCGACGGCGCGGCCGATGCCGCTGTCGCCGCCCGAGATGAAGGCGACGCGGCCCTTGAGCTTGCCGACGCCGGGGTGCTTCGGCGCGTAGTCGGGCGGGGGCGTCATCACCCGCTCCTCGCCGGGATGGCTGTCCTGGGTCTGGGCCGGGATGTCGGGGGTGTTGTCCTGCATGTCTCTCTCCGTTCCGGCCACGCGGGGCGCGCGGGCCGGTCCTCTGTCGACCGCCGGGGCGGCCTCTCTCGGGGGCGTCAGGTCCGCGTCGCTCAGACGAGGCGGCCGAACTCGAACTCCTTGGCCGCCTCGCGCGGCCGCCGCGGACGCTCGCCCGTGGGCGCGGTGCGCGTCGACGGCCAGCGGGCGGTGACGAGGCGCTCCTTCGGCACGCGCTGCACGTCGATCTCGTCGTGCTGGTTGCCGCCCAGGGTGTGGAAGGCCTCGTCGTCCTCGCCGACGTGGAAGCCGACGTGGCCGAGCGGCGCCCAGGGGGCGACGTACCAGTAGACCATGATCGCGCCGAGCTGCGGCGCGCAGGGCCGACCGACCTCGCGCCACGGCCCGGAGCGGGCGTGGAAGCGGGGCAGGTCGATGTCGGGCTCGGCCTTGCGGAGGCAGTGGGCGACGAACAGCCCGCACCAGGCGAGGCTGACCAGCGGGATGCGGGCGTTGACCGCCTCGATCAGGTGGACGCGCTTGCGCCCGGTCGCCTCGGCGATGCCGCGCTCGCCGATGCGCATCACCGCGAGCGCCTCGCGCAGCCAGGGCACGGCCTCGGCGCCGTCGGGCAGGGCCGGGTCCTGCCGGGTGCGGGCCGGCGGCGGCAGATCGGTCGGCGTCTGATCGGTCGCGGTCGTCATCGCTCGATGTCCGGCTCGTCGCAGCGCCGGGGGCGGCGCGGGGGTGTCGATCCCTCGGGAGACGACGCGCGCCACGCAGGGTTCCGCGTCCGTGCGCTTTTCGTCGTGCGACCGAGGCGCTCGCCACCCGGCGCGGGCGGCGCGCCGCGGGGCGCAACCGCCTGCCCGCGCCGGATGTTCTCCGGGCAGGCAACAACCGTGCGAAGGGCGATCCATGCCAGCCAGACGCCATGCCCTCGCCGCGCTCGCGATCCTCGCCGTCGCCCCTGCCACGGCGCAGGAGAGCGGGGAGAGGGATACCCGCCCCGATGCCCGCCCCAGTGCTCGCTCCGTGACGCTCTCGATCGAGAGCCGGCTCATGGGGCGCCCGCTCGCGCTCTCGGCCGAGGTCGACGACCTCGCCGCCTTCACGGGCGCGGCCGATCGCCCGGTGAGGATCGTCCTCGACGGGCGCGCGCTCGGCCATCCCGTCGAGGGCACGCTCGCGACCGCGAGCGCGGCCGGCATGCGCGACGGCTCGGCGCCGCTCGAGGTCGAGATCACCTGGGCCACGGTCGCCTACGTCGCCGCCGCGCTGGCGCTCGACCCCGACGCGCGCACCGCTGCGGGACGCCTCGACGTCAACGTCGCCTCGACCGAGACGCTGCTCGCGGCCCTCGGCGTCGAGGCGCCGCGGATCGCGCGTCTGCACCCTGCGCCGAAGCTCGGCGGGCGGCTCGACGCCTCGCCCGAGCGGATCGCGATGCGGGACCTCGAATTCGTCTCCGAGACGACCACGGTCGGAGGCGATCTCGCGCTGGAGCGCGGCGGCGAGCGCCCGCGCCTCGTCGGCGATCTCGATGCGACGCGGCTGACGCTGCCGCCGATCGAGCCTGACCCCGACAACCCGCCGCTGAAGCCGCTCCTCGACCTGATCGCGGCGACGCCGCTGCCGCTCGACGTCGATCTCGCGCTCGCGGTCGAGCGGCTGGTGATCACGGTGCTCGACGACCTGACCTTCGAGAGCGCGGCGATCACGCTGGCGGCCGACGCCACCACCACGCGCGCGAAGATGACCGAGGCCCGTCTCGGCGAAGGCAGCGCGAGCTTCGAGATCGCCGCCGACGCGAGCGTCTCGCCGACCGAGACGCGCGTGGCCGCGCGCACGAAAGCGCTGCCGCTCGCCCCGATCGCGCGCCGCGTCACCGAGCGCCGGGTGGAGGGCGTGGGCGATCTCGCCTTCGACGCCCGGACCCGCGGACGCGAGGCGGGGCCGCTCGGCGAGAACCTCGCCGGCGAACTGCGCGTCACCGCGACCGACGGGCTGATCGAGGGCTTCGACCTGCCGGCCTTCCTCGCCGACCCGACCCGGTTCCTGAGCGGCGACTTCCTGGAGGGCGGCGAGGGACCGAACGTCACGCGCTACGACCTGATCGAGCTTCGCGCCCCGATCGAGGCGGGCGTCGCGACGATCGAGCAGGGCCGGCTCGAATCCGAGATGGTGGTGGTCGAGGCGAGCGGCACCATCGCCCTCGGCGCGCGGCGGCTCGACGTGGTGGTCGATCCCGAGGCGCGCCCGGCGCTCGACGAGCGCGGCGGGTTGATCGACCTCGCCGGCCTCGCCGTGCCGATCGAGATCACCGGCCGCTTCGACGACCTTTCGTTCTCGCCGCGGTTCCTGAAGCTGTTCGGCGAGGACACCGCGCGGCCCGAGGCCGAGACCCCCGACGCGCCGAGCGTCGATCCGGCCGAGGCCGAACCCCTCGCGCCCGGCGGCAGCGAGGCCGACGGCGGCGACTGAGCGGCTCTCGCTATCGGATCGCGGGCGGGGGCGACCCGCCGTGTCGCGAGGTCGGACATCGGCGTGGCCTCGGCGCCGGCGCTCTCGCCGGTCACGGCCGCATCGCGGGAGGAACGAGCACCCGGCGCCCGTCCGGAGCGCCATCCGGCCGGGTCGTGCCGGGCCGCATGCTCCGAATTGTCGCCCCGCGCGTCGCTCGCGATGCCTGGCGCGTCATTCGGGCCGGATCAAGGACCCGGCCGTTTGGCCCCGTCGCCGGGTGTGGGACGCCGCGGGCCGCGGAAGGAGAACCCTGATAGAGAGTTCGAGAGCCCGTGGTGCGGATTGGCGGAGAGGGAGTCCGGCATAGACCCGTCCCGAGCCGTCCCGTTCAGGCCCAATATAGAGTCTGCATCTGGCACTTAGGCCCTGCATCTATCCCGTCACGTCTCGCCCTGTCCCATTGCATCCCGCGCCCGAAGTGGTAAGCATCGTGGGAAGTAGGCGCGTGGTAAGGTTCGGCGGAGGCGCGGGTGCCCAAACTCACGGCGAAGACCGTCAAGGCTCTCAAGGAACCGGGGCGCTACGGCGACGGCGGCGGGCTCTATCTCTATGTGGGCAAGGACGGCACCCGCTCGTGGGTGCTGCGCGTCACCGTCCGCGGCCGGCGCACGGACATCGGCCTGGGGGCCGTCGCCTGGGTGTCGCTCGCCGAGGCGCGCGAGAAGGCCGCGGCGATGCGCAAGGCCGCGCGCGAGGGCCGCGACCCGGTCGCCGAGCGCAAGCAGGCCGCGGGCGTGCCGACGTTCGAGGAAGCGGCGCGCCGGGTCCACGAACAACTCAAGCCCGGCTGGCGCGCGGGCGGCGTCCACGTCACGCAATGGCTGTCGTCGCTGGAGATCGACGTGTTCCCCAAGATCGGGGCGCGGCGGATCAACACCATCACGAGCGCCGACGATCTCGACGTGCTCTCGCCCATCTGGTTCGCCAAGCCCGAGACGGCGCGTCGCGTGCGCCAGCGCATCCGGCAAGTGATGCAGTGGGCCAAGGGCGCGAACCTCTACGATGGCGAGAACCCGGTGGACCGCGCTGCCGGCTCGCTGCCGCGCCACCAGAGCGCACAGAAGCGCCACCACGCGGCGATGCCCTACGCCGAGTTGCCCGCCTTCATGTCAGCCCTCGGCGAGCGTGACGGCATCGCGGCCCGCGCGCTCGCCTTCGCGATCCTGACCGCGGCGCGATCGGGCGAGGTTCGCGGCATGACGTGGTCCGAGATCGACGTGGCCGCGGCGACGTGGACGATCCCGGCCGAGCGCATGAAGGCGAAGGCCGAGCACCGCGTGCCGCTGCCGGCCAAGGCTGTCGCCCTGGTGCGGTCCATGGAAGGGCTCGATCCGGTCCTCGTCTTCCCCGGCGCGAAACGGGGCAAGCCGATGTCCGACATGACGCTGGCGGCGGTGTTGAAGCGCATGGGGCTCGACGGCTGCACCGTCCACGGCTTCCGCTCGACCTTCCGCGACTGGACGGGCGAGCGGACGACCGTGCCGCGCGAGATTGCCGAGCTGGCCCTAGCCCACGCGGTCGGCTCGGACGTGGAGCGCGCCTACGCCCGCTCGGACCTGTTCGAGAAGCGGCGCGACCTGATGGAGCGATGGGCGGGGTTTGCCTGCGGTGCAGGCGCAGACGTGGTGAGAATCGCGGGATGAGCAGGGGAGGGCGGAGGCATATCTCCAACAAAAAGCCAATGCAGTGTATCAGAGAACCGATCTGTTTGAGTGTCGATGGACGCTAATGGGAAATTATATTATACTTTACAAGGGTAGATACTGATATGTTTTTTTGGTTTTTTGGTTTTAACTATATTGGAAGATCAAAAATACGTCCGTCTGAAGGAAATTGGCGAGACGTGCTCTCACGGAGATATAGTTACGATGTGGTTTATAAAGCGTGCTTACATGCACGGCTTATTCTCGCACTGCGCGAGGCAGAACTTTTTGATGATACGTCAAGACTAGATGATATATATGAAGTGACAGGCGATCCGGAGATGGATGATGAACTCCTGCCAAGGGATTTTTATAAAAGGTTATTGATTCTATATCGAAAGAGAGAGAATAGATCTAGAGGGCGTCCCAAGAACGCCGATTTTGTAGACGCTATTAGAATTCAGTCGGCTTGGTGTATGCTTCGGCCGCTACCAAATGATAAAGAAGGCATCACAAAAAACCGCTACGGCACAGATGTCGATGTTTCTTACGAGGAATCTTTGAGAGTTCTATCTGAAAAATTTGGAATGAGTGAAAAAAGCGTCGAGAGGCTTTTGAGAAAGAATACCTCACATGAGAAAGCAATTCTCTACGCTTATTGTGAAGATCAAGGCGATGATAAGGGTTTCGAGGACATAAAACTTCTTATGAGATGGCTTCATAGCCAAGAGCAGGGCTCCCCTGAATAGTGCGTATTTTCTGAGGTATCAGAAATTCCATCTTTGATTAGGTAGGATGTGGCAAGGGGAGCTGCTTCTTTCATGTCGTCTTCCATAGACGGGACGGGACATGAACGAAGCAACCGCAAGGCTTCTCGCTGACAACCTCGCCGCCTCGGCACTCCTGACGGATCGCGAAGCGGCCGAATTTCTCGGCATGGGGCGTTCGACCTTCTGGCGCTACGTCGGCAAGGGCGAGCTGCCGCAGCCCCTCAACCTGGGGCACCTGACGCGCTGGCGTCGTGACGAGCTTCAGGCCGTGATCGACCAGGCCACGGCCGAGCGCGACGCCAACGAGGCCGCGTGATCCATGGCGCAGAACGATGACCGCCGGGGCGTTGCGACCCCGGCGGCTCTCGAAACTTCGCTTCCCGGCGATGTTCGAGAAGATAGCGCCCCTGACGACCGCCGCCTAGTCCTGACCGCTCGCGCCGCCTGGGCGCTCGCCGAGCTGCGCCGGGCCGGCCCTCGTGGCATTACCGCCCGCGCCTATCCGGGTGTCAGGCTCGCCGATGCCGTCTTCAAGCTTCGCCGCGCGGGCTACGCCGTGGCGACCGAGTTCGAGCCGCACGGGGGCGACTACCCCGGCCGGCACGCCCGCTACATCCTGCACGAGCAAGCCGCCGACGCGGCGAAGGGGGCGGCGTGAGCATGGCCCCGACCCCCGATCGCCGGGCGGTGGTGTCCGTCGCCTTCGCCCCGCCCGCCGCCATCGCGCTGCGCCTCGCCGGCCGGCTGGTCGCCTACCTCGCCCCCGACCTCGCGCGGGCCGAGGCGACGGCCCGGACCTTCGCCGAGGCGCACGGCTTCGCCTACCGCGCGGAGGGCTCGGCATGACGGACGCCCGGACCCTGACCCTCGCCCTTCCCGGCGGGCGCTGGCGCAGGCGCTACGGCACCGCCTGCTGTCCCGCCCATGGCGACCGCCGGCCCTCGCTCTCGATCGCGGACGGGCGCGACGGGCGGTTGCTCCTGCGCTGCCACGCGGGCTGCGACTTCCGCGACATCCTCGCCGCGCTCGCCGGCATGGGGCTCGTGGACAGCGCCGCGCCGGCCCGCGCCCCGGACCCGGCCGAGATGGCCCGGCGCGAGGCCGAGGATCGCGCCGAGCGCGAACGCTCGATCCGCCGCGCCCGCCACGCCTGGGCCGAGGCCGGTTCCATCGCGGGCACGCTCGGCGCCCGCTACCTGCGCGCGCGGGCGATCCGGGCGGCGCTGCCCGCCTCGCTCGGCTTCAACCCCGCGTGCTGGCACGGGACGCCGGCGCGGCGCCTGCCCGCCCTGGTCGCGGCGGTGACGATCGAGGGCATGCCCGAGCCGGTGGCGGTGCATCGCACCTACCTCGCCGAGCCGGGGCGCAAGGCCGACGTCGAGCCGAACAAGGCGATGCTCGGCCCCGTCTCGGGCGGCGCCGTGCGTCTCGCCGACGGTCCCGGCCCGCTGGTGGTGGGCGAGGGGATCGAGACCGCGCTGTCGCTCGCCGATGGGCTCGCCACCTTCCGCCCGAGCGCGTGGGCCGCGCTCTCGGCCGGCGGTGTCGCCGGGCTGCGCCTGCCCGCCCGTCCGGGAGAGCTGGCGGTCGCCCCCGACGGCGACCCGGCCGGCGAGGACGCGGCCCGCAGGCTCGCCGATCGCGCCGCCCGCTGCGGCTGGCGCGTGCGGATCATGCCTCCGCCGGGGCCGGGCCTCGACTGGAACGACGCCGCGCGCGAACGCGCCCGCACGCCCGAGAGGGGGACTGCCCATGATCCCGCGTGACGCCTACGCCCGCGCGGGCGAGATCGACATCTGGCCCGAGCCGGACCGCTCGCTCTTGTCGCCCGACCGTGCCGAGCCGCCCGCCTTCCCCGGCGCGGCGGTGTTCGGCGGGACCTGGGCGGGATGGATCGCCGAGGCGGCCGAGGCCAAGGGCGCACCGCCCGACTTCGTGGCCGGCGGGCTTCTCGCTGCCGCTGCCTCGCGGATCGGTAACGCGCGCTGGCCCTCGCCCTGGAAGGGATGGGCCGAGCCGCCGCATCTGTGGGTGATGGCGATCGGCGCGCCGTCGTCGTCCAAGACGCCGGGGCTCTCGCCCGCCATGGACGCGGTGCGCGTCCTGCAACGCACCGTCGGCCGGGAGCACGCCCGCGAGCACGACGCTTGGAAGGCGCGGGCCGAACTGGCCAAGCCCGTCCGGTCCGCGTGGGAGGGCGAGGTTCGCAAGGCCGCGAAGCGCGGCGAGGACGCGCCCGAGAAGCCCGACGCCGCCGACCCCGGCTCCGAGCCGGTGTTGGAGCGGCTGTTCATCGGCGACGCCACGATCGAGGCGGCAGGCGCCCGCGCGGCGGAACAGCCACGCGGGCTGCTGATGTTCCGCGACGAGCTGGCCGGAATGCTCGCCAACCTCTCGCGCTACGCCAACGGTGGCTCCGACGGCCCGTTCTGGTTGGAGGCGTGGAACGGCAAGAGCTACCCGGTGGACCGCAAGGGCGGCCCGCCCCTCATGGTCGAGCGGCTGGCCATCGGCATCCTGGGCGGCATCCAGCCCGACCGGCTGTCGGAGCTGCTGTTGCGTGCGGCCGACGACGGGATGCTGGCGCGCTTCCTGCCGGTGTTCCCGGCCCGCCAGCGACCGCGTCGCCCGATCGCGGGCTATGACGAGATGCTGCCCGAACAGGCGTTCCGCGCGCTCGGCCGGCTGGCGATGCCCGAAGGCGACGACGGCCCGCGCCCGTGGATCGTGCCGTTCTCGGAGGCCGCGGCCGATCGGTTCGCAGCCTTCCGCGACCACGTCGCCGAGATCGAGGACGGCGAGGCGGGCTTGCTGCTGTCGTTCATCGGCAAGTGTCCCGGCTTCGTGGTGCGTCTGTCGCTGGTGCTCGCCTTCCTCGACTGGTCGCTGGACGAAGGCCCCGAGCCGCAGGCGATCGAGCGCGAGCATGTCGAGCGGGCGGTGCGCTTCGTCCAGGGCTACGCCCTGCCGATGGCGCGCCGGGCCTACACCGAGGTGGCAGCCCCACGCGAGGAACGCGGCGCGCAAGCCCTCGCCCGGCTGATCGTGGAGAAGGGGTGGAGCGAGTTCACCAGCCGCGACGTCGCCCGCGCGAAGCGTCAGGGGTTGCGCGCCGCGGCCGAGATCACGCCCGCGCTCGACGTGCTGGTGCAGGCGGGCGTGGTCGCAGCCAAGCCGCCCGAGCGCACGGGGGGCCGCCCGCGCCTCGTCTACCTCGTGAACCCCAAGCTGCGGCAGGCCGCGTCCGGCGCACATGCCGGGGACAGAAGGGACGAAAGGGACAGAAGGCCCTCGGGACCGGCTTTTGTCGCTTCTGTCCCTTCTGTCACCGAAGGGAACGGAGAGGCGGCGCCTTCGCCGCGGGGGCCTTCTGTCGCTTCTGTCCCTTTTGTCACCGAGGGCTCTGGCGAGACGGTGTCCTCGCGATCCGGCGATGCGACGGCCGATACCGCGCCGCCCGAACTGCCGCCCCTCGACGCCTACGCCGACGACCTCGGCCGCGGCGAGCCGGAGGGCGGGCCGTGCGAGGACCGCGCGACGGCGTGGGCCGATCCCGACGCCTTCGACCCGGAGCTGTGGGGATGAGCGAGGACCGTAACAGCGGGCCGAATGCGGAGGGCCGGGACGAGCGCGGGCGCTTCGCGGCGGGCAACCCCGGCAAGCCACGCGGGCTGCGCCACAAGGCGACGCGGGCGGTGGAGGCGCTGTTGGAGGGCGAGGCCGAGGCCCTGACCCGCACCGCCATCGACGCGGCCCTGGGCGGGGACACGACGGCGCTGCGGCTCTGCCTCGATCGGATCGCCCCGGCTCGGAAGGACGCGCCCGTGACCGTCGATCTGCCGCCCATGGCGAGTGCTGCGGACGCGGCCGAGGCGATGGCGGCGGTGGTCGCTCAAGCCGCGGCCGGCGAGATCACGCCCGGCGAGGCGGCAGCCATGGCAGGGCTGATCGAGGCTTACCGCAAGACGCTGGAGACCATGGAGCTAGAGCGACGGATCGCAGTCTTGGAGGGCGAGCAAGGGAAGGCTTGAACACCGCGTCGGACGGCTTGAGGCGACGCGCGCGGGCGGGGTGCTGGTGCTCTGCCGCGACGACGACGGGCGCGTGCTGGTCCCCATCGCGGGCGGCTGGCGCGCGGCGACGGAGGCCGAGGCGAGCGGGGCGGCGGGCTGCGCCGTCGTCCTCGACGCGACGGACTGGCGGCTGTGACGGCGGCGCAGGCGAAGCGGCTGGCCCGGATCGAGGCCGAGCGGCAGACCGCGCGGGCGCAGCCCGTCACCGAGATTTGGCGCGTCATCGTCGCCCCGGACGGGCGCGACGTCGGGCGGGTGCTGCGCTGGCGCGCGCCGGGGCTCGACGGTTCGGAGGACACGCCATGACCGGACTGCGCCGACGCCTGAGCGTGGTCGAGGGGCGCAAGGCCGCGTCCGAGGCGGCAGCCCGCGCGAGGGCGGCCGAGGGCGAGAGAGCGCGCGAACGGCTCTATGCCTTGCTCGTCGGCAAGGCCCGACGGCACGCCGAGTGCGGCGACGTGGAGGACCGCGCCGACGTCGCGCCGATCGAGCGCATCGCCCGCGCCTGGGCGCGCGGTGGCGAGCGGGCCGGCGGCGCGATGCTGATGCAGTGGGTGCGCCTGAGGCGGACCCTGCCTCCCGAGGAACGCCGTGCGGCCTTCACGGCTCTCGCGCCCGAGGGGGCGGCGCCCGAGGACGAGGGGGCGCCATGACCCTGCCTGCCGGGCGAGCACCCCCGATCCGGTCCCTGCCGGCCCGCGATCTGGCCCGCGCCTTCGCCGAGCGCCATCGCGGCCGGCTCGCCTATGCCGCCGCGGCGCGATGCGGCGTCGCCGCGCGCTGGCGTGTCCGCGCAGGCGAGAGCTGGCGTCGCGCCGCGCTGGGCGAAGTCCTCGCCCTGGTCGCCGGCTTCGCCCGCGAGGCGAGCGAGGGCGCGGCGCCGCATGTCGTCGGCAAGATGCGCTCGCCCGTCTACGCGGCCCGCGCCGAGCGCCACGCCCGCCACGCCCTGACCGTCGATCCCGCCGAGGCTCGCGCCGATCCGCGGCTGGCCCCGCACATGCCGCCGCGCGGGCGCGGGCGGCCGGCGCGGGCGTGAGGGGGTTTTCCACGCACTACGCGCACGCGCGCGAAGGGGGGGCGGACTTCCGTGCGGACCCCTGCACCGATTTTCCGGGGGTCTCCACGCGCGCGCGAGGCGGGGGAATTTCGGGCAGGCTACGCGCGCCCGCGCGTGGGGGTGCGAACCCCGAACCGAACACCGCCACCGATTTATCAGCAGTCTCCACGCGCGCGCGTGCGGGTGGCGTCTGGAAAATCCCCCACATGCTGATGCCGAGCGGATCGAGGATCGGGACCGAGGCGACGGTTTCAACCATGGTTTCCAGCCCCTACGCGCGCACGAGGGTTGCCGAAAGGGGGCGGGCCCCCCCGATTTGCCGAGGCGCGGGCCTTGCAACGTCAGTCCCTTGCCCCGTCTGTGGCCCCCTCGAAATCAAGAGGCCCGACCATGTCCGTACCCGACCCGGATGGGATCGAGATCGAGGAACGCCCGGACGGCTCGGTCGCGGTGTTCTGGCACGCTTGGCTGCATACCAACCTGCGGACCCGGAAGGCCCGTGCCCGCGCGATCCTGGCCCGGCTGCGCGCGGGCGGCTGGCGGTGTCTGTGGTGCCGAGCCCCGATCCCGACGCACCGCCGCGCCGACGCCCGGTTCTGCCGTGAGAGGTGCAGGAAGGCGCACGCTCGCAAGCGGCGCCAGCGGTGTGCGGCCGAGCCAGTCTAGGCCCCGCGGGTTCTGTCCGCTGTCCCTTTAGGGCAGGAAGAAACCTCGTCGCGGGTCCTTCCCACGGGTTCGGCGCACGGGTCGTTCGCGCCCCGACATCTCACTAATCACGAACTTCGGAAGGGTGTACGATGCCTGACATTCGAGAGCGCGGGCTTTCGCTCGCCGAGGCTGCCGAGATCATGGACGTTTCTAAGAGCCGCGTCGTCGCCCTGCGCGATGAAGGGCGCATTACGAAGCTGGCGAACGGCAGGCTGTGCCCGATTTCTTGCGAGGATGCGGGCGACGTGCTGGCCACGAAGCGGGGCGAGGCCGTTCACCCCCTCCGCTTCCGTGTACGACCGCGCGAGGTGCAGTACGAAGTCCACGCCATCGCCGAGTAGGCCGCGGCCGAGCTGGGCTTGACCCGCGAGCAAACCTCGCGCCTCGCCGATCGGTGCGACGCGGCGTGCATGTTCGTGTTCGGCCAATGCGAAGGTTGAGCCGGACTAAGGCGCGGATGCGTGGACGAGGCTTAATCCGCACGGCGGCAAGCGAGTCAGTTTGAACCTAAAGGCCGACCATGCCATGAGTAGAATTTGATCTAGCAAGGGGCAACGTCATGGTTCGCATTCGAGAGCGCGATTTAATCATTCCAGCCCTAGAGGCTGCCGCTGCGCGACCCGACGGGAAAATAACTACATCCGATTTAATTGTCGAACTGACCAATATATTTCAGCCAGAAGGGCAAGACTCTGAAATTCTCGACGGACGAAGAGACACCTATTTCAGTCAGAAGGTGCGCAACCTTATCTCGCACAAGAACTCGTCCACTAGCATGTTTGCCAAAGGCTATGCCGAGCATATCCCTGAGGAGGAAGCCATTCGGATCACAGACGCTGGCCGGGCGTTCCTCAATCAAGTTCCAGACGAGTAGTGTGCTTTATAGCCCGGCCTAAACCAGCAAAGTTCCGTCGAGCCGGGCGCATCCTTATCCCAAACGAACCAGGCGTAAGCGGTTGTACCGTTGCCCTTTCGCTCGGCATTGGCCGGGTAGAAGGTAATACGCTCGCTGAATACCCATACCCTCGATGGCGGCGCAATTGCAAAGATCGTTCGCTGGCGGTTGGCGCCTTCTAAGAAGGCCAGCCGCAAAAGCAGAGCAAATTTCCGTTCGGCACTCTCAATTCCAGATCGTACGAAACCCTCAGCCGAGTTGTAGGGAGGATTAGTCACGATGTTGGCGGCTCTCCGCTTGGGGGTTAGAAAATCGATTCCAACTTCACCATAACCTCGGTCGTAGAGATCGGAACTCGATACTCGCGACGTAGCGTGTTGCAGAACCTTCGACATGGCCCCGTTGCCACACGCACTTTCCCACACTTCACCCCTGAACGGCTCATTATCAATGAGCGCGTAGGTCGCCCAAGCGGGCGTTGGGTAAAAATCTGGCCCGTCGAGGTCGGCGGACCGCTTGAGTGTCGGCTTGAACCCGCCGTTGAGGTTGTATGTCCCATCCATAGAAAAAATCTAGCAGAATCATGGGGTTAGTCAATAACGTCTAAGTGACTCAAAAGACTCGATTATTTCCACCCCCGCTTCGCGTCGCGCCTGCATGGTTTGCCCGCCGGGCAAAGAGCCCCCTATTCCTCACGCTTCGCCGGCCCCCGCATCCGCACGCCCGCGCCGCCGCCGCCGTTCTCGGCGATGAACACGACACCGGCTTGCTCTAGGGCGCTCTCGATCGCGACGAGCGTGTCCACGGCCGAACGCCCCGGCCCCTTCCCCTCGATACGCTTCACCGTCGGCAGAGACACCCCCGCCGCCTCGGCAAGCCGGCTCTGTGACCAATCGAGAAGCGCCCGCGCGGCTCTGATTTGCTCGGCCCTCAACACTCTCTGTGATCCTTTTTGTATTGCGCCCGAACCCTAAGGGCTGCCATTCGGGCTCCCTTGCGATACATAATGTATCAAGGACGAGCCGAAAGGAAGCCGCCATGTTCGACCGCCGCGCCATCATGCTGAACGCCTGGGCTCGCTTCCGGCAGGGCAAGGCCGCGCGCGCCGAGCTGATCGCGCGCGGGCTGTTCGTCCACCCCATCTCCGACCGCGAGCGCTTCGCCCGCGCGCTGCGCAACGCCTGGGCCGACGCCAAGCGCGAGGTTGCCGAGCGCCGCTTCGCCGCATGGCAGGCCGCGCGGCCCGCTCCGACCGCGGCCGAGCGCGAGCTGTTCTGCCTCGACTGCAAGGACCGCTGGTCGCCGGCCGACCACGCCCGCGCCGCCGTGCTGCATCGGACCATCGCGGCCGAGCGCACTGCCGCCGCCGAGGCCCCGCGCCTCGCGGCCTGACCCTTTCCCGACCACCAACCGGAGGAACCGACCATGACCCCGACCCGTCGCACCATGCTGCGCGCCAGCGCCGCCGCACCCGCGCTCGCGATGCTACCTGCCGTCGCCGCTCCCTCGATCGAGGCCGATCCCGCCGTGACCGCGTGGCGTCGCGTGGACGCGGCCGACACCGTCGCCGAGGCGATCCCCGACGACGAGGCCCGCGAAGGCGAGAGGGGAGCGGCTTACGACCGTCAGTGGGCCGCCCTCGGTGATTTGGCCGACGCTGAGGCCGCGACCGTGGCGGGTGTGCTCGCGAAGGTCATGGGCGTGCTCGACGTGTTCGGCGACGCCCTCCCGGCCCGCAACCGCCTCGACTTCGGCGCCTATCAGGCGATGGACGAGACGCGCGACGACCTCGCCGGCCGCTCGCTGCGCGGGCTCTACCGCGCTGCCCATGCGCTCGCCAAGGCCGAGGGCTTGCCGCTCGCGGCCGAGATCGAGGCCCGCGCCAACGGGGGTGTGTCGTGAACCGCCGCTCTGTCCTGCGCCTCGACGCCGCCACGCCCGCCGGCTTCATCGGCTGCGGGCTGGCCCCGATCCCGAGCCGGGCCGAGATCGAGGCCGACCCCGCCGTGCAGGCGTTCGAGGACTTCCAGGCGATCCGCCGCGAGGGCCAGCCGCACCGCGACCGCTACGCGGAGAGCGAACCGGGCGAGGCGGGGGATTTCGAGCGCTGGACCGCCGTGGCGGACGCGGCCGAGCGCGAGGACGCCGCGCTGGCGCGTCGCGCCGAGGCGACCGCGACCACCACGGAAGGGCTGCGCGTGCAGCTTCTCGCGGCGCTGTGGATGCTCACGGGCGGCACGGCGGACGACGGCGCGGGCGGGATCGAGGCGGACCCCGCCGCCTACCGCCTCGGCCACTACGGCCCGGCCAAGGCCGACTTGGACGGGGCGATGCTGCGGGCGGTGCATCGCGGGCTGACGGGCGGGGTGTCGTGATGGCCCGCCCCCGCGATCTGAGCCGGTTCCTCGCCGAACTGGGCGACGACGCGCAGGAGTTGGTGCTGCTCTACGCCCATGCGCTGCGGGCCGGCTGCGCCCGCGCCGTTCTCGATCCGCTGGCGCGGGCGATCCCGCCGGCTCGCGAGCGGGGCGAGGCCGCCGCCCCCGACCCTGCGCTCTCGGCCCGCCTCCACGCGGCGTGCGAGCCGCGCGAGCGGGCGGTGTGGGCCGACGTGCTGGCCCGGCGCGTCTCGGCCGGCGATGGCGAAGGCGTGCGCGCTGTCGAGCGGTTGGCGTTCTACCGGCTCGGCGAAGGTGCCGCCGCGGGCTGACGCCCCCTCGATCCCGACGGCACGGGCTGGCGGCGCTGCGGTGCCGCCGGCTCTTTCGCGTTCGGGCCTCGGCGGATCAGTGGCGCAGCCGGCGAACCTGCGACACCGCCAAGGCGAACGCCATCGCGGCATCGCGCGGCATCTTGATCGTTTCGACAACGGTGCCGTCCGAGGCGTGGAGCGTCGCCGAGCCGTAGGCCCTGGCGTTGGCGGGAGGGACAACCGCGTCGGTGCGGAGACGGTCGAGCAGGCGCCACCCCGCGTCGAGCGAAGCGAGCGCCATCGCGCCTAGCTCGGTGCGAGCGTCGTCGTTGTGGCAGGCAAGACGAAGTTCCATGGGCTCGTCTCCATGAGGGGTGCCGAAAGCGCATCTCCGTTTGGCTCCCGTCTGTGAGACAGCCATGGCGAGTGCGGGGCGCTTTCTTGTCCCGCTCTGGAGCGATCCCGACCGGTGCGAGCCGACGGTTCTTCCGTGTTCGGGTTGCGCTGATCGAGGCCACAGCGCTGCCGCAACCCTTTCACGCACACCGATCGTGGTAAGCGTCGTGGGAAGCAGTCAGGCGTTCAGGCGATTTTCGATGCGATGACAGCGACTTAGCGGGGCTGGCTGGCGGAGAGGGAGGGATTCGAACCCGCGGTAGGGTTGCCCCTACAACGGTTTTCGAGACCGCCCCGTTCGACCGCTCCGGCACCTCTCCGCTGTCTCTCGAGACGAGCCGTCACTTAGACGGGGCGTCCTCGTGATGCAAGGCGCGTCGTCGAGCGCCGGCGGTTCGGGCGCGCCGGCGCCACGTCGCCGCGCCGATGCCGCCGAGGGCGCTTGCGAGCAGGATCGCGCTCGCCGGCAGGGGCACGGGCGGCGGGCCGTCGACGTCCGTCACGACATAGGCGACACTGATGGTGAAGAGGGGATCGGTGCTGGCGGAGATGTTCAGGGTGCCGCCGCTCGGCGCGATCGTGTAGCTCACGAAGCCGTCGAAGCCGTCGAAGCCGTTGTCGGTGCTGGAGAACAGGCCACCGGTGCCCGAGCCGGCCCCGCCCGAAAGGGTCGCCGTGGCGACGTCGAACGTCTGCCGGCCCGATATGCCCGACGTCGTGAAGAGCGTGGTCGGCAGTTCTTCGTTGTCGAAATCCTGCACGAACACACCGGGCATGCCGGCGGCGGTCATGTCCGAGTCGAACGTGAAGCTACCGGTTTCGCTGATGTTGGACAGATTGAAATTCAGAAGCGCATCCTCCTCCTGATCCGCCCTTTCTTCAGGCGTGAGACCCGAGCAGGAAGGGCCGATGCATTCCGCCTCGGCCGTCACGAGGCGAAGTCGCAGGTCGAAGGTGACGCTCACGGCGCTGGCGACGTCGGGCGAGAAGGCGACGAGCAAAGCGAAAACGGTGATCGAGCGCATTGTTCTTCCTCCCTTATTTTTTATTAGAATGGCCGATTCGCGGTCCTCCGGCAATCTTCGCCACGGCCACTCGCAAACGCCGCTGCGGACGGCGAAGTCACGCACGGGCGGTGTCGTCCGATCCCGAACCCTGCCTGATCCTCGGGCAGCGAGCCTTCGGGATCGATCCGCGAGTACGTCCCGCCCGAGCGGCGTCGTTCCCGGCATGTCCGGCGCGAGACGACGTCACTGCCCTTGACAGCACCCGCACGACACGGCATCGCACGCTCCTCGCTTTGACGAGGCGGTCCCGTTCATCCGGGACGAACGCTGCCCGAGGTCGCGGCTCGCGCCGCCTCAAGCTCCCGGCCCGTTCGGGCACCGAAGGGCGTGGAACGCGAAGGAGCAGACGATGTTCGCTGTCATCAAGACGGGCGGCAAGCAGTACAAGGTCGCCGAGGGCGACACGATCACGGTGGAGAAGCTCGACGCCGCCGCCGGCGAGGGCGTGGCCTTCGAGGAAGTGCTGATGATCGGCGGCGACGCGCCGAGCGTCGGCGCGCCCACGATCGCCGGCGCCTCGGTCAAGGGCGAGGTGGTCGAACAGGGCCGCGGCCCCAAGGTCTACACCTTCCACAAGCGGCGGCGGAAGAGCAGCTCGAAGCGGCTGCGCGGCCATCGCCAGCACCTGACCACGGTCCGCGTGACCGAGATCGTCACCGGCTGAGGCGGAGGACACCATGGCACACAAGAAGGCGGGCGGCTCCTCGCGCAACGGGCGCGACAGCGAGGGCAAGCGTCTCGGCGTCAAGAAGTTCGGCGGCGAGGCCGTCAGCGCGGGCAACATCATCGTGCGCCAGCGCGGCACGCGGTTCTTCGCGGGCCCGGGCGTCGGCATGGGGCGCGACCACACGCTGTTCGCGACCGTCGATGGTAACGTGCGCTTCCATCGCGGGCTCAAGGGCCGACAGTTCATCTCGGTCCTGCCGACGCCCGAGGCCGCCGAGTAGCGCCGACGCCCCGAAGCTGTCAGACTGTCATCGGGGGGATCGGCCGGCGGGCCGGTCCCCCTTTCGCGTATGTCGGCCGGACGGCCCGCGAGAGGCCGCCGGCGCCCTTGGGAGGGGGCTTGATCATGGTGGACACGCTGAGAACCGAACGACTGATCCTGCGCCCGCTCAGAGCCTCGGACGCGGGACCGATGACGCTCTACGCCGCCGACCCGCGGGTCGCGCGCATGACGACCTCGATCCCGCACCCCTATCCGCCGGGCGCGGCGGCCGCCTACATCGAGCGCGTCGCCGAGCGGGCGGCGCGCGAGCGCGCCTGGGCGATCGACGCGACGCCCGTGGGCTCGGCCGAGCTGGTGGGCGTGATCAGCTACAAGCCCGTCACGGGCGCGCTCGGCTACTGGGTCGGCCCGCCGTTCTGGAACACCGGCTACGCCACCGAGGCGCTCGCGTGTCTCGTCGACCACCTGTTCGAGACCGAGGGCGTGGACGCGCTCGGGGCGAGCGTCTTCGCCGACAACCCCGCCTCGATCCAGGTGCTGCAGAAGGCGGGCTTCGTCGCCGCCGGCGAGACCATGGAATACGCCGTCGCCCGCGGCGGGCCGGCGCGCTCGCTCGCCTTCCGCCTCGCGCGGCCGGCGCAGGCGCGCGCGGCCGAGTAGGAGAAGAGGGGGCACCGATGCGGTTTCTCGACGAGGCGAAGGTGCATGTCCGATCCGGCGCCGGCGGCGCCGGATCGGTCAGCTTCCGGCGCGAGAAATACGTCGAGTTCGGCGGCCCCGACGGCGGCGACGGGGGGCGGGGCGGCGACGTCTGGGTCGAGGCCGTGCCCGGCCTCAACACCCTGATCGACTTTCGCTACCAGCAGCACTTCTTCGCGCGCACCGGCGGGCACGGCATGGGCCGGATGCGCTCCGGCGCGGCCGGCGACAGCGTGACGCTGCACGTGCCCGTGGGCACCCAGATCCTCGACGAGGACAAGGAAGACGTGATCGCCGACCTGACCGAGGTGGGCGCGCGCGTCTGCCTCGCGAAGGGCGGCAACGGCGGCTTCGGCAACGCGCACTTCAAGTCCTCGACCAACCAGGCGCCGCGTCACGCCAACCCCGGCCAGCCGAGCGTCGAGCGCTCGGTCTGGCTGCGTCTGAAGCTGATCGCCGACGCGGGGCTCGTGGGGCTGCCGAACGCGGGCAAGTCGACCTTCCTCGCCGCCGTCTCGAACGCGCGGCCGAAGGTGGCGCCCTATCCCTTCACCACGCTGCATCCCCACCTCGGCGTCGCCATGGTCGACGACGCCGAGTTCGTGATCGCCGACATTCCGGGGCTGATCGAGGGCGCGCACGAGGGCCGCGGCATCGGCGACCGCTTCCTCGGCCACGTCGAACGCTGCGCGGTGCTCCTGCATCTGGTCGACGCGACCTCCGAGGACCCGATCGCCGATCTCGCCACCGTCGAGGCCGAACTGGATGCCTACGGCGAGGGGCTCGCGGACAAGCCCCGCCTCGTCGCGCTCTCCAAGCTCGACGCGCTGCCGGAGGCCGACCTCGGCGCGCTGGAGGCGCTGATGGCCGAGGCCGGACGCCCGGTCGCCTATCGGCTGTCCTCGGCGAGCGGGCAGGGGGTCCCCGAGGCGCTGCGCACGCTGAAGGCGGAGATCGACGCGGCGCGCGCCGAGGCCGGGCCGCGTGCGGCCGCCGAGCCGTGGTCGCCGTGAGCGGGGCCATCGTGAGCGGGGCAGGGCGCCTCGCCGCCGCGCGCCGGCTGGTGGTCAAGGTCGGCTCCGCGCTCCTGGTCGATCCCGAGACCGGGCTACGCGCGGACTGGCTGGCCGGGCTCGCCGCCGATCTGGCCGAGGCGCGCGCGCGGGGCACCGACGTCGCCGTGGTGTCGTCGGGCGCGATCGCGCTCGGGCGCGGCGTGCTGGGGCTCGGCCACGGCCGGCACTCGCTGGAGGTCATCCAGGCCGCCGCGGCGGTCGGGCAGAGCCGGCTCGCGCGCGCCTGGGAATCGGCCCTCGCCGATCACGGCCTGCTCGGCGCGCAGGTGCTCTTGACGCTGGAGGACACCCAGAACCGGCGACGCTACCTGAACGGGCGGGCCACCGTCGAGGCGCTGATCGCCCACGGCGCGGTGCCGGTGGTCAACGAGAACGACACGGTCGCCACCGACGAGATCCGCTTCGGCGACAACGACCGCCTCGCCGCCCGCGTCGTGCTGATGGCCGGCGCCGACACGCTGGTGCTGCTCTCGGACGTGGACGGGCTCTACACCGCCAACCCGCGCTACGACCCCGCCGCGCGCCACTTGCCGGAGGTGGCCGAGATCACGCCCGCGATCGAGGCGATGGCGGGCGAGGCGGCGTCGGGGCTCTCGAAGGGGGGCATGAGGACCAAGGTGATGGCCGCTCAGACCGCCACGCAGGGCGGCTGCGCCATGGCGATCGCCAGGGGCGACGTCGAGCGACCGCTGCGCGCGATCACGGAGGGCGCGCGCGCCACCTGGTTCGTGGCCCGAGCGACGCCCGCGCAGGCGCGCAAGGCGTGGATCGCGGGGATGAAGCCGATGGGGCGGCTCTCGATAGACGCGGGCGCGGCGGCGGCGCTGGGGCGGGGCAAGTCGCTCCTGCCCGCCGGGCTGGTCGCGGTCGAGGGCGCGTTCCGGCGCGGCGACCCGGTGACGCTCCGGGGGCCGGACGGCGCGCTCGGCCTCGCGCTCGCGGGCTACTCGGCCGAGGAGGCGCGGCTGCTCGTCGGCGCGCGCTCGGGCGACATCGCCGCGCGGCTCGGCTATCCCGGCCGCGCGGCCCTCGTCCACGCCGACGACACGGTGGTCTGGAGCGCGCGCGGCGCCGCCTCGGCGTTCGCGGGCGAGGTCTCGCAGGGGGCATCGGAGGGAGAGCCATGGACGACCTGACCGACCGCGCGGGGGAGGCGACCGACATCGAGGCGCTGATGCAGGGCCTCGGCGCGCGGGCGCGGACGGCGGCCGCCACGCTCGCCGAGACCGCGGGCGAGCGGCGCGACGCGGCGCTGCGCGCGGCGGCGGCGGCGATCGGGGACCGTGCTCCCGCCATCGCCGAGGCCAACGCCGAGGACATGGAGGCCGCCCGTGCGCGCGGCCTCGCCGGCGCCATGCTCGACCGGCTGGAGCTGACGCCCGCGCGCATCGCCGCCATGGCCGAGGGACTGCGCGCCATCGCCGGTCAGGCCGACCCGGTGGGCCGCACGCTCGCCGCCTGGACCGTGCCCTCGGGCCTTGCGATCCGGCGGGTGGCGACGCCTCTCGGCGTGGTCGGGGTGATCTACGAGAGCCGGCCGAACGTGACGGCCGATGCCGGCGGGCTCTGCCTCAAGTCGGCCAACGCCGCGATCCTGCGCGGCGGCTCGGAGAGCTTCCACTCCGCCGGGGCGATCCACGCCTGCCTGGCCGACGGGCTGGAGGCGGCCGGCCTGCCGGCGGACGCGATCCAGCGCGTGCCGACCCGCGACCGCGCGGCGGTCGCGGCGATGCTGCGCGCCACGGGCGACATCGACGTGATCGTCCCGCGGGGCGGCAAGGGGCTCGTCGGCCTCGTGCAGGCCGAGGCGCGCGTGCCGGTGTTCGCCCATCTCGAAGGGATCTGCCACGTCTACTTCGACGCCGCGGCCGATCCGGCCAAGGCGCTCGCGGTGGTGCTGAACGCCAAGACGCGGCGCACCGGCATCTGCGGCGCGGCCGAGTGCCTGCTGATCGACCGATCCGTCGCGGGCGGGCGCGGGCGCGACGCGGTCGCCGCGCTCCTGGAAGCCGGCGTCCGCGTCCACGGCGACGAGGCGGTCGCGGCGATGGACGAGCGCGTGACCGCGGCGACGCCGGCCGACTGGGGACGCGAGTACCTCGACATGGACATCGCCGCGCGGGTGGTCGACGGCGTCGACGGCGCGGTGGATCACATCCGCGCCTACGGCTCGGGCCACACCGAGGCAATCCTGACCGAGGACGACGTCGCCGCCGCGCGCTTCTTCGCCCGCCTCGACAGCGCGATCCTGATGCGCAACGCCTCGACCCAGTTCGCCGACGGCGCCGAGTTCGGCATGGGCGCCGAGATCGGCATCGCCACCGGCAAGCTGCACGCGCGCGGGCCGGTGGGTGCCGAGCAGCTCACGAGCTTCAAGTATCTGGTCGAGGGCGACGGGACGGTGCGGCCCTGAGGCGGACGGCTCGGCCGGTGCTTCGGTCGCCCCGTCGCTCCGGCACGGGACAGGTCGCGGCCCGCACGAGGGTCGGGACCCATCCCGCGGTCGTCCAGCCCGTGAGAGTGGTCACGATCACGACGCCCGCCACGGGCCCCGACGCGCGCACGCGGCGCGCGGGCGCGACCCACACGGGCAGGAAGTAGACGGCCGCGACGGCGAGGAGACGGAGCGTCGACGGGTCCTCCACGACGTCGCGTCTCCGCTAGTGGATTGAACGAGACGGTTCAAACCACTGGTTTCTTGTGTGGCAGATTGTTTCTCGGTTGTTCGACAGGGGCCTGTCTCCGCACGAACTGGTACGAACAGGGATGCGACTGTCCCGATCAATCCACTGGATCGGGCGACGGCCCTCCCGATCGGCCGGTCGTCTCCGGTGCTTCGCGCCCGGAGCGCCGACGCGCTCCAGACCGCGGGCCATGCCGTCTCAGCGCCCCCAGCGCCGCACCGGACCGCTGTCGAGATGGACGAAGTGCGAGCGGGTGTAGCGCCCGACGCCGCCCTGGCCGAGGGCGAGCCCCGCGCGCGCGATCTGGGCGATCGAGCGCGTCCGCATCGTCACGTCCACGGCCATGCCGCGCGTGTGATAGGAGTTCCTGGCCACCCCGCGCCGGCGGCGCCGGAGCCAGGCGTTGGTCGCGGGCGAGCGGTAGCCCGAGACCACCTCGAAGGCTTCGGCGCAGTCGAGGCGGCGCTGCACCTCGGCCAGGATCTCGACCGCGTCCGGGTCGATGCGCACGACCTCGTCGCGGCGCCAGTCGCGCAGGATGTGGTCGATCGCGTGCAGCGCTTCGGGAATGTAGGCGCCGTCGGCCCAGAACACGCAGTCGACGCGCTCGTCGGTGCGGGCGTTGGCCAGCTTCAGGCGCCGCAGATCGCCCGCGCCCCTGGCGAGCGCCGGCGTGGCGAGCGGGCCCGGGAGGGCCTGGGTGGCGGTCGCGAGGCACGTCGTGAGAACACCGCGGAGGAAACGCCGGCGCGGTAGCCCGGCCTGTGGCTCTGTGGTCACTGCTTCTGCCCCTACCATGGATTGTGATCTTCGTCACATTTGGTAACCCGACCATCTCATGACGCCGGGTGTGGTAAAAGACGCAATGAGAACACAGCCTAGCGTCCTTCGCGCAACGGTGGAACATCATACGGCTGAGGCAATTTCCGCACGAGGGGGTGACGATCGTCACCGACGCTCGATCGCGGCGTACGATGATGGGGTGTCCGGGCGGTGCTCGCGGTTAAGCTCGCCGGATCGTCTCGCCGCGAAACCGAAAGAGAATCGCTTATGATCCTGCGTCGCGTCTGCCTGGCCGTCTCGCTGTCGCTCGCCCTGCCGCCGGCCGTCGCCGCGCAGGAGCGTCCCCTGGTCGTGCGCCCGGTGGACGAGATCGGCGCGCGCGACCCCGCGATCGCGGTCGGCCCGGTGGAGGGCGCGCATGCGGCCGGCCGTGTCGACGGCGCGCCGGCGGCCCCGGTGGTCGGTCCCGTGGGGCTGCCGGGGCTCGCGGCGGTGCTGGGCGCGAGCGACGAGCCGGCGCTCGACCGCTTCTACGCCGCGCGTGGCTATGCGCCCCTCTGGACCGACGGGGCGGCCGGGGGGGCTAAGGGGCGCGCGCTGCTCGCCCTCGCCCGGCAGGCGCCGAGCCATGCGCTGCCGCGCGGGCGCTACCGGCCGGACGCTCTCGCCGCCGCGCTGGAGCGTCCCTGGGACGCGGGCGCTGAGGCGCTGTTCTCGCGCGTCTTCCTCGATCTCGCGCGCGATCTCTCCTCGGGGCTCCTGGAGCCGCGCGCTGTCGATCGGCGCATCGACGTCGAGCCGGCCCGCCCCGATCCCGCCGTCCTGCTCGCCCGCCTCGCCCGCGCGCGCGACGGGCGCGCCCTGTTCGACGGTCTCGCGCCCGCCTCGGCCGACTACGAGCGGCTGCGCCGGCGGCTCGTCGCGCTCGCGCACCTCGCCCGCACCCCCGACGCCTGGGGGCCGCGCCTCGGGCGGGGGCGTACGCTCGAACAGGGCGACCGCGGCGAGGACGTGGGCCGGCTGCGCCGCCGCCTCGCGGCGATGGGGCTGATCGCGCCGGCCCCGACCGCGGGGGACGTGCTGGTGTCCGCGAGCCTGCCCGCCGTGCCCCCGACCGCACCGGAGAGCCGGGTCTACGACGAGAACCTCGCCGAGGCGGTGCGCCGCTTCCAGGCGCGCCACGGGCTCAACACCGACGGCGTGGTCGGCCCGGCGACCCGCGCGGCGCTGAACGTCGATCCCGCCACCCGCGCGCGCCAGGTCGCGGTCAACCTCGAGCGCATCCGCTGGAACCACGCGCGTCTCGCGGGCGAGCGCATCGAGGTCAACCTGCCCGACTACCGCGCGCGCAAGATCGCCGCGGACGGACGCACGACGTTCGAGACCCGCGTCGTGATCGGCAAGCGCAAGCACCAGACGGTCGAGTTCTCCGACACGATGGAGCACATGGTCGTGAATCCGACCTGGTACGTGCCGATGTCGATCGCGCGCGAGGAGATCCTGCCGAGGCTGCGCGAGGACCCGGGCTATCTGGAGCGGCGCAACATGCGCCTCGTCGGCGCCGACCCCTGGCTGGTCGACTGGGCGTCGGTGACGCCGGCGAACTTCCCGGGGCGGCTCCAGCAGCGGCCGGGGCACTCGAACGCGCTCGGGCGCGTCAAGTTCATGTTCCCCAACGACCACGCGATCTACCTGCACGACACGCCGCAGCGCCATCTGTTCGCGCGCGACAATCGAGCCTACAGCCACGGCTGCGTGCGCGTCGAGAACCCGGCCGCCCTCGCCGCCCACCTGCTCGCCGCGCAGGAGGCCGATCCCGAGGGTGCCTTCGCGCGCTGGCAGCGCTCGGGGCGCGAGCGCTACGTCGTGCTCGACCGGCCCGTCTCGGTGCACCTGCTCTACCGTACCGCCTGGGTCGGAGCGGACGGCACGGCCGAGTTCCGCGGCGACGTCTACGGCCGCGACGAGACGGTCGCCGCTGCGCTCGAACGCGCGGGCGTGACGCTGCCGCGCGGCTGAGGCGCGCGGCCGGAGGCGGCACGGCCCGCCCGGCCGCTCTGGCCTCGCCGCCATCACGGTGCCGACGCAGCGGCCTTCGCGCCGCTCGGTGCCGGTCTCGCGGCCCCGACGATCCGCCGACCAGACAGGGCGAGGGCGGGTCGTGTCTCAGTCCGTACCGTGACGCCCGCAGGCATCGCGCTTTCAGAGGATCGCGTTGGTGTGGCCGCCAAACTGAGACACTAGGGGAGAGTGGCCCGGCTTGCGCCGGGTCGCGTCCGCCGCTACGACGCGCCACCCGACCGGAGGGCAGGCGCGCCATGAGCCATACGATCGCCGATATCGCCGCCGCCTGCGGGCTCGTGGCCGAGGGCGACACGGGGCTCGGCGTGGTGCGGCCGGCCGAGCCGGGGCTCGCCGGGGCGAACGACCTCGCCCTCGCCATGGCGCCCAAGTACGAGGGCGAGCTTCGCGCTTCGCCCGCCCGTGCGGCGGTGCTCTGGCCCGGGGCCGACTGGCGCGCGCTCGGGCTCGACGCCGCGCTCTACGCCCCCCGCGCGCGTGTCGCCCTCGCGGGGCTGACCAACCATTTCGCGCCCCCGCCCGATCTCGACCCCGGCATCCACGAGAGCGCGATCGTCGATCCCTCCGCCACCATCGGCGCGGACGTCTGGATCGGCCCGCACGCCATCGTGCGCCCGGGCGCGGTCCTCGGCGATGGCGTGCGCCTCGGCCCGCGGGTGCATGTCGGCGCCGGCGCGCGGATCGGGGACGGCGGCTTTCTGCACGCGGGCGTCTGGATCGGGCGCGACTGCGTGCTCGGGCCCCGCGCGATCGTGCACGCGAACGCGGTGGTCGGCGCCGACGGCTTCTCGTTCGTGACGCCCGAGCGGGGCAGCGTCGAGGCGGCCAAGGAGACCGGGCAGGTCGACGGCGCGGCGCCGAACCGCGGCTGGCGGCGCATCGCCTCGCTCGGCCGGGTGGTCGCGGGCGCGGACGTCGAGATCGGCGCGGGGAGCTGCATCGACCGCGGCACGGTCGCCGACACCACGATCGGCGCGGGCACCAAGATCGACAACCTCGTGCAGATCGGCCACAACGCGCGCCTCGGCGAGACCTGCCTGATCTGCGGTCACGTCGGGCTCGCGGGCTCGGTCGAGATCGGCGATCGCGTGGTGCTCGGCGGCAAGGTCGGGGTGGGCGACCATATCCGTATCGGCGCCGACAGCGTGCTCGCCGGCGGCACGCTGGGCGGCGCCAACATCCCCGCGGGCAGCGTGATGATGGGCGTGCCCGCGCAGCCGCGCGACAAGGTCGTGGCGCAGATCGCCGCGCTGCGCCGCCTGCCGCGCCTCGTCGAGCAGATGCGCGAGGTCCGCGCGCGTCTCGGGCTCTGAGGCGAACGGCGGCGGGGACTTTTCCGGCGGGTCGGCTGTGCTAAAGCGGGGCTTCGGCAAGGAGAGGGCGCGATGAGCGACGAGGTGAGCGAGCGGGTGCGCGCGATCATCGCCGAGCAGGCGATGGTCGAGCCCGCGGAGGTCGGCCACGACACCAGGCTCGAGGATCTCGGCCTCGACAGTCTCGCGCTCGTCGAGGTCGTTTTCGCCATCGAGGAGGCCTTCGACATCTCCGTGCCCTACAACGCCAACGACCCGACCGCCTCCGACTTCAAGATCGACACGGTCGGCGAGATCGTCGACGGCGTGCAGCGGCTGGTCGCCGAGAAGGACGGCGCTTGACCGACCAAGGACGCAGGGTCGTCGTCACCGGCATCGGCGTCGTCTCGGCGCTCGGCGTCGGCCACGCCGCGCATGCCGAGGGCTTGGCCGAGGGGCGTTGCGGCATCGGCCCGATCGAGCTGATCGACCCTTCGCGGCTGATGATCAAGATCGCGGCCGAGGCGAAGGATTACCGCGCCGACGAGCGCTGGAGCCGCCAGGAGCGGCTTCTCTACGACCGCATCACCCAGATGGCGCTCACCGCGGCCGAGGAGGCGGTGGCGGCGTCGGGCATCGTCTTCGCGCCCGCGCGCACCGCGACCATCATCGCGACTGCCATGGGCGGGCTGCACACCCAGGACGAGAACTACCGCATCGTCTACGAGGAGCAGAAGAACCGGGTCCACCCCTTCATCATCCCGCGGCTGATGGCGAACGCGCCGGTCAGCCAGGTGACGATGAAGTACGGGCTGCGCGGGCCGTCGTGGTCGGTCTCGACCGCCTGCTCCTCGTCGAACCACGCGATCGGGCAGGCCTTCCATCTGGTGCGCTCCGGCACGGTCGACGCCGCGGTGGCGGGCGGCAGCGAGAGCGTGCTCTGCTTCGGCGGCATCAAGGCCTGGGAAGGCCTGCGCGTCATGTCGAAGGACGGTTGCCGACCGTTCTCGCGCGACCGCAACGGTATGGTGCTCGGCGAGGGCTGCGCCATCCTGATCCTCGAAGAGCTGGAGGCGGCCAAGGCGCGCGGCGCGCCGATCCTGGCCGAGATCGCGGGCGCGGGCGCCTCGGCGGACGCGGGCGACATCGTGGCGCCCGATCCCGAGGGCGCGGCCATGGCGATGCGCGCGGCGCTCGACGACGCCGGCATGGCGGCGACGGAGGTCGGCTACGTCAACGCCCACGGCACCGCGACCGCGCTCAACGACCGCACCGAGGCCGAGGCGATCCGCCGGGTGCTCGGCGATCACGCGCGGCGGGTGATGGTGTCGTCCACCAAGTCGATGCACGGCCACGCGATCGGCGCGGCCGGCGCGCTGGAGGCGGTCGCCTGCGTGATGGCGCTGGAGAGGGGCGTGGTGGCGCCGACCGTCGGTCATAACGAGGACGACCCGGAGATCGGCCTGGACGTGGTCCCGAACACCGCGCGCGAGGCCCGCGTCGAGGCGGCGCTCTCGAACGCCTTCGCCTTCGGCGGGCTCAACGCGGTGCTGGCGTTCCGCGCCTGGCGCGGACACTGACGAAGCGCGCCTGGCGCGGACGCTGACGTTACGCGCCGGCGTATGGACTGGCGGCTCGGACGCCGACCTGACGCCGCAAGGGCGGGCGCATCGAGGACGCGGACCCGGCGGGGACGTCGAAGGCGTCCCGCCGGGAGCGAGGTTCCCGGCGGTCGGGCCGGCTCAGGCCTGGATCTCGTTGAACGCCCGCGTGAAGCCCGAGCGCGAGATCGGCACCACGATCTCGCGGCGGGGCGCCGCGACGATGGTCAGCGTCGCCGTGGCCCCGCCTTTCAGCTCGTTCAGGAAGTCCGACTGCATCGGCTCGCGCACGATGCAGCCGCCTTGGGCGCAGACCTCGAAGGCGGCGGCGCGCTGCTCGTTGCCGTCGACCTGCACGCGCACCCCCGCCTTCAGCGCGACGCCGAGGGGGGTGAGGATCTGGATCGCCGCCGGGAAGGTCTCGCCGTTCGGGCCGGTCGCGCCGTCGAGCTTGCGCACGCGCACCTCGAGCACGTCGTTTCCCTGCGGCCCCTGGCCGACCTGGGCGATGGCGCAGCGGTCGGTGCCCGTCGCGCAGCGGACCTGCCAGTCGCCGTAGGTCGCGCGCAGCTCGTCGCCCGCTTCCTGCGCGCCGGCGGGCAGGGTCAGGGCGGCGAGCAGGGTGGCGAGCGCGAGACGGCGGGCGCCGATAGTGCGAGGCATGGGGGATCGCTCCGTGAGGTCGAGATCGGCCCGACGCCTGCCAGCCCCGCGCGTCGAAATCAAGCGCGCTCCCGTCGCGGCGCCTCAACGACAAAGGGTGCCCCAAGGGCACCCTCGATCGCGGCGTTTTACGCCGATGGTTTATGATAGTCCCTGTCGACCCGGCCGCAGCCGAATGTCGAGCACGATACCGGACGCCGAGGCTTCGTCAACACTGGATCGTGGCGGGACAGGGCGCCGAAGCGGCGAAAAAAGGGCCGCACCATCTCGGGCGCGGCCCAGTCGACGGGGAGAGGGCGCCCGACACGCGGCCCGCTGACGGAGCCGCGGCCTTCGCCTTCCGGACGCCAACGCGCCCCGCCCCCCCGCGGGTTGCGCCCGCTCCGGAGCGGATCGCCCGATCCGCGCTCGGCCGGCCGACGGGCGTGTCGCTCGCGCGACCGGGCGGGACGCTCCCGAGGCCGCCGGCGACGGCCGCGCGCGGGCCGGCGCCGAACGCCGGGGCCGTCCGCGGCCGGGCCGCTTGCCGGGACCACCCTCGCGTGACGGGCGCACCAGGGCGCCGCGCCGTTCTCGATCGGCACCGGCGGACGTAAGCTGACGCCGGCCCCGGACGCTAGCCCCGGACGCCGGCGATGCGGCTGCCGCTTGACCGCACCGGACCGAGCGGCCAGTGCAGCCGGGCGCCCGCGAGAGCGCGAAGCCCAAGGGAGAGACGGCGATGACGACGGACCTGACGCACTTCATCGGCGGCGAGCACGTGGCCGGGCGATCCGGCCGCTTCGCCGATGTCTACAACCCCGCGACCGGCGAGGTGCAGGCGCGCGCGCCCCTCGCCTCGGCCGAGGAGGTCGCCGCGGCGGTGGCGAACGCCAAGGCCGCCCAGCCCGGCTGGGCCGCGACCAACCCGCAGCGCCGCGCGCGGGTGATGATGCGCTTCGTCGAGCTGCTGAACCGCGACATGGACAAGCTGGCCGAGGCGATCTCGCGCGAGCACGGCAAGACCTTTCCCGACGCAAAGGGCGACGTGCAGCGCGGGCTGGAGGTGGCCGAGTACTGCATCGCCGCCCCGCACATGCTGAAGGGCGAGTTCACCGACGGCGCCGGCCCCGGCATCGACATGTACTCGATGCGCCAGCCCCTCGGCGTCGCCGCGGGCATCACCCCGTTCAACTTCCCCGCGATGATCCCGATGTGGAAGTTCTGCCCCGCGCTCGCGGCCGGCAACGCCTTCGTGCTGAAGCCGTCGGAGCGCGATCCGTCCTGCCCGCTGATGCTCGCCGAGCTGATGCTGGAGGCCGGCTTGCCGGCGGGCTGCCTCAACGTGGTGAACGGCGACAAGGAGGCGGTCGACGCGCTCCTCGACCACCAGGACGTCGCCGCCGTCGGCTTCGTCGGCTCGACCCCGATCGCGCACTACGTCTACGCGCGCGCGGCGAACGCCGGGAAGCGCGCGCAGTGCTTCGGCGGCGCCAAGAACCACATGATCGTCATGCCCGACGCCGATCTCGACCAGGCGGCCGACGCGCTGATCGGCGCGGGCTACGGCGCGGCGGGCGAGCGCTGCATGGCCGTCTCGGTCGCGGTCCCCGTGGGCGAGGACACGGCCGACAAGCTGATCGGCCGCCTCGCGCCGAAAGTGGAGCGGCTGAAGGTCGGCCCCTACACCGACGGCGCGGACGTGGACTTCGGCCCGCGGGTGACGCGCGACGCCCTGGAGCGGGTCAAGGGCCTGGTGGGCCGCGGCGTCGAGGAAGGCGCCGATCTGGTGGTCGACGGGCGCGACTTCCGCCTGCAGGGCTACGAGGGCGGCAACTTCATGGGCGGCTGCCTGTTCGACCGCGTCACGCGCGACATGGATATCTACAAGACCGAGATCTTCGGCCCGGTGCTGTCGACCGTCCGGGCCAAGACCTACGAGGAGGCGCTGAGCCTCGCGATGGACCACGAGTACGGCAACGGCGTCGCCATCTTCACCCGCGACGGCGACACCGCGCGCGACTTCGCCGCCCGCGTCAACGTCGGGATGGTCGGCATCAACGTGCCGATCCCGGTGCCGCTCGCCTACCACACCTTCGGCGGCTGGAAGAAATCGGTGTTCGGCGACCTGAACCAGCACGGCCCCGACGCCTTCCGCTTCTACACCCGCACCAAGACGGTGACCTCGCGCTGGCCGTCCGGCGTGAAGGAGGGCGCGGAGTTCCACTTCCAGCAGATGGGCTGACGACGGCGGGGGCGGTCGCCGGTCTCCGCCTCTCGTCCGAGGCCGCGGGTGATGGCTGTCCGGCCCCGGCGGCGCGTCCTGCGCCCGTGCCGTCCTCCGCGTCCCGACGTCTCGCAGGGGCGACGATCGGCGTGTCGACCGACGGAAAAGGGCTTCCCCCGTTCGGGGGGCGCTCACCGCTCCTCCAGCACCACCTCGTAGCCCCAGAGCGTGCGCAGGTGCGCGAGCGTGGCCTCGCGGGTGTGGGTGTCGAGCGGGCGGCCGTCGCGCGGGTGGTGGGCGAGGCGCAGCCGCCGGTCGCCCGCGAGGTCGGCGTCGACCACCTCGATCTCCGGGCTCGCGTCGGCCGGCTCGCAGCTCGCCGCGAACGCCTCGCGCAGGTGGCGATAGCCGCGCTCGTCGTGGATCGCGGTGACGGTGTAGTAGGGCGCCTCCGCCTCGTCGGCGAGCGCGAACAGCCCCAGATCGCGCATCACCTTGGGGCTCAGGAACTGTCGCACGAAGCTCTCGTCGCGGTAGTTCGCCCAGGCGTCCTTCAGCACGCCGCGCCAGTCGCCGCAGCCGGCGATGTCGGGGAACCAGGCGCGGTCCTCCTCGGACGGATCGCGGCAGACGCGCTGGATGTCGCGCATCATCGCGAAGCCGAGCGTGTAGGGGTTCATGCCGCCGAAGCGCGGGTCATCGAAGTCGGGCTGGGTCAGCACGTTCGCGTGGTTGTGCAGGATCTCCAGCATCGCGCCGTCGTCGATGCGGCCGGCGCGGTGCAGCCGCTCCATGATCTCGAAGTGGACGAAGGTGGCGCAGCCCTCGTTCATGATCTTGGTCTGGCGCTGCGGGTAGAAATACTGCGCGAGGCCGCGGACGATGCGCAGCACCTCGCGCTGCCAGGGGGCGAGGCCGGGCGCGTGGCGCTCCAGGAAGTAGAGGATGTTCTCCTCCGGCAGCCGCATCTCGCGCCGGCGCTCGCGCGAGGGGTCGTCCTCGGGCGCGGCGTCGGCGCGCGGCAGCATCGCGTCGAACAGGTAATGGCTCGCGCGCTCCTGCTCCTCGACCCGCCGGCGCTCGCGCTCGCGGACCTCGCGCGGCGTGGGCTCGGCCGGGCGGCGGTGGCGGAACACGCTCGACGGCATCAGCGCGTGGGCGGCGTCGAGCACGCGCTCGACCGCCTCGCGGCCGTAGCGCTCCTCGCAGGCGGCGAGGAAGTGGCGCGCGTGCCCCAGCTCGTCGAGGATTCCGTCGGGGTCGGTCCACTGCCGGAACGCGTAGTTGTTCTTGAAGAAGTGGTTGTGACCGAACGCGGCGTGCGCCATCACCAGCGCCTGCAGCGCCATGGTGTTGTCTTCGAGGCAGTAGCAGATGCAGGGGTTCGAGTTGATCACGATCTCGAAGGCGAGGCCGCGCGCGCCCTTGCGATAGAGTTGCTCGTGCTGGATGAAATGCTTGCCGAACGACCAGTGCCGGTACATCAGCGGCATGCCGATCGAGGAGTAGGCGTCGAGCATCTGCTCGGACGAGATGATCTCGATCTGGTTGCGGAACAGGTCGAGGCCGAGATCGTCCTCGGCCACCTCGGCGATCGCGTCGTGGGCGCGCCGCAGGTCGGCGAACGACCATTCCGCGCCTTCGAACAGCAGGGGGGCGCTCATGCGGTGGCCCCCTCTCGATCGCGCGAGAACAGCTCGCGGAACACGGGGTAGATGTCGGCGGGGTCGCCGACGCGGGTCATCGCGAAGTTGGGCCAGGCCTCCGCCACCTCGCGGTAGGCGAGCCACAGCTCCGAGCCCGTGCCCGAGCCGCGGATGAAGTGACGCTCCTGCTCGGCCAGGATCTCGACGTAGGCGTAGTACTGGCAGACGGGCATCAGCGTCTCGTGCAGCATCGCGGTGCATTGCGCCGAGTCGCCGCGGAAGTTCTCGCCGTCCGAGGCCTGGGCGGCGTAGATGTTCCACTCGGACGGCGCGTAGCGCTCGGCGACGATGCGGCGCATCTCGGCGAGCGCGGTCGAGACCACGGTCCCCCCCGTATCGCGCGCGTGGAAGAAGGTGTCCTCGTCGACCTCCGAGGCGCGGTTGGTGTGGCGGATGAACACGAGATCGACCGCATCGTAGCGCCGGCGCAGGAACAGGTGGAGCAGCACGAAGAAGCGCTTGGCGAGGTCCTTGTCGCGCTCGCGCATCGACGCGGAGACGTCCATCAGGCAGAACATCACCGCCTTGGCGTTCGGCTCGGGACGCTGCTCGTAGTAGGAGTAGCGCACGTCGAGCGGGTCGAGCCAGGGGATCGAGCGCTGCCGCGCCGAGAGCCGCTCGACCTCCGCCTCGATCGCCGCGCGCTCGGCGCGCTCGGCCTCCGACGGCTCGGCGATGGCTTCGAGCGTGAACAGCCGTTCCTTGAGCGCCGAGAGCGCGTCGCCCTTCGGCCGCCCGAGCGCGAGGCGACGCCCGAGCGCGTGGCGCATGGTGCGGCGCACGTCGAGATTGGCCGGCACACCGCTGGTCGAGATGCCGGCGCGGTAGGGCTTGGTGGCGCCCTTCTCGCGCAGGTCGGTCTTGACGAGATCGGGCAGTTCCAGGTCCTCGAAGAACAGGTCCAGGAACTCGTCGCGCGAGAGCACGAAGGCGAAGGCGTCCTCCCCCTCGCCGTCGGCCGAGCCGCGCTTGCCGCCGCCGCCGCGCCCCGTCTGCGGCTTGCGCAGGCGGTCGCCCTCGGTGAAGCGGCGGTTGCCGGGGAGGACGTGCTCGCGCCGCCCGCCCTGGTCGGCGTGGCGGAAGTGGGGCTCGTCGATGCTGCCCTGGGGTACCGAGACCGAGCCCTGCCGGTCGACGTCGGCGATGCGCCGCTCGCGCACCGCCTGATCGACCGCGCGCTTGGCCTCGTCGCGCACGCGGGCGATGAAGCGGCGGCGGTTCGACAGGTTGCGGTCCTTCGGGTTCAGGCGGCGGTCGACGAAATCGGTCATCGGCTCTCTGCTTCGGATCGTGGGTCGGTTCGATGCCGGCGCTGTCCGTGCGCGTCGCGCCGGCGACGGCCGGCGGCGCTCGCGCCCCCGAACCGACCCGCCGGGCCGGCTCAGCCCGCCTTGTTCACGCGCATGTACCATTCGACGAGACGGCGGACCTGACGCTGGGTGTAGCCGCGCTCGGTCATGCGCGCCACGAACTCGGCGTGCTTGGCGTCGCTGTCGCGGTCGCGCTTGGCGCCGAACGAGATCACCGGCAGCAGGTCCTCCCCCTGGCTGAACATCCGCCGCTCGATCACCCGGCGCAGCTTCTCGTACTTGCGCCAGTCGGGGTTCTTCCCGTCGTTCTCGGCGCGCGCGCGCAGCACGAACTTGACGACCTCGTTACGGAAGTCCTTGGGGTTGGCCACGCCCGCGGGCTTCTCGATCTTCTCCAGCTCGCGCTCCAGCACCTCGCGATCGAACATCTCGCCGGTGTCGGGGTCCTTGTAGTCCAGATCCTCGATCCAGGCGTCGGCGAAGGCGATGTAGCGGTCGAACAGGTTCTGGCCGTAGTCGGAATAGCTTTCCAGGTAGGCCTTCTGGATCTCCTCGCCGATGAACTCGGCGTAGCGCGGCGCGAGTTCGGTGCGGATGAAGTCCAT
Organism: Paracoccaceae bacterium; assembly: GCA_050330995.1. Lineage (GTDB taxonomy): Bacteria > Pseudomonadota > Alphaproteobacteria > Rhodobacterales > Rhodobacteraceae > Thermohalobaculum. Next base: position 55,016 of record JBHJHI010000041.1, read on the forward strand.
GTAGCGGCTCTCGACCTCGGGCGGGAACTGCTCGCGCCGGATCGCGCGCTCCAGCGCGAACATCAGGTGCACCGGGTCGGCCGAGACCTCCTCGGTGTCGTGGTTGAAGGTCTCGGACAGCACCTTGAAGGCGAAGCGCGTCGAGATGCCGGTCATGCCCTCGTCGACGCCGGCGGCGTCGCGGTATTCCTGTAGCGAGCGCGCCTTGGGGTCGGTGTGCTTCAGCGTCTCGCCGTCGTAGACGCGCAGCTTCGAGTAGAGTGCCGAGTTCTCGTGCTCGCGAAGCCGGGTCAGCACGCTGAAGCGCGCGAGCATCGGCAGCGTCTCGGGCGCGCAGGGCGCGGCCCCGAGCGAGCTGCCGACGAGCAGCTTGCCGTAGATCTCCGCCTCCTCCGAGGCGCGCAGGCAGTAGGGCACCTTCACCACGCTGATGCGGTCGAGGAAGGCTTCGTTGTTCTTGTTGGACTTGAACTGCTGCCACTCGGATTCGTTCGAGTGCGCGAGGATCACGCCCTGGAACGGGATCGCGCCGATGTTCTCGGTGCCGACGTACGAGCCTTCCTGCGTCGCGGTGAGCAGGGGATGGAGCACCTTGATCGGCGCCTTGAACATCTCGACGAATTCCAGGAGGCCCTGCGTCGTGCGGTTCAGTCCGCCCGAGTAGCTGTAGGCGTCCGGGTCGTTCTGGCTCAGGTGCTCCAGCTTGCGGATGTCGAGCTTGCCGACGAGGGTGGAGACGTCCTGGTTGTTCTCGTCGCCCGGCTCGGTCTTGGCCACGCAGATCTGCCGGAGCTTCGACGGGTACATCTTGGCGACGGTGAACTTCGAGATGTCGCCGTCGTACTCGTCGAGCCGCTTGGTCGCCCAGGGCGACATCAGCCCGGTCAGGAGCCGGCGCGGGATGTTGTACTTCTCCTCCAGGAGATCGCCGAAGCGCTCGCGGTCGAACAGCCCGAGCGGGCTCTCGAACACCGGGCTCAGCTCGGCGCCGGCCTTCAGCACGTAGACCGCCTCCTGCTCCATCAGCCGCTTCAGGATCTCGGCGAGGGTCGACTTGCCGCCGCCCACGGGCCCGAGCAGGTAGAGGATCTGCTTGCGCTCCTCCAATCCCTGGGCGGCGTGGCGGAAGAAGCCGACGATGCGCTCGACCGTCTCCTCGGCGCCGTAGAGGTCGGCGAAGGCGGCGTAGCGCTTGACCGTGCGATTCTGGAAGATGCGGCCCAGGCGCTGGTCGCGGCTCGTGTCGATCAGTTCGGGCTCGCCGATCGCCGCCACCATCCGCTCGGCCGCCGTCGCGCGCATCATCGGGTCGTCGCGGCAGCCGAGCAGGTATTCGTGCAGCGACATCTCCTCGATCTTGTGCCGCGCATAGCTCTCGGCGAATTCGTTGAAGATATCCATGGCGCTTCTTGCTGCTCCAGCTTCCCCATGCCCCTTCGAACAGCGGACTTGCGCATTTCCGGCGCGCACCCTAAGAGAGCGCCGCGTCAAGGCGAATCGCGCGGGTCCTACCCGTCCACCGTCCTCGTAGCGCTGCCCCCTGGTCCGGGGCGTGCGCGTCAGGTGCGAAGCCATAAGGCTAGGCGATGGCTGTAGAACTGTCGACATCATAGCAACGTCCACCGTGTCGCGGACGCGATGTTCGTCCCGATGCGGACCGCTTCGCCACAGGACGGGTCGCCGCGCACGCCTCGCGTCCCCGACGGGACGCCTTGGCGACGGCGCCTCCGTGTGGGAAAGGGGCGCCGGGGCGGGCGGGCCCGGACGCGGCGCTCCGCTCGTCGGGCGACGCGGGACCGGGAACGCGGCCGGTCCCGTCTGGCCCGTCCCGGCCGGCATCGGCTGGCGATCGCCTCGCGGCACGGTCCCGGGCAAGCGACCCGCGTCCGGGCGGGGCCGGAGATGGAGCGCGCGACCGTCCTCGGGACGGACAACGAACTGGAGAGGGGCGGCCATGGCTGGCAGCGTCAACAAGGTGATCCTGATCGGCAATCTCGGTGCCGACCCGGAGGTGAGGAGCTTCCAGAACGGGGGCCAGGTCTGCAACCTGTCGGTCGCGACCTCGGAGCGCTGGCGCGACCGCAACTCCGGCGAGATGCGCGAGAAGACCGAGTGGCACCGGGTGTCGATCTTCAACGAGAACCTGGTGCGCCTCGCCCAGCAGTTCCTGAAGAAGGGCTCGAAGGTCTATCTCGAAGGCCAGCTCGAGACGCGCAAGTGGCAGGACCAGAACGGCCAGGACCGCTTCTCGACCGAGGTGGTGCTGCGCCCCTACCGCGGCGAGATGACCTTCCTAGACGGCCGTGACGGCGGCGGTGGCGGCGACTTCGGCGGCGGGGGCGGCCGCTCCTCCGGCGGTGGCGGCGACTTCGGCGGCGGCGGCGGCAGTGGCCGCTCCGGTGGCGGTGGCGGCGGGCGCTTCAACGACGATCTCGACGCCGAGATCCCGTTCTGAGCCGACCGCCCCCGGTCGCGCTTGACCCGGCCGCCCGGCCGCGTTCCCACTGGCGCGGCCTGCCGGCTCGGGGCTGGGGCCAGGAGCCGGGGGACTTCCATGCGTGCTGCCGTCTGCCGTGAGTTCGGGGCGCCCTTCGCGCTCGAGGAGGTCGCCCTCGCGCCCCCCGGCCCCGGCGAGGTGCGCTGCGCCGTGCGCGCGGTCGCGATCTGCCATTCCGACGTGATCTTCGCCGACGGCGGCTGGGGCGGCGGCCTGCCGGCGGTCTACGGCCACGAGGCCGCAGGCGTCGTGGTCGAGACCGGGCCGGAGGTCGCGGACCTCGCGCCCGGCGACCGGGTCATCATCCACATGGTGCGCCACTGCGGCGCCTGCCGCGCCTGCGCGCGCGGGCTCGCCGGCGCCTGCGAGGGGCATTTCGCCCTCGACGGCGCGAGCCCGATCCTGGCCGGGGACGGCACCCAGGTCGTCCAGGGTATGCGCACCGGCGCCTTCGCCGAGGAGGTGGTGGTGCACGCGAGCCAGCTCGTGCGCGTCGACGAGGGGCTGGGCTTCGACGTCGCGGCGCTCCTCGCCTGCGGCGTGCTCACCGGCGTCGCCGCCGTCACCGAGACCGCCGCCATGCCCGCAGGCGCGGACATCGTGGTGATCGGCACCGGGGGCGTCGGGCTCAACACCGTGCAGGCCGCCGCCCTCGGCGACGCGGGCCGGGTGATCGCGGTCGATCTGGAGGACGACAAGCTCGACGCCGCGCGCGCCTTCGGCGCCACCGACCTCGTCAACGGCCGGCGGGAGGACGCGGTCGAGGCGGTCCTGAAGCTCACCGACACCCGTGGCGCCGACTTCGTGTTCGTCACCGTCGGCGCGCCGCAGGCGTTCGACCAGTCCTACGCCATGCTGGCGCCGGGCGGCGCCTCGGTGCTGGTCGGCGTCGCGGCCCTCGGCGCGCGCTCGACCTTCGACCCGGTGGCGCTGACCTCCGGCGCGCGGCGGATCCTCGGCTCGAAGCTCGGCGACGCCGCGCGCACGCTGCCGGGACTGGTCGATCTCTACCGCGCCGGGCGGCTCGTGCTCGATCCCCTGGTCACGCGCCGCTTCGCCTTCGAGGAGATCAACGAGGCGATGAGCGCCGCCCGCCGCGGCGAGGGGCTGCGCAACGTGGTGATGATGGGAGGGTCGTGATGCGGCTCGCGGACTGCGAGGGCTTCGTCGTCGGCAACCCGCCGCCGCGCAAGGGCGGGCGCTATTTCGTCTTCGTCAAGCTGGTCACCGCCTGCGGGGTCGTCGGCTACGGCGAGGTCTACGCCGCCACCTTCGGCCCGCACGTGGTCGCCGACATGGTGCGCGACCTGTTCGCGCGCCGCTTCGAGGGCCAGGACCCCCACCGCATCGAGCACCTCTGGCGCACGTCCTACGGCTCGGGCTACACGCTGCGCCCCGACGCCTCGCTGGTGGCCTGCCTCAGCGGCCTCGAGATCGCCTGCTGGGACATCGTCGGCAAGGCCGCGGGCAAGCCGGTCCACGCCCTCATGGGCGGGCGCTGCCGCGAGCGGGTGCGCGCCTACACCTACCTCTATCCCGAGAGCGGCGACGCCTATCCGTCCTCGGGCGAGGCGGCCGTCTACGACGACCCCGACGCGGCGGCCGAGCGGGCGGTGCATTACGTCGAGCGCGGCTTCACCGCCGTCAAGTTCGACCCCGCCGGCCCCTACACCGTCTACGACGGCCGACAGCCCGACCTAGGAGCCCTCGACCGCTCGGAGGCCTTCTGCCGCGCGATCCGCGAGGCGGTGGGCACGCGCGCGGACCTCCTGTTCGGCACGCACGGGCAGTTCTCCACGTCGGGCGCCAAGCGCCTCGCGCGCCGGATCGAGCCCTACGAGCCGCTCTGGTTCGAGGAGCCGGTGCCGCCGGAGATGCCCGAGGCCATGGCCGAGGTCGCGCGCTCGACCAGCGTGCCGATCTCGACCGGCGAGCGGCTGGTCACCAAGTACGAGTTCGCCCGCGTCCTCGCCTGCGGCGGCGCCTCGATCCTGCAACCCGCGCTCGGGCGGGTCGGCGGGCTCTGGGAGGCGCGCAAGGTAGCGGCCATGGCCGAGGCGCACTATGCGCACATGGCCCCGCACCTCTACGCCGGCCCGATCGAGGGCGCGGCCAACGTCCAGCTCGCCGCCTGTATCCCGAACTTCCTGATCTTGGAGAGCATCGAGGACTGGGGCGGCTTCCACGCCGACCTGCTCACCACGCCAGTGCGCTTCGAGGACGGCTACGTGATCCCGTCGGACGAGCCCGGCCTCGGCGTGGCCCTGAACGAGGACGTCGCGCGTGCGCACCCTTACGAGGGCGACGAGTTGCACCTGACCATGGAGCCGGACCCGCGCGAGCCGTGAGGGGGGACGCGGGACCGTCCCCGCGCGGCGGCCGGGTGCCCGGGACGGGCGAGGGCGGCGCGCCACCGCACGCGGCCGACGACGGGCGCCGCCACAGGCGGACGAGGACAGCGCGCCGCAGCGGGCGGGTGAGGGCAGGGAGGTGATCCGATCCGGCGCGCCGGGCGCGGAGGAGGCTTCGATCGCTTTCGACGCGGGCGATGGCGGCGTGCTGTCGGGAGCGGCCGCCGATGCGAAGGACGGGACCGCTTCCGGCCCGGCCGCGCTCGCCTGGCGCGGTGACGTGCCGGTCTCGACGCTTTATGCCGACGCCTACCACGCCGGTGACGGGCTGGCCGAAGCGCGTCACGTCTACCTCGCCGGCTGCGGGTTGCCCGAGCGCTATCGCCCCGGCTTCGTGCTCGCCGAGACCGGCTTCGGCACGGGGCTGAACCTCGCCGCCGCCTGGGCGGCCTGGCGCGCGGCCGGGGCGGCGGGTTCGCTGACGTACGTCGGCTTCGAGGCCCATCCCCTGAGCGCCGCCGAGATGGCCCGTGCGCTCGGCCCCTTTCCCGGGATCGCCGCAGAGGCCGAGGCGCTGGTCACGGCCTGGGCACGATCGAGCGGCCCGGTGCGCCGTCTCCGGACGCCGGGGCTCGACGCCGCGGTGGTCGTGGGCGACGCGCGCGAGACCGTCCCGGCCTGGGGCGGCAGGGCCGACGCCTGGTTACTCGACGGCTTCGCGCCCGCGCGCAATCCGGCGCTCTGGGAGCCCGCGCTCCTCGCCGCCGTCGCCCGCCGCCTCGCGCCCGGCGGACGGGCGGCGAGCTTCACCGCCGCGGGCCGGGTGCGCCGCGCCCTCGCGGCGGCCGGGCTCGCGGTGGAGCGTCGCGCGGGCTTCGGCACGAAGCGGCACATAACCGTCGCCCGCAGGCCGGAGGCGCTCGACGATCGCTAGGTGGCGCCGCACCGGACAGCTGATGCGACGGCGGACGCTTCGCGGACCCCTTGGCCGCGTCCTTTGGCACGACGCTCGGCTCTCGCGCGGACGAGCCGTCGCCAGGGCGCCATTCGACCCGATCGGATCGGGTCCGGCGCCCCGAGATGCCGTTCTCGCGCGCTTTCGCGGCGCCCGGGCGTTCTGCTCGGGCTGGAAAGCGCTCTGGCGTCGGGAGCGCTCGCGATGCCGACCGCCGATCGGGGGCCTTCGTGGACCTCGACACGATCGTCCTGTTCGCCCTCACCCGAGTTCGTGCTGTCGCTCGCACCCGGCCCGGCCATCCCGCCTGTCACGAGGGCGTCGCTTGCTCTCGCACCGCGCGCCGCCTATGCCATGTCGGCTGCGGCGAGACGTCGCCGAGCCGCGCTCGCCGACCCGACAGGAGGTTCCCCCATGGTCAAGCACGATCCCACCACGTTCCAGGATCGGATGCTCTCGCTCGGGCTCGCGCGGGTGTCGGAGGCCGCCGCCATCGCCTCGGCGCGGCTGATCGGGCGCGGCGACGAGAAGGCGGCCGACCGCGCCGCGGTCGAGGCGATGCGCTCGGAGCTGAACAAGCTCGACATCAAGGGCACCGTCGTCATCGGCGAGGGCGAGCGTGACGAGGCGCCGATGCTCTATATCGGCGAGGAGGTCGGCACCGGCAGTGGCCCGGAGGTGGACATCGCCCTCGACCCGCTCGAAGGGACCACGCTGACCGCCAAGGCGATGCCGAACGCGCTGACGGTGATCGCCCTCGGGCCGCGCGGCTCGATGCTGCACGCGCCGGACGTCTACATGGACAAGCTCGCGGTCGGCCCGTACGTGCCGCCGGGCACGGTGTCGCTCGCGATGAGCCCCACCGAGCGGGTACGCGCCTACGCCAAGGCCGCCGGCGTCAAGCCCGAGGACGTGGGCGTGTGCGTGCTGGAGCGCCCGCGCCACGAGGAGCTGATCGCCGAGGTGCGCGAGACCGGCGCCTCGGTGCGCCTCATCACCGACGGCGACGTGGCCGGCGTGATCCACTGCGCCGAGCCCTCGACCGGCATCGACATGTACATGGGGCAGGGCGGCGCGCCCGAGGGCGTGCTCGCCGCCGCCGCGCTCAAGTGCATGGGCGGCGCCATGGAGGGGCGGCTGATGTTTCGCAACGACGACGAGCGCGGCCGCGCGAAGAAGGCGGGCATCGAGGATCTCGACCGCGTCTACACCCTCGACGACATGATCCAGGCCGACGTGCTGTTCGCGGCGACGGGGGTGACCAACGGCTCGATCGTGCAGGGCGCGCGCCGCGACGGCGACTACCTCGAGACCGAGACCATCCTGATGCGCTCGCGCACGGGCTCGGTGCGCCGCGTGATCTACCGCACGCGTAACCACTGACGGCGGATGCGGGGGCCGCGGCCCCCGCACGCGTCCGGGTGCCTCAGGCGTAGGCCCAGTAGCCTTCCTCGACCTCGACGATCTCGTGGAGGTGAGGGTTGATCCGGCGGGCCTCGTCGCTCAGCGCGAAGTCGACCATCACCTGCGCGCGGTCCGCGCCGTCCTCCAGCACCTCGGTCCAGAAGTCGAAGCCGTCTTCGTCGGCGTCGCGGTCGAGCACGGCGTCGTAGAGGTGGTCGATGTAGTCGGCGTCCGAGAGATAGTCGGCGGCGGCCGGGTCGATCGCCTCGCCGGACTTGCGCTCGAATTCGGCGCTGTCGAGGAACTCGAAGGAGATCTCGCGCAGCGAACGACCGTCGGCGAGTTCACCCACGTAGTGGTTGAAGCCGTCCCAGTCGAAGCTGCCGTCGCGATCGAACGCCCCCTGGTAGAGAAGCGCGACGTTGTGCGCGTCGACCGTCTCGGGCGAGCGCGGGTCGTTGTCCTCGGCCCAGTTGCGCATCACCTCGGTGCTGTAGTCGTTGAACAGCGCGGCGTAGTTCGCGACGGCATCTTTCGCGGCGACGACGCCGACGGCGGTCAGCGCCCCGTCCACTTCGGCCCAGACCGGCGAACCGCTGCTACCGGGTTCGACCTCGTCGGACTCGAAGACGATGACGTCCCGGCCGAGGTCGTAATCCGCATCGGCACGATCGTAGCGTTGCTCCTCGCCCGAGAAGGTCACGGCCGGATAGCCTGCGGTCTCCAGCGAGCCGACCTGCAGATCGGCGCCGTTGGCGATCTCGAACCAGCCCTGGCTGTCGCCGACGGGCTCTTCCAGCGTCACCAGCGCCAAGTCGAACCGCGTGTTCGTGAACGACTGGAAGGGGTCGTCCCAAAAATCGGAGACGGGAAAGATCTCAACCGACTCGGCCGTCGTCTCTACCCCGTTCTCGAACCGAATTTCCAGCGGAACGATATCGCCGTTCTCGTCGGTGACGACATGAACGTTCGTAATCAGATCGTTAGGACCGACCAGGAATCCGGTTCCATGACCGTCGGGCCGGACGACCCTGGCAATTTGGTTTTCCCACATGATGTGGCTCCGCTGTTCGTCCTCTGACGAAAAGCAATGAAGCGGCAACTCTCACTTACGGGAGAAGCAGCTCGACTATCGCTTTCTCGCTCCAGGAGAGAGATACACGATAATGGGGCGAAAATTCGGAGCCTTGCGATGTTGATTATACAACTTCAAGTATAGGAAAGTGGGGCTCGACAAGATCGTCTTCCAGCATCCGGCCAAGCTGCGGGAGCACTGTGCTACTCACCGTTCGATCTCGCTCGGCCGGAGCGACCCGGGAGCACTTTCCGGACCGAGCGGCACGCTTGGCGTCGCGACGGGGCGCGGACGCGTGAATCCGGCGCGACGGACCCGGTCCGATCGGCCCGGACGACGCTTCGAGCCGGGGCCGCCGACCTCGCCCGCCCCCTCGCGCTACGCCTGCCCGGCCTGAGCGAGCACGTCGGGGTTGCGCAGCAGCATGGTCTCGGCCTTGCGCCGCAGGATCGGCTGGACGACGAGGCTCTGGGCGAGGGCGTAGGCGGCGGCGAGGAAGGCGAGACCGCCGAGCCCCAGCCCGAGGGCCGCCGGCAGCAGGACCGGCGCACGCGCGAGCAGCGCCGCCGGAAGCGGCTCGCCCCCCTCGCGCGCCGCGTCGAGCGCGCCCCGCACCATGGCCGGATCGAGCGCGCCCGAGGCGGCGCCGAGCGCGACCGCGGCGGCGAGCAGGGCCGAGAGACCGACGATCCCCCCGATCACCGGGGCCATCACGCCGACACCGAGGGTGCCGCCGATGTAGGCGAAGACGATCCGGTAAATCTTGAGATCGTTGTCGATGCGCATGCCCCCGATCGTCCGGTAGTCCCAGAGACAGCGGAAGGCGGCGATACGATAGACCATGGCGGTGTAGGCCGTCACCACGAGACCGATCGGCACCAGGATGGCCAGCCAGCCCCTCATCGCCTCCACGTCGAGTTCCATCTCCTCCGACAGCCCCCAGAAGGCCAGGAACATCAGCACCACGACGAGATAGAGCCGCAGCCAGTGCGCCATTAGCCCGAGCCAGCTGCCCTCCTGACGCACCGCGAGCGTGCCGAGCCGGCAACGCTGCGCGAGATAGCGCGCCTGGGCGAAGTGCATGTACGGATAGGCGAGCCCGAGCGTGAGCACCGTGACGATCGCCCAGATCACCGAGCGCCATGCGTAGCCGAAGGCGCCCGGCGCCAGCGAGAAGCGGGTCGAGCGCCATTCGAGCCGTGACACCAGATAGCGCTGACGGCGATACTGGGCCCAGAACCAGACGGGCGCGAGCGCGACCAGCGAGACCGGCTCGAACGACGGCGTGCCCTCCGTCGCCGTCAGTCCCGCGAAGGCGAGCGCGAGGTTGGCGAGCAGGAGGCAGCCCGCGAGCAGCCCCGCCGCGATCAGGAAGCCGACCAGCTTCTCGAACCCGGTGCCGACGTACGCGACCGGATCGCCGTCGAGGCGGATCGAGCCGGCGTAGGCGCGGCGCAGCTTCGCCAGCATCCAGAAGCGGTAGAGCCCGAGCGTGGCGACGCTGAGCAGCGCGCCGGTGAAGGCGGGCCAGAACACCGACCCGGACGCGACGTAGCGCGGGCGGGTCTTGCGCTCGGCCGGCGCGAGCCAGTCGCCGTCGTCCTTGCGGGCGATGTGCTCGTGCGCCGGCTGATCGGCCGCCCGTCCGGTCGAGGGAGCCGCCGCGGTGGCCAGCGCGCGTTCGCGCCGCGCCTTGGTCGAGTATTGTTCGAGATCCCACGCCCTCGCCGGCGCGCTGCTCTCGGTCATGGGCCTCGTCCGTCATGGAAATCGGCTGCCGCGCGCCCCCCGGCCCGCGCCCGCGCAACGTGTGCGGCGAATGTGGCGGGAGCGCGGTGGCAGGCGACATCGGCGGAGGGCGCGGCATGTCCGTCATGTCGGGGAGCGCGGCCGCGGTTCGCCATGCCGGAGAGCGTATCTGCCAGCCCGTCGAGCCGGGGCACGTGCCCTGCTGGCGACGCCGGCCGGGTGCCCGCTCCGCTGTCGGCGCCGGCGGGCGCCCGCTCGCTACTCGGCGCCGAGGGGCGCGCTCATGCCCTCGCGCGCGCGATCGCCTCGTCGAGCATCCGGTGCGCTTCGGCCGCGTCGCCGGTGCCGAGCAGGTTGTGCGCCCGGCCGATCATGCGGTTGTAGGTGGAGAAGAACTCGCTCAGGTCCCAGATCGTGTCCGGGCCGAGGTCGTCGAGCGTGCGGATGTTGCCGTGTGCGCGCGAAAGATGGGCGACGGCGACGATCCGGTCGTTGCGCGCCATCTCGCCGTCCTCGTCCTGTTCGAGCCGGAGCACGCCGACGAGGCGCGAGGCCACCAAGGTGCGGCTCGGGATCTCGCCGTCGATCAGGAGGGCGATGTCGAGTTCGTCGCCGTCGCCGCCGAGCGTGTTCGGCACGAAGCCGAAGGCGCAGGGGAAGTGGTTGCCCTCGGGCAGCTCCAGCGACCAGCGCAAGAGCCCGGTGGTCTCGTCGAGGTCGTACTTGTGCCGGCTGCCCGACGGGGTCTCAATGAAGACGGTGACGTTGCCGTTCTCGTCCACCGGCGCGAGGCGCGAGAGCGCCTCCGACAATTCCGTCATGGTCGTCCCCCGTTCGGCGCCGCGAGACCCGGCGTCCTGCAGGGGACGCGGCGAGGCGCCGCGGGGTTGCGTCCCCCGTCCGTGGGCGGGCACGGGGTCCACAGGACAGGCCCGGCGCTTCCGTCGGCTTTCCCGGCAGGAGGGCACGGCGTCCTGGCGGGCCGATCGTGCCGTCGTGCCCCGGGAGCCTGAGGCACTCGCCCCCCGACGTCCCGCGCGCCGCCTGCGAGGCCGACCCGGCCGCGCCGGGTCGCGCCGTTCAGCCGAGGTGGCGCACGTCCGTCAGCCGCCCGGTGATCGCCGCCGCCGCGGCCATGGCCGGGCTCATCAGGTGGGTGCGCCCGCCGCGGCCCTGGCGGCCCTCGAAGTTGCGGTTCGAGGTCGAGGCGCAGCGCTCGCCGGGGGCGAGCTGGTCGGGGTTCATGCCGAGACACATCGAGCAGCCGGCCATGCGCCACTCGAAGCCCGCCTCCTGCAGCTTCTGCGCGATGCCCTCCTTCTCGGCCTGCAGTCGCACGCGGCCCGAGCCCGGCACGATCATGGCGCGCAGGCCGTCCTTGACGCGGTGGCCCTCCATGATGCGCGCGACCTCGCGCAGGTCCTCGATCCGGCCGTTGGTGCACGAGCCGATGAACACCGTGTCGATCTCGATGTCGGCGAGCTTCTGGCCGGGCTTCAGACCCATGTATTCCAGCGCCCGCTTGGCCGCCGCGCGCTTGGCGCCCTCGAAGCTCTCGGGGTCGGGGACGATGCCGTCGATCGGCAGCACATCCTCCGGGCTCGTGCCCCAGGTCACCACCGGCGAAATCTTGGCGGCGTCGAGGATCACCTCGCGGTCGTAATGCGCGCCCTCGTCCGAGCGCAGCGCCTTCCAGTAGGCGACCGCCTTCTCCCAGTTCTCGCCCGAAGGCGCGCGCGGGCGGCCCTCGATGTACTGGAAGGTCTTCTCGTCGGGCTCCACGAGCCCGGCGCGGGCGCCGCCCTCGATCGCCATGTTGCAGACCGTCATGCGGCCTTCCATCGACAGCGCGCGGATCGCCTCGCCGCAGTACTCGATGACGTGGCCGGTGCCGCCGGCGGTGCCGGTGTGGCCGATGATCGAGAGGGTGATGTCCTTGGCTGTGACGCCCTCGGGCAGCGCGCCCCGGATCTCGACCTTCATGTTCTTCGACTTCTTCTGCACGAGCGTCTGGGTCGCGAGGACGTGCTCGACCTCCGAGGTGCCGATGCCGTGCGCCAGCGCGCCGAAGGCGCCGTGCGTCGCGGTGTGGCTGTCGCCGCAGACGATGGTCATGCCGGGCTGGGTCAGCCCCTGCTCGGGGCCGATGATGTGCACGATGCCCTGGCGGTCGTCGGCGACGTCGAACAGCTCGATGCCGAAGTCCTTCGCGTTCTGGCGCAGCGCCTCGACCTGGATGCGCGACTGCTCGTCCTCGATGCCGTCGACGCGCGTCGGGTCGGTCGGCACGTTGTGGTCGGGCACGGCCAGCGTGTGCTCGGGGTGGCGCACCGGGCGGCCATTGAGGCGCAGCCCCTCGAACGCCTGCGGGCTGGTGACCTCGTGGACGAGGTGGCGGTCGATGTAGAGGAGCGCGGTGCCGTCCTCGGCCTGGTCGACCACGTGGGTGTCCCAGATCTTGTCGTAGAGCGTGCGGGGGAGGGTCTTCGGCTGTTCGGTCATGGGTGTGGCATCCGTATGGGCGGTCTCGGGTCTGCGGCGGCGGAAGGGTCCGCGCCGTCAGCCGTCCGACAGCGCGTCGGCCGCCCGCGCGAAGAAGCGCCCCGGCAGGCGGTGGCGATCGGCGAGGTCGCGGATCGGGCAGAGGCATCGCATGACGCCCTGATACGCCCGCCGTCGCCTCACGGCAACGGGGGTGGCGATCCGCCACCGCCCGCGGTCGCCCGCGCGAGCACCAGCGCGTCGACCGCGCCGCCCGGACGGGTGTAGTAGCGCCGCCTCGTGCCGATCTCGGCGAACCCAGCGCCCGCATAGAGCGCGCGGGCCGCGGCGTTGTCGGCGGCGACCTCCAGGAACAGCCGCGCCGCGCCGCGGTGGCGCACCGCCTCCAGCACCGTGCCGAGGAGCGCGCGGCCGAGCCCGGCGCGGCGGTGCTCGGCCACGACGCCGAGGTCGAGGATCTCCGCCTCGTCGGCCGCCACGCGCGCGAGCGCCAGCGCACGGGCCAGCCCGGCGTCGACGACCGCGAGCCCGCCGGGCGTGCGCGCGAAGCGGGCGAACGCCGGCGCGTCCCAGCCGGTGGCCGTCTCGCCGAAGGCGCTTCGGGCGAGGGTGGCGAAGGCGGGGCCGAGCGCGCGGCGCCCGATCTCGGCCGCGTCGAGGACGATCAGGCCCGTCCCCACCTCAGTCCAGGAGCCGCGGGGCCGCCTCGCGCGGAAGCTCGGCGTCGGCGTCCCGCAGGTAGAGCGGTCCGGGGAGCGGGCCCTGCGTGCGCGTCGCGCCGCTCGCCGCGACCACGGCCGGGTCGGCGAGGCCCTCCGGCGCCAGGTCGGCGTCGAGCCCGGCGAGCGCCCAGCCGTCGCCCGCGCGCACCACCCCCTCGGGCGCCGCATCCACGAGCGCGTCGGGGGCGAGAGCCGTCGGCTCGGACAGGGGCGCGAGATCGGGGGCGAAGGCCTGCAGGGCGACGCCGCCGCGCCCGCCCGCGAGCGCGAGGGCGATGGGGCGGCGCTCGGCCCAGCCGATCTTGGCCTCCAGCGCGCGGGGTTCGCTGCGCGCCGGCGCCGCGGCGTCTTCGGGCAAGCCGATGGCGACGCCGAGGCGGTCGCAGTTCAGCCGCCGCGGCCGGGCGATCTGGGCGGCGATCGCCTCGAAGCGGGTGACGCCGATCGCCGGCAGGCCGCGGCCCATGGCGAGCCCGCGCGCGGCGGCGACGCCGACGCGCAGCCCCGTGAACGAGCCCGGCCCGGTGCAGACCGCGATCCGGCGCAGCCCCTCGACGCCGAGGCCGCTCTCGGCGAGGGCGGTCTCGATCAGGGGAAACAGCCGCTCGGCGTGGCCCTTGGCCATCGGCTCGGCCGCCCGCGCGATCAGCGTGTCGCCCGAGATCACCGCGACCGCGCACTGCCCGGCCGAGGTGTCGATGCCGAGGATCATCGCGCGCCCTCGCGCGTGGCTGTCATCGCGCCCTCGCGCGTAGTGGTCGCTGCGTTCTCGCGCGTAGCGGTCATCTCAGCCGTTCTCGACGAGTTCCATGCCCGACGCCTTCGCGGCGGCGCGCAGTCGCCCGGGATCGGGCGGCGCGAGCCCCCCGGGCAGCTCGCGAGTGTCGGGGGGCAGGGCGTCGCCCACGCGCGAGAAGAAGACGTCGTGCATCGCGCCCGGCGCGTTCAGCACGATCAGCCGGCCCGGCCCGTCCCCGGCATTGCGGAAGGCATGCACCGCGCCGTCGGGCACCTTCACCCACTCGCCCGCCTCGACGATGCGCTCCTCGCCGTCGACGCTGAAGGCGAAGCGGCCCTCGACGACGTAGCAGCCTTCGTCCTCGCCAGGGTGACGGTTCGGCGGCGGTCCCATGCCGGGCGCGAAGGTGGCCTCGACAAGGCAGTAGGCGCCCGTCTCGGCGTGGCGGGCGAGGAAGCGCACCAGGAGGCCGTCCGCGCCGAAGCTGTCGGTCGCGCTCTCGTCCATGGGCTCCGCCCTCCCTGCGATCGCCGTCCGCGCGGCGTCAGACGCCGACGGGGCGGACTTCGACCACCTCGGGGACGTAGTGGCGCAAGAGGTTCTCGATGCCGGCCTTGAGCGTCAGCGTGGACGACGGGCAGCCCGCGCAGGCGCCCTGCATGTGCAGATAGACCACGCCGCGCTCGAAGCCGTGGAAGGTGATGTCGCCGCCGTCCTGCGCGACCGCGGGGCGCACGCGGGTATCGAGCAGTTCCTTGATCTGGCCGACCACCTCGGCGTCGGGGCCGTCGTGCTCGGCATGGCCGACCGTGGCCGCGCCCGCGTCGCCCTGCATCACCGGCAGGCCGGACTGGTAGTGCTCCATGATCGCGCCGAGGAGGGCGGGCTTGATGTGCAGCCAGTCCACCGCCTCCGCCTTGGTCACGGTGATGAAGTCGGGGCCGAGGAACACGCCGGTGACGCCGTCGACGCCGAACAGCCGCTCGGCGAGCGGCGAGGCTTGAGCGCCCTCGGCGGAGGGGAAGTCGGCCGAGCCCGTCTGCATCACCGCCTTGCCGGGCAGGAACTTGAGCGTCTGCGGGTTCGGCGTCGCTTCGGTCTGGATGAACATCGGTCTCTCTCCGCGGGAAGCTGAGGGAGAAGGTGGACCTGTCGGCGGGGAAAATCAAGAATGGTTCTAAAGTGTGCGGAACGCTCCGCCAGCGTGTCGCCCGCTTCGCTGGAGGGTGCGGGCGTGGGCGAGGCGTGACGGCTTCCGGGGTGCGCCACAAGGCGACTCTCCGGTAAGGCATGCTTCTGCGGTGGTCCATTCGAGGTCCGCTTCATTGCCATCGGCCCACGTCTTTGCTACATATCATTGCTAGATGACAAAGGCTGGGGGCGGTTCGATGGAGACGGCGAAGGTGTTCTGGTCGGGGCGCAGTCAGGCTGTCCGGCTGCCCAAGGCGTTCCGCGTCGAAGGAAACGAAGTCCGTATCCGCCGCCAGGGGGCGGCCATCGTGCTCGAACCGATCGCCCGGGACTGGGACTGGCTAGGCGAGGTGCGCGGACCGGTGGACGAGGACTTCGCCACGGCGGCGACGGAGCGCGCGGCAGAGCAGGACAGGCCGGAGCTGGACGACCTGTTTCCCGCTGATCCAACAGAACCGTCGGGCACGACGCGCTGACCCATCTTCTCGACACCAACGCGGTGATCGCCGTCATGCGCGGCGACGCGCGTGTCACTGAGCGCATGACCCGTCTCGACCCAGCCGATGTTGCGGTCTCGTCCGTCGTGATGCACGAGCTGTTCTACGGCGCCTATCGATCGACGCGCCTCGATGCGAACCTCGCGCGCGTCCGTGCGCTTCGCTTTGCGATCCTGGACTTCGACGCGGGCGATGCCGAAGCCGCCGGACGCATCAGGGCGTCGCTCGCCGCCAAGGGGACGCCGATCGGGCCCTACGACGTCCTTATCGCCGGCCAGGCGCTCGCGCGCGACCTGATGCTCGTCACGCGCAACGTGGGCGAGTTCGGTCGCGTCGACGATTTGCGGTTTGAGAACTGGGAGAACGCTTGACGCGTAGCCGTCGAGCACACTCGGCACGAGTTCTCCCTGGAACCGGCGGTCCGGTCGTGTAGCCTCTCCACATGCCGGCCCCCGAGGCGACACCCCCGTGTTGGCCCCGCACCCTCGTCCGTCCGCCGCGTCTGCGCCGCGGAGATCGCGTCGCGGTCGTCACTCCCTGCTGGGGCGGGCCAGCGCTGTTCCCGCAACGCTTCGAGGCGGGCAAGGCGGTCCTGGCCGGACGGTTCGGGCTCGAGGTGGTGGAGACGCCCCACGCCCGGCGTGATCCCGACTGGCTCGACGGCCATCCGGAGGCACGCGCCGACGACCTGATGCGCGCCTTCGCGGACCGGTCGATCCGCGGTATCGTCGCGAGCATCGGGGGCAACGACGCGATCCGGCTGATGCCGCATCTCGACCTCGACGTGATCCGGAACAATCCGAAGGTCTTCGTCGGCTATTCCGACGTGACCGTGCTGCATTTCGCCTGCCTGCGGGCGGGACTCGGTAGTTTCCACGGTCCCACGGTCATGTCGGGCTTCGCTGAGAACGGGGGTATGACAGAGGTCGCCGCCCGATCCTTCGAGCGCGCGACCTTCGAGCCCGGCCCCATCGGCGTTCTGCCCGAGAACACGGTCGGTTGGACCGTCGAGCACCTCCCTTGGGAAGAACCCCGGCTCCAGGATGTGCCCCGCCGCCGCACGCCGTCGGACGGGGTCGTGCGGTTGCAAGGCTCGGGTACCGCGATCGGTCACCTGATCGGCGGCTGCGCCGAGGTCATGGAGATGCTCAAGGGCACGCCGTGGTGGCCGCCGCTGTCGTACTGGGACGGGGCGGTCCTGTTCTACGAGACATCGGAGGAGGCGCCCGACGCCTCCCTCGTCCTCAGATGGCTGCGAAACTACGCGGCGCAGGGCATCCTGCACCGGCTGTCGGCCATTCTGCTCGCGCGGCCGGGTGGTCCCATGACGGACGAGGACCGTGCGGCGCAGAAGCGGGCCGTCGCCCGCGCGCTCGGCGAGGCGGGCCTTCCCGGTCTGCCGGTGCTGGCCGATCTCGATATCGGGCACACCGATCCGATCCTGACCCTGCCTTACGGCGTGCGCGTGGAGGTCGATGCGGATGCGGCCTGCGTGAACGTGCTCGATGGCGGCGTGGCATGAGGCGGGTCCGAAGGGAAGCGTCTCGGAGAGCCGCACCGTGCCGGAACGACCGACGGCTTCGGGTCATTGAACGAACCCGCTGTCGCGGGAGGGGCGAGCGTCGAGCGCCTGGAGGAGGACCGAGCGCCGGTACGGTCGTAGCCCGATCGGCGTGACGGCGCTGCACTGAGGTTCCGAGCCTCGGAGGTCCCGATCCTCCAGCTCGAAG
>JBHJHI010000042.1:0-33741 GCA_050330995.1 Paracoccaceae bacterium
CGGGCGCGATCTTCGGCAGCCCCGGCGCCGGCGCGGCGGCGGGCGCGGCGGCGGGCGCGGCCACTGGCGGGCTCACCGACCGCGACGCCCTCGACCTCGGCGACAGCCCGCTCTGAGAGGACCGACACCATGACGAACGCGATCAGGACGGCCGCGGCCCTCGCTCTCGGCGGGCTGATGCTCGCAGGCTGCGCCCAGGACCGCTACGACCGCGGCTACGGCCGCGACGACGGCTTCTCGCTCGGCGGCGGGGGCGGCGTGGTCGAGGGCGCCACCCGGCCGACGCGCGAGAACCCGGGCGGCGACGTCTACGTCACCGACGACGGCGAAGTGTACGAGTGCAACCAGGGGCTCGTGTTCGATTGCTGAGCCCGGACGGCCGGCGCGAGCGCCGGGCGGTCCGTCTCGTCGCCGCGCTCGCGCTGCTCGCCGGCTGCGCCACGGAGACGCCCGAGCGCACGGGGGACACCGTCCCCTCGGTCACGGACGTGCCGGCCGGAGACGCCGGGCGCGGCATCGTCGGCACGCCGCGCGACCCCGACGTCGTGCGCGGCGAGGACGGCGGGGTCATCGTGCTCGACGGTCCCCCGCCGGTGCGGAACCCGATCGTCGGCGACGATGCCGGCACGGGGCGCGGTCCCGCGCGCGACCCCGGCCGGCCGCTCGATCTCGACGACGACCGCGACATCGAGGACGACGACGACCTGTTCTGAGCTCCCGGGGCTCAGCCGGGCCGCAGGGCGCGCGCCGCGTGGCGGTAGGGGTGCGCGGGGTAGACGCCGAGCACGCGGGTCTCGTGGGTGAAGAAGCGCAGCTCGTCGAGCGCGCGCGCGACCGGCGCCTGCTCGGGATGGCCCTCGATCTCGGCGTAGAAGCGCGTCGCGGTGAACGAGCCGCCGACCATGTAGCTCTCGAGCTTGGTCATGTTGACGCCATTGGTGGCGAAGCCGCCCATCGCCTTGTAGAGCGCCGCGGGCACGTTCCTCACCTCGAACACGAAGCTGGTGACGGCGGCGTCCGACATCGGGTCGGCCTCGATGCGCTGGCGGCTCATCACCAGAAAGCGCGTGGTATTGTGCTCGGCGTCCTCGATGTCGGGGGCCAGCACCGTGAGCCCGTAGATCTCGCCGGCCAGCCGCGAGGCGATCGCCCCGCGCGTCGCCACGCCGCTCTCGGCGAGGGCCTTGGCCGAGCCGGCGGTGTCCGCCCCCGTCACCGGGCGGATGCCGCGCCCCTTCAGGAAGCCGCGGCACTGCCCGAGCGCGACGGCGTGGCTCTGCGCCTCCTCGATCGCGTCGAGGCTCGCGCCCGGCAGGCCGAGCAGCTGCAGCCTGATCGGCACGAAGTGCTCGGCGACGATGTAGAGCCCCGCCCCCGGCAGCAGGTGGTGGATGTCGGCGACGCGGCCGTGGATCGAGTTCTCGATCGGCAGCATGGCGAGGCGCGCCTCGCCGTCCTTCACCGCCGCGATCGCGTCCTCGAACGAGGCGCAGGCCATCGGCTCCATGCGCGCGAACACCTCCGCGCAGGCCTGGTGCGAGAAGGCGCCGATCTCGCCCTGGAAGGCGATCCGTCCGGTGGTGTCGCTCAGCATGGCGGAAGCTCTGGCGGCGGGTGGGGTCGCGACGTCGCAGCCGCCGCGCCGGCGAATGGTCGCGGCTTATACGGCTTGGCAATACGCGACGGAAGACGCTATGTGCCGCCCGATCGGCCAGACGGCGCCGGGTGCCGCGCGACCGCGGCGCCCGCGGGGAAGGAAGGGTCTATGAACGTCGGCAAACTCAACATGGTGGCGGGCTCGTTCCTGGGCGCGCTCCTGCTGTTCCTGATGCTCGGCTTCTTCTCGAAGCAGGCACTGCAGGGTGGCGGCGGCCACGGTCACGAGACGCTCGCCTTCGCGCTCGAGATCGAGGACGAGGCGGCGGGCGAGGAGGCGGAGGAGGAGATCGACCTGGTCCAGCTCGCCTCCGCCGCCGATTCCGAGAACGGCTCGACGATCTGGCGCCAGTGCACGGCCTGCCACAAGATCGAGCAGGAGCAGAACGCCGTCGGGCCCCATCTCGTCGGCGTCGTCGGCCGCGAGATCGCGTCGATCGGCGGCTACGCCTACTCCGACGCGCTCGGCGGCAAGGAAGGCCCCTGGGACCTGGTCGCGCTGAACGGCTTCCTGCTGAACCCGCAGGAGTGGGCGCCGGGCACCAAGATGGGCTACTCCGGCATCCAGGACCCGCAGGACCGCGTCGACGTCATCGCCTACCTGAACGAGGCGGGCGGCTCGAACATCGACCTGACCGCGGGCATGGAGGACGAGCCGGCCGCGCAGGAGCCGGTCGAGAACGTCGACGGCCCCGAAGCCTCCGTCGAGGACGAGAACGCCGTCGCCGCCGGCGAGGGCGCCTCGCCCGGCGACGGGAACGAGCTGGCCGAGGGCGCCGGCGCCGACGAGCCCGAGCCGGCCGGCGCGGTCACGCCCGCCATGCCGACCGAGGGCCAGAAGGCGCCGCCCGACGCGCTCGACAGCGACGTCGCGGGCGACGCGATCGACCAGACCGACGTCGAGCAGGCCGCGCGCGAGACCGAGGCCGAGGACGCGATGGAGGCCGGTCAGCAGACCACCGACCGCATGGGCTCGGCCTCCGAGAGCAACGACGCGGCCGAGGCCTACGAGGGCTCCGGCGAGGCGACCGACGAGGGCGAGGGCGAGGTCGGCAAGGGCGAGAAGCCCGCGGGCGACCAGGCGAGCACCGAGGACGACGGCATGGACATGGCCGCCGCGCCGTCGGGCGAGGACGCCGCGGTCGAGACCGGCGGCTCCGCCTCGGGCCTCTACGCCAGCGTCTCGGCCGAGGACGGGCGCAAGGTCTTCAACCAGTGCCGCGCCTGCCACGTCGCTGATCAGGAGCAGAACCGCGTCGGCCCGCACCTGAAGGGCGTGGTCGGCCGCGAGGGCGCCGCGGTGGAGGGCTACAGCTACTCCTCGGCGATGGAGGCCTACGGCGGCGAATGGACCCCCGAGCGGCTGTCGGCCTACCTGGAGAACCCGCGCGGCGTGGTCGAGGGCACCAAGATGGCCTACCGCGGCCTCAACAAGGCCGAAGACCGCGCTGCGGTCATCAAGTGGCTGAACGAGCAGGCCGACAACCCGATCGCGCTCGAATAGCGCGTCCCCTTGCCAGAGCTCTCTCGCGGCGCGTCCGGTCCTCCGGGCGCGCCGCTCGCGTTCGGGCATGCCCGGCGGCCGCACGCCCTCGTCGCGCCGGGCGCGTCGCCCGCCGCCGCGCGAACGAACGCCGACGCCGCGACGGATGCCCGGCCGGGAGGCGTTGTCCGAGCGCGACGGGCGTGCTTTGCTCGGGGCGTCATCGCGTTAGTTCGCCTTAGCGACACGATCGACGCCCAAGCCGCGACGGGGAGGATGCCATGATCACGCGCCGCACGCTCACGCGTCTGGCTCTCGGAGCAGCCGGCGCCGCGATGCTCCCGCGCGGCCGGGCTGGCCTCGCCCGGGCCTCCGAGACCGGCGGCCTGGCGATGACCGGGGGGCTGCACGGGCTCTCGGCCTTCGGCGAGCTGAAGTACCCCGCCGGCTTCGCCCATTTCGACTACGTGAACCCGGACGCGCCGCGCGGGGGCGAGCTGTCCACCGGCTTCGGCGGCGTCACCTTCGACAGCCTCAACCCCTTCGTGCTGAAGGGCACGCCGGGGCTGCTGATCCCCAACGTCGTGTTCGACAGCCTGATGGCGGCGGCCGACGACGAGCCCTCGGCCTACTACGGCCTGCTCGCCGAGAGCGCCTCTCTCGCCGAGGACCGCTCGACGGTGGTGTTCGACCTCCACCCCGAGGCCCGCTTCGCCGACGGCTCGCCGGTGACGCCGGACGACGTGGTCTGGAGCTTCGAGACGCTGATGACCGAGGGTCATCCGAGCTACGGCCAGTTGCTCGCGGGCGTCGACCGCGTCGAGGCGGTCGGCGAGCGGGCGGTGCGCTTCACGTTCAAGTCGGGCTTCGCGCTGCGCGACATGCCGATGCTCGTGGCGGGCGTCTCGATCCTGCCGAAGAGCTGGTGGCAGGGCCGCGACTTCGCCGAGGCGACCCTCGACCGGCCGATGGGTTCGGGGCCCTACGAGATCGCCGAGGTCGATCCGGGCCGGCGCCTGTCGTTCCGTCGCCGCGACGACTACTGGGGCTGGGACCGTCCGGTCAACGTTGGGCGCTGGAACTTCGACACCATCCGACTCGAGTATTTCCGCGACCGCTCCGCCGCCTTCGAGGGCTTCAAGGCCGGCAGCTTCACCTTCCAGGAAGAATACTGGTCGAAGCTGTGGGCGACCGGCTACAATTTCCCCGCGATCAATCGCGGCGACGTGGTCCGCGACACCATTCCCAACAACGTCCCTTCCGGCACCCAGGGCTTCTTCTTCAACCTGCGGCGCGGCCAGTTCGTCGAGCGCGAGGTACGGATCGCGATCGGGGAGGCCTTCGACTTCGAGTGGTCGAACCGCACGCTGTTCTTCGAGCTCTACGAGCGCACCGCCAGCTTCTTCGAGGGCGGCGGCGAGCTGGAAGCCTCCGGTCTGCCCTCCGAAGCCGAGCTGGCACTGCTCGAGCCTTTCGAGGACGCGCTGCCCGAGGGCACGCTGACCGAGCCGGCCTACGTGCCCCCGGTCACCGACGGCTCGGGGCGCCCGCGCAAGCTTCTGCGACAGGCCGCGCGCCGGCTCTCGGCGGCGGGCTGGGAGGTGGTCGACGGCGTGCGCCAGAAGGACGGCGTGCGCCTGGAGTTCGAGTTCCTGCTGGTCTCGGGCTCGGGCTTCGCCCGCATCATCACCCCCTACGTCCAGAACCTGCGCCAGATCGGCATCGTCGCGCGGCTGCGCGAGGTCGACCCGGCGCAGTACAAGCGGCGCATGGACGAGTACGATTTCGACGTGACCACCGACCGCAAGGCGATGCAGCTGACCCCCGGCGTGGAACTCCGCCAGTACTTCCATTCGGATTCGGCCGACCGCCCCGGCTCGGAGAACCTCGCCGGCATCGCGAACCCGGCGGTCGACGCGATGGTCGAGCGCGTCGAGCAGGCCGAGAGCCGCGAGGAGCTGGTGACGGCCGTCAACGCGCTCGACCGCGTGCTGCGCGCGATCCACCCCTGGGTGCCGCAGTGGAACAAGGCGACCCACCACCTCGCCTACTGGGACTTCTACGCCCGCCCCGAGATCAAGCCCGAGTACGCGCGCGGCGTGATCGACACCTGGTGGGTGGACGAGACCGCCTACGCCGCGCTCTCGCCGAAGCTCGGCAACTGAGGCCACCGCCATGGGCGCCTACATCCTGCGCCGGCTGCTGCTGATCGTCCCCACCCTGCTCGGGATCATGGCGCTCAACTTCGCCATCATCCAGTTCGCGCCGGGCGGGCCGATCGAGCAGATCATGGCCGAGCTCGACGAGCAGGGCTCGGCCACCGACCGCTTCGCCGGCGGCGGCGACGCGGGCGGCGGGCAGCAGGGCGTCGGCGCCGAGGGCGGCTACCGCGGCCGCCAGGGCCTCGATCCGGACTACGTCGACCGCCTCGAAGTACAGTTCAACTTCGCGCGCATCGTCTGCGCCGAGGGCTACGACGGCGAGCCGACGCTCGCGGTCGAAGCCTGCGAGAAGGAGCCGATCCCGGCCTGGCAGCAGTTCCTCTACATGATCTGGGACTACGCCACCTTCGACTTCGGCGAGAGCTTCTTCCGCTCGGCCACGGTGATCGACCTGATCCTCGACAAGATGCCGGTGTCGATCACGCTCGGGCTCTGGACCACGCTGCTCGCCTACCTGATCTCGATCCCGCTCGGCATCATGAAGGCGGTGCGCGACGGCTCGCGCTTCGACGCGGCGACCAGCGGCATCGTGATCGCGGCCTACGCGATCCCGAACTTCCTGTTCGCGATCATGCTTTTGGTGCTGTTCGCCGGCGGCAGCTTCTTCCAGCTGTTCCCGCTGCGCGGCCTCACCTCGGACAACTTCGACCAGTTGCCGCTCGGGGCGCAGATCGTGGACTACCTCTGGCACATCGTGCTGCCGGTCACCGCGATGGCGATCGGCGGCTTCGCGACGCTCACCCTGCTCACGCGCAACTCGTTCCTCGACGAGATCCGCAAGCAGTACGTGATGACGGCGCGCGCGAAGGGGCTCACCGAGGCGCGGGTGCTCTACGGCCACGTCTTCCGCAACGCCATGCTGATCGTGATCGCGGGCTTCCCCGCGGCCTTCCTCACCGTGTTCATGACCGGCTCGATCTTCGTCGAGACGGTGTTCTCGCTCGACGGGCTCGGGCTCCTGGGCTTCGAGTCGGTCGTCAGCCGCGACTACCCGGTCGTGCTCGGCACGCTCTACCTGTTCGGCCTGATCGGGCTCGTGGTGAAGCTGCTCTCGGACCTGACCTACGTGTTGATCGACCCGCGCATCGACTTCGAGCGCCGGGAGGGCTGAGATGAACCGACCCGAACGCGCGCCGCTCGACCACCGCCCGGCCGAGCGCACCCTGACGCCGCCGGCCGAGCACGAGATGCCCGAGGGCGAGGAAGCCCGCGCCGCGCGCCTCCTGGCCGACATCGCGCCCCCCGAAGGACCGCTCTGGCGCCGGCTGCGCCCCGAGATCCGGCTCTCGCCGCTCAACCGGCGGCGCATCGCCAACTTCCGCGCCAACCCGCGCGCGCTCTGGTCGCTCCGGATCTTCTCGGTGCTGTTCGTGCTCAGCCTGTTCGCCGAGCTGATCGCCAACGACAAGCCGCTCCTGATCCGCTTCCAGGGCGAGTGGCTGACGCCGATCACCGAGGTCTATCCCGAGAGCAGGTTCGGCGGCGACTTCGCCACCGAGGCCCAGTACTCCGACCCCTACGTGCAGTGCCTGATCCGGACGGGCGGCGACGGCGAGGCCTGCTTCGCCGACGAGAGCGCGACGTCCGACGAGGGCGGCTGGGCGATCTGGCCGCCGATTCCCTACAGCTACGACACCGTGGACTACGGCGTGACGCGCGCGCCGGAGGGTCCCTCGGTCGCCCACCCGCTCGGCACCGACGACAGCGCGCGCGATGTCGCCGCCCGCGTGATCTACGGCTTTCGCCTCTCCGTGCTGTTCGGCTTCGGCGTGACCGTCGCCGCCTCGCTGATCGGCATCGTCGCCGGCGCGGCGCAGGGCTTCTTCGGCGGCTGGGTCGACCTCGCCTTCCAGCGCGTCGAGGAGGTGTGGTCCTCGATGAACCTGATCTACGTGCTCCTGATCCTCTCGGCCGTGCTGGCCCCCAACGTCTGGGTGATGTTCGCGATCTTCGTCGCGTTCTCGTGGACCAACCTGATCGCGGTGGTGCGCGCCGAGTTCCTGCGCGCGCGCAACTTCGAATACGTCACCGCCGCGCGCGCGCTCGGCGTCGGCGACTGGACCATCATGTTCCGCCACGTCCTGCCGAACGCGATGGTGGCGACCATCACCATGCTGCCGTTCCTGCTGACGTCGTCGATCAGCCTGCTCGCCGGGCTCGACTTCCTCGGCTTCGGCCTGAGCGAGGGCTATCCCTCGCTCGGGGAGCTCGCGCTGCAGGGCAAGCAGTACCTCGGCGATCCGCACCTCGCGATCACCGCCTTCTTCACCTTCGCCATCATGCTCTCGCTGATGGTGTTCGTGTTCGAGGGCGTGCGCGACGCCTTCGACCCGCGCAAGACGTTCCGGTAACGGGTCGGCGATGGCACTCCTCGACATCCGCGGCCTCACGGTCCGCTTTCCCGCGAGCCCGCGCCCGGCGGTGGACGACGTCTCGTTCTCGATCGAGGCCGGCGAGACGGTCGCGGTGGTGGGCGAGAGCGGGAGCGGCAAGTCGCTGACCGCGCTTTCGACGGTGCGCCTCCTGCCCGACAGCGCCCAGGTCTCGGGCGAGATCGTCTTCGACGGCCAGCGCCTCGACGGGGCCGACACCCGCGCGATCCGGCGGGTGCGCGGCAACGACATCAGCTTCGTCTTCCAGGAGCCGATGACCTCGCTCAATCCGCTCCACAAGATCTCGAAGCAGATCGGCGAGGCGCTCGCGGTGCATCGCGGCCTCACGGGCGAGGCGGCGCGGGCGCGCACGCTGGAGCTTCTGGAGAAGGTCGGCATCCGCGACGCCGAGAGCCGCCTCGACGCCTGGCCCCACCAGCTCTCGGGCGGGCAGCGCCAGCGGGTGATGATCGCCATGGCGCTCGCCAACGAGCCGCGCCTGCTGATCGCCGACGAGCCGACCACCGCGCTCGACGTCACCATCCAGGCGCAGATCCTGGAATTGCTCGGCGATCTCCAGCGCGAGACCGGGCTCGCGATGATGTTCATCACCCACGACCTCGGCATCGTGCGGCGCATCAGCGACCGGGTGGTGGTGATGAGCCAGGGCCGCGTGGTGGAGAGCGGCCCGACGGCTCGCGTGTTCGACCGCCCCGAGCACGCCTACACGAAGAAGCTGCTGGCCGCCGAGCCGACCGGGCGCCCCGACCCGGTGGCCGAGGACGCCGAGACGCTGCTCGCGGCCGAGCGCGTGCGGGTCTGGTTCCCGATCAAGCGCGGCCTGCTCGGGCGCACCGTCGGCCACGTCAAGGCGGTCGACGAGATCGACGTCCGCCTCGAGCGCGGCGAGACGCTCGGGATCGTGGGCGAGTCGGGCTCGGGCAAGACCACCCTCGCCCTCGCCCTGATGCGGCTGATCGGCTCCGAGGGGCGCGTCGCCTTCCTCGGGCGCGACGTCCACGCCGCCCGCCGGCGCGAGCTGCGACGGCTGCGGCGCGACATGCAGATCGTGTTCCAGGACCCCTACGGCTCGCTCTCGCCCCGCCTCTCGGTCGGCGAGATCGTCGCCGAGGGCCTCGGCGTGCACGGCGTGCAGGAGCCGGGCCTCACGCCGCGTGAGGCGGTCGCGCGCCAGCTCGCCGAGGTCGGCCTCGACCCCGCCGCCATGGACCGCTACCCGCACGAGTTCTCGGGCGGCCAGCGCCAGCGCATCGCGGTCGCGCGCGCCATGATCCTAAAGCCGAGCCTCGTCGTGCTCGACGAGCCGACCTCGGCGCTCGACATGACGGTGCAGACCCAGATCATCGACCTGCTGCGCGACCTCCAGCGCCGCTACCGGCTCGGCTATCTGTTCATCAGCCACGACCTGCGGGTGGTGCGCGCGCTCTCGCACCGCGTGGTCGTGATGCGCCACGGCGTGGTGGTCGAGGCCGGCACGACCGAGGAGGTGTTCGAGCGGCCGCGCACCGACTACGCGAAGGGCCTGATCGCGGCGGCCTTCGAGCTGAAGGCGGTGCCGGACGCGGTGGCGCAGTAGGGCCGACGCCGGCGAAAAGCGAGCCCGACGCCACGGCCGGAGCCCCCGACGGCGGGGCGTTCCGGAGCGGCGAACAAACCGCTTGCGAACGACCGGTCGAGCGGTAACGGTTCGCTGACACCTGTGGCGTGTAGGCTGCCGTCGCTCGGCGGCGCTTCGTCTCGCCCGGTCCCGGGGATCGGCTCCGGTCGCCCTCGACGATCCGTACCGCCGATGGAGGACCGCGATGAAGCACGAGATCCCGCAGGAACGCCTCTTGTTCTTCCCCAAGGTGAACCGGGTCGTGTTCACCGTCTCTGCGGTTCTGATCGTCGGCTTCATCCTCTTCGGCGCCATCTTCAACGAGACGGCCAACACGATCTTCTCGGGTGCGCAAAGCATCCTCGCCGGCTACGCCGGCTGGCTTCTGGTCATCGAGGTCAACATCCTCGTCCTCTTCGCGCTCTTCGTCGCGCTCGGGCCTTTCGGCGACATCCGGCTGGGGCGAATGGACGAGAGCCCCGAATACGACATGTTCTCCTGGGTGGCGATGCTGTTCTCGGCCGGCATCGGCATCGGCCTGATCTACTGGGGCGTGGCCGAGCCCATGTACCATTTCTTCTCGCCACCCCTCGCCGAGGCCGAGAGCCAGCAGGCGGCGACCGACGCCATGGTGCTGAGCTTCCTGCACTGGGGCTTCCACGGCTGGGCGGTCTACGTCGTCGTCGGCCTCGCGCTCGCCTACTACCACTTCCGCAAGGGGCTGCCGCTCACCATCCGCTCGGCGCTCTATCCGCTGATCGGCGATCGCATCTACGGGCCGTGGGGCGATCTGGTCGACATCCTCGCCGTGTTCGGCACGATGTTCGGCATCGTCACCTCTCTCGGCCTCGGCGCGATGCAGATCAACTCCGGGCTCGGCACCGTGCTCGGTATCGAGCAGTCGGTGACCGTGCAGGTCCTGATCATCGCCGGCATCACCTTCATGGCGACCATGTCGGTCATGGCCGGGCTCGACGGTGGCATCAAGCGGCTGTCCAACATCAACATCGTGCTCAGCTTTCTGCTGCTCGTGTTCATGCTGGCGGTCGGCCCGACCCTGTTCATCTTCGACAGCTACGTCGAGAACTATGGTAACTATCTCTCGCGGTTCCTCTCGATCGGCTTCTGGAACGAGGGCTGGACCGGTGGCGAGTGGCAGAACTCCTGGACCATCTTCTACTGGGCCTGGTGGATCTCGTGGTCGCCGTTCGTCGGCATGTTCATCGCCCGCGTCAGCCGGGGGCGGACCATCCGCGAGTTCGTGCTCGGCGTGCTGCTGATCCCCTGCTCGATCATGTTCTTCTGGTTCACCGCCTTCGGCGGCACGGCGATCAAGATCTCGATGGAGGGCGACCGCACGCTGATCGAGGCGACCCAGAACTCCTACGGCGACACGATGTTCGCGCTGCTCGACTACTACCCGCTCGCAGAGGCGACCTCGGTGTTCGCGATCCTGCTCATCGTGATGTGGTTCGTGACCTCGTCGGACTCGGGCAGCTTCGTGATCGACATGCTGACCGCCGGCGGCGACCCGGACCCGCCCAAGATCCAGCGGCTGTTCTGGGCGACGACCGAGGGCGCGGTAGCGGCGGTGCTGCTGCTCGCGGGCGGGCTGAACGCGCTGCAGGCGGCGGCCGTGGTCGCGGGCTTCCCCTTCGCGATCATCGTCGCGCTGATGGCGGTCGCGCTCTGGCGCGCGCTCCGATGGGACGCCCTGATGATCCACCGCCACAAGCAGCGCTACCGCAGCGACGCCGAGGCCGAGCACAACATGCCCTCGGGCGTGCCCGAGGACATGCGCCCGCCCGCGGCGCCGAGCGTCGCGAACACGCCGAGCCGGATGGGCGAGAGCGTCGCCGGCGAATAGCCGGCGCCGCTGCCCGCGCGGGTTCCGTCGTCCGGCCGGCGCGACGACGGGACCCGCGCCGCCGACTTGACGAAGCGCCCCGCGCGGGGCTCTCCCTTGCTCATGAGCGAGATCCTCGACCCGACCGACCTCGCGCCCGGGGTCGCCCCTCCGCGTCCCGGCGTGATCCTCGCCCAGGGGGCGGCGCGCCACCTGATCGACCTCGGCTTCGCCGTGCTCGCCGAGGTGCCGGTGCCGGGGCACCGGCGCATGGACCTGCTCGGGCTCGGACCGAAGGGCGAGCTGTGGTGCGTCGAGGTCAAGTCCTCGCGCGCCGACTTCGCCTCGGACGGCAAGTGGCCCGACTACCTGCCCTACTGCGAGCGCTTCTTCTTCGCCGTGCCGGAGGGGTTCCCGGACGAGCTTCTGCCCGCCGAGCACGGCCTGATCCGCACCGACGCCTGGGACGCGGCGGTCCTGCGGATGCCGCCTTCCCGCCCCATGGCGCCGGCGCGGCGCAAGAGCCTGACGCTCGCCTTCGCGCGGCTGGCCGCCTTCCGCCTGACGGGCACGCCGGCGGACTGAAGGCCCGGCCTCATGGCAGCGGCACGCAGCGCTCGGGCGGGAAGCGGATCGTGGCGACGCGACGGTTCGCCTCGATCGGCGCCACGTCAAGGCGCGCCCCCGCGGCGACGATCAGCGCCAGCGCCTCCAGGGTCTCGGTCTCGGTCGCGCGCCCCCCCTCGGCCTCCGGCGAACGCGCGCTCTCGATCGCGAGCACGAGCCCGCCCGCCTCCGCCCCGAGCGCGGCGCGCACCGAGCCGCCCGGCCCGGCGTGGGCGATCGCCGTGCGGACCAGCGTCTCGAGCCCGCTCCAGAGCGCGGCCTGATCGGCCACGACCAGCACCGCGCTCGCGGCCGAGGGCGCGGGCAGCGCGAGCGTCGCCCCCTCGCGCGCGGCGAGCGGCTCGGCGAGGCGCATGACGCGGCGGGCGAGGCGCGACAGATCGCACTCGTCCGCGCCGTGGCCCGCCCCCGTCAGCCGCCCCGGCCGCCACGTCCCCATGTCGCCGACGAGCGCGACCACCCGCCAGAGCGCGGCCACCGCCTCGGCCGCGCCGTCGGCGCCGTCGCCGCCGAGGCTCCGCAGCCGGTGGGCGAGCGCGAGCGCGGCCTCGGCGGGCAGGCGCAGGAGGGCGGCGAAGCGCACGAGCGCCAGGCGCTCGGCCTCGCCCGCGCTGTGGCGCCCGCCCGCGGGGGGGTCGGCGGCGAAGGCCGCGACGAGGCGGATGCGCTCGCCCGAGCGCTGACGCCAGAGGCTCACGCGCGCCACGAAGGGACCGGCGGCGCCGATCAGCGTGCCCGCGCCCTCGGCCGTGCCGTCCGCCAGCGCGCGCGAGAGCAGGCGCTGGCCCTGGGCGGCGTCGGCGAAGCGCTCGGCGAAGCGCGCCCCGCGCGAGCCGAACAGCGCCTCGTCGGCGGGGCTGCGCTCGCGGCACTGCCCGGCGACGGTGACGGTGGCGAGCGCGACGGGCAGCGCCTCCTCGCCCACGCGCGGCGCCTGCCCGGCGCTCCCGCGCCCGGGCGGGCGCGCGGTGGGCTCGGACGAGGCGTCGGCGGCGAGATCCGCGTCCTGGTCGCGCCCCTGCGCCAAGGCGGCGCGCCGGGCTCAGCGCCGCGGGCCGCTCTTGCGACCCGCCCCGCCGCCGCCCTTGCCCGGACTGCCGTGCCGGGCGTCGCCGGGCATGCGGCGCGCGGCCTCGGCGGCGGCGCGCAGCTCCTCGGCGATCTCCTCGGCCTCCTCGGGGTCGAAATCCATCGGGACCTCGACGCCGCCGTCGGCCTCGACGAACAGACGCACCTGCCCTTCGCTGGTCGGCCCGATCCGGAGCGTCGCGGAGAGATCGCTTTCGCTATCGATGCCCATGAATGTCCTCACGCTCCGCGATCGCTCAATATTCGGCCCGGTATCGTAGGCGCGGGCGCGGGCCGCCGACAGCCCCGTGCGCGGACCATCCACAGCTTTCCGCCGCAGGCGCGGCGGCGGCGCGACGCCGGGCGGCGCGGCCAACCGCGCTCGCCCCCGGATCGGGTCGGCTCGCGGCTCGCATCGGGGCGGGGCTTCGGCCGTCCGGGCGCCCCGGGCCGGGATGACGGGGCCGGGCCGCCCGGCGTCCCGCCGGCGACGCTTGAAATGCGCCGCCCGTGGCGCTACCACCCGCCCGCGGCGACGCCGACGTAGCTCAGTTGGTTAGAGCGCTGGATTGTGGATCCAGAGGTCCCCCGTTCGAGCCGGGGCGTCGGTACCATCGCCCGGAACGGGCGTCGCCCAGATCACCCGGGACGGGCATTGTCCTCATCGCCCGGGACGGGCGTCGCCGGACCACCGCCCGGAACAAGCATCGTCCACCGTCCGGAGCCTCGGCCAGAGACCGCCTTCGCCCTCGCGGAAGCGTCGGAGCGGCTTTGCGCCCGCGGCGCGATCGCGGCGCCCCTCGTCTCCCCGATCCTCGCCGGCGTCGTGCCCGGCGAGGGACGATGCGGGGCGCCGCGATCGCTCGGA
Organism: Paracoccaceae bacterium; assembly: GCA_050330995.1. Classification (GTDB taxonomy): domain Bacteria; phylum Pseudomonadota; class Alphaproteobacteria; order Rhodobacterales; family Rhodobacteraceae; genus Thermohalobaculum. The sequence goes on from JBHJHI010000042.1 coordinate 13,761, forward strand.
TCCCCCACGCGCTTGCTTTCGCGGTGGTTATCGAAAAGGTTTCGACCCGATCGAGATTTCCGCGCAAGACCGCGCCCGAGGGGCCGGAGGGGGCCGCTCATAGCCGACGCCGGAGAGGACAGCGCCCACGGAGGCTCGCAGGCCGACCGCGCCCTCGCCTCGCTCATCGACGACGTCGCCGGCGGCGACCGGCGCGCCTTCGCCATGCTCTACGAGGCGGTCTCGCCGAAACTGTTCGGCGTCACCTTACGCATATGCCGCTCGAGGGAACTGGCCGAGGACGCGCTGCAGGACGCCTTCGTCCACATCTGGCGTCAGGCGGAGCGCTTCGACGGCAGGCGCGGCTCGGCGATGGCATGGATGGCGGCGATCGCGCGCAACCGCGCGGTCGACGTGATGCGCCGGCGCGGACGCGCCGAGGGGGGAGCGGAGATGGGCGTCGAGGCGCTGGACGCGATGGTCGACCCGTCCGCGATGGCCGACGGCGGCGTCGAGTTGATCGCGCTCGCGCGCTGTCTCGACCGGCTCGACGAGCGCGGGCAGGAGCTGGTGCTGCTCGCCTACTTCGAGGGTTGGACCCGCGAGGAGCTGGCCGAGCGCACCGGCGCGCCGGTGAACTCGATCAAGACCTGGCTGCGCCGCGGCCTGATGGCGTTGAAGAGCTGCCTGGACGACGAGAATGGCACGCGCTGACGACCGCGAGATCGACGCGGCCGAGCGCGCGCTCGGCACGCTGCCCGTGCCCGATCGCGAGAGCGCGCGCGACGCGGCGCTCCGCGAGGCCTGGGAGACGCGCCTCGCCGGGCTGACGGCGGTGCTGCCGCCGGCGACGCCGCCGGCGGGGCTGTTCTACGCGATCGAGGCGCGGATCGAGCGCGACGCGCTGGTGGCCGATCTCGACGTCGAGCGCAGGCGGCGCCGGCGCTGGCAGCGCATGGCCATGGGCCTCGGCGCGAGCGTGGCGGCGGCGCTCCTGCTCCTGCTGGTCGCCCCGGACGTCGAGCCGGCGCCGCGCTACGTCGTCGTCGTCACCGCCGACGACGATCCGACGCGCGCGGGGCTCGTGATCCAGATCGACCCCGAGACCGGGGCGGCGACCGTCGTGCCGACCGGGGTCGAGGTGCCGCCGGGCGCGAGCTTCGAGATGTGGCACCTGCCCGAAGGCGCCGAGCGGCCCTACTCGCTCGGCCTCCTGCCCGACGCGCCGCGGCTTCGCGAGATCGACGCCGCGCCGGGCGACATCTTCGCCATCAGCCGCGAGCCCGAGGGCGGCTCGCCGAGCGGTCAGCCGACCGAGCCCCTGTTCCACGGCACCATGCGCCGCGCCGAGTAGTTTCCCCTCCCGGACCGCTCCGGCGGTTGTCGCCGGGGACGCGATCGGCGAGCGTCGATCGCGGACGTCACAGGGAGGGCCACGCCCATGAGAGCCGAGATCCCGACCAACCTCTCGCGCGAGGCGATGGCCTTCGTGCTGGCCGGCGGGCGCGGCTCGCGGCTGAAGGAACTGACCGACCGCCGCGCCAAACCGGCGGTCCACTTCGGCGGCAACGCGCGCATCATCGACTTCGCGCTGTCGAACGCGGTCAACTCCGGCATCCGCCGCATCGGCATCGCCACGCAGTACAAGGCGCACTCGCTGATCCGCCACCTCCAGCGCGGCTGGTCGTTCTTCCGCGCCGAGCGCCGCGAGATGCTCGACGTCCTGCCTGCCTCGCAGCGCGTCGACGAGCGCACCTGGTATCTCGGCACCGCCGACGCGGTGACGCAGAACATCGACATCATCGAGGGCTACGACCCGAAGTACATCGTCATTCTCGCCGGCGACCACGTCTACAAGCAGGACTACGAGCCGATGCTGCGCCAGCACGTCGAGAGCGGGGCCGGCGTCACGGTCGGCTGCCTGGAGGTGACCAGGGCGGAGGCCTCGGCCTTCGGCGTGATGGCGGTGGACGAGAACCAGACCATCACCGACTTCGTCGAGAAGCCGAAGGACCCGCCGACCATGCCGGGCTCGGACGACACCTCGCTCGCCTCGATGGGCATCTACGTGTTCGAGACCGCCTACCTGCTCGACCTGCTCCGCGCCGACGCCGCCGACGAGACGAGCGACCACGACTTCGGCAAGAACATCATTCCGGGCGAGGTCGCGAAGGGCCGCGCGGTCGCGCACAAGTTCTCCGACAGCGCGATCCGCAACGGCCGGGGCGCGGTCTACTGGCGCGACGTCGGCACGGTCGACGCCTTCCACCAGGCCAACCTCGACCTGACCGACTTCGACCCCGATCTCGACCTGTTCGACGACGACTGGCCGATCTGGAGCTACATGGAGCGCACGCCGCCCGCGAAGTTCGTCCACGACGAGGAGGCGCGACGCGGCTCGGCGGTCTCCTCGCTGGTCTCGGGCGCCTGCATCGTCTCGGGCGCGCACGTGTTCCAGAGCCTCCTGTTCACCGGGGTCCACGCGAACTCCTACGCCGAGCTGAACCGGGTGGTGGCGCTGCCCTACTGCGATATCGGCCGGCGCGCGCGGCTCAAGAACGTCGTGCTCGACCGCGGCGTGCGGGTGCCGGCCGGCCTCGTCGTCGGCGAGGACGCCGACGATGATGCGCGGCGCTTCCGGCGCACCGACGCGGGCACCGTGCTGATCACCCAGCCGATGCTCGACGCGCTGGAGGACCCGGCGTGAGCCGCCCGCCGGCCGGCGGGCGCTGAGGCCGGGACGCGCGATGGCCGAGACCGACCTGAGCGTCCTGATCGCCGCCTCCGAGTGCGTGCCGCTCGTCAAGACCGGGGGCCTCGCCGACGTGATCGGCGCGCTGCCCGGCGCGCTCCGGCGCGAGGGCGTCGACGCGCGGGTGCTGCTGCCGGGCTACCCGGCGGTCCTGCGCGCCCTGAGGCGCCCGCGCGACCTCGGCCCCGCCCCCGGCGTCGATGCGGAGATCTCGGGCTCGCACCGCCTGCTCGCGGCCAGGACCGGCAAGGTGGCGCTCTACGTGCTCGACGCGCCGCGCCTCTACGACCGCCCCGGCAACATCTACGAGGACCGCGGCCGCGACTGGCCCGACAACCCGAGCCGCTTCGGCGCCTTCTCGCAGGCCGCCGCCGGGCTCGCGCGCCACGGCGCGGGCGGCTGGCGGGCGGACGTGCTGAACGTCAACGACTGGCAGACCGGGCTCGCGCCGGTCTATCTCGACCACTGGCCGGGCCGGCGCGTGCCCTCGGTGATGACGATCCACAACATCAGCTACCAGGGGCTGTTCGACCGGGGCCACGCCGGCCCGCTCGGCCTGCCCGACGCCGCCTACGGCGAGGGCTGGGAGTACTACGGCCGCCTCGGCTTCCTGAAGGCGGGGCTGATGGCGGCCGACCGGATCACCACCGTCAGCCCCGGCTACGCGCGCGAGATCCTGACCTCCGCCTTCGGCCACGGTCTCGACGGGGTGCTGCGCGCGCGGCGCGACGCGCTCTCGGGCATCCTGAACGGCGCGGACACCGGCGTCTGGAACCCGGCGCGCGACAGGGCGATCCCCGCGACCTTCTCCGCGCGGGACCTCTCGGGCAAGGCGGCCTGCCGGCAGGCGCGCGCCGAGCGCTTCGGCCTCGACGGCCCGGACGAGGGGCCGATCGTGGGCGTGGTCAGCCGGCTGACCGCGCAGAAGGGGATCGACCTCCTGGTCGAGGCCCTGCCGGCGCTCCTCGACCGCGGCGGGCGCTTCGTCCTGCTCGGCTCCGGCGAGCCGGGGCTGGAGCGGGCGATGCGCGAGGTCGCGGACGTCCGCCCCGGCCGGGTCGGCGTCGAGATCGGCTACGACGAGGCGCTGAGCCACCTGATCTACGCCGGCGCCGACGCGATCGCGGGGCCCTCGCGCTTCGAGCCCTGCGGGCTGACCCAGCTCTACGCCCTCGCCTACGGCGCGCTTCCGGTGGTCGCGCGCACCGGGGGCCTCGGCGACACGGTGATCGACGCCAACCCGGCCGCGCTGATGACGGGTGCCGCGACGGGCATCGTCCACGACCCCGGTTCGGCCGAGGCGCTCGGCGTCGCCTTCGAGCGGCTGGTCGCGCTCTGGGCCGAGCCCGATCTCCGGCGGGCGGTGCGCGAGCGGGGGATGCGCCATCCCGTCGGCTGGGGCCCCTCGGCCGCGGCCTACGCGCGGCTCTACCGCTCGCTCGTTCCCTGAGCGATGCGCCGCGCGAGGTGCGGCGCGAACCAGCCGGCGTGCGCGGCCCGCACCGACGCCAGCCGCCAGTCCTGCCCCGTGACCCGGCCGCGGCAGGCGGGCGCGCCGCAGGCGCAGTCCATGGCGTAGTCGTCGTCGTCGAAGGTGGCGTAGTCGAGCGTCAGCTCCTCGCCCGCGTCCACGGCACGGCGGGTGCGAAAGCAGATCTGCCCCTCGATCCCGAGGTTCGGCGCGCAGGAATGGTTGAGGTGCATCATCGCCGCGTCCCGCCCCTCGGCGTCCACGGGGCCGAGGAACAGATCGGCCTCGATCTGGATCTCGGCCGGGCCGAGCGTCCCGGCCAGCCGGTCGCGGGTCGGGCGGTCGAACACGTGCCCGCCCTTGACCACGACCAGCGCCAGGGGCGCGAGCGGGCGGGCGGCGAACAGGCCGAGCCCGTGGACCGGGCTCGGACGCTTCTCGACGCCGGGGCTGAACCAGACGAAGGCCATGGGACGGGAGGCTAGCCCCGGCGCCGTCCCCGCGCCAGCGTCAGCGCGGGCGGGTCGTGTCCCGGTCCCGCGCCGCGCCCCCCGCAGGCATCGCGCTTTCGGAGGGTCGCGGCGGCGCGGCCGCCGGACCGGGAGACCGGAGCGCCGGTCGTCTCCGCGCGCGTCTGCGGCGCCCGGGGGCGCCCGGGCGTTCCGCTCAGGCCGGAGAGCGCGCCGGGCGCGAGCGCGGCCCGCGCCGGGGGGCGATCACCGGACGCGTCTCGCCCGGCGCCTCGTCGGGGGTGGCGACGCGGCGCGGCCGGTGCGGGATCGATCCGGCGGCGGGCTCGCGGTCGGTGCGCGCGGCGGTCATGAAGGTCTCGGCCCAGATGCCCAGCATGGTCGTGCTCCTTCGCGGATGTTGCGACGGCTTCGAACCTGGGCCCCGCTCCGGCGTTACGCGAGCCAGCAATTCTTGCGATCCGTTAGCTGGGCTTACGAATGGACCGGACCCGCCTGCCGCCGCTCTCGATGCTGCGCGCCTTCGAGGCGGCCGCGCGCGCGGGCGGCTTCACCGCCGCCGGGCGCGAGCTGAACGTCACCCACGCGGCGGTGGCACAGCAGGTGCGCGGGCTCGAAGCGCGTCTCGGCGTCGCGCTGATGCGCCGCGAGGGGCGCGGTCTCGCGCTGACGATCGAGGGACGGCGGCTGGCCGAGGGCCTCGGCGAGGGGCTCGACGCGATGCGCCGCGCGGTCGAGGAGATCGCCGCGGCCGGCGAGGCGCAGCCGGTGCGCGTGACCACCACGCCCAAGTTCTCGGCCTACTGGCTGATGCCGCGCATCGCCCGCTTCCGCGTCGCGCACCCGGAAGTGGAGCTGATGTTCAGCCCTTCGGCCGGGCTCGTCGACATGACGCGCGGCGAGTTCGACCTCGCGATCCGCTTCGGCATCGGCGAATGGCCGGGCGCGGAGACCTCGCTCCTGGTGCCCTCCGCCCATGTCGTCGTCGCCACGCCCGGACTTCTCGACGGGCGCGGGATCGAGCGGCCCGCCGACCTGCTGCGCCTGCCCTGGGTGCAGGAGACGGAGACGCAGGAATGGCACAGCTGGCTCGCGGCCAAGGGCGTCTCGGCCGCGGGCAAGCACGACGTGATCCACCTGCCCGGCTACATGGCGCTCCAGGCGATACGCGAGGGTCAGGGGGTCGGCCTCACCGCGCGCGTCTTCGTCGAGGCGGATCTGGCGGCGGGCCGGTTGGTCGCGCTGTTCGACGACGCGGCGCAGCCGGCGGCGACGGGGTACCACCTGGTGCGCCGCCCCGGCCCCATGCGCCCCGCGGTCGCCGCCTTCGCCCGCTGGCTGCGGCGCGAGGCCGAGGCGGAGTGAGGCCCCGCGCCCGAGGCGCCGGCCTCCCGCTTCGCGCGTGACGCGCGTCGGCGAGGCGCGTATCCCACGGGGGTCCGCCGCTCCGGAGGCTTCGCCGTGACCGAGACCGCCGCCCCCGACTGGCTCGCCGACAACCGCCGGGCCTGGGACGAGAAGACCGCGCTGCACCTTTCGGCCGCTTCCTACGAGATGGAGAGCGTGCGCGCCGGACGCGGGCGGCTCTACCCGATCGAGGAGGCCGAGATCGGCTCGGTGGACGGCCTCGACGTGCTGCACCTTCAGTGCCATTTCGGCCGCGACAGCCTGATCCTCGCGGGCCGCGGCGCGCGCGTCACCGGCGTCGATTTCTCGCCGGCGGCCATCGCCGAGGCACGCCGCCTCGCCGCCGGGATCGCGCCCGCGACCCGGTTCGTGGAGGCCGACGTGCTGCGTCTCCCCGAGACCCTGCCCGAGCCCGCCGCCTTCGATCTGGTCTACGTCACCTGGGGCGCGCTCTGCTGGCTGCCCGACATCGACGCCTGGGCGGCGACGGTCGCGCACTTCCTGCGCCCCGGCGGGCGTCTCTACCTGGCCGAGCACCACCCCTTCGCCTGGGTGTTCGACAGCGCCGTGCCCGACGGCGCTCGCGTCGACGTCGAGGGCGTGCGGATGCCGGGGTGGTTCGCGCCCTACGCGGGGGCGCACGTCGAGGAGGCGCCGCGCGACTACACCGGCGACAAGCCGCGCCTCACCGGCCATCGCACGCACGAATGGGCGCACCCGCTCGGCACGGTGATCGCGGCGCTGCTCGGCCGGGGGATGCGGCTCGCCCGCCTGACCGAGCACGACGCGCTGCCGTGGGATTGCTACGACTGCCTCGTGCGTGGCGACGACGGCCTCTGGCGCTGGCCCGGCCGCGCGTGGCTGCCGCTCGCCTACTCGCTCGACGCGGTGAAGGCGCGATAGCCCGCCGCCCGCGTCCGCCCCGGACTGGAGACCGCGCATGGACATCGCCCGCACGCTCATGGCCGTCGGCGCCGCGCTCTTCCTCGCGGGGCTCGCGTGGCCGTGGCTGTCGCGGCTGCCGCTCGGGCGGCTGCCGGGCGATCTGCGCCTGGATCTGGGCTCGACCACGCTCTATCTGCCGCTCGCCACCTGCGCCCTCCTCAGCGTGGCGCTGAGCCTGATCGTCTGGCTGACCCGGCGCTGACGCGCTTGACGCCCCCGCACCGCGCCCCTCATCACCCCCCGCGTCGCGTCGCCCCCGCGCGGCCGAGCGAGGACGCCCATGCCCTTCGACCCCGTCCGCCTGACGCCCGCCGATCTCGGCCCCGGCTCGCCCGCCCGCCTCGGCGCGCACGTCGCGGAGGGCGGCGTCGACGTGGCGGTGTTCTCCGACAACGCGGCCAAGATCGAGGTCTGCCTGTTCGACGGGGCGGACCGCGAGATCGCCCGCCTCGCGCTGCCCGAGCGCACCGGCGCGGTGTTCCACGGCCACCTGCCGGGCGTGGTCGCGGGGCAGCGCTACGGGCTGCGCGCGCACGGGCCCTACGCCCCCGACCGCGGGCACCGCTTCAACCCGCACAAGCTGCTGGTCGATCCTTACGCGCGCCGGCTCGACGGGCGCTGCGTCGAGGCCGAGGCGATCTACGGCTACGACAAGCGCGGCGCCGAGCGCGACCTGTCGTTCGACGCCCGCGACAGCGCGCCCTTCGTGGCGAAGTCGGTGGTGGCGGGCGCGCCCGAGCCGCGCGATCGCCCGCCGCGGCCCCGCCGCTCGTGGAGCGAGACGGTGATCTACGAGGCGCACCTGAAGGGGCTGACCAAGGCGATGCCGGGCCTCCCCGAGGCGATCGCCGGCACCTGGGAGGCGCTCGCCCATCCGCGGGTGATCGACCACCTCCTCGGCCTCGGCGTCACCGCGCTCGAACTCCTGCCGGTGCACGCGCTGCTCGACGACGCCTTCCTGCTCGACAAGGGGCTCTCGAACTACTGGGGCTACAACACGCTGAACTACTTCGCCCCCGCGAACCGCTATCTCGGACCGAAGGGCGAGGCCGGGATCGTCGAGGCGATCGACGCGCTGCACGCCGCCGGCATCGAGGTGCTGATCGACGTGGTCTACAACCACACCTGCGAGGGCGACGGGCTCGGGCCGACGCTGAGCTTCCGCGGGCTCGACAACGCCAGCTACTATCTCCTGGTCCCCGACGCGCCGCGCCGCTTCGTCAACGACACCGGCTGCGGCAACACCGTCAACGTCGCCCACCCCTTCGTCACCCGGCTGGTGATGGATTCCCTGCGCCACTGGGTCGAGCACTACGGCGTCGACGGCTTCCGGTTCGATCTGATGACCACCCTCGGGCGCGAGGGCGCCTCGGGCTTCGACGCCGAGGGCGGCTTCTTCGACGCGCTGCGCCAGGACCCGGTGCTGGCCGGCGTCAAGCTGGTCGCCGAGCCCTGGGACATCGGCCCCGGCGGCTACCAGCTCGGGCGCTACCCCGCAGGCCTAGCAGAGTGGAACGACCGCTTCCGCGACGACGTCCGTCGCTTCTGGCGCGGCGACCGCGGCGCGGCGCGCGGCCTCGCCTCGCGCCTTCTCGGCTCGGCCGAGGTGTTCGACCGCGGCGGGCGCCCGCCGTGGTCCTCGGTCAACTTCGTCACCGCCCACGACGGCTTCACGCTCGCCGACCTGACCGCCTACGCCCACAAGCACAACGAGGCCAACGGCGAGGACAACCGCGACGGCCACGGCGCCAACCTCTCGGACAACCTCGGGGTCGAGGGGCCGACCGACGAGCCGGACGTCCTCGCCGCCCGCGCGCGGCGCCGGCGCAACTTCCTCGCCACGCTGGTGCTGAGCCAGGGCACGCCGATGATCCTCGCCGGCGACGAGATCGCCAACTCGCAGTCCGGCAACAACAACGCCTACTGCCAGGACAACGAGACCGGCTGGATCGACTGGACGCGGGGCGACGAGGCGCTGGCGCGGTTCCTGTCGCGGCTGACGCGGCTCAGGGCCGAGCAGCCGATCCTACGCCAGTCGCGCTTCCTGCACGCCCAGATCCGCGCGGCCGACGCCGAGCCGGACGTCGCCTGGCGCGACGCCGACGGCGGGCGGCCCGACTGGGACGATCCCCACCTCGGCTGCCTCGCGCTGCGCCTGCGCGGCTCGGCCGAGGCGCCGCCCTCGGCGGAACTCGACGGCGATCTGATGGTCGTCATCAATCGCACCGCCGACGACGTGACGCTGACGCTCCCCGACGACCGCGACTGGTGGCGCCTGATCGACACCGCCGCGCCCGGCGACGACCCCGCGGTGACCCCGCGCCCCTGCCTGGTCGCGCCCGAGAGCGTGGCGGTGTTCGCCGCCGAGGAGGACTGAGTGGCCGATCCCCTGCTCGCGCTCGCCGAGGCGCACGGCGTCCTGCCCGTCTGGCACGACCTCGAAGGCCGCGCGCACGCGACCGGGCCCGAGACCGCGCTGGCGCTCTTGCGCGCCATGGGCGCGATCGACGAGGCCCGCGAGGCGGCCGACCGTCTGGCCGCGCTCGCGGCCGAGCGCGAGCGCCGCGCCGTGCCCGAGGCCCGCGTCGTCACCGCCTGGGCGCCGGCGCTGATGCGCACGCCGCCCGCGGCGCGCGATTGGCGGCGCGTGTTCGAGGGCGGGGCCGTGGCCGAGGGCCGCGCCGACGGGGCGGTCGAGCTGCCGGCGCTGCCGCCCGGCCTGCACCGGCTGACGGTGGCGGGCGACGAGTGCCTGATCGTGGCGTCCCCCGACCGCGCCCCCTCGGTCGCCGACCTCGCCGGGCGCGAGCGGATCTGGGGCGTGACCGCCGCGCTGCACGGGCTCTGGCGCGAGGGCGGCGAGGCGCGGGGGCGCTACGACGATCTCGCGCTCGCGGCCGAGAGCCTCGCGGCGTCCGGCGCGGCCTTCCTCGGCATCAACCCGGTCCATGCCCTCGGCGCCGCGCACGCCGGATGCAGCCCCTACTCGCCGACGCATCGCGGCCTCTACGACACCCGCGCGCTCGCCGGCGCCGGGCGCGGCGCGCCCGAGCCCGACGGCCTGATCGACCACGAGGACGACCGCGCCCGCCTCGACGCGGGCCTGCGCGCGCGCTTCGCGGCGGCGATGGCCGATCCGGAGGAGCGCACGCGGCTCAAGGCCTTCCGCGCCGAGCGCGGCCGGAGCCTGGAGCGCTTCGCCGTGTTCGAGGCGCTCTCGCGCGTCCACGGTGCCGACTGGCACGGCTGGGACGCGGACCTGCGCGACCCGGCCTCGCCGGCAGTCAACGTCTTCGCCGAGGCCGACGCCGCCGAGGTCGCCTACCACGCCTGGACGCAGATGACGGCCGACGCCGCGCTGGCCGACGCGCAGTCCCGCGCCAGGGGCGCGGGCATGGCGCTCGGGCTCTACGTCGACCTCGCCGTCGGCGTGCGCCCGAACGGCGCCTAGGTCTGGGCGCGCCCCGACACTTTCGCCCACGGCGTCTCGCTCGGCGCGCCGCCCGACATGTTCTCACCCGACGGCCAGGACTGGGGCCTCGCCCCCTTCTCGCCGCCGGGGCTGCGCGCGGAGGGCTACGCCGCCTTCGTTGAGACCATCCGCGCGAGCCTGCGCCACGCGGGGATGCTGCGCGTCGATCACGTCCTCGGGCTCGAGCGGACCTACTGGGTGCCGCGGGGGGGCGAGCCCGGCGGCTACGTCGGGTCTGACGCCGAGGTGCTGGAGGCGATCCTGCGCCTGGAGGCCCACCGCGCCGGCGCGGTGGTGGTCGGCGAGGATCTGGGCGTGGTCCCCGACGGACTGCGCGAGCGGATGGGCGCGCAGGGGCTCTACGGCTGCGCGGTGGCGATGTTCGAGTACTGGCCGACCGGCGACGGCGGGCAGCTGCTGCGCGCGCCCTGGCACTACCGCCACGCCACGCTGGCGAGCTTCGGCACCCACGATACCCCGACCATGGCCGGCTGGTGGGCCGAGCGCGACATCGACTGGCGCGAAGGGCTCGGCCACACCGGGACGGCGGACGCGGCGGCCATGCGCGTCGCGCGCGAGAGAGACCGCGCGACGCTTCTGGCGCTGATCGACGAGGCGCGGCTGATGCCCGAGGGGGTCGACCCGTCGAGCCCGCCGGCCGAGATGCCCGAGGCGCTGGTCGCGGCCGCGCACGCGCTGGTGGCGCGGGCGAGCTCGGCGATGGTGGCGGTGCAGCTCGACGACGCGCTCGGGCGCGTCGAGCAGGCCAACATCCCTGGCACGATCGACGAGCATCCGAACTGGCGGCGGCGTCATGCGGTCGCGGCGAATGCGCTCGGCGAAGACCCTAGGCTCTTGCGCATCGCAGCATCGATGCGCGAGGCAGGGCGGACGTAGCGACTCCGGCGCGAACGCATCGGAAGACACCGCTGCCGCATTGCAGACAACGTCGACCCTCATCGCTTACCGTTGCGACCGGGGACGCCATGACGCAGGCGTGGACGACCGCCCGACCCGCGCTGACGCGCGTGACGAGGCCCGCGCGAAGGCGCGCAACGACCCGCGCGGAGGCGCGCAACGAGAAGCCCGCGCGGAGGCGCGCAACGAGGAACGCGACATGAACGATATGGACGCCATCCGCACCGCGCCCGTGGCGGCGCTCGGCGAGCCGGTGGACGCGCGGGCACTGCGCCGCGAGATCGAGTACCATCTCGCCTTCACGATCGGGAAGGACCGCCGCTCGGCGACGGTGCGCGACTGGCGCCTCGCGCTCTCGCGCGCGGTGCGCGACCGGGTGGTCCAGCCCTGGTTCGAGACGACGCGGCGCGCCTACGCCGAGAATCGCAAGCGGGTCTACTACCTGTCGATGGAGTTCCTGATCGGCCGCCTGCTCGAGGACGCGGTGATGAACCTCGGGCTCGAGGAGGCGGCGCGCGCCGCCCTCGCCGAGGTCGAGGTCGACTACGACGCCACCGTCAAGGACGAGCCCGACGCCGCCCTCGGCAACGGCGGGCTCGGCCGGCTCGCGGCTTGCTTCATGGATTCGATGTCGACCGTCGGCGTGCCCGCCCACGGCTACGGCATCCGCTACGACCACGGCCTGTTCAAGCAGTCCTTCCAGGACGGCTGGCAGCACGAGCAGCCCGAGGACTGGCTGACCGAGGAGCACCCCTGGGAGTTCGAGCGCCGCGAGGCGCGCTACCCGATCGGCTTCGGCGGCCACGTCGCCAAGAACGGCAGGGCCGTCTGGCACCCGGCCGAGACCGTGCTCGCCGCCGCCTACGACACGCCGACGCCGGGCTGGCGCGGCGCCTGGGTCAACACGCTGCGGCTGTGGTCGGCCAAGCCCACCCAGGTGTTCGACCTGGAGCCGTTCAACCGCGGCGACTTCCTCGGCGCCGCCGCCCCCGCGGTGCTCGCCGAGACGATCTCGCGCGTGCTCTACCCCGACGACACCACGCCGCAGGGCAAGGAGCTGCGCCTCAAGCAGGAGTACTTCTTCACCGCCGCCTCGCTGCAGGACCTCCTGCGCCGCTTCTTCGCCCATCACGGGGACGCGGGGCTGCTGCCGGCCAAGGTCGCGATCCAGCTCAACGACACCCATCCCGCGATCGCGGGACCGGAGATGGTGCGGCTCCTGATGGACGAGCACGATCTCGACTTCGCCGAGGCGCTGCGCCTCGCGCGCGGCACGCTGAACTACACCAACCACACGCTGATGCCCGAGGCGCTGGAGAAGTGGCCGAACGACATGATGGCGCGCGTCCTGCCGCGCCACATGGAGATCATCGAGCGCATGGACGAGGCGCACGCGCTGGAGGTCCGCGCCAAGGGCCGCGAGCGGCCCGAGGGCACCGAGGCGGTGGGCGAGCACGAGGTGCGGATGGGCAACCTCGCCTTCATCGCCGCCAACAAGGTCAACGGGGTCAGCCAGCTCCACACCGACCTGATGAAGCGCACGGTGTTCGCCGATCTGCACGCGCTGCACCCGAACCGCATCCTGTCGCAGACCAACGGCGTGACGCCGCGGCGCTGGATCCGCGGCTGCAACCACGCGCTGACCGCGCTTCTGGACGAGGCGATCGGCGAGGGCTGGGAGACCGACCTCGACCGCCTGACCGAACTCGCGCCGCTCGCCGAGGACGCCGCCTTCCGCGAGCGCTTCGGGCAGGCCAAGCGCGCCAACAAGGAGCGCCTCGCCGCCTGGCTCGCCGACACGCACGCCACGCGCGTCGACCCCGAGGCCATGTTCGACATCCAGATCAAGCGCATCCACGAGTACAAGCGCCAGTTGATGAACGTGCTGGAGGTCGCGGCCGTCTACAACGAGCTGAAGCGCGACCCCGGGGCCGCGATCCCGCCGCGCGTTCGCATCTTCTCGGGCAAGGCCGCGCCCGGCTATCGCATGGCCAAGCTGATCATCAAGCTGATCAACGACATCGGCGCCCGGATCAACGCCGATCCGGACATGAAGGGCCGCCTCGCGCTGGCCTATCCGCCGAACTACAACGTCACCCAGGCCGAGCGGCTGATCCCGGCGGCGAACCTCAGCGAGCAGATCTCGACCGCCGGCATGGAGGCGTCGGGCACCGGCAACATGAAGTTCGCGATGAACGGCGCGCTCACCATCGGCACCAACGACGGCGCCAACGTCGAGATCCGCGAGCGCGTCGGCGACGACAACATCTTCATCTTCGGCCTGGAGGCCGACGACGTCACCCGGATGCGCGCGGAGGGCTACGACCCGAATTCCTACGTCGAGCGCTCGGACCGGCTGCGCGAGGTGGTCGGGCAGATCGAGAGCGGCTTCTGGTCGGAGGGCGACGCCGACCGCTTCCGCCCGCTCGTCGAGAACCTGCGCGGCCACGACTGGTTCATGGTCGCCGCCGACTTCGACGCCTACTGGGACGCCCAGCGCCAGGTCGACGCCGCCTGGGGCGACCAGACCGAGTGGGCGAGGAAGGCCGTGATCAACGCGGCGCCCATGGGCTGGTTCTCGTCGGACCGGACCATCAGGGGATACGCCCGCGAGGTCTGGGGGGTCGAACCGGCGATGTGAGGACGGCGAGGAGCAGCCCTTCGCGAAGGGCTGCCCTCCCTTTCCTCACCGACGGGAAAGCCGCCCCCGCGGGAAAAGCCCGGCTGCCGCGAACGAGGCGAGGCTGCCCTGCGGGGCTGGAGGCGTCCGCGTCGCGCCCCGAGGCGCCGCGGGCTCCCCGCTCGTCGGGCCGTGACCGGAAGCCGGTCGGAAGGGGTGCGGGCGAGGCTCGCGGCCGCCGCGCACGAGGGGAGCCTTCCCGTCGGACGCGCCGTGCCGGCTCAGACCAGGAGCGTCGCGACCGACCAGAGGAGCAGCAGCGCGGCGACCGCGTAGCCGACGAAAGGGCCGGCCGGCGCGATCTTCTCCACCGCCACCAGCAGGGTCAGGGCCGCGATCCAGACGACGTTCATGACGCCGCCCACGAACAGAAGCGCCATCAGCGCCCAGCAGCAGCCGACGCAGAACACCCCGTGCTCGACGCCCATCCGGAAGGCCCCGGCGGGTCCCGGCCGCCAGTGCCGCGACAGCCAGTCGGCCGGCGAGCGACAATGCGCGAGACACACGGCTTTCAGGGGCGAGAGTTGCCACAGACCCGCGGCGGCGAGAACGGCAGCCGCGAACCGGGCATCGTTGCCGCTCATCAGCATGGGCCGCAGAAGACCCGCCGCCTCGAGGCCGAGTTGCAGCCCCGCCGCCGCGACCGAGAAGCCGAGCCAGGCCGCGAGATAGCCGCCGAGGAACGCGCCGGTCCCGGCCCGGCCCGACATCCGCCCCCGCGCGACCTGCCGGCGCACGGTGCGGGCGTAGAGCAGGATCGTGGGCGCGGCGGCCGGCACCATCATGGCCACCATCATCACCCACCACATCGACAGGAGCAGTAGCGCGTGGCCGAGCCCGCCGCCGCCCGTGTCCGCCATGGCGCCCATGCCGCCCGACGCCGCGCCGAGATGGGGAAACAGCGCGAGCCGCGTCATCGCGAAGGCGTCCATTCCCATCCCGGCGCCCGCCAGGGTCCAGGCCCAGGCGAGCACGGAGAGAAGGGCGAGCGCCGCTCCCGTGATCCAGGCCTCGCGGCGAAGCGCGGCTTCGACCGGCGACGGGGCGGCGGCGGACACGTCCCGCCTCAGGCGGCGGTCTCGATCACGCCGTAAGGGCCGTACGCGGCGTCGATGAGGTAGGCGTAGCGCTTCTCGTGCTCGAAGCTGAGCGCCGCGTCGACCTTGAAGGTGCTCGACCCCATCTCCGCCCAGCGGAACTCGAACCCGGTGGGAAGGTGGATCTGCGCGCGGTGCGGTGCGCCGGTGACAGGGTTGCGGATCGGCTCGATCGCCAGATCGAGCATGCCGGGCACGCGGAAGCGGCCGGTCGCGGCGGCGACGTCGCACTCGAACTCGATGTCGGCGAAGACCGGATCGTACTCGGTCTCGACCGTCGAGCCGATGATGTTGAAGACGGTCGTCGGCTCCTGCTCCTCGCCGCCGAGGATCTTGAAGAGCGCCTCGCGCTGCGCCTCGGTGGCGTGGGCGCTGACGATGCCCTGCACGATGCCGCCGCCCTCGTGCAGCGGGCCCGGCCAGCGATACCAGGCGGCGACGATCAGGCCGTCGAGGGACACCTCGCCGAAGTGTCCCTTGTCGATCCGGTGCGCTTCGAGCCCCTGGCACCAGCCCATGGAAGGCTTGCCGTTGAACTCGCAGGGGCAGCCGTAGTCGCAGCTGCAGCCGCAGATCTTCGGTCCGCTGATCATCCAGTCGACGTAGGCCATCGCGAGACCCCCTTCCGAGCTGCATGCTGGAATTGCGGCGTCTGCCCGATCATAGGCGGGCGAATCGGTCTCCGGGTCAAGTTCGGGCCACGGGCGGCCGCTCGTCGACGCCATGGCGAACGGAAGCCCCTGGCGGAAGACCGAGCGTCGCCCGGCGCGCGCCAGGGGCGCCGTCGAGGACGCACCCGCCCGGTGGTCGTGCCGCTCGCCTGACGATCGCGAGGACCGTCACGAGGACGGGGAAAGAGCCGAGCGCCTGCGTCAGCGACAGGCTCTCGCCGAGGAACGCGACGGCGCCGACGACCCCGAACACCAGCACGAGGGCGACGGCGAGCGCGACCTCGGTGTCGGCGCAGGTCTCGGCCGCGGTCTCGACCTCGCCGCGCCAGCGCCAGCCGAAGCCCGGGGGCCAGTCGACCGCCAGCGCCTCGATCGCGGGCGTGAGGTCCGCCACGATCTCGTCCACCGTCGCCCCCTCGACGGGGCGCGCCGTCACGGTGGCGGCGCGGCGCCCCTCGCGGTGGACGATCGCGACCGGCCGGCGCTCGATCGCCTATCTGACCGAGCGGACCTTCGCGCGGCTCACCCTCGAGATCGCGGCCGAGGCCGCGCGCGACGACGCGATGCTCGCGATCTTCCGCGGCAACGACGAGGCGCTGAAGCGGGCGCTGGCGGACGCGATCCGGCGCGACGTGGCAGCCGGACGGGCGGAGCCCTCGCTCGACGTCGAGGCGACCACGCTCACCCTCTGCGCGCTGATCGACGGGATCGCGAGCCGCGCGGTGTTCGACGCCTTCCCCCCCGAGGCGAGCGCCGAGACCTTCGCCCGAGCCGTCGACGGTCTCCTGCCCGCGCCGCGCGAGGCGGGGAGCCGACCACGCGCGGACGCCTCGCGCTCGGCGCCGACGCCCTCACCAAGCACGCCGAGGGGTTCGGGATCGCGGCGCTGATCCGGCTCGTCCTCTCCCGCGGCGGCGACCCCGCCGGAGGCGCCGGCTACCCGCTCGCGCGGGTCGACGCCGGGCGCGCTCTCCTGGATGGCCCGGCGAGCTTCCTCGGCGCCGGCCTCCGGGTTCGTCGTCGCGGCGGGCGGCGTCCCGATCAGTCCGCGGACGCCTCGATCGTCTCGACCGGATAGGGTCCCTTGGCGAAGACTTCGTCGTGGTAGGCCTTGACGCCGACGCGACGGGCGAGCGCGCTGCCGATCGGCTCGCCGCGTTCGAGCTGCGCGAGGACGCTGGCGAAGTCGTGGCGCGGTCGCCAGCCGAGGTCCTCGCGCGCCCGCGCGTTGGCGTAGACGCGTCCGATGTCGGCGCTCATGCGAAAGCCGAGCGCGCGATAGACCCGTTCGAACGCGGGGACCCGCTCGGCCACGAGGCGAGCCGGATCGCGGCGCAGCCCGGCGAGATCGGCGCGGGTGAAGGGCGTCGTGGCGCTGACGACGTAGCGCGCGAAGCCGGGACCGGCGATCGAGCGCAGCGCGCAGAGGTGGGCCATCGCGGCGTCCTCCAGATCGACGCGGCGGTGGAGGAACTCGTTGGCCTTCGCGTTCGCGTCCGGGAAGGCCGCGCGCACGCCCGCGTCGTCGTCGGCCTCGGGGAAGAAGCGCGAGGTCCTGAGCACGACGCAGCCGAGCCCGTGGCGCCTCGCGAAGAGGGCGCAGAGGTCCTCGGCCGCGGTCTTGGTCACGCCGTAGATGTTCTTCGGCACCGCCGCGACGTCCTCGTCGATCCAGGCCGCGGGCTCGTCTGGGGCCGGCGTCAGCGCGGCGCCGAAGGCGCTCGTGGTGCTGGTGAAGACGACGCGCGGGCAGCCGGCGGCGACGGCCTCCTCGAGCAGGCAGAGCGTGCCCGCGACGTTGGTGTCGACGAAGGCCTGCTTGGCATGGGTGGCGACATGGGGCTTGTGCAGCGTCGCGGCGTGGACGACGGCCTGCGCGCCCGCCATCGCCGCCCGGACGGCCGCGCGATCCGTGATCGAGCCGACGTGGTGCGTGAAGGGAGAGGCGGCGAGGTCCAGCCCGATCGCCTCGACGCCGTGCTCGGGCAGGAGGCGCATGAGCGCCTCGCCCAGATGACCGGCGCTGCCGGTGACGAGAACGCGCATGGCGGTGCCGGGCTCCTGTCGCGTCTTGGCGGGCGTGTCGCGATCATACCGTCGTTCCGTCGAGCGGGCCATGGGACGCCACCGGCCGCTCGCCCTCCGCCGCCACCGTGGATCGCCCCGAACCCGCGCCCGATGCCGACTCGAGGGGCGGCCGCCGCGGGCGGGTCGAGGCGGGCCGGCCGCCCGGAGCGCGCCGGTTCGCCCGTCCGGGGAATTGCCGGCCGCCGGCGCTCGCGGGTCGTCGGGGACGGGCCTCGGGACGAGCGCCCCCCGACGCCGACCCTCCCCGGTGGCGATCCACGAGAGGTCCGACGGTCCGCGTCCGGAAGGCTCGGGACGCTCACCGGATCGCGATCGGGTTGACCCAGGACGACGAGGCGCCGACGATCGGCAGCGGCGTCGCCACGAACAGGAACTCGGACCAGCCGGCCTCGGCGAGGCGCTCGGTCGCGATGTTCTCCAGGATGTAGATGCCGTGCTCGGCCAGCAGGATCTGGTGGACCGGGAACACCAGCCCCTCGCGCTCGAAGGGCATGGCCTCCATCGAGCCGCTGTCGCCGCCGACCGCGACCACGCCGCGCGCCGCGAGCCACCGCGCCGCCGCGATCCCGGGTCCCGGCTGCCCGGACAGGAAGGTCTCGCGCTCGCCCGCGTCGAGCAGGCTCCGATGCCCGGTGTGGAAGATCACGACGTCGCCCTCGCGGATCGCCTCGATCCCTTGGCGCGCCATCGCCGCTTCGATGTCCGCGGGCGTCACGGCATAGCCGATCTCCAGCCGCTCGACGCCCTTCAGGCCCGCGATGTCGAGAGCCACGCCACGGGTCACGATCGGCGAGGCGTTCTCGATGCCGAGTTCCTGCAGGCCGTCGTTGCGGTGGAAGTCCTCGATGTGCCGGCCGCCGTAGAACCGGCCGTCGACGCCGAGGTGCGCGAGGCCGTCGATCTGGGTGCCGGTGTTGATCGGCGCGGTGACGACGTCCTCGTTCCAGACGCCCCGCCCGACGACGACGTCGAAGCGTCGCCAGCCGTAGGCCGGCGTCTCGCGCGAGAGCGGCACGGCGAGGCTCAGGACCTCGCCGCGGGTGACGAGGCCGAGGGCGGCCATCACGCTCTCGGGGTCGAGGCGGTTCAGCGCGCCGCGCTCGTCGCCCTCGCCGTAGGGCGAGGCGAGGGTCTCGGGGTCGACCGCCCAGCGCGGGTCGGCGGGGGCCTCGCGCCCTGGCGGCGCCGGCGCGGCGGCGGGCGAGGCCGCCTCCTGCGCCGGGGCGATCGGCGCGAGGAGAGCGAACGCAACGGCGGCGATGGTGGTCCGGCGGATCATGGCGGGTCTCCTCGTGGTGCTGCGGGTTCAGTCGAGCGGGGCGTAGAGTTCGACGAAGCGCCCGCTCGGCTCCTTGATGAGCACGATCTCGACGCCGTAGTCTTCGCGCGCCACGCGGTAGGCGGGCGCGACGCCCTCGGCGGCCAGGTGCGCGAGGGTGGCGTCCATGTCCGCGACGCCGAAGCCGACGTGCTGATAGCCCGCCCGGCCGTAGGCGTCGGCGATCGTCGCCGGCGCGCCGGGCTCGTCGGGCGTGCCGCCGCCGACGAGTTCGACGTGGAACCCGCCCGAGAGATGGAGGAAGACGATCTCGATCGCGGGGTCGAGGTCGGGCACGCGCGAGCGGCGCACCTCGCGCGCGCCGAACGCGCGGCGCTACCAGTCGACCGACGTCTCCAGATCGGCGACGCGCAGCGCGACGTGGTTGGGGCGGAACTGCAGGGCGACGGCGCTCTCGGGCGGCGTCGGCGGCCCCTCGGCGCGGGCCGGCAGGGCGGCCGAGAGCGAGGCCGCGGCGAGCAAGGACGCGAGGACGGCGCGACCGGCGACGGGGCGGGCGTGGCGGCGGGTCATGGGAAGCTCCTTTCGTCCGTGCGGCGAGAACCGAGCGGCGCAGCGCCCCTCAGTCGTCGGCCGGCGCGAGCAGCGCCCGCGTCGTCTCCGGGTCGGGGAAGGGGATGGCGGCCGAGCCGTGCTCGTGCACGATCAGCCACTCGCCGTCCGCCTCGCGCTCGAAGATCAGCGTGACGCGG